>NZ_LLZI01000254.1 GCF_001509485.1 Streptomyces sp. NRRL F-4489
GGCCGGGGGGGGGAGGGGGCCCCGGGGGCCCTGGAGGTGGGGCGGTGGCCCGGTCCGCTGCGCCCCGTACGCTGACCGGGTGACGAACTCGCACGCGGAGAACGCGCAGGACGGCCAGGACCGACCGGACGTACCGGGGGCACCCGGCGAGCCGGCCGCACCGCGGGCGGCGGAGGCCCGCGGGGAGGCGGCGGGCGCGGGCTGGAGCGGCGGGGATGCCGACGTTCCGGATAGCGCCTCGGACGGTGGCCCGGGTGGCGTTCCGAGCAGCGGCCCGCAGGGGGCCGGTGGTGGCGGTGCCGGGGACGAGGCGACGCGGCGGCTGGCGAAGGCGGTGCTGGCGGCGGAGCAGGCGCTGATCGAGTTCGAGATCGCGGTGGAGACCTTCCGGATCGAGGTGGAGAACTTCTCCCGGCTGCACCACCAGCGGCTCGGCCCGATGTACGCGCGGCTGGACGAGCTGGACGCGCAGATCGCGGAGGCCGTGGCCAGGCGTACCGGCGATCCCGAGGACATCCGCAAGGCGCGGGAGGCGCGCGCCTCGGTGCTGCCGATGCCGGAGGTGGAGGAGCTGTTCCACGGCTGGCTCGGGTCGGAGGGGCTGTTCCCGGAGGCGCAGGCGATGCTGACGGACCAGCCGGTGCGGCCGCCGACGAAGGTGCGGCCCAGCGAGGAGGCCCGCAAGGTCTACCGCGATCTGGTGCGCCGGGCGCATCCGGACCTGGCGCGGGACGACGCGGAGCGGGCCCGGCGGGACGGTTTCATCGCGCGGGTCAACGCCGCCTACGGGCGGGGGGACGAGGCCGAGCTGCGGGAGCTGGTGCGGGAGTGGGAGGCCGGTCCGGTGCCCGCCGAGCGGCAGCCGTCCGAGGCGGAGGAGCTGTACGCGCGGCTGGAGTGGCTGGCCGAACGGAAGGAGCTGCTGGCGTCGGTCGCGGCCGATCTGGAGGCGAGCGCCATCGGTGCGATGATCAAGATGGCGCCGGATGATCCGGACCGGCTGCTGGACGAGATCGCCGAGAAGCTGCTGGCCGATGTGCGGGAACGCGAGGAGCACCTCGCGCGGCTGGTCGGGTAGCGTCGGGGCCATGCAATTCGGTTCTGTGCCCACGGTCGGTGTCGACGCTCTCGCGCCCGGGGACTTCCTGCTGGACGTACGCGAGGACGACGAGTGGGAGGCCGGCCACGCCGAGGGCGCGCTGCACATCCCGATGAGTGAATTCGTCGCGCGTTACGGGGAGTTCACCGAGGCCGCGCCCGAGGGCGGCAAGGTCTACGTGCTGTGCCGGGTCGGCGGGCGGTCGGCCCAGGTGGCGCAGTATCTGCTCCAGCGGGGCATCGACGCGGTGAACGTCGCGGGCGGTATGCAGGCGTGGGAGGCCGCCGGGCGCCCGGTGTCGGACGGCAAGGGCGGCGCGGGGACGGTCATCTAGCCGTCGCCCCCGGCCGCCGGGGCCCGGCCGCCGGGCCCCGGCCGCCGGGGCCCGGTGCGAACGCCACACTCGGCCCCGGTACGAACGGCACGTCGGCCCCCGGCGCGAACGGCACAGCCGTCCCGGTGCGCCCCGCCGCCCGCGCCCACCCGCCCGCCTTGATCACCCCAGCCCAGCGCACCCCGCCGGCCCCCCGCGCCCCCGCGCCAACCTCACCCCGGCGCATGCGCCGCCAGCAGGTCGCCGAGCGCTTCCTCGTGAGCGGCGGCCGGCCCGAGGGAGAGTTCGAGGTGCTTGGCCCAGGCGTGGTAGCGGTGCAGCGCGTAGTCGGTGTCGGCGCCGAAGCCGCCGTGCAGGTGCTGGGCGGTCTGGACGATGCGGCGGACGCCTTCGGAGGCCCAGATCTTGGCGACCGCGATGTCCGCCGCGCGCGGCAGGGGGCCCGCCGCGCCGGGGGTGAGGCGCCAGGCGGCCTGCCAGAGGGTGGCTTCCATGGCGCGCAGGTCGATGTAGCGGTCGGCGGTCTGGACGGCGACGGCCTGGAAGGTGGCCAGGGGGTGGCCGAACTGCTCGCGGGTGGCGGTGTAGCGGCTGGTCATCTCCAGGACGCGGTCGCCGAGGCCGAGGGCGAGGGCGCAGGTGCCGGTGGTCAGCAGGTCGCGGAGGGTGTCCCAGGCGGCGGGGTCGGTGAGGACCTCGGGGGCCTCGGCGGGGACGGCGTCGAGGCGTATCTCGGCGTGGCGTTCGCCGGTGGTGGAGATCTGGTCGGCGAGGGCGATGCCGGTGCGGGTCCGGGGGACGAGGGCGAGGACGGGCTGCCCGGCGGGGGTGTGGGCGGGGAGCAGGACGCGGTCCGCGGTGGCGGCCCAGGGGACGGCGGTGTGGGTGCCGTCGAGGGTCCAGCCGGTGCCGTTCCGGTGGGCGGTGACGGCGAGCGGCGCGGGGGCGTGGCCGGTGCGGCCGGCGGACGCGGCGGTCAGCACGAGGTCGCCGGTCGCGATCCGGGGCAGGACGTCGGCGCGCAGGTCGTCGGTGGCGTGCTGCTGGAGGGTGTGCGCGGCGGCGTAGGTCTCCAGGAGGGGGACGCGGGCGAGGGCGGCGGCGGATTCCCGCAGGACGAGGCAGAGGGCGAGGGGGTCCAGGCCGGCGCCGCCGTGTTCGGGGGCGACGGGGAGGCCCAGCAGGTCGGCCCGGGCGAGGGTGCGCCAGAGGGGGCGGTCGAAGTCGTCGGCGACGGGGCCGTGGGTGAGGGCGGGGCTGGGGACGGTGTCGGGGGCGACCGCCGCGAAGACGGTGTGTGCCGCTTCGGCGGCGGCTCGCTGTTCGTCGGTGAAGGTGAAGTCCACTGGTCCGTCCTCCCGCGCGCCGGATTCCGCCGGGCACCGTTCCGTGACGGGGCGCCGAGTCACGGTCCCCGACGGATCGTTTCTGACGGTTCGTCAAGTTAGAGCAGGCGGCGGGAATTGGGAACGGTGCGAACGGCAGCGGGCGGCCGCGAACGGTGCCGGGCCCTCCTCAGCGGTCGAAGTCCAGCTCGACCTTCTCCGTGGCGGGGTGGGACTGGCAGGCCAGGACGTACCCGGCGTCGACCTCGTCGGATTCCAGGGCGAAGTTGCGGTCCATGCGGATCTCGCCATCGACGAGGAAGGCGCGGCAGGTGCCGCAGACGCCGCCCTTGCAGGCGTAGGGGGCGTCGGGGCGGTTGCGGAGCACGGCTTCCAGGAGGGATTCGCCGTCGTGGACGGGCCAGGTGCCGGAGCGGCCGTCGAGGGTGGCGGTGACCGTGCTGTGCGCGGGTGCGGGGCCTGCGGGGGCGGGGGCCGCCGCGCCGTTGGCTATGTGGAAGATCTCTTCGTGGATGCGGGCGCGGGGGACGCCGAGGGCGCGCAGGGCCCGTTCGGCGCCCTGGACGAGGCCGTGGGGGCCGCAGAGGAACCAGCCGTCGACGGCGGCGGTGGGCAGCAGCGCGGGTACGAGGGTGCGCAGGCGGTTCTCGTCGAGGCGGCCGGAGGGCAGGCCGGTCTGCCGTTCCTCGCGGGAGAGGACGGTGACGAGCTGGAAGCGCTGCGGGTAGCGGTCCTTGAGGTCGGCGACCTCCTCCAGGAACATCGTGGAGGCGGTGGTGCGGTCGCTGCGGATGAGGCAGAACTGGGCGTCCGGTTCCTCGGCGAGGAGGGTGGCGGCGATGGAGAGTACGGGGGTGATGCCGCTGCCGCCGACGATGGCCGCGAAGTGGCCGGGGCGCGGGGTGAGGGTGAAGCGGCCGGCGGGGGCCATGACGTCGACGGTGTCGCCGGGGGCGAGTTCCTTGAGGGCGTACGGGGAGAACGCGCCGTGCTCGACGAGGCGGATGCCGACGCGGAGGACGGGGTCGCCGGTGGCGGGGGTGCAGACGGAGTAGGTGCGGCGGATCTCCTGGCCGTCGATCGTCGCGCGGAGGGTGATGTGCTGCCCGGGGGTGTGGCGGAAGGCCGTGCGGAGTGCGGGCGGGACGGTGAAGGTGACGGCCACCGCGTCGTCCGTGAGCCGCTCGATCTCCTTCACCCGGAGCGGGTGGAACATCACAACTCCTTGAAGTGGTCGAAGGGTTCGCGGCAGGTCTCGCAGCGGCGCAGGGCCTTGCAGGCGGTGGAGGAGAAGCGGCTGAGCAGGGTGGTGTCGGTGGATCCGCAGTGCGGGCAGCGGAGGGTGAGGTCGACGGGGACCGGTCCGGTGCCGGTGGTGGGGCGGGGCGGGGCGATGCCGAACGCGGCGAGCTTGCGGCGGCCCTCGTCGGTGATGGCGTCCGTGGTCCAGGGCGGGCTGAGGACGGTGCGGACCTCGACGCGGGGGATGCCGTGGCCGGTCAGGGCGCGCCGTATGTCGGCGGCCATCGCGTCGAGGGCGGGGCAGCCGGTGTAGGTGGGGGTGAGGGTGACCTCGACGCGGTCGGGGCCGGTGAGGCGTACGTCGCGGAGGACGCCGAGCTCGGCGAGGGTGAGGACGGGCAGCTCGGGGTCGGGGACGGCGCCGGCCAGTTCCCGGAGTTCGGCTTCGAGGGCGGTGTCGGTCACCATGTCGCCCCCGGGTGGCTGCGGTGGAGGTGCTGCATTTCGGCGAGGAGCCGGCCGAAGGGCTCGGTGTGGATTCCCTGCCGTCCGCCGCCGGCGGTCCAGCCGCTGCGCTGAGGGCCTTCGGGGAGGGTGAGGGTGGCCCGTTCCAGGGTGGCGGTGATGCGGGTGGCCCAGGTGGCGCGAAGGTCCTGCCAGGGGACGGTGTCCAGTCCTTCGACGGGGTCGAAGAGTTCGCCGGTGAAGCGCCAGAGGGCGTCCAGGGCGCGCTGCATGCGGGTGCGGCTCTCGTCGGTGCCGTCGCCGAGGCGGACGGTCCACTGCTCGGCGTGGTCGCGGTGGTACGCGGTTTCTTTGACGGCTTTGGCGGCGAGGGGGGCGAGCTCGGTGTCCCCGGTGGCGAGGTGGGTGTGGAGGAGTTCTTGGTAGGTGGAGAAGTACAGCTGGCGGGCGATGGTGTGGGCGAAGTCGCCGTTGGGCTGCTCGACGAGCTGGACGTTGCGGAACTGCCGTTCCTCGCGGAGGTAGGCGAGGTCGTCCTCGTCGCCGGCGAGGGAGAGCAGGACCCGGGCCTGGCCGAGGAGGTCGAGGGCGATGTTGGCGAGGGCGACCTCTTCCTCCAGGACGGGGGCGTTGCCGGCCCATTCGCCGAGGCGGTGGGAGAGGATCAGCGCGTCGTCGCCGAGGGGGAGGGCGGGGGTGGCGGTGCGCGGCGTCACAGGTGCTGCACCCCCTCGGGGATGTCGTAGAAGGTGGGGTGGCGGTAGGGCTTGTCGCCGGCCGGTGCGAAGAAGGGGTCCTTCTCGTCGGGGGAGGAGGCGGTGATCTGGTCGGAGGGGACGACCCAGAGGGAGACGCCTTCGGAGCGGCGGGTGTAGAGGTCGCGGGCGTTGCGCAGCGCGAGCTGGGCGTCGGGGGCGTGCAGGCTGCCGGCGTGGGTGTGGGAGAGGCCGCGGCGGCTGCGGACGAAGACTTCCCACAGGGGCCAGTCGGCCGGGCCGGCGGGTGCGGCGCCGGTGGGCTCGGTGGGGTGCGCGGTGGTCATCGGGCCGCCTCCTGCTGGTGGGTGCCGGTGCGGGGTGTGCGGGCGGCGTGCTTGGCGGCGTGGGCGGCGGCCGCTTCGCGGACCCAGGCGCCGTCCTCGTGGGCGCGGCGGCGGCGGCCGATGCGTTCGTCGTTGCAGGGACCGTTGCCCTTGAGGACTTCGTGGAATTCGGTCCAGTCGATGGGGCCGAAGTCCCAGTGGCCGCGGTCGTCGTTCCACCGCAGGGCGGGGTCGGGGAGGGTGAGGCCGAGGGCTTCGGCCTGGGGGACGCAGATGTCGACGAAGCGCTGGCGGAGTTCGTCGTTGGAGTGGCGCTTGATCTTCCAGGCCATGGACTGGGCGGAGTGCGCGGACTCGTCGTCGGGCGGTCCGAACATCATCAGGGAGGGCCACCACCAGCGGTTGACGGCGTCCTGGGCCATGGCGTGCTGGGCTTCGGTGCCGCGGCTGAGGGTGAGGAGGAGTTCGTAGCCCTGGCGCTGGTGGAAGGACTCCTCCTTGCAGACGCGGACCATGGCGCGGGCGTAGGGGCCGTAGGAGCAGCGGCACAGGGGGACTTGGTTGGTGATCGCGGCGCCGTCCACGAGCCAGCCGATGGCGCCGACGTCGGCCCAGGTGAGGGTGGGGTAGTTGAAGATCGAGGAGTATTTCTGGCGGCCGGTGTGGAGCTTGTCGAGGAGTTCGTCGCGGCCGGTGCCGAGGGTTTCGGCGGCGCTGTAGAGGTAGAGGCCGTGGCCGGCCTCGTCCTGGACCTTGGCCATGAGGATCGCTTTGCGGCGCAGGGACGGTGCGCGGGTGATCCAGTTGGCTTCCGGCTGCATGCCGATGATCTCGGAGTGGGCGTGCTGGGCGATCTGGCGGACCAGTGAGGCGCGGTAGTCGTCCGGCATCCAGTCGCGTGGTTCGATCCGCTCGTCCGCGGCGATGGTGGCGTCGAACAGGGCTTGCCGTTGGCCCGTGTCCTCCGGCGCGATCGTCGTCATGTGGTGCCCCCTCCTCCCGACCGACCGATCGTTCGGTTCAATGGTGAGTGGCCGGACCGCGGGTGTCAAGCCTGTGGATAACCGGCGGAAGGTGTGCGGGGAGCGGCACCCTAGGTACCGTTCCGGGGCGGAATGGTCCGCACGAGGACTCGAAACGGGGCGGGAATGCAGTCATACGGGGACGAATCGCGGCCACTGTCCGCGCTGTCGCTGCCCTCGCGCATCGTCATAGGAACGGCGGCCGGCGGTATCGCGGTGGCCGTCCTGATCCATCTCGCGATGGTGTTCCTGCACGTCGCGCCGTCGAACACGGTCAGCAGGCAGCAGTCCGCGCTGATCAGCGACTACATCTACCCGGAGTACGAGCAGAACTGGAAGCTGTTCGCACCCAACCCGCTCCAGCAGAACATCGCCGTCCAGGTCCGCGCCCGCCTGACCGAGGGCGACGGCACGTCCCGGACCACCGGCTGGACCGACCTGACCGCCCGCGACGGCCGGGCCGTCCGCCACAACCCGCTGCCCAGCCACACCCAGCAGAACGAGCTCCGCCGCGGCTGGGAGCTGCTCTCCGGCACGCTGGACGCCAAGAACCGCACGACCGGCGAGCGCGGCGGGATGTTCGCGCGCTACTTCCGCCGGATCGTGATGCTCCGGATGTCCGGGGAGTGGACCCGCGGCGGCGCCCGGGTCGAGGAGATCCAGCTCCGCTCGCGGACGACTCCGGTGGTGCCGCCGCCGTGGTCCGCCGAGAAGGTCAGCGACAAGCCCGCCTACCGCGTCCTGCCCTGGTGGCCGATCACCGCGGGCGACCTCCCCGAGGGAGCGACGAACCAGTGACGTCACCGATGCCGCAGCAGCCGCCCGCCGCCCCTCGGGACACCGGCGCCCCCGCCGCCCCCGGGGAGCCCTCGGCCTACCAGGAGACCCGCATGGAACGCGTCATCGGGCGCGGCTTCGCCCGGGTCACCGCGCGGGCCCTGGCCCCGTACCAGACCGCGGTCATACGGATCGGCTTCGCCGGCACCTGGCTGCTGTTCCTGCTCCGCGAATGGCCGCACCGCCAGGAGCTCTACGGGCCCGCCGGCCCCTTCGACTTCACCATGGTCCGCCAGCTGCTCACCGGCAACCACGGCTTCTCGGTGCTGCTGTGGTCCGGCAGCGGCGGATGGTTCCAGCTGGTCTACGTCCTCGCCATCGCCGCCGCCGCGCTGCTGATGCTCGGCTGGCGCACCCGCACCATGTCGGTGCTGTTCATGGTGGGCGTGATCTCGCTCCAGAACCGCAGCGTCTTCCTCGGGGACGGCGGCGACAACGTCCTCCACCTGATGTCGATGTACCTCGTCCTGACCCGGTGCGGGCAGGTGTGGTCGCTGGACGCCCGCCGGGCCCGCCGGGCGGCCGCCGCCGGCATCCCGCAGAGCGGCCCGGACAGCCCCCGCGACCTGCCCGGCATCGTGCTGTGGGCGGTGCTCGGCCTCGCCCTCGCCGCGGCCCAGCTGGCCGGCGCCCCCGGGCTGACGTGGTTCGGCCACGGCCCGTTCCCGCACTTCGGCTGGAGCCTGGCCCTGTGGGGGCTGTGGGCGGCCCACGGCCTGTGGTGGGCGGTGCGCCGCTTCGCCCCCGGGGAGCCCCGGACGGTCCTGGACACCCTCGCCGTCCTCGCCCACAACGCCGGCCTGCTGGTGATCATGGTCGAGGTGTGCCTCGTCTACGCCACCGCCGGCTGGTACAAGATCCAGGGCACCCGCTGGCAGGACGGCACCGCCGTCTACTACCCGCTGCGCCTGGACTACTTCTCGCCCTGGCCGGACCTCTCCCACCTGCTCGGCGGCAACGGCCTGATCGTCATGCTGATCACCTACGGCACGGTGATCGTGCAGGTCGCCTTCCCGTTCACCGTCTTCAACCGGCGGCTGAAGAACGTCCTGCTGGCCGCGATGGTCTGCGAGCACCTCTCGATCGCGTTCCTGCTGGGCCTGCCGTTCTTCTCCCTGGCGATGATCACCGCGGACCTCGTCTTCCTGCCGACCGGCTTCCTGACGTGGTGCGAACGGCGCGGCTCCGCCCTGCGCCGCCGCCTCTTCCCGCCCCGCGCCGCCGCCCCGGACCGGGCGCCCGCCGGCCCCGCGCCGGAGGCCGCCGCCCGCTCCGCCGGCGAGGGCCCTACGCTCGTGGGGTGAGCAGCGAGAACACCGCCCCCGCCGAGCCCCTCCAGTACGACGAGGGGTACGGGCCCGCGATCGGCGTCGGCCCGCACCCCGAGCCCTGGCCGCGGGACGCCCGCTACGACCCCGAACTGCTCGCCCACGGCGACCGCCGCAACGTCGTCGACCGCTACCGCTACTGGACCCGCGAGGCGATCGTCGCCGACCTCGACACCCGCCGCCACGACTTCCACGTGGCCGTCGAGAACTGGAGCCACGACTTCAACATCGGCTCGGTCGTCCGGACCGCCAACGCTTTCCTCGCCAAGGAGGTGCACATCGTCGGGCAGCGCCGCTGGAACCGCCGCGGCGCCATGGTCACCGACCGCTACCAGCACCTGCGCCACCACCCGGACACCGCGGCGCTCACCACCTGGGCCGCCGCCGAGGACCTGCCGATCATCGGGATCGACAACCTTCCCGGCTCCGTGCCCCTGGAGACCACCGCGCTGCCGCGCCGCTGCGTCCTGCTCTTCGGGCAGGAGGGCCCGGGCCTGACCGAACAGGCCCGGGAGCACGCCTCGATGGTCTGCTCCATCGCGCAGTTCGGCTCGACCCGCTCGATCAACGCCGGGGCCGCCGCGGCCATCGCCATGCACGCCTGGATCACCCGGCACGCCCGGCTCCAGGACCTCTGAGCGGACGGCCCGGGCCGCCGGAGCCCGGGCCGGGAGCCTCACCCCTCGCGCCGCACCTCCACCGTCCGGAAGCGGTTCGCCACGAACGCGCCGTCGCACAGCACCGCGTTGGCCGCCGGATTGCCGCCCGAGCCGTGGAAGTCCGAGAACGCCGCCGTCTGGTTCACGTACACCCCGCCGGTCAGATTCAGCGACAGCTGGGCGCACTCCTCCAGGCAGGCGTCCTCGACCAGCCGCTCCACCTCCGGGGAGGTGGTGTACGCGCCGACCGTCATGGCGCCCTTCTCCCGGACCGTGCGGCGCAGCAGCGCCACCGCGTCGGCCACCGCGTCCACCGCCACCGCGAACGCCACCGGGCCGAAGCACTCCGACAGATACGCCGCCTCGGCCTCCGGATCCGACCCGTCCAGCTTGACGATCACCGGCGTGCGGACCGTGGCCTCGGGGAACTCCGGGTTCTTCACCTCGCGGGAGGCCAGCGCCACCTCGCCGAACCCGGCGGCCTCCTCGATCCGCGCCGCGACCTGCGGATTGACGATCGCGCCGAGCAGGGCGTTGGCCCGCGCGTCATCGCCCAGCAGACCGCTGACCGCGCCCGCCAGATCGCTGACCACCTCGTCGTACGACTTCGGGCCGGCGTCCGTGGCGATGCCGCCCCGGGGGATCAGCAGATTCTGCGGGGTGGTGCACATCTGGCCGCTGTAGAGCGACAGGGAGAACGCGAGGTTGGCGAGCATGCCCTTGTAGTCGCCGGTGGACTCGATGACGACGGTGTTGACCCCCGCCTTCTCGGTGTACACCTGGGCCTGGCGGGCGTGCTCCTCCAGCCAGTCGCCGAACGCGGTCGAGCCGGTGTAGTCGATGATCCGGACCTCGGGGCGGAGCGCCAGGGTCTTGGCCAGGCCCTCGCCCGGCCGGTCCACCGCCAGGCACACCAGGTCGGCGGGGAAACCGGCCTCGGCCAGCACCTCCCGGGCCACCTGAACCGTCAGCGCCAGCGGCAGCACCGCCCGCGGATGCGGCTTGACCAGCACGGGATTGCCGGTCGCCAGGGAGGCGAACAGGCCCGGATAGCCGTTCCACGTCGGGAAGGTGTTGCAGCCGATCACCAGGGCCACCCCGCGCGGCACGGGCGTGAACGTCTTGGCCAGCTCCAGCGGATCCCGCTTGCCCTGCGGCTTGGTCCAGGCCGCCTGCCGGGGGGTGCGGGTCTGCTCCTCGTAGGCGTACGCCACCGCCTCCAGGCCGCGGTCCTGGGCGTGCGGCCCGCCGGCCTGGAACGCCATCATGAACGCCTGGCCGCTGGTGTGCATCACGGCCTGCGCGAACTCATGGGTGCGCGCGCTGATCCGCGCCAGGATCTCCAGGCACACCGCCGCCCGCACCTCCGGCCCCGCCTCCCGCCACACCGGCAGCGCGGCCCGCATCGCCGGCAGCAGCACCGAGACGTCCGGATGCGGATAGGTGATGCCCAGCTCCGGGCCGTACGGCGAGACTTCCTCGCCCACCCAGTCGTCCGTACCGGGCTGGTCGAGGGCGAACCGCGTACCGCGCAGCGCCTCGAAGGCGGCCAGTCCGTCCTGCGGCGCGGTCTCGCCGTACGCCTTGGGGTGCTCGGGGTGGGGGGACCAGTACGCGCGGGTGCGGATCGCGTCCAGCGCCTTGTCGAGGGTCGGGCGGTGCTTCTCGACCAGCTGCGCTGCGGTCATTTCGGCGGTCATCGGTGACCAACTCCTCGTCGGCTGCGCGGAAAGAGAGAGAGGGAGGACTGGGAGTGACACGGCAACGGAGTTAGAGTAACCGAACGATCGGTCGGGGCAAGGGGGCCCGGCCAACCTGTGGAAAACTCGCTCGGGGAGGACGGCCGGCATGACGGCACTCGGCAGCGGCGACACCGTGGCAGTGGTGGGCACCGGCACGATGGGACAGGGAATCGCGCAGGTCGCGCTGGTCGCCGGCCACCGCGTACGGCTCCACGACAGCGTCCCCGGCCGGGCCGAGCAGGCCGCCGGCGCCATCCTGGGACGGCTGGACCGGCTCGTGGAGAAAGGCCGGATTCCGGCGGCCGCGCGGGACGCCGCCCGCGACCGCCTCTCCCCCGCCGCCGCCCTCACCGAACTCGCCGGCGCCGCCCTCGTCATCGAGGCGATCCTGGAGGAACTCCCCGCCAAACAGGAGCTCTTCCGCGCCCTGGAGGACATCGTCCCGGCCGACTGCCTGCTGGCCACCAACACCTCCTCGCTGCCCGTCACCGCCGTCGCCGGCGCGCTCCGCCGCCCCGGCCGCTGCCTGGGCCTGCACTTCTTCAACCCCGCCCCGCTGCTGCCCCTGGTCGAGGTCGTCAGCGGCGCCGCCACCGACCCCGAGGCGGCCGCCACCGCGTACGACACCGCCGCGGCCTGGGGCAAGACCCCCGTGCGCTGCGCCGACACCCCCGGCTTCCTCGTCAACCGCATCGCCCGCCCCTTCTACGCCGAGGCCCTGCGCCTCTACGAGGAGCGGGCCGCCGACCCCGCCACCCTGGACGCGGTCCTCCGCGAGGGCTGCGGCTTCCGGATGGGCCCGTTCGAGCTCACCGACCTCATCGGCCAGGACGTGAACGAAGCGGTCACCCGCTCGGTGTGGCACGCCTTCTTCCAGGACCCGAAGTTCACCCCCTCCCTGGCCCAGCGCCGCCTGGTGGAGGCCGGCCTGCTCGGCCGCAAGACGGGACGCGGCTGGTACGACCACTCCGAGGGCGCCGAGCCGCCCCGGCCGGCCACCGCCGCCCCCTGCCCGGCGCCCGCCGCGGTCACCCTCCACGGCGAGCTGCCCCGGCCCGCCGCCGTCCTGCCCGCGCTGCTCGCGGAAGCCGGTATCGAGGTCGTCCGCGCCACCGCCCCCGAGGGGCGCGCGGGCTTCCTCCGGCTGCCCGGCGGCGCCGCGCTGGCCCTGACCGACGGCGGCCCCGCCACCCGCCGCGAGGACGGCCGCGCCGTCCGCTTCGACCTCGCGCTCGACTACCGGGCCGCCACCCGGATCGCCCTCGCCCCCTCCGCCGCGGCCTCCGGGGCGGACGTGGCCGAGGCCACCGGCCTCTTCCAGGCGCTGGGCAAAGAGGTCAGCGTGCTCGACGACGTCCCCGGCATGCTCGCCGCCCGCACCATCGCGATGATCATCGACTTCGCCGTGGACGCCGCGGCCCGGGGCGTCGCCACCCCCGAGGACATCGACACCGCGATGCGCCTGGGGGTGAACTACCCCGGCGGCCCCCTGGAATGGGCCGAACGGCTCGGTGCCCCCTGGGTCCGCGATCTGCTGGACTCCCTGCACCGCCACAATGCCGGGGGGCGGTACGCGCCGTCCCGGGCGCTGCGGCGCCGTGCGGACCTCGAGGAATGGGTGCTCTAATCATGACCATGGCCAAGCGCGACGCCTACACACCCGATTCGCTGCTCGCGGTCTCCGTCGAGGTGTTCATCGAGCGCGGCTACGACGGCACGTCCATGGAGCACCTCTCCAAAGCGGCCGGCATCTCGAAGTCCTCGATCTACCACCACGTCCGCAGCAAGGAGGAGCTGCTCCGGCGCGCGATAAGCCGCGCCCTGGACGGGCTCTTCGGCGTCCTCGCGGAGCCCGGCGCCCAGGAGGGCCGGGCCATCGAGCGGCTGGAATACGTCACCCGGCGCGTCGCCGAGGTCCTGATGGACGAACTCCCCTACGTCACGCTCCTGTTGCGCGTGCGGGGCAACACCGACACCGAGCGCTGGGCCATGGAGCGCCGCCGCGAATTCGACCACCGGGTCGCCGGGCTCCTGAAGGAGGCCGCCGCCGACGGCGACCTCCGGGACGACGTGGACGTGCGGCTGGCCACCCGCCTGCTCTTCGGAATGATCAATTCCATCGTGGAGTGGTACCGCCCCGGGCGCGGCGACGCCGCCGGCCGCGACGAGGTCGCCGAGGCCGTGGTCCGGACGGCGTTCGCGGGGCTGCGGCGGGCTTGACGGGCCCTGGGCGCCTGCGGGCCGTACGGGCGCGCGAGCGGGCCGCGCGCGGCCGCCGCTAGCCCGTGCCCTCGCCCCACCCCTCCTCCAGCCCCAGGTCGGTCTCCTCGAAGACCAGCAGGGTGCGGGTGCTCAGCACCTCCGGGATGGACTGGATCCGGGTCAGGACCAGTTCCCGCAGTTCCCGGTTGTCCTTGGTGTGGACCAGCAGCAGCACGTCGAAATCGCCGCTGACCAGCGCGATGTGGGCGGCTCCGGGCAGCGCGGTCAGCTGCTTGCGCACGGTCCGCCAGGAATTCTGGACGATCTTCAGGGTGATGTACGCGGAGGCGCCCTGGCCTGCCCGTTCCTGGTCCACCAGGGCGCTGAAGCCGCGGATCACGCCGTCGTCGAGCAGCCGGTTGATGCGCGCGTAGGCGTTCGCGCGGGAGACGTGCACCTGCTCGGCGACAGAGCGTATCGAGGCCCGGCCGTCGGTGCGGAGCAGGCGCAGGATGGCGCGGTCGATGGTGTCCAGCGGGCGGGCGGCCGGAGGGGGCGGGGCGGGTGGTGCCGGCGGCTGCGCCCCCGGATTGGCCATCTGTTCCTCCGGCATGTGCTCCCGCCTCCCCTGGGTGGACTCCCTGCCTTCATCACAAGCTGTGGAGAACCGTTTGTCCACAGGCTGAACCCGCCTGTAGCCAAAATGCATCAGCGACCGAACAATCGGTAGGGAAGGGCGCACCCGCCCCGACCCGTTTCATCCTGCCCGCCCGTCGCCCGCCCCCCACCCCCATGAGGCGCATCGCGCCACCCCTTCGATGACGAGGAGGTGCCCGTCATGACGGTCCTTGAGCAGCCCGGCAGCCCCCGGCACACCAGTGGCCCGGCCGGCCCGCCACCCGCCTGGCGCCCGCGCGTCGACCCCGCGCCTCTCCTGCCCGACGCGGAGCCGTACCGCCTCCTGGGGACGGACGCCGCCCGCCGGCTCGACACCGGGCTCCTGAAGCGGCTCTACGCCGAGCTGGTCCGCGGCCGGCGCTACAACACCCAGGCCACCGCGCTGACCCGCCAGGGCCGGCTCGCGGTCTACCCCTCCTCCACCGGCCAGGAAGCCTGCCAGGTCGCCGCCGCCCTGGCCCTCCAGGAGCAGGACTGGCTCTTCCCCAGCTACCGCGACACCCTCGCCGCCGTGGCCCGCGGCCTCGACCCCGTCCAGGCCCTGACCCTCCTGCGCGGCGACTGGCACACCGGCTACGACCCGTACGAGCACCGCGTCGCGCCCCTGTGCACCCCCCTGGCCACCCAGCTCCCGCACGCCGTGGGCCTGGCGCACGCCGCCCGCCTCAAGGGCGACGACGTGGTCGCCCTGGCCATGGTCGGTGACGGCGGCACCAGCGAGGGCGACTTCCACGAGGCGCTGAACTTCGCCGCCGTCTGGCAGGCGCCGGTCGTTTTCCTCGTCCAGAACAACGGCTTCGCGATCTCCGTCCCGCTCGCCAAGCAGACCGCCGCCCCCTCCCTCGCCCACAAGGCGGTCGGCTACGGCATGCCCGGCCGCCTGGTGGACGGCAACGACGCGCCCGCGATGCACGAGGTCCTCACCGACGCGGTACGGCGCGCCCGCGAGGGCGGCGGCCCCACCCTCGTCGAGGCCGTCACCTACCGCCTCGACGCCCACACCAACGCCGACGACGCCACCCGCTACCGCACCGAGGCCGAGGTCGAGACCTGGCGGGCGCACGACCCGATAGCCCTCATGGAGCGCGAGCTGACCGACCGCGGCCTGCTCACCGACGCGTTCGCCGCCGCCACCCGGGAGAGCGCCGAGCAGCTCGCCGCCGCCCTCCGGGACCGCATGCACACCGACCCCCCGCTGGACCCGATGGCCCTGTTCGACCACGTCTTCGCCCGGCAGACCGGCCAACTGCGCGACCAGGCCGACCGGTTGCGCGCCGAGCTGGACGCCGAGGCCGAAGCGGCCACCCCCGCGCCCGCCCAGGAGGCCCGGCCATGACGACCACCGCCCGGCCCACCGCGCGCAAGCCGGCCACCATGGCCCAGGCGCTCACCCGCGCGCTGCGCGACGCCATGGCCGAGGACCCCGCCGTCCACGTGATGGGCGAGGACGTCGGCACCCTGGGCGGCGTCTTCCGGATCACCGACGGCCTGGCCGCCGAGTTCGGCCCGGACCGGTGCAGCGACACCCCGCTCGCCGAGGCCGGCATCCTCGGCACCGCCGTCGGCATGGCGATGTACGGGCTCCGCCCGGTGGTGGAGATGCAGTTCGACGCGTTCGCCTACCCCGCGTTCGAGCAACTGGTCAGCCACGTCGCCCGGATGCGCAACCGCACCCGCGGCGCGGTCCCCATGCCGCTGACCATCCGCATCCCCTACGGCGGCGGCATCGGCGGCGTCGAGCACCACAGCGACTCCTCCGAGGCGTACTACCTCGCCACCCCCGGCCTCCAGGTCGTCACCCCGGCGACCGTCGAGGACGCCTACGGCCTGCTGCGCGCGGCCATCGCCTCCGACGACCCGGTGGTCTTCCTCGAACCGAAGCGGCTCTACTGGTCCCGGGCCGACTGGTCCCCGGACGCGCCCGCCCCGGTCGCGCCCATAGGCCGCGCCGAGATCCGCCGCCCCGGCAGCAGCGCCACCCTCCTGACCTACGGCCCGTCCCTGCCCGTCTGCCTGGAGGCCGCCGAGGCCGCCCGCGCCGAGGGCTGGGATCTGGAGGTCGTCGACCTCCGCTCGCTCGTGCCGTTCGACGACGAGACGGTCTGCGCGTCCGTGCGGCGCACCGGGCGGGCCGTGGTCGTCCACGAGGCGAGCGGGTTCGGCGGCCCCGGCGGCGAGATCGCCGCCCGGGTCACCGAGCGCTGCTTCCACTACCTGGAGGCGCCGGTGCTGCGCGTCACCGGATTCGACATCCCCTATCCGCCGCCCATGCTGGAGCGCCACCATCTGCCCGGCGTGGACCGGATCCTGGACACCGTCGCCCGCCTCCAGTGGGAGTCGCGCTGGGCGGAAGGGCGTGGTGCGTGATGGCCGTGGTGCGCGAGTTCACCCTCCCCGACCTGGGCGAGGGCCTGACCGAAGCGGTGATCGTGCGCTGGCTGGTCGAGGTCGGCGAGGTGGTGGCCGTCGACCAGCCGGTCGTGGAGGTGGAGACCGCCAAGGCGATGGTCGAGGTGCCCTGTCCGTACGGCGGGGTGGTCACCGCCCGGTTCGGCGAGGAGGGCGCCGAGGTGCCGGTCGGCGCGCCGCTGGTGACGGTCGCGGTCGGCGCCGCGCCGGACGCCCTGCCGGATGGCGGCACGGTGCCCGGCGGCCCGTCCGCCGCCCCGGTTCCGGCCCCCGCCGCGCAGGCGCCGGAGGCCGCGGAGTCCGGGTCGGGGAACGTCCTGGTCGGCTACGGCACGAGCGGTGCCGCAGCCCGGCGCCGCAGGATCCTGCCGCCCGCCCCGGAGCCCGCCGCGACCCCCGGGTCGGCCGGTCATGTGCCGGACGCGCGCGGCCCCGCCCGCCCGGTCGCGGACGGCGGCGGCACGGTTGCTGTGATCTCCCCCCTGGTGCGCCGCCTCGCCCGGGAGCACGGCCTGGATCTGCGGGACGTCCGGGGCACCGGGCGCGACGGCCTGATCCTCCGGACGGACGTCGAGTCCGCGGTCCGCGCGCTGGCCGGGGCGGCACCCGGCGCCGCGCCCGCCGCCCCCGGGACCCGTACGGCAGCGTCCGCCGCCCCCGCCCCGGGGGAGGAGCGGATTCCGCTGAAGGGCGTGCGCGGCGCCGCGGCAGAGAAGTTCAGCCGCAGCCGCCGCGAGATCCCGGACGCCACCTGCTGGGTGGACGCCGACGCCACCGAACTCCTCGCCGCCCGCGCGGCGATGAACGTCCCCGGCGCCCCCAAGGTGTCACTGCTGGCGCTGCTGGCCCGGATCTGCACGGCCGCCCTGGCCCGCTATCCGGAGCTGAACGCCACCGTCGACACCGCGGCCCAGGAGATCGTCCGGCTGCCCGCCGTCCACCTCGGCTTCGCGGCGCAGACCGACCGCGGACTGGTGGTGCCCGTCGTCCGGGACGCCCAGGACCGCACGGCCGAGCAGCTGTCCGCCGAGATGGCCCGGCTCACCGAGGCCGCCCGCGCCGGGAAGCTCACGCCCGCCGAGCTGTCGCACGGCACGTTCACCCTCAACAACTACGGCGTCTTCGGCGTCGACGGCTCCACCCCGATCCTCAACCACCCGGAGGCGGCGATGCTAGGCGTCGGCCGGATATCGCCCAAGCCGTGGGTGCACGAGGGCGAGTTGGCGGTGCGGCAGGTGGTCCAGCTGTCGTTCACCTTCGACCACCGGGTGTGCGACGGCGGCACCGCGGGCGGCTTCCTGCGCCACGTGGCCGACTGCGTGGAACGGCCCGCGCTGCTGCTGCGCACCTTGTGACGGCCGCCGGCGGCGTTCCGGCGGCGCGCCCGGAGATACTCAAGGGGTGAGCGAGCACACCGACTACGACGCGATCGTGCTGGCCGGCGGGGCCGCCCGGCGGCTCGGCGGGGCGGACAAACCCGCCCTGCGCGTCGGCGGCCGGACCCTCCTGGACCGGGTGCTGGCCGCCTGCGCCGGCGCCGCGGTCACCGTCGTCGTCGGCCCCGCCCGCCCGACCGCCCGCCCGGTGGTCCGGGCCCGGGAGGACCCGCCCGGCGGCGGCCCGCTCGCCGCGCTCGACGCCGGACTGCGGCACACCACCGCGCCCACGGTGCTGCTGCTCTCCGCCGACCTGCCGTTCCTGACGCCCGCCACCGTCCGCGGCCTCCTCGCCGCGGCGGCCGGGCCCGGTGGGCCGGCCCGGGACGGCGCGCTGCTGTGCGACCGGGACGGCCGCGACCAGCCGCTGGTCGCCGCGTACCGCTCCGCACCGCTGCGCCGCGCCCTGGACGAGCTGCGGGCCGGCCACGGCGGCCTCGCCGGCCTGCCGCTGCGCCCCCTGCTGTCCGCGCTGGACCTCGCCCGGGTCCGGGACGCCCCGGCCGCCGCGTCGTTCGACTGCGACACCTGGGAGGACCTCGGCACGGCGCGCGCCCGGATCAGGGAGCATGGACACGTGTTGGACGAATGGATCACCGCAGTCAAGGCCGAACTCGGCATCGACCTCGATGTTGACACGGCGGCACTCCTCGACCTCGCGCGGGACGCGGCCCACGGAGTGGCCCGCCCCGCCGCGCCCCTGACGACGTTCCTGGTGGGCTACGCGGCGGCCCGGCAGGGCGGCGACGTGGCCGAACTCTCCCGGCGGGCCGCCGCCCTGGCCGACCGCTGGGCGGCGGAGGCCGCGGCCGAGGAAGCCGCGGCGGCGCGCGCGGCGGGCGGCGGCACGCCCGGCGGGGGCACCCCTGGCGGCAACGCTTCGGGCGGCGGCGCCTCGGGCGGCGAAGCGAAGTCCGCGGAATGACCGACGGGGAGCACGGCGACCGGTTCGGCGACGAGTTCGCCGACGCCCTCGCGCTGGCCAACGACACCGCGCCCCGCCGGGCGCCCGGCGCCACCGCGGCCGGCACGGACGGCACGACCGCGACCGGCACGTACGCCGCGTACGGCGCCGGCCCGGACGACCCGCACGACCCGCACCCGTCCGGCGGCCCCGCGCCCGGCGGCCCCACCCCGGAGCACCCGGCGGGCCCGGCGGCCGGGGCCTCGGACGGCACCGGCCGCCAGGCCCGCGCCGGCCACCGGGCCACCGCCCCGTCCGCGGCCGCCCCTGCCTCTGCCCGCACCGGCGCCCCGCACCACCGCACCACACCCTGGCCCGCCGCCCGGGACCTGGCCGCGCACGCCGTGGACGGGCCGCCCGGCCCCGGCACGGCCCCGCTCGGCGAGGCGCTCGGCCGTACCCTCGCCGCTCCCCTGACCGCCCTCACCGACCTGCCGTCGTTCGACACCTCGGCGATGGACGGCTGGGCGGTCGCCGGCCCCGGCCCCTGGCGCGTCGACCGGGTCGCCGCGGACGACGACGCCACCGGTCCCGACCACGGCCTGCTCGCCGGCCACAGCGCCGACGCGGCGCTCGTCGACGGCCACGCGGTGCCCATCGCCACCGGCGCCCGCGTCCCGCCCGGCGCCACCGCGGTGCTGCGCAGCGAGCACGGCGAGATCCTCGAACTCCCCGACGGCCGCGCCCGGTTGTACACGCCGCGGCCGGTCTCCCCCGGCCAGGACATCCGCCCGCGCGGCCAGGAGTGCCGCACCGGCGACCACCTGCTGCCGGCCGACGCGCTGGTCACCCCCGCGGTCCTCGGCCTGGCCGCGGCGGCCGGCTACGACGAGCTGTCCGTCCACCCCCGCCCGCGCGTCGAGGTCTTCGTCCTCGGCGACGAACTGCTGCGCAGCGGCCGGCCCGAGGGCGGCCGGATCCGCGACGCGCTCGGCCCGATGCTGGTCCCCTGGCTGCGCGCCCTGGGCGCCGAGATGGCACCGCCCCGGCACCTCGCCGACGACGCCGAGCTGCTCCACGAGGCCCTGGCCGGCTCCACCGCCGACCTGGTCGTCACCACCGGCGGCACCGCGGCCGGCCCGGTCGACCACCTCCACCCGACCCTCCGCCGGATGGGCGCGGAGCTGCTGGTGGACGGGGTGGCGGTGCGCCCCGGCCACCCCATGCTGCTGGCCCGCCTGGCGCCCCGCCGGCACCTCGTCGGCCTCCCGGGCAATCCGCTCGCCGCCGTCTCCGGTCTGCTCACCCTGGCCGAACCGCTCCTCCGCACCCTCGCCGCCCGCCGCCCGGCCGAGCCGTACCGCGTCCCGCTGGCCGCCGCCGTCCAGGGGCATCCGCGCGACACCCGGCTCGTCCCGGTCGCCTACCGCGACGACGACCGGCACGGCCTGATCGCCGCCCCGCTGCGCTTCCACGGGCCCGCGATGCTGCGCGGGATCGCCGCCGCGGACGCGCTGGCGGTCGTCCCGCCGGGCGGCGCGGAACGCGGCACCGAGGCCGAACTCCTCGAACTCCCCTGGCCCGCCGGCTGGTCGGCGGGCTGGCCCGCCCCCGGCACGGGCTACGACTCCGCGTCCGGCGGCCCCGCCTGACACCGCCGCCCGCCGGCCCGGCGCTCCCGGCCGACCGGGCCGTCAGCCCGCCGCGGGCTCCCCGGCCGGCACCCGCTGCACGGTGATCAGCCGATCCCCGGCCCGCAGAGTCCCGGCCTCCGGCTGCGTGTAGTCCAGCAGCCTGCCGCCGCGCACCACGGCCACCACCAGGTCGCCGCACGTGCGCGGGGAGCGCCCCACCTCGCCTGCCACCACCGGGCGTTCGGTCAGGTCCAGGCCGCTGCCGAAGGTCATCAGGCGCTCCAGGACGGCCCCCGCGCTGGGGCTGGCCATCGCCACGCCCAGCAGCCGGCCCGCCGAGCTGGAGCTCGTGACGACGGTGTCGGCGCCGCTCTGCTTCAGCAGCGGCAGGTTCTCGTCCTCCCGGACCGCCACCACGATGGTGGCGTGCTTGTTGAGCTGGCGGGCGGTGAGCGTCACCAGCGCGGCGGTCTCGTCGCGGTGGGTGGCGACGACCACCTTCGCGGCCCGGGGGAGTTCGGCCCGGCGCAGCGCGTCGGACCGGGTGGCGTCCCCGATGACCCCCACCAGCCCGTCGTTGCTCGCCGCGTCCACGGTCGGCTTCTTGGGGTCCACCACCACGATCTTCTGCTTCGGCACGCCCTGCCCGACCAGCGTCTGCACGGCGTGCCGGCCCTTCGTCCCGTAGCCGATGACGACGACGTGATCGCGCATGCGCGACCGCCAGCGGTGCACCCGCACCTGGTGCCGGGTGCGCTCGGTGAGCACTTCCAGCGTGGTGCCGACCAGGATGATCAGGAACAGCACGCGCAACGGTGTGATGACGAAGATGTTGGTCAGCCGCGCGCTGTCGCTGATCGGCGTGATGTCGCCGTAACCGGTGGTGGAGAGCGTCACCGTCGCGTAGTACGCCGCGTCGAGCAGCCCGACGTCGCCGCCCGCGTTGTCGTGGTACCCGTCGCCGTCCATCCACACCACGAACGTCGTCAGGGCCAGCACCACCAGCGCCATCACGAGCCGCCGCAGGACCTGCTGAAGCGGCGGTTTCACGCCCTGCGCGGGCATCACGACGGCCCGCCCGGCCTCCCCCTGCTCCTCGGCCTGGGACCGCGAACGCGACCACAGCGCCCGGAGGACGGAGACCTTGCCGGGCGCGCGGGGCGGCGTGTGCTCGTCGTTCATGCGGCCGGCTCCTCGGGTGCGGCCTGCGCGGTGAACGTCGCTGGATACGGCATACCGGTCATCCTCCGGGTTTCGGGCGCCCATGGTCTCCCGCCGGAAGTGTGTCAGGAGCCGGCGCCCGGTCCGGCCGGGACAGCGCGGGCCGGCCCGGTGCGCCGGAAAACCGCCTCCGGCGCTCCGGGATCGGTAGCGTCGGAACAGCCCCGTTCCCCGCACCCCGATCACGCCACCGCTGGAGAACCGCCTTGCGCGACCACACCGTCATCGTCGGCTACGGAACCAAGGGCCGGTCCGCCGTCCAGACCCTGTGCGCCACCGGCCTGCCCCGCGACCGCGTCGTCATCGTCGACACCGGCTCCAAGGTGATCGAGGCCGCGGTGGCCGAGGGGTTCGCGGGCGTGGTCGGCGACGGGACGCGCAGCGATGTGCTGCTCCGCGCCGAGATCCAGCGCGCGCACCAGGTCGTCATCGCCACCCAGCGCGACGACACCGCCGTCCTGGTCTCCTTGACCGCCCGTCAGCTCAACAAGGACGCCACCATCGTCGCCGCGGTGCGGGAGGAGGAGAACGCCCCGCTGCTGCGGCAGTCCGGCGCCGACGCGGTCATCACCTCGGCCAGCGCCGCCGGCCGGCTGCTGGGGCTCTCGGTGCACAGCCCCAGCGCGGGCGCCGTCATGGAGGACCTGATCCAGCAGGGCAGCGGCCTGGACCTGGTGGAACGGCCGGTGGTGAAGTCCGAGGTCGGCACGTCCGTCCGGGACGCCCGCGACCTGGTCGTCTCCGTCCTGCGCGGCCACCGGCTGCTGAGCTTCGACGACCCGGAGGCGAGCCCGCTCCAGACCGCGGACCGCCTGATCACCATCGTCCGGGCCGCGCCGGCCGGCGAACCGGACCCCGCCGGGCGGCCGTCCGCCAAGCCGACGCTGCCCGGTACGGCGGTGTCCGCCATGCGCCCCGCGGACGAATGACCGGGCGGGCGAGCGCGGCGCCACCGCCCGCTCCCGGCGCGCCGCCCGGTCCGCCGGCCGCGTACCGCCCTTTCGCCCCGCGGCCTGACGGCGAGTAGCCTCGCGCCCATGCGAGCGATCACCATCCCCGAACCCGGAGGCCCCGAAGCCCTCGTGTGGGCCGACGTGCCCGATCCGCAGCCCGCCGAGGGCGAGGTCCTGATCGAGGTCGCGGCCAGCGCCGTGAACCGCGCCGACCTCCTCCAGCGCCAGGGCTTCTACGACCCGCCGCCCGGCGCCTCCCCGTACCCGGGCCTGGAGTGCTCGGGGCGGATCGCCGCGGTCGGGCCCGGCGTGCACGGCTGGGCGGTCGGCGACGAGGTCTGCGCGCTGCTGGCGGGCGGCGGCTACGCCGAGAAGGTCGCCGTCCCGGCCGGCCAGGTGCTGCCGCTGCCGCCCGGCGTCGACCTCGTCACGGCCGCCTCGCTCCCCGAGGTCGCCTGCACCGTCTGGTCGAACGTCTTCATGATCGCGCACCTGCGGCCCGGCGAGACGCTGCTGGTCCACGGCGGCGCCAGCGGCATCGGCACCATGGCCATCCAGCTCGCCAAGGCGGTCGGCGCGCGGGTCGCGGTCACCGCCGGCGGCCCCGAAAAGCTGGCCCGCTGCGCCGAGTTGGGCGCCGACCTGCTCATCGACTACCGCGAACAGGACTTCGTCCAGGAGATCCGCAAGGCCACCGGCGGCCAGGGCGCGGACGTCATCCTCGACATCATCGGCGCCAAGTACCTCCAGCGGAACATCAAGGCGCTGGCGGTCGCCGGCCGCCTGGCGATCATCGGGCTGCAGGGCGGGGTGAAGGCGGAGCTGAACCTCGCCGCGCTGATCTCCAAGCGCGCCGCGATCACCGGCACCGGTCTGCGGGCCCGCCCGGTGAGCGAGAAGTCGGCCATCGTCGCCGCCGTCCGCGAGCACGTCTGGCCGCTGATCGGCAACGGCCAGGTCCGCCCGATCGTGGACCGGACGCTGCCGATGGCCCAGGCCGCCGAGGCGCACCGCGTACTGGACTCCAGCACCCACTTCGGCAAGGTCATCCTGACCGTCTGAGCCGCCGACCAGGCGCTTTCCGGGGCCTTGACGGCCCCCGCCCCTCTCCGTGCCGGCGGGTCACCCGGCCGACCTGCCCGAGATGCCGCGGTCATGCCGCCGTGTGACGCTGGGCACGTCACTCGACGGCTCGGCACGGGAGGGGCACCGTGGTCGCTCCAGGATTCCGTACGCGCATTGCCACAAGTCTGCTGGTGGTCGCCGCCGCCCTGCCCGTCTCCCTGATGTCCGGCACCGCGCTGGCCGTGGACCACCGGGCCACCCCGGCCGCCCGGCCCGGCGAACCGATGGACGACTACGCGGCGGACCCCCTGCTGACCGCGGACCGCTTCGGGGAGATGTACCCGGCCCGTCCCGGCGCGCCGGAGGGCCTCCCGGACTACCCCGGCACCACCGACTTCCGGGACCTCCCGGATCGCTTCCCCGGCTTCTCCGGCACCCTGCCGGCCTTCCCGCACCACCCCGGCGGGCCGTTCCCGCACGGGCGCCACCACCACCGGCACCATCCGTTCGGCCCGCGCTTCCCCTGGTCAGGGGCGTCCGCTCCGGACTTCGGTACCACCATCGCGGACGACGCCTCGGACGGGGACCCCGCCGTACCGTCCGCCCCACCGCGCACGCCGTCCGCCGACCCCGTCCAGCTGCCGTCCAGCCGGCCCGCCCCCGCGCCGCACGACAGCGCCCCGCGGCCGTCCCCGCCCGAGGTCCCGGACGCCGCCGATACGGAGCTTCCCTCCCCGGCCGCCCCCCGCGATCTCGCCGACCCCGCCGCCCCGAGCCCGTACCGGCAGGTGCCGTCGCCCGCACCCGAACAGCACCCCGGAACCACCGAGAACGAAGCCGGCCCGGACCCGTCGGCCGGCCCCTACTCCCTCGAAACCTCGGGCGACCACGTCGAACGGGTCCTGCCGATGGGCGCGGGGATGGCCCTCACCGGCCTGGGGCTCGCCTTCCTCGGCCTGCGGCTGCGGCGGCGCTGAGGGGCCGGAGACCATGTTTCACGTGAAACACGCGCGCACGGTTTCACGTGAAACACGGTGTGGCGGCCATGCGTGGTTTCACGTGAAACGCGCCCCGGCCTCGTGGTTTCCCGTGAAACACCGTGCGCCCGGGCCGGTGTTTCACGTGAAACATCGAGCGCCGAGCGACTGGTTTCACGTGAAACATCGCGGTACCGCCCCCGTGGTTTCACGTGAAACACGGGAAGGGCGCGGTTTCACGTGAAACATGCCCTCAACCTGGGTGGATCACCTTCTGTCAGGGGCACCACCGTTCTGGACCTGTCGTACGAGAGAATGGCGGCATGGATATGCCGATGAACGAACGGTCGCAGGAGAACCAGCACGTCCTGGTCGTCGGCCCGGACGGCATGGCGCTCGGCAGCGCCGGCTCCGGTGGCGGGGGAGAGGGCGAGGAGCCCCGTGAGGTTCCGGTCACGGACATGGTCGAGCAGCCTGCGAAGGTCATGCGCATCGGCAGCATGATCAAGCAGCTGCTGGAAGAGGTGAAGGCGGCTCCGCTCGACGAAGCGAGCCGGGTGCGCCTGAAGGAGATCCACGCCAGCTCGGTCAAGGAGCTGGAGGACGGGCTGGCGCCCGAGCTGGTCGAGGAGCTGGAGCGGCTCTCGCTGCCCTTCACCGATGAGTCGGTGCCGACCGAGGCGGAGCTGCGGATCGCCCAGGCGCAGCTGGTGGGGTGGCTGGAGGGACTCTTCCACGGCATCCAGACCGCGCTCTTCGCCCAGCAGATGGCCGCCCGGGCGCAGCTGGAGCAGATGCGCCGCGCCCTGCCGCCCGGCATCACCGCGGAAGGCCAGGAGCAGCCCGGCCACGGAGGCGCCCGCTCGGGCCCGTACCTCTGATCCCCAGGCGCCCGGCGCCTGCGAAACGGCCGGAGGGGCCGGCACGCTCGGTGCGTGCCGGCCCCTCCGCTGTCAGGTGCCGCGGTCGGCCGAGGTCAGTTGCTGCGGCCGGTGGAGATCGTCAGCTGGATGGTGTCGTTGCTGCTCGGGTTCCACCAGCTGATGGCGTCCGGGGTCTGGTTCGTGACGGTGTTCTTGCCCCAGATCGCGTCGTTCTCCTCCTTGACGATCTTGTACTTCCAGCCGGCCGCCCTGATGCACTGCTCGACCGACTCCAGGTTCTTGAACTTGAACGACGGGAACAGGATCTTGCGCGGGTCCACGGCGCTCTTGGCCGGGCTGGTGCACTCGGAGGTCTGGATCGTCGCCGTCTTGTCCTCCGGCCGGACGCTGGCCGTGGGCGACGGGCTGTAGGAGTACGCCCGCGTCGGGGTGTCGCTGCCGCCGCCACCGGTGTCGCCGCCGGCGCTCAGGCCGATGCCGATGGCGATCGCGGTGACCACCACGACACCCACCACCGCCGCGACGATGATCACCGGGCTGTTGTTCTTGCGCGGGCTCGCGGACGGCATCGGGCCGGTCACCGGGGGCGCCGGCGGGCCGGGGAACGGCGGCGGGGCCTGGAAGCCGACGTTGGCGAACGGCGCCGGGGTCGGGGCCGGCCCCGGCGCGGGCGTGGGATAGGCGTTGTTCGCCGGCGGCGGCGTCGGCGGTGCGAACGCCGCCTGCGTCGGCTGGTACGGCTGCTGGACGTTCGGCGGCGCCGGGGTGTGCGGGTTGCCGGCGGCGGTGGGGAAGACCGCGGAGGAGACCGAGGCGCCGCTGGTGCGGGCGCGCGGACCCTCGCTGATGATCAGCGGCGTCGCCCCGGACTGCCCGGAACCGGCGATCCGCAGGCATTCGTCCCGCATCGCCTCGGCGGTGGGGAAGCGTTCGTTGGGGTTCTTCCGCAGCGCCCGGGCGACCAGCGCGTCGACGGCCGGCGGCAGCGAGCGGTTGATGCTCGACGGGACCGGCGGCTCTTCCTGGACGTGCGCGTAGGCGATGGCCAGCGGCGAGTCCGCGTCGAACGGCAGCTGGCCGGTGAGCAGCTCGAAGAGCATGATGCCGACCGAGTACAGGTCGGAGCGGGCGTCCACCGCGCGGCCCAGCGCCTGCTCGGGCGAGAGGTACTGCGGCGTGCCGACGACCATGCCGGTCTGCGTCATCGACGTCACCCCGGACTGCATGGCGCGGGCGATGCCGAAGTCCATCACCTTCACGACACTGCGCTTGGTGATCATGACGTTGCCCGGCTTGATGTCCCGGTGGACCAGGCCCATCTCGTGGCTCGCCTCCAGCGCGGCGAGCACGTCGGCGGTGATTTTCAGCGCCTTTTCGGTCGGCATCGCGCCGTGCTGGGCGATATCGCTGTCGAGCACGGACCGCAGCGGCTGGCCGGCGACGTACTCCATGATGATGTACGGCACCATGCCGCCATCGAGCTCGTCCTCGCCGGAGTCGAAGACCGAGACGATGTTGGTGTGCGTGAGCTTCGCCACGGACTGCGCCTCGCGCCGGAAGCGCTCGCGGAACGCCTGCTCGCGGCCGAGCTCGGTGTGCAGGGTCTTGATCGCCACCTCGCGGTCCAGCACGCTGTCGTAGGCGAGGTGCACGGAGGCCATCCCGCCGGCGCCCAGAAGATCACGGAGCTGGTAACGTCCACCGCCGACCGAACGGCCCTCGAATTGGCCCTGAGCGCCGTCCTGGCTCATCGTTCCGCTTCCCCCTGGGGCGCACTGCCCGTATGTCTGGCGATCAGATCTGGAATTCCGCAGCCAAGTCTGCCCCAGGCCACCGGCACGTCAAGCTGTGTGCCCGTTCCGTGACCAGATGTGCAAGATCCGGGCACGGTCTGCCCGCGGCCCGGGCCGCGGCCGGGGGGTGGTGGACTTGCGACACTTGGTTCGCGGAAGGTTTGATGGCCGGTCCACGACGGACCGGCGGGTGCCGCGGAACCTGTAGCGTGCTCTAGCGAAGACCGAGACCTTACCGCTGCAACGCGGATCGATTCGACGGCGAGGACCGATGGCACCGACGCAGCGCCCCCAGGGGCCGTCCGATCCTGACGCCACCGGCTCCAACGTCCCCGACGCACCGGAGATGTGGGGCAACGGCGGACTGGTCGGCGACGGCCGCTACCGGCTCACGCGCCGGCTGGGCCGGGGCGGTATGGCGGAGGTGTTCGCCGCCGAGGACGTCCGCCTGGGCCGCACCGTCGCCGTGAAGCTGCTGCGCGCCGACCTCGCCGAGGACCCGGTGTCCAAGGCCCGCTTCACGCGCGAGGCGCAGTCGGTGGCCGGGCTGAACCACCACGCGGTGGTCGCGGTGTACGACTCCGGCGAGGACTACGTCGGCGGCAGCACCGTCCCGTACATCGTGATGGAGCTGGTCGAGGGCCACACCATCCGCGATCTGCTGCTCAACGCCGACGCCCCGCCGCCGGACCAGGCGCTGATCATCGTCTCCGGGGTGCTGGAGGCGCTCGCCTACAGCCACCAGCACGGCATCGTGCACCGCGACATCAAGCCCGCGAACGTGATCATCACCAACAGCGGCGCCGTGAAGGTGATGGACTTCGGCATCGCCCGCGCGCTGCACGGCGCGCAGTCGACCATGACCCAGACCGGCATGGTCATGGGCACCCCGCAGTACCTCTCCCCGGAGCAGGCGCTCGGCAAGACCGTCGACACCCGTTCCGACCTGTACGCCACCGGCTGCCTGCTGTACGAACTCCTCACCCAGCGGCCGCCGTTCACCGGCGAGACCCCGCTCTCCGTCGTCTACCAGCACGTCCAGGACATGCCGGTGCCGCCCTCCCAGGTCGCCGAGTCGGTGCCGCCGGAGCTGGACGGCCTGGTCATGCGGTCGCTGGCCAAGGACCCCGACGACCGGTTCCAGACCGCCGAGGAGATGCGCGGGCTGGTCCAGTACTCGCTGCAGATGCTGCACGAGCAGGGCGGCCACACCGGCACATGGAACACCGGCCCGGTCGCGCTGCCCGAGGGCGGCCACACCATGGCGCTGCGCGGTGGCGGCGCCGCCGAGACCACCGCGCTGCCCCACCCCGGCGCCGGGCAGACCACGGCGCAGCCGATCCTCACGCCCGGGATGCGGGACGACGACGGCGGTTACGAGGGCGGGTACCGCCAGTCCCGGAGCGGCCGCGGCAAGGTCTGGCTGATCGCGCTGCTGGCGCTGATCGCCATCGGCGTGGGCGTCGCCTTCGCGCTCCAGAACACCAATGGCCCGGGCCACAAGAAGCAGACCCCGGTCACCCAGTCCCCGTCGCCCTCGCAGTCCGACGAGACCACCGAGCCGCCGACGGACGAGCCGAGCAGCCCCGAGACGTACCCGGGCGGCAGCACCGGCGGCGGGAACACCTACACCCACCGGCCGAGCCACCAGCCCAGCACCCCGCCCTCGTCCGAGCCGCCCACCTCGCAGCCCCCGACCTCGGAGCCGCCGACCGGCACCACCGGCGGCACGACGACCGGCGGCACGGACACCGGCGGCGGCACGAACACCGGCGGCACGTCGGACGGCGGGACGAACACCGGCGGGACGAACACCGGTGGGACCAACAGCGGTGGCACGAATACCGGCGGCACGAACACCGGTGGCACGAACACCGGCGGCACGAGCAGCGGCGGCTCCACCAACGGCGGGACGCCGCTGGGCGGCACCACCGGCGGCTGACCGGCAGCGGGCCGGCCGCCGAAGGCCGCCGGCCCGGGCGGTCAGCCCGTGAACGCCTTCCGCACGGCCGGATAGGCGCGGGTCCACCACACCGCCAGCGCCGCCGCCGCGGGGAACTGCGGATCGGTGCGGCGGTCGCCGAGCCGGTAGCGCCAGGTCAGCATCCAGAAGTCGTTCAGCCGCTCCCACCACACCCGGTGCACGGCGGCGGCCAGCTCCTCGGCACCCGCGCCGCACACGCTGCGGTAGGCGCTCGCGTACGCGGCGACCTTGGCCAGGTCCAGGGTCCCGCAGGGGCGGACGAAGAAGATCGCGGCGGCGCGCACCGCCTCCTCGGCGCGGGGCTGGACGCCCAGCCGGTCCCAGTCGACGATCGCGGCCGGTTCGGTGCCGCGGTAGAGCACGTTCAGCGGGTGGAAGTCCCCGTGCACCCACCCCGCGGCCGGTTCCGCGCCGGGCGCCGGACGGCGGTGCGCCTGCCGCTCCAGCAGCGTCCGCCGCTCCAGGAGGCGGTGCTCGGCCAGCTCGTCGAAGCTGGTGCGCGGGCGGGCCTCGCGCGCCAGCACCAGCAGCTCCTCGATCGTCTCGAAGGTCCGCTCGGGGTCGGCGGCGGCGTCGGTGCCGGGCGGCCGCGGCGGGGCCGGCTCGTCGGCCATGACCTCCGCCAGTGTGGTGTGGACGAGCCCGAGCAGGGCGCCGAGCCGGCGCGACTGGCCCTCGGTGAGCTCGGTGCCGGTCAGGTGCCGGCCCTCGATCCAGGGGTGCAGGGCGTAGTACCGGCCGTCCAGCACGGTGACGGTCCGCCCGTCGTCGCCCGTCACGGGCGGGACGACCGGCAGGCCGAGCCCGGCGAGCCGGCGGGTGGCGCGGTGCTGGCGGGTGAGGGCGGCGCGGTCCCCGTCGAGGTGGTGCTTGAGGAAGTAGCGGCCGCGGGTGGTGGCGAGGAAGTAGCCGTGGTTGAGCAGGCCCTCGGCGACCGGCTCGCAGGACAGCGGCGCCCCGGCACGGCCGTAGTGGCGCAGCAGGGATCCGAGGGTGTCGCGGTCGGGCGTCACCGCCGACCGGACTACAGATGAGCGCAGCACGCGCCAGATGTTAGATCAACTTCGCCCAGTGGAGTGGGTGTGGCGGAAAGCCTTACAGAGGGTGCGCATAGGCGGCGACCGGTACGTCCGTGAGGTGGTGCAGGGTCACGAATTCCGGGTCGATCCGCAGGAAGACCGGGTCGAACGGGTCCCCGTCGGCCAGCCGCGGGGTGCGGCCGAACAGCTCCCGCTCGGCCGCGGCCGGTTCGGTGGTCCGGGCGGTGCCGGTGACCTGCACCGACCAGGTGTCGGGGGCCCCGCTGTTGGCGTTGTCGGCCTCGTAGGCGACCACGCTGCCGTCCAGCGCCCGGTGGTAGCCGTAGCCGCGGTGCAGCCGCAGGACCACCCGGCCGCCGGTGACGATGTGCCGGGTGACGGCGGTGAAGGGCAGGGCCCGCCGGCTGGCCGACACCCGGCCGTAGGGCGTGCGGCTCAGCAGCGCAAGGGCGCGGGAGTCGTCGCTGGGCATGGAGCCAGCCTGCCCGGCCGGCCGCGCGGGGAGTAGGGGCGGCGGCCCCGGACCGGCGGGACGTTGGTCCCGGCCGCGGCACCGTGGAATTGCCGATTCCGCGTTCGCGTCACGCCTATTCCGCCTGGTCAGCGCCGCTTATGGGCCGCTCAGCGCCGTTCGGCCTGCATCCGGGCGACATAGGCGGCGGCCTGCGAGCGGCGTTCCATGCCGAGTTTCGACAGCAGGCTGGAAACGTAATTCTTGATCGTTTTCTCGGCGAGGTGGAGCCGTTCGCCGATCGCGCGATTGGTCAGTCCCTCGCCGATCAGATCGAGGATCCTGCGCTCCTGGTCGGTGAGGTTCGCCAGCCGGTCGTCGCCCTTGGCGGCGTTGCCGTCGCGGAGCCGCTCCAGGAGGCGGGCGGTGGCCACCGGGTCGAGCAGCGACTTCCCGGCCGCCACGTCCCGTACGGCGGAGAGGAGTTCGTTGCCGCGGATGGCCTTGAGGACATAACCGGACGCACCGGCCATGATCGCGTCGAAGAGGGCCTCGTCGTCGGCGAACGAGGTGAGCATCAGGCAGCGGATGTCCTCGTTCTGCGACCGGACTTCGCGGCAGACCTCCACACCGCTGCCGTCCGGGAGCCGGACGTCGAGCACGGCCACGTCCGGACGGGTCGCGGGGATCCTGACCAGCGCGTCGGCCGCGGTGCCGGCCTCGCCGACCACCTCGATGTCGTCCTCGACCGAGAGCATTTCGTGGACGCCCCGCCGGACCACTTCGTGGTCATCGAGCAGGAAAACCGTGATTTTTCCGTCTTCGCGCACCTTCCCAGTCTCACACATCGACTCTTCCCGTGCTCCAGGTCACCGATATAACGTGCCGTTGTCCCGGCGGCCTGCAACGCTGTGACCAGGAGTTGTTCCCAGCCTTCGCGATTTACTTGGAAATCCAAGCAAAATCGCAGGTCAGCGCCATTTCCACTTCGGCTTTGACAATGGGTAACGTGCAATGAGCAGGCCACTCCGGGGCGCTTTGTTCCACCCGGATCCGGCCGCGTTCGCACACACCCCGTGCGCCGTATCGGATACCGGGTGAGCCGCAACGGCCACCGGCGGACCCCGGGGGCCGGACAGACGGAGGAGCAGCACGTGACCGTGGAAGGCACTGCCGAGCGGAAAACCGCCCGCGGCGGCAGCAAGCGCACCACCGCCAAAAAGGCGGCGCCGGCGAAAAAGGCGTCGCCGTCCAAGGACCGGAACGGCGTCCGGCCGGACGAGGCGGAGCACGACCAGCTCGTACAACTGCTGACCCCGGAAGGGAAGCGGGTCGAGCACCCGGACTACGCGATCGACCTCACCCCCGGGGAACTGCGCGGTCTGTACCGCGACATGGTGCTGACCCGGCGGTTCGACGCCGAGGCGACCACCCTCCAGCGCCAGGGGGAACTGGGCCTGTGGGCCTCGCTGCTGGGCCAGGAAGCCGCGCAGATCGGCTCCGGCCGGGCGCTGCGCGACGACGACTACGTGTTCCCCACCTACCGGGAGCACGGCGTGGCGTGGTGCCGCGGCGTCGACCCGACGAACCTGCTGGGGATGTTCCGCGGCGTCAACAACGGCGGCTGGGACCCCAACAGCAACAACTTCCACCTCTACACCATCGTCATCGGGTCGCAGACGCTGCACGCGACCGGCTACGCGATGGGCGTGCAGAAGGACGGCGCGGATTCCGCGGTCATCGCGTATTTCGGTGACGGCGCCTCCAGCCAGGGCGATGTCGCCGAATCCTTCACCTTCTCCGCGGTCTACAACGCCCCGGTCGTCTTCTTCTGCCAGAACAACCAGTGGGCGATTTCCGAGCCCACCGAGAAGCAGACCCGCGTCCCCCTCTACCAGCGCGCCCGGGGCTACGGCTTCCCCGGCGTACGCGTCGACGGCAACGACGTGCTGGCCTGCCTGGCGGTGACCAAGGCGGCGCTGGACCGGGCGCGCTCCGGCGAGGGCCCGATGCTCATCGAGGCGTTCACCTACCGCATGGGCGCCCACACCACCTCCGACGACCCGACGCGGTACCGCGCCGACGAGGAGACCCTGGCCTGGGAGGCCAAGGACCCGATCCTGCGGCTGCGGCGGTATCTGGAGGCCGAGGGCCTGGCCGACGAGGGGTACTTCACGGCGGTCGACGAGGAGAGCGAGGCCCTGGGCAAGCGGGTCCGCGAGGCCGTCCGGTCGATGCCCGACCCGGACCCCATGTCGATCTTCGACAATGTCTATGCCGACGGGCACGCGCTCGTCGACGAGGAGCGCGCGCAGTTCGCCGCGTACCAGGCGTCGTTCGCCGACGCCGATGCCGCCGCGGAGGGGAACTGACCATGGCCGTCCACGAAAAGATCACCATCGCCAAGGCGATCAACGCGTCGCTGCGGGCCTCCATGGAGGCCGACCCCAAGGTCCTCGTCATGGGCGAGGACGTCGGCAAGCTCGGCGGCGTCTTCCGCGTCACCGACGGGCTGCAGAAGGACTTCGGCGAGGAGCGGGTGATCGACACCCCGCTGGCCGAGTCCGGGATCATCGGCACCGCGATCGGCCTGGCCCTGCGCGGCTACCGCCCGGTCGCCGAGATCCAGTTCGACGGCTTCGTCTTCCCCGCCTACGACCAGATCGTCACCCAGCTCGCGAAGATGCACGCCCGGGCGCTCGGCAAGGTCAAGGTGCCGGTCGTCATCCGCATCCCGTACGCGGGCGGCATCGGCGCGGTCGAGCACCACTCCGAGTCCCCCGAGGCGCTGTTCGCGCACGTCGCGGGCCTGAAGGTCGTCTCGCCGTCGAACTCCTCGGACGCCTACTGGATGCTCCAGCAGGCCATCGCCGGGGACGACCCGGTCATCTACTTCGAGCCCAAGCGCCGCTACCACGACAAGTCGCGCCTGGACACCGAGTCGATCCCGGACCCGCTGCACAAGGCCCGGATCACCCGGCCCGGTTCGGACCTCACGCTGGCCGCCTACGGCCCGATGGTGAAGGTCTGCGAGGACGTCGCCAAGGTCGCGGCCGAGGAGGGCAAGTCGGTCGAGGTCGTGGACCTGCGCTCGATCTCCCCGATCGACTTCGACACCGTGCAGTCCTCGGTCGAGAAGACCGGCCGGCTGGTCGTGGTCCACGAGGCCCCGGTCTTCCTCGGCTCGGGTGCGGAGATCGCCGCCCGGATCACCGAGCGCTGCTTCTACCACCTGGAGGCACCGGTGCTGCGGGTCGGCGGCTTCCACGCCCCCTACCCGCCGTCCAGGGTGGAGGACGAGTACCTTCCGGGACTGGACCGGGTGCTCGACGCCGTTGACCGCGCGCTGGCGTACTGAGGGCTGAGGAGAGTCGTGACCATGACTGCAGGGACCGCCGGCGCGGCGAACACGCAGCGCATCCGCGAGTTCAAGATGCCCGATGTGGGCGAGGGCCTCACCGAGGCAGAGATCCTCAAGTGGTACGTCCGGCCCGGTGACACCGTCACCGACGGCCAGGTCGTCTGCGAGGTCGAGACCGCCAAGGCCGCCGTCGAACTCCCCATCCCCTACGACGGGGTGGTGCACACGCTGAACTTCGACGAGGGCACCACCGTCGACGTCGGCACGGTCATCATCTCGGTCGACACCGACCCGGGTGCCGGACCCGTCCAGGAGGGGGCCGCCGCGGCGGCGCCCGCCGGACCGGCCGAGGAGGACGCCGAGCCGCAGGGCCGGCAGGCGGTGCTGGTCGGCTACGGCGCCGCGCCGTCCTCGACCAAGCGCCGGGCGCGCAAGCCGCAGCCGGCGGTGGCCGCGGGCCTCCAGGCGGAGCTGAACGGGCGGACCGCGCCGGCCCCGGCGGCCGCTCCGGTGGCGCCCGCCGTGCCCGCCGTCTCCGTACCCGCCCCGGCCGCGCCCACCGCGCCGACCCCGCCGGCCGCCGGACGGCCGCTGGCCAAGCCCCCGGTCCGCAAGCTCGCCAAGGACCTGGGCATCGACCTGGCGACGGTCGCCCCGACCGGGCCGGACGGCACCATCACCCGCGACGACGTGTACGCGGCCGCTGCGCCGGCCGAGGCCGTGCCGGCCACCGCTCCCGCCGGAGCGCCCGCTCCGGCCGGAACCGCCGCACCCGCGGGCGGCTTCGACGCGTCCCGCGAGCGGCGGGTGCCGGTCAAGGGCGTCCGCAAGGCCACCGCTCAGGCGATGGTCGCCAGCGCCTTCACCGCGCCGCACGTCACGGAGTTCCTCACCGTCGACGTGACCCGCACCATGAAGCTCGTCCAGGAGCTGAAGCAGGACCCGGACCTGGCCGGGCTGCGGGTCAACCCGCTGCTGCTGGTCGCCAAGGCGTTCCTGGTCGCCCTCAAGCGCCACCCGGAGGCCAACGCCGCCTGGGACGAGGCCGCTCAGGAGATCGTCTACAAGGACTACATCAACCTCGGCATCGCGGCGGCCACTCCGCGCGGCCTGATCGTCCCGAACATCAAGGACGCCGGGGTCAAGACGCTGCCGCAGCTCGCCGCGGAGCTGGGCGAGCTGGTGGCCACCGCGCGCGAGGGCAAGACCTCTCCGGCGGCGATGTCCGGCGGCACGGTCACCATCACCAACGTCGGCGTCTTCGGGGTCGACACCGGCACGCCGATCCTCAACCCGGGGGAGTCGGCGATCCTCGCCTTCGGCGGGATCAAGCTCCAGCCGTGGGTCCACAAGGGCAAGGTCAAGCCGCGCCAGGTCACCACCCTCGCGCTCTCCTTCGACCACCGCCTGATCGACGGTGAGCTGGGGTCCAAGCTGCTCGCGGACATCGGGGCGATCCTGGAGCGGCCCAAGCGGCTGATCACCTGGGGCTGAGCCGCCCGGGCCGGCCGATGAGGCCGGCCCGCGACGGCAGCGGGGGCGATGTTTCACGTGAAACGGTCGGTGCGTTTCACGTGAAACATCGCCCCTCGCCGTTGCTCAGCCCCGGATGAGATCGACCACGCGGCTCAGATGCGCCACCGGGCCGGTCGGCGCGGACGGATCGGGCTGCCCGGCGCCGCGGATGACGGCGGCGCCCGCCCAGACGGTCGCGGCGATCAGGGCCAGTACGACGGCGTGGCGGGTGCGGCGGCCGGTGTTCGTCCTGGTCTGCATGGTCAACTCCCCTAGTCCTGCTGGCGCTCACGGCTCCCTGGCTCCATTCACCCATGGAATTCCGGGCGTTCCCTACGCGTCAGGTACGGACTCGGGTCCACCTTGAGTCGGACCGCGACTCCCTCTCGGGTCCCCCTTTCGTCAGAGGGGCACCACCCGGCAAAGGGTTTGCCGCCGCCGTCCCGGCTGCTTACGGTCGGCGGAATGAGCAGCGAAACGATCATCCGGCGGTACCACGAAGCCGACCGGGACGCGGTGTGCGACCTGTGGTCCAGGGCGTCGAAGCAGGCCCATCCCTTCATCGAGGGTGAGGGCGAGGGAGAGCGGGCCCGGGTCCTCCGCGAGGTCTACCTCGTCCAGGCGGAGAACTGGGTCGCCGAATGCGAGGGGGCCGTCGTCGGGCTGCTGGGGATGCTGGACGGGCGGGAACCCGACGGCGGGGTCGAGATCGGCGGGCTGTTCGTGGCGCCGGAGGCGCAGGGCGCGGGCATCGGCCGGCAACTGGTGGAGCACGCGGCCGCGCGGTACGGCGCGCTGCGGCTGGAGGTCTTCGAGGAGAACGACCGCGCCCGCCGCTTCTACGCCCGTCTCGGCTTCACCGGATCCGGGCGGCGGATCGACGAGCAGACCGGCCGGCCGCTGCTCGCCGTGGAGCGGGAGGCGCCGCTGCGGTCGGTGGCCTGGCTGCATGTGCGCGACGGGCGGCTGCTGAGCGTGCGGACGCGGGGCAACGACACCTTCTACCTCCCGGGCGGCAAGTACGAGGCGGGGGAGACCGCGCGGGAGGCGCTGTCCCGTGAGCTGTCCGAGGAGCTGGGGCTGCGGATCCCTGCCGGGGACTTCACCGAGGCGTTCGTCGTCCACGACGTGGCGCACGGCAAGAACGGCCGGCGGCTGCACATGACGTGCTTCACCGGCGGCCCCCAGGACATCGACCCCGTTCCCGGCCGGGAGATCGCCGAGTACGCCTGGTTCGACCGCGAGGAATGCCGTACGCGCTGCGCGCCCGCCCACCGCCAGGTGGCCGACCGGCTGGTCGCCCAGGGCCGGATGCGCGGCTGACCACGGGCCGGCCGTGCCCCGCCGGGGCCTCGGTCGGCCCCCAAAACGTCTCTACCAGGACAAACGCACCTGTTGATCGTCCGCATCCCGGAATGACGTGTCGGTCGCATACCTGTTGTATCTATCCTGTGCGCATGCCATCAGCGTCCCTGCCCGCCGTCCCCACAAGGGAGACCGGTACCGTCCCCGCCAAACAGCCGCCCGCCGCCGAGCGGGTCTACACCCACATCAAGGACGCCGTCCTCCAGCGTCGCTACGAGGGCGGCATGCTGCTCACCGAAGGCGAGCTCGCCGACGCCGTGGGCGTCTCCCGCACCCCGGTGCGCGAGGCGCTGCTGCGGCTGGAGGTCGAAGGGCTGATCAAGCTCTACCCCAAGAAGGGCGCCCTGGTCCTGCCGGTATCCGCGCAGGAGATCGCGGATGTCGTCGAGACCCGGCTGCTGGTCGAGAAGCACGCGGCGGCCAAGGCCGTCCCCGCGCCGGAGGCGCTGATCGGCGAGCTGAGCCGCCTGGTGGAGACCATGCGGGAGCAGGCCGAGGCGGGCGATCTGGCCGCCGTGTCGGTCACCGACCGCGCGTTCCACGCCGCCATCGTGCGCAGCGCCGGCAACCAGATCCTGGACCGGCTCTACGAGCAGCTGCGCGACCGCCAGCTGCGGATGGGCGTCGCGGTCATGCACGCCCACCCCGACCGGATCGCCAAGAACATCGCCGAGCACACCGAGATCCTGGAGGCGCTCCGGGCCGGTGACGCCGAGGCGGCCACCGAGGCCGTGCACCGCCACGTCAGCTGGGTCCGCCACCTGGCACAGGGGGATGAGCGATGAGCGGCAGTGCCGAGCGCGCCGCCGGGAGCGGCGGCATAGGCGGGGGCGGCGCCCGGCTGCTGCCCTCGGATCCGCCCGGTGGCCGCAAGGCCATGGCGGTCTGGGGCATCGGCGTCGCCGTCTACTTCGTCGCGATCACCTACCGCACCAGTCTCGGCGTGGCCGGCCTGGACGCCGCGCACCGCTTCCACATCAACGCCTCCGCGCTGTCCACCTTCTCGATCCTGCAGCTGCTGGTCTACGCGGGGATGCAGATACCCGTCGGCCTGCTGGTCGACCGGCTGGGCGCAAAGAAGGTCCTGACCCTCGGCGTGGTCCTCTACACCGCCGGCCAGTTCGGCTTCGCGTTCTCCGAGTCGTACGCCATGGCGCTCGGCTCACGCGCGCTGCTCGGCTGCGGTGACGCCATGACCTTCATCAGCGTGCTGCGGCTGGGCGCCCGCTGGTTCCCTGCCCGCCGCGGGCCGATGATCGCGCAGATCGCCGCCCTGGTCGGGATGGCCGGCAACCTGATCTCCACGCTGGTCCTCGCCCGGCTGCTGCACACCTTCGGCTGGACGACGACCTTCGCCGGCAGCGCCCTGGGCGGTATCGCTGTCCTGGTCCTGCTGCTGCTCTTCCTCAAGGACCACCCCGAGGGCTTCGCCCCGCCGCCCGCGCCGCGCGAGCACAGCGGCGCCGGCTTCGTCCGCCGACAGATCGCCGACGCCTGGCGCGAGCCCGGGACGCGGCTGGGCATGTGGGTGCACTTCACCACGCAGTTCCCGGCGATGGTCTTCCTGCTGCTGTGGGGGCTGCCGTTCCTCGTCGAGGCGCAGGGACTCTCCCGGGGTACGGCCGGTGAGCTGCTGACCCTCGTGGTCCTCTCCAACATGGCCGTGGGCCTGGTCTACGGGCAGGTCATCGCCCGCCACCACGCGGCCCGCATGCCGCTGGCGCTGGGCACCGTCGTGGCGACCGCCCTGCTGTGGGCGCTCACCCTGTGCTGGCCGGCCGCGCACGCGCCGATGGGGCTGCTGATCGCGCTCTGCCTGGTGCTGGGCGCCTGCGGCCCCGCGTCGATGATCGGCTTCGACTTCGCCCGGCCGGCCAACCCGCCGGAGCGCCAGGGCACCGCCTCCGGCATCGTCAACATGGGCGGCTTCACCGCCTCGATGACCACCCTGCTCGCCGTCGGCGTCCTGCTCGACGCGACCGGCGACAACTACCGGATCGCCTTCGCCTCGGTCTTCGTGCTGGAGGTGCTCGGCGTCTCGCAGATCCTGCGGTTGCGCCGGCGCGCGGCGCGGCGTGAGCGTGAGCGGCTGATCGTCAGCAGGGTCGAGGCGGTTCACGTCCCGGCCTGACGCGCCGAAGAGGGCGGGCCGAGCGATGGTTTCACGTGAAACAGGGGGCGATGTTTCACGTGAAACCACGGCACATGTTTCACGTGAAACCAAGGATCGATCCCGTTTCACGTGAAACAGGGAACTCCTCGGCTCACCGTCCGGCCCGGCGGCTGCCGTTACGGCGTCACCGCGAGGTTGTCGAGGATCGCCTGGGCCAGCTCCTGGTCACCGTCGATCTTGATCTGCTCGGCAAGGGCCGCCGGGCGGATCCGGCCGCAGGCCAGCCGGTGGAAGGCGTCCCAGTCCATCGCGAGCGTCACCGTCGGGCCCAGGGACACGCTGCCGTCGATGGTGGCCTTCCCCTCGGCGTCGATCCGGACCGTGCGCATGAACTCCACCGGGCCGCTGATGTCGAAGACCACCGTCGAACGGGCCGGTGCCTTCGCCCTGTTGGCGACGACGCCGGGCAGCAGCCGCACCAGCAGATCGCGGGTCACCAGCGCGCCGGGCGAGTCGAGGTTGCCGGGCTTGCCGAGCGCCCGGCGCAGGTCCTGCTCATGCACCCAGACGTCGAACGCCCGCAGGTCCAGGACGAATTCGAGGGTGCGGTCCTCATCGAGCGGGCTGCGGATGATGGTGTCCGGCTGCCGGGTTTCGTTCCGCAGCTGCCGGGAGCGGCGGATGATGGTGTATTCGAGCTCGCTGAGCATCTCCGGCGCGGTGTGGTGCCGGCGGACGTCGACCTGGACCTCCATCCGCCGGGCCGACTCGCTGCGTACGTGGTAGAGGTCGCGCGGCAGCGTGTGGATCGGCCGAGGGTCGCCCAGCATCTCGCATTCCAGACCGATGACATGGGAGACGATGTCGCGCACGGACCATCCTGGCAGGTCCGTCGCCCTGTTCCACTCGCCCTCGACGAGCGGCGTCACCAGCTCGGTTATCGCTTCTATGGAATGCGTCCAGGCGTCGATGGAGGACTGAAGGCTGGGATGGACGGTCACGGGACCCCTCGAACGGTTCGTACGCGGGCTGCTGTCTGTGCAGTTAAGTTACGCTGCGCACGGGCACCCCGGCAGTGCTTTCGGGTGACCATCGTAGGCGGATGTTCGACGGCCGAGCCGTTCGAAAGCGCTGCCGGTGGTAGTGTGCGCGATTCGCCGCCACCGATTGGTGCGGAGCCGGTGAAACCGGTCAAATTCCGCTGTCCGCAAGGCGTTTGGCGGCCCTCTCCGGAGCCTGCCTCAGTCGCCCTCGCGCTCCCGCTCCGCCATCCGGATCACCGAGACCGCCACGGCGATCAGCAGCGCCGGGTCCGCGTCGTCCCGGATGACATTGACGCCGTAGGTGTCGCGGACGGTCAGCCAGCGCCGCGAGATCTCGGCGAGCAGTTCGCCGTCGTACTCGACCGCGAACTCGCGGTCCAGGATCTTGCCGCTCACGTCCAGCTCGGTGCCGTCGACCAGCTCGACGCGGTAGTGGTGGCGCAGCAGCGACAGCCGCTTGCGCCGGATGACGGCCAGCGGCGCATCGTCCCGCTCGATGGTCATCGCGTCGCGCAGGCTGAACATCTTCTTGCGGATGGTGATCAGCACCCGCCGCTCGGTGTCCTTGAGCTCGAAGGTCTCCCGCAGGCGCAGCGCCTTCCCGTCCACGAGGAACGCGTGCCGCCCGTGCTCGTCGTCCACCCAGTAGTCCTCGCCGATGCCGAAGATCCGGTCGTGCACGACGTACTTGCGGGAGCGGGGAGGGGCGTCCCCGTGGGTTTGCAGCATGGGTGACGTGTTCCCCGTGACCCCTGTGGAATGCGTGCGCACCGGAGTGACGTTGAATGTCCACATGGCTTCACGTGCGCGCGTCCGGGCCCCCGAGCTGATCGGCAAGGGCGGCTGGCTCAACACCGGCGGAACTGACCTCACCCTCTCCGACCTGCGAGGACGCATTGTCATCCTCGATTTCTGGACGTTCTGCTGTGTGAACTGCCTGCACGTCCTGGACGAGCTGCGGGAGCTGGAGGAGCGCCACCGCGACACCGTCGTGATCATCGGTGTGCACTCCCCGAAGTTCGTCCACGAGGCCGATCACCAGGCGGTCGTGGACGCCGTCGAGCGGTACGGCGTCGAGCACCCGGTCCTCGACGACCCCGAGCTGGCGACCTGGAAGCAGTACGCGGTCCGCGCCTGGCCGACCCTGGTGGTGATCGACCCCGAGGGGTATGTCGTCGCCCAGCACGCGGGCGAGGGCCATGCGCACGCCCTCGGCACGCTCGTCGAGGAGCTGATCACCGAGCACACCGCGAAGGGCACCCTGCGCCGCGGCGACGGCCCGTACGTCCCGCCGGAGCCGGTCGCCACCGACCTGCGCTTCCCCGGCAAGGCGGTGCGGCTGCCCGGCGGCACCTTCCTGGTCTCCGACACCACCCGGCACCAGCTGGTGGAGCTGGCCGACGACGGCGAGCGCGTGCTCCGCCGCATCGGGACCGGCGAGCGCGGCCTGGGCCCCGACACGTTCAACGAACCGCAGGGCCTGGCGCTGCTGCCGGACGGCCGGGTCGCCGTCGCGGACACCGTCAACCACGCCATCCGCGTCGTCGACCCGGCGACCGGCGCCCTGGAAACCGTGGCCGGCACCGGCAAGCAGTGGTGGCAGGGCTCGCCGACCGCCGGCCCGGCGCGCGAGGTCGACCTCTCGTCCCCGTGGGATCTCGCCTGGTGGCAGGACCGGCTGTGGATCGCGATGGCCGGTGTGCACCAGATCTGGACCTACGACCCGGCCGACGGCACGGTTGCGGTGGCGGCCGGCACCACCAACGAGGGCCTGGTCGACGGCCCCGCCGCCGAGGCGTGGTTCGCCCAGCCCTCCGGGCTCGCGGCGGCCGGCGACCGGCTGTGGATCGCCGACTCCGAGACCAGCGCGGTCCGCTGGATCGAGCGCGCCGAGGACGGCGGCTATGCGGTCCGTACGGCCGTCGGCACCGGCCTCTTCGACTTCGGGCACCGCGACGGCGCCGCTGAGCAGGCCCTGCTCCAGCACCCGCTGGGCGTGACCGCCCTGCCCGATGGCTCGGTCGCCGTCGCCGACACCTACAACCACGCCCTGCGCCGTTTCGACCCGGCGAGCGGCGAGGTGACCACGCTCGCCACGGACCTGCGGGAGCCGTCCGCGGCGGTGCTCGCCGACGACGACATCGTGGTGGTGGAGTCCGCCCGGCACCGGCTGACCCGGCTGCGGCTTCCCGAGGAGGCGGTCCGCGTCGAGGCGGTGGCCCACCGCACCCAGCGCGCCGCCACCGATATCGCCCCCGGCACCCTCCGCCTGGACGTGGTCTTCCAGGCCCCTGCGGGCCAGAAGCTCGACACCCGCTACGGCCCCTCGACCCGGCTGCTGGTCAGCGCCACCCCGCCGGAACTCCTCGCCGGGGGCGCGGGTGCCGGCACGGATCTGGCGCGGGACCTGGTCCTCGCGGACGGGGTGGCCGAAGGCGTGCTGCACGTCTCGGCGATGGCCGCGTCCTGCGACGACGACCCGGACATCGAGTACCCGGCCTGCCATGTCCACCAGCAGGACTGGGGCGTCCCGGTCCGGATCACCGAGGACGGCACGGCCCGGCTGGGCCTGGTGCTGGCGGGTCTGGACGCGTAGCCGCGCCCAGCGGTGCCGGCCCCCGCGCCAGGCGAGGGGCCGGCACCGGGGTCAGTTGCCGACGCCGGCCTGCCTCTTGGCCGTGGAGAGCAGGCCGTACCAGTAGGTGATCTGGCTCTGCCCGACCGAGACCGTGGAGTACTTCTTCGCCAAGTCGTAGGGCAGCGGCTGATCGGGCGTCCGGCTCCCCAGGTGCCCGCCCGGGAACTGCACGCCGACCTCCTTGTGCTCGGTGCCCCTGGCGGCCGGGGTGGTGGTCGGGATGACCGCGTACGCGACGCCCTTGGGCCGGAGCGTGAGGACGTTGCCGCCCTCCCCCTTCATGAGCGGCACCGGGGACTTGGACTTGCTGAAGTACAGCAGCGGGCCGTCGTAGAGCACGCAGCTGAGCGTGCTGGACGCGTTCCTGTACCGCACGCTGACGTAGCCCTTCGGCCCGGAAGGCTGGGAGAAGCTGAGCCGGGTCGTGCTGACGGGGCAGGGCGGTGTCCGGCGGGTGGCCGCCGCGCCCGCACCGGCCCCCGCCGCCGCGGTCCCACCGCCGATGATCTTCCGCTTTGTGCTCTTGGACGACGAGGAGGACGAACTCTTCTTCGACTTGGCGGAGCCGTTGCAGCCGGTCAGAGCCAGCGATCCGGCCAGGCCGAGGGCCAGCGCTGCATACGCGGCGGAGCGGCGTCGGGTGCGGCGTGCGGTCATGGAAGGCTCCCCCAGTAGGTCCTGCGGTCAGTGCGGTGGTTCTGTCATGGCGCGGCCACCCTAGCGACTGCCGCTCCGGGCACCGCCGCCGGTGCGCGGGCCCGCGCGGCCCCGGTCGTCTTTCCGCGGCCCGCGCGGTCAAACCCGGCCCGGTCACATCCGGCATCGGGGCAGCGGCGCGTCGAGCTGTTCCGGGCGGACGCGGATGCCCGGCATCCAGGCCGGCCCGCCGGGGTGCTCGACCCGGAACCAGATGCTGCTGTGGCCGCCCGCCTCGTCCGTGAGGGAGACCCCGTCAGCGATCTTGCAGACCGCGCGCAGCACCTCGCCGTGCCAGACCCGGCCCACGACATTGGGCCGCAGATACGGCGCATAGGGGTCGCGCGCCAGGCCGAGCGCGCAGTAGTCGGTACGGCTGTGCCGGCAGACCTGTTCCACGTTGTTCACGGTGATCCGGATGGATCCGGTGGCCGCGCCCGCGCGCGAGGCGACCGCCTCCCGGCCGCCGCCGTCCCCGTGGCCCTTTGAGGTGTCCGGGCCGGTCAGCGCCAGGGCGGCGAACGCGGCTCCGGTGAGCACGGCGGTGGTGCCGGCCCCGGCGAGCAGCAGCCGCAGCCGGCGCCGTGCGGGCGGCGGGGCGTCCGGCGCCATGGCCACGGGGCCCGGTCCGTCCTCCGTACGGGATTGCGGTGCGGGTGCCGGGGCTTCGTCCGCTGCCTCCTGGGCGCGGTGCAGCAGCTCCACCAGCGCGGGCAGCCGGTCCTCGCCCGTGAGCGAGAGCGTGCACCACTGCACCAGCAGCCGTTCGTCCGGCAGGCTCTGGCCGCGCAGATAGCGGGAGAGGGATGAGCGGCTGGCGGGCAGTCTGCCCGCCAGCTCCTGGAGGCTGTAGCCCAGTTCTCCGTGCATACGGCGCAGCGCGGTGGTGAAGTCCCGTACCGGGCCCGACAGTTCGGCGGGGAGCGGGGCCAGAGGTTTGCGGCGGATGTTGGTGGCGCGGTGTTCATGGCCAGGCACATGCCGATTGCAGCACAGCGGACCGGCCCGCGGCGAGAGGCACTTCCGCTCCCCTGCGACGGAAGTGCCTCTCGTGACGTGATCCGGAACGAACGCGGATCCTTCGGTGATGTTTCACGTGAAACAACCGACCGATGTTTCACGTGAAACATCGCCGGGCGGGTGCTGTCCACCCGCTCCGGCGGCCATGGAGACCATGGTGGGGCACACTGCGGGAGCCGGGCCGCCGTTCCCCGCTCCGTGGGATGCGGCTGCCGTCCCGCAGAGCGCTGACCTGCGGCGTTGGTCCGGTCGGCGGAGGATCGCGGGACACCGGCAGGGGGCCGGTGGGACGTGACGGGACAGCGGCGGCCGGGTCGTGGCGCGCTGGCCCTGCCCGGGGCGGTGGCGGACGGATGCCGGGCAGACGAAAGGGCGCCCGCTGGGGGAGTCGCGGGCGCCCTGCTTCAGGGGCGGTCGTCAACCGGGCCGCCGCCGGGATCACCCGGCGGGCGGACTACCAGGACGCCGCCGTGTTCGGGTCCGTCTGCCAGTACGTCACCCGCGCGCTGTCATCCAGGTAGGCCGACCCGCCCGGCAGGGCCACCTTCGCCGACCCGTCGGTGCTGCCCTGCCCGTCGCGGCGGGCGAGGTAGACGGTCAGCGAGGTCACCGTGCGGCCGTTCTCGGCGCCGTCCGCGCCGGACAGCAGCACCCCTGCGTAACCCGACTCCCCCGGCTCCAGGCTCACCACCGCCTGCGGCTTGCTGTCCGGCAGCTCGGCCACCGGCGACTGGGCCTCGTCGAACCGCAGGGCCGGCGCGGCGTACAGGTCGCAGCGGACGCCGGAGGTGTTGGTGGCCACCAGCATCAGGTGGTTGATCGGCCGGGTCAGCGGCTTCGCCGTGATCCGGATCTTTGTGACGTCGCAGGCCGTCTGCCGGGCCCCGGTCCCCTTGCCGCGGCCGGTGGCGGCCGGCGCCGCGCCGCCCTGCTTGCCCGCGACCGGCGCGCCGTCCGCGACCGGCGCCGAGCCCGTGCCGCCGCTCTTCCCGGCCGTTCCGCCGCTGCCCTGGTCCGCCGAGGAGGCGCCGCCCTTGCCGTCGCGCAGGGCGTTGGCGGCCGGGTCGTTGGCGTCCTGGGGCGCGGGGTTGAACGGCTTGGCGTCGCTGGTCTTCAGCGGGTCGCTCTGGCCGCCGCACGCGGTCAGCGTGAGCGCGGCGACCGCGGTCAGCCCGGCCGCGGCGATCCGCAGCGTACGGCGGCGAACGGCACGGGACGAGGTGCGGGCGGTGGCGGCGTCGGTGCGCGGCATGTCGGGTCCCCCGGTCTGACGGGCGCTGGGTGCGCTCTCCGGCCCGGGTACGGCTTCGGCCGGCCCGGTCTGTCCTGCGGTACGTCCACCAGACTGCCGACCGCCGCTGCCGTGCGGCTAACGCTTGCCTAACGCCCGTCCGTTGCCCGTCCCCCGCGTCCGTCCCGGCCCGTCGCCCGCCGGCTCATCTGCCCGCCCGGTCAGCCACCGCCCGGGCGCCCGCCCGGCTCGCCGGACTCCGCCGCGTCCCCGCTCTCCCGGCGTGGTCCCGCGCCGTCCTGGTCCCGGGCGAACAGCTGGGTCAGGGCGCTGATCGTGTAGACGTCGGTGGCCTCCTCGTCCACCAAGTGCATCTCCGCGAGCCGTTCGAGCCCGTCCTGGGTGCGCTCCTGGTCGTATCCGGCGAGCGCCGCCGCGGCCGACGCGTTGAGATGCCCGTCCGGACTGTTCGCCAGCGCGCGGAGCAGCCGGGCGTCGTCCGCGGACAGCCGGGCCACGGACATCCGCAGCGCCGCCGCGATGCCGGTGTCCTCCGCCGACAGCAGCGCCAGCCGCCGCCGCTCGTCGCGCAGCGCGGAGGCCAGCCGGGCCAGCCGCCAGCGCGGCCGGGCGGTCAGCTGGGCGGCCGCGGCCCGCAGCGCCAGCGGCAACCCGTCGCACAGATCCACCAGTTCGCGGGCGGCGGCCGGATCCTCCGCGACCCGGTCGGGCCCGAGCATCGCCCCGAGCAAGGCGGTGCCCTCGTCGTGGCCCAGCGCCTGGAGCCCGACCGGACGGGCGCAATCGGTGGCGACCAGCCCGTCGAGCCGGCTGCGGCTGGTGACGACCGTGGCGCAGTGCGGGCCGCCGGGCAGCAGCGGCCGCACCTGCGCCGAACTCCGCGCGTTGTCCAGCACGACCAGCAGGCGCCGTTCGGCGACCAGCGAGCGGAACAGCGCGGAGGCGGCCTGCGCGGAGCCGGGCACCCGGTCCGGGGGCGTGCCGAGCGCCTGGAGGAAGTCGCGCAGGATCTCGGCCGGCGCCGCCTCGTCGCCCTCGCCGAAACCGCGCAGATCCGCGAAGAGCTGCCCGTCCGGAAACGCCCCGGCCCGCAGGTGCGCCCACTGCACGGCGCACGCGGTCTTGCCGACCCCGGCCGGGCCCGCCACCACCGCCAGCGGGCTCTCCCCGGTCGTACGGTCCAGCAACGCCTCGGTCAGCGCGGCCAGTTGGCCCTCCCGGCCCAGGAAGCGGGCGGGCGGCCTCGGCAGCAGCCGCGGCGCCGCACCGGCCCGGGGCCGACCGGATCGCGCGCCGGCCTCCGCGCCGGACGGTCCCGGCTGCCCGGCACCGGACGGCTCCCCGGCGCGATGTTTCACGTGAAACGTCTGCCCGTCCGCCGGCCCGCCCCGGCCCCCGCGCCCGGACGCCGGACCGCCGTCCGTGGCCTCCGCCCGCAGGATCTCCTCGTACGCCGCGCGCAGCCGCTCGCCGGGGTCGACGCCCAGTTCCTCGCTGAGCAGCCGCCGGGTGCGGTGGTACCACTCCAGCGCGTCGGACTGCCGCCCGGTCCGGAACAGCGCCCGCATCAGCGCGGCGATCAGCCCTTCCCGCAGCGGATGGCTGACCGCCGCCGAGTAGAGCACCGTCGCGGCCTGCTCGTGCTCGCCGAGCGCGCCGTACGCCCGGGCCAGCGCCTCGACGGCGGTCAGCCGGCGCTCCTCCAGGGCGTGCGCGGCGGCGGCGAACGGCGGGCTGGTGACCGTGCCGGTCAGCGCCGGCCCGCGCCACAGCCCCAGCGCCTCCCGCAGCAGCGGTACGGCGTCGGCCGGCGCGGCCTCCGGCCGGGCCAGCGCCACCAGTTCACCGAACCGGTGGGCGTCGATCAGTTCTTCCGGCAGCCGCAGCAGATAGGCCGAGCCGTGGGTGGCCAGCTCGATTCCGTACGCCTCGGCGCCGCCCGCGGCGAGGGTGGCGCGCAGCCGCGAGACATGCCCCTGGACGACCGTGCGGGCGTGCTCGGGCGGCTCGTCCTCCCACAGGGAGTCGATCAACTGCTCCAGTGGAACGGTGGTGTTGGGCTGCAGGAGCAGCAGTGCCAGCACACTGCGCCGTTTGGCGGGCCCGAGCGACAGCTCCTGCGAGCCGTTCGTCACGCAGATCGGGCCGAGCAGCGAGAAGTCCAACTCAGCTCTCCAGGAAGGCCGTCAGGGCGTTCGCGAGCAGATACGGGTCCTCGGCGCCGCACAGCTCGCGGGCCGAGTGCATGGACAGGATCGCGACGCCGATGTCCACCGTCCGGATGCCGTGCCGGGCGGCGGTGATCGGACCGATCGTGGTGCCGCACGGCATGGCGTTGTGGGACACGAAGGACTGCCACGGCACCCCGGCCCGCTCGCAGGCCGCGGCGAAGACCGCCCGGCCGCTGCCGTCCGTCGCGTACCGCTGGTTGACGTTCACCTTCAGGATCGGCCCGCCGTTGGGCATCGGGTGGTGCCCCGGCTCGTGCCGCTCGCTGTAGTTGGGGTGCACGGCGTGGCCGGTGTCCGACGACAGGCAGATGGTGCCCGCGAAGGCCCGCGCCCGGTCCTCGTACGTCCCGCCGCGGGCGAAGACCGAACGCTCCAGCACCGTGCCGAGCAGCGGGCCGTCCGCGCCGGTGTCCGACTGGCTGCCGTTCTCCTCGTGGTCGAACGCGGCGAGCACCGGGATGGCGGCCGGCCGCGTGTCGGAGGTGGCCGCCGCGGCGAGCGCGGCCGTACCGGCGTGCACGGACAGGAGGTTGTCCATCCGCGGCCCGGCGAGCAGCTCACGGTCGCGTCCGAGATAGGCGGGCGGCTCCACGCTGTGCACCATCAGGTCCCAGCCCTTGACGTCCTCGGCGGGGACCCCGGCCTCCTCCGCCACGAACGCGATCAGATCGCCCTCGGCGACCTCGCCCAGGCCCCAGATCGGCGTCATATGGCGCTGCTTGTCGAGCTTGAGGCCCTCGGAGTTCACCGAGCGGTCCAGGTGCACGGCCAGCTGCGGGACGCGCAGCAGCGCCCGGTCCACGTGGACCAGCCGGTCGCTGCCGTCGGCGAGCGTGATCCGGCCGCTGAGCCCGAGGTCGCGGTCGAGCCAGGTGTTGAGCAGCGTGCCGCCGTAGATTTCCACGGCGATCTGCCGCCAGCCGCGGGAGCCGGTGTCCGGGATCGGTTTGACGCGGAGGTTGGGGGAGTCGGTGTGTGCCCCCACGATGCGGAAGGGGGTCGACGGTTCCGCGCCTTCGGGGACGTACCAGGCGATGATCGCGCCGCCGCGGAGGACGTACCGGCCGCCGCTCCGGCCGTCCCACTCGTCGGTCTCCGCGACCTGCCGGAAACCGGCCTTCTCCAGCCGCTCCGCCGCGTTCGCCACCGCGTGGTACGGCGAGGGGCTGGCGGCGAGGAAGGACATCAGGTCGTCGGTGTGGCCGCGGTCGAAGCGGGCGGAGTTGGTCATGGATTCAGCATAAGGAGCCAACTCCGTTCCACCGTGTGCCCCCGGGGCGCGACTGCATTGCCTTCCGGCCACGATTTCCGCATTTCCGGGGCGGTGGCGCGGCCGGCGCGCCGTGCCGTCGGCCCGGGCCGGCCGCGGCGGCACCAGGGGCCCGTCCGTGCCGTCCGGCACGGGAAAAGAGGGAGGCCCGCCTCGCCGGGGGAAGAGAGGCGGGCCCCCACAGTGTCCTCAGTGATTCTGAGAGCTTTCTGAGAAGCCGGTGACGGTCCGGGAACAGCTTCCCGGACCGGCCGCTTCCGGCGCGTCCCTTAGAACGCGGCCTCGTCCAGCTCCATCAGGGACTGGTCGACGGACTCGGCGAGCGCCCGCTGCACCGCGACACCCGGCAGGACGTTGTGCGCGAAGAACTTCGCGGCCGCGATCTTGCCCTGGTAGAACGGCTTGTCCTTGGACGACGCGCCCTCCAGCTTCCCGGCCGCCACCGCGGCGCCCTTGAGGAGGAGGTAGCCCACGACGACGTCACCGGAGGCCATCAGCAGGCGGGTGGTGTTCAGCCCGACCTTGTAGATGGACTTGACGTCCTTCTCGGTGGCGGCGAGGTCGGTCAGCATGGCGCCGACGATCGCCTCCAGGTCGCCGGCGGCCTTGGCCAGCTCGCCGCGGGCCTGCTCCAGCTCCGCGCCGCCCTCGGCGTCGGCCAGGAACTTCTTGATCGTCTCGGAGAGCCTGGTCAGCGCGGCACCCTGGTTGCGGACGATCTTCCGGAAGAAGAAGTCCTGGCCCTGGATGGCGGTGGTGCCCTCGTAGAGGGTGTCGATCTTGGAGTCCCGGATGTACTGCTCGATCGGGTACTCCTGGAGGTAGCCGGAGCCGCCGAAGGTCTGCAGCGACTGGGCCAGCTGCTCGTAGGACTTCTCCGAGCCGTAGCCCTTGACGATCGGCAGCAGGAGGTCGTTGAGCGCGTGCTCGGCGGAGGCGTCCTCGCCCGCGGCCTCCTTGACCAGGATCTCGTCCTGGATCGTGGCGGTGTAGAGCACCAGGGCGCGCATGCCCTCGGCGTACGCCTTCTGCGTCATCAGCGAGCGGCGGACGTCGGGGTGGTGGGTGATCGTCACACGCGGGGCGGTCTTGTCGGTGAACGCCGCCAGGTCCGGGCCCTGCACGCGCTCCTTGGCGTACTCCAGGGCGTTGAGGTAACCGGTCGAGAGGGTGGCTATCGCCTTCGTGCCGACCATCATCCGGGCGAACTCGATGATCCGGAACATCTGGCGGATGCCGTCGTGCTTGTCGCCGATCAGCCAGCCCTTGGCGGGGTGGCGGTCGCCGAAGGTCATCTCGCAGGTGTTGGACGCCTTCAGGCCCATCTTGTGCTCGACGTTGGTGGCGTAGACGCCGTTGCGCTCGCCCAGCTCACCGGTCTCGAAGTCGAACTCGTACTTCGGCACCAGGAAGAGCGACAGGCCCTTGGTGCCGGGGCCGTGGCCCTCGGGGCGGGCGAGGACGTAGTGGAGGATGTTCTCCGCCATGTCGTGCTCACCGGAGGTGATGAAGCGCTTCACGCCCTCGATGTGCCAGGAGCCGTCCTCCTGCTGGACCGCCTTGGTGCGGCCGGCGCCGACGTCCGAGCCGGCGTCGGGCTCGGTCAGCACCATGGTGGAGCCCCAGCCCTTCTCCACCGCGATCTTGGCGATGTGCTTCTGCTGGTCGGTGCCCTCCTCGAAGAGGACGCCGGCGAAGGCGGGGCCGGAGGCATACATCCACACGGCGGGGTTGGCGCCCAGGATCGTCTCGGCGAAGGCCCACAGGAGCGAGCGCGGCGAGGTGGTGCCGCCGATCTCCTCCGGGATGCCCAGCCGCCACCACTCGGCGTCCATGTACGCCTGGTAGCTCTTCTTGAACGTGTCCGGCACCGGCGCGGTGTTGGTGTCCGGGTCGAAGACCGGGGGGTTCCGGTCCGCGTCGACGAAGGAATCGGCCAGTTCGTTCTCCGACAGGCGGGCGATCTCGGAGAGCACGCTCTTGGCGGTGTCGACGTCCATCTCCGCGAACGGCCCGGTGCCGTACACGCTGTCGCGGCCGAACACCTCGAAGAGGTTGAACTCGATGTCGCGGAGATTCGACTTGTAGTGCCCCATGGGTACGGCTCCGTAAGGGTTCGGGAGGGCCTCGTACGAGGAAGACCTCGATGCGAGGTAGGGACCTCGATACGCAATACCAGCAAGTAGCTACGATGATGCTACCCACCGGTAATAAGAAGCAACCCCTTGCGGCCGATCTGTGACGAGCGTCCCCCGCCTCCGCCCCGAATCAGTACGCTGTGCCGCATGTACGGCTACGACCAGAACGCGGGTGCCGGGCAGCAGTACGGAGCGCCGCCCCCGCCGCAGCAACCGGCCCCCGGGGGCTATGGCGAGCAGCCGCTGTATCCGGAGCCGTCCCCGCCGTCCCTGGCCGACGCGGTGCGCGCCTTCACCACCGGGTCGATGTCCGCCGAGGACTTCCAGGGCATCTTCTCGACGTCCAAGGTCTACTGCCCGCGCGGTGACAACCCCGGCTTCCTGGCGCTGCACAACACCCAGCAGCCGGTGATCCCGATGTTCACCTCGCTCAAGGAGCTGCGGCGGTACGCGGGCAAGGAGTCCAAGTACTTCGTGATCACCGGCGCCGAGGTGCTCGACCTGCTGCCGACCGGCTACGGCTTCGTCCTCGACATGGAGGGCGACCACCGGATGGTCTTCGACGCCAAGGCCGTGGAGCAGATGGTCGACTTCGCGATGCGCCGGATGTACGGCTGACCGCCACCCCCGCGCGGCCCGCGCCGCCACCTTTCGCGCCCCGCTGACCTGCGGGAACGCCACCGCGTCTGACAACGGAATACCGCACGCCTTGCTGGTTGTTCATCTTTCAACTAAGTTATTGAAAAGCGAACGACCGAGGAGGCCGTCATGCCCGCTGTGACTGTGGAGAACCCGCTGACCCTGCCGAGGGTGGCCGCACCCGCCGGGGCGCGCACGCGGCCCGTGCTGGCCGTCAGCACCGCACCGACCGGTTTCGAGGGCGAGGGCTTCCCGGTGCGCCGCGCCTTCGCCGGCATCGCCTACGCGTACCTCGACCCGTTCATCATGATGGATCAGATGGGCGAGGTGGAGTACGCGCCCGGAGAGCCCAAGGGCACCCCCTGGCACCCGCACCGGGGCTTCGAGACCGTGACGTACCTGCTCGACGGCACCTTCGTGCACCGCGACTCGCACGGTGGCGGCGGGGTCATCAACGACGGCGACACCCAGTGGATGACGGCGGGCTCCGGTCTGCTGCACATCGAGGCGCCGCCGGAGTCGCTCGTCATGTCCGGCGGGCTCTTCCACGGCCTCCAGCTGTGGGTGAACCTCCCGAAGAGCGACAAGATGATGGCGCCGCGCTACCAGGACATCGGCGGCGGCCAGGTCAAGCTGCTGACCTCCACCGACGGCGGTGCGCTGCTGCGGCTGATCGCCGGCGACATCGACGGCCACCGCGGGCCGGGTATCACCCACACCCCGATCACGATGATGCACCTGACCGTGAACCCCGGGGCCGAGGTGACGCTCCCCTGGCGCACGGACTTCAACGGCCTCGCCTACGCCCTGTCCGGACGCGGCACGGCCGGTGCGGAAGGCCGCCCGTTCCACATGGGGCAGGCGGTCGTCTTCGGCGAGGGCGACGCCCTCACGATCCGGGCCGACGAGAGCCAGGAGTCGCGCAGCCCGAACTTCGAGGTGGTGCTGCTCGGCGGTCTGCCGATCCGCGAGCCGATGATGCACTACGGCCCGTTCGTCATGAACACCCACGCCGAACTGGCCCAGGCCTTCGAGGACTTCCAGGCCGGGCGGCTGGGCACGATTCCCGCCGACGAGGTTTGAGCGGCCGCCGGCGGCGGGACCGCGGGGGCGGTGTTTCACGTGAAACATCGCCCCCGCGCGCATGTTTCACGTGAAACACGGCCGTACGCGCCGCGGTCGGAGCCGCGACGAACCGGCCAAGCACGTCAACGGCCGCCGGGGCGTGGTGGACTGTCGGGGTGCGAAACGACTCGGATCAAGACCGGAGCGGTGCCGAGCCCGGACGGCCGCCGCACTCCCCGCCGCTGCTCCCGATCGAGGCCCGTCGTGCCGCCGCCTGGTGCGCGGCCGGACTGCTGGTCGCGGCGGTGGTGGCCGTCGGCGTCTGGCTCTGCGTCGAACTGAGCGCGGCGGTCACGCCCGTCCTGCTGGCGCTGCTGGGCAGTGCGCTGCTCGGGCCGCTGTACCGGCGGCTGGTGACGATGCGCCTCAACCGGTCGCTGGCGGCCGGCCTGACCTGCGCGGTGCTGGTGGTCGTCGTCGGCGGCGCCGGATACATCGTGGTCAGCGCGCTGGTGGAGACCGGTGACCAGATCATCGCCTCGCTCAAGCAGGCGGCGTCGGACCTCTCCCAGCGCTTCGGCACGGCCGGCCACTCGCTCAGCGACCTCGCCACCAACGCCAAGACGCTGGTCAGCAAGTTCGGCAGCACCGCGGCCTCGGGGCTGCTCGCCGGGGTGAGCATCGTCGGCCAGTTCATCGCCGCGGCGGTGCTGGCCCTGCTGCTGACGTTCTTCTTCCTGCGGGACTCGGACAAGGCGGTCCGCGCGCTGCACGAGTGGGCGCCCCGCAACGCGGGGCCGCAGCTGGAACGGATGGCCCGGCGCGGCTTCCAGTCCATCGAGGGCTTCATGCGCGGCACCACCTTCATCGCGCTGATCGACGCCCTCTGCATCACCGTCGGGCTGCTGATCCTGAAGGTGCCGGGCGCCTTCGGCCTGGGCGCGCTGGTCTTCGTCGGCGCCTACATCCCTTACCTCGGCGCCTTCATCTCCGGCGCGGTGGCGATCCTGGTGGCGTTCGCGGACCGCGGCGTCGTGATCGCGCTCTGGGCGCTCGGTGTGGTCGTCGCCGTGCAGGTGCTGGAGGGCCATGTGCTCCAGCCGATGATTCAGAGCCGCACCGTGCAGATGCATCCGGCGGTCGTGATGCTGGCGATCACCGCGGGAGCCAGCGTCGCCGGGATCCTCGGCATGCTGCTGTCCGTCCCGCTGACCGCGGCCGTCTCGGGAGTCCTCCACGAATTGCGCAAGCACTACGTGGTGGGCTCCGGCACCGAGGCGTCCGACGACTCCCCGGCCGGGCCGGCGTCCTCGTAGAGCGCGCTTGGTGCGTATTGCATCACTTTGGGGGAATTTGATGCCCTGCGGGTGGCGAGCCGGACGTGACCGCCGTCGCAGCCGAAAGGCCCGCCCTCACGCGCGGGGGACGCTGAGGGGGATATGTCAACCAGGACCCCGGGGCCGGACGGTAACCTGGAGCGGTTATGCCATTCCTGGGGTGGTCTTTCGGGTGGTCCACAAGGCGATCGATCGGGCGCGAGCCCCGCATCTCCCCCGGACGCCCGTCAGCTCCCCACCTCGACTCGCGACGACTTGGATGAGCGATGCATCGGTACCGGTCCCATAACTGCGGCGAGCTCCGAGCCGCGGACGTCAACACCGACGTCCGTCTCAGCGGCTGGCTGCACAATCGACGTGACCTGGGCGGCATCCTCTTCATCGATCTCCGCGACCACTACGGTCTCGTGCAGCTCGTCGCCCGCCCCGGCACCCCGGCCAACGAGGTCCTCGGTTCGCTGACCAAGGAGACCGTCGTCCGCGTCGACGGCAAGGTCAGCGCCCGCGGCGCCGAGAACGTCAACCCCGACCTGCCGACCGGCGAGATCGAGATCGAGGTCACCGAGGTCGAGGTGCTCGGCGCCGCCGAGCAGATCCCCTTCACGATCAACGCCGAGGACGGCGTCAACGAGGAGAAGCGCCTCGAATACCGCTTCCTCGACCTGCGCCGCGAGCGGATGCACCGCAACATCATGCTGCGCACCGCCGTGATCTCCGCGATCCGCCACAAGATGGTGGCCCTCGGCTTCAACGAGATGGCGACCCCGATCCTGTCCGCGACCTCCCCCGAGGGCGCCCGCGACTTCCTGGTCCCGTCCCGTCTGCACGCCGGCAAGTTCTACGCGCTGCCGCAGGCGCCGCAGCAGTTCAAGCAGCTGCTGATGATCGCCGGCTTCGACCGCTACTTCCAGATCGCGCCCTGCTTCCGCGACGAGGACGCCCGCGCCGACCGCTCGCCGGGCGAGTTCTACCAGCTCGACATCGAGATGAGCTTCGTCGAGCAGGAGGACGTCTTCCAGCCCGTCGAGAAGCTGATGACCGAGCTGTTCACCGAGTTCGGCAACGGCCGCGCGGTCACCTCGCCCTTCCCGCGCATCCCGTTCCGCGAGGCGATGCTGAAGTACGGCTCCGACAAGCCGGACCTGCGCGCCGAGCTGGAGCTGGTGGACGTCTCCGACGTCTTCGCCGGCTCCGGGTTCAAGGCGTTCGCCGGCAAGCACGTCCGCGCGCTCGCCGTGCCGGACACCGCCGACCAGCCGCGGAAGTTCTTCGACCAGCTCGGCGAGTTCGCCGTCGCGCAGGGCGCCAAGGGCCTGGCCTGGATTCGCGTCGGCGAGGGCCACGCCCTCAGCGGCCCGATCGCCAAGTTCCTCACCGACGACGACGTCAAGGCGCTGGTCGCGGCCCTCGACCTCAAGCCCGGCCACGCCGTCTTCTTCGGCGCGGGCGAGTTCGACGAGGTCTCCAAGATCATGGGCGCGGTCCGCGTCGAGGCCGCCAAGCGCGCCGGTCACTTCGTGGAGAACGAGTTCCGCTTCTGCTGGATCGTCGACTTCCCGATGTTCGAGCGGGACGCCGACACCGGCAAGATCGAGTTCTCGCACAACCCGTTCTCCATGCCGCAGGGCGGCCTGGAGGCGCTGGAGACCAAGGACCCGCTGGACATCCTCGCCTGGCAGTACGACATCGTCTGCAACGGCACCGAGCTGTCCTCCGGCGCCATCCGCAACCACGAGCCGGACGTCATGTACAAGGCGTTCGCGATCGCCGGTTACGACAAGGAGACCGTGGAGGCCGAGTTCGGCGGCATGCTCCGCGCCTTCAAGTTCGGCGCCCCGCCGCACGGTGGCATCGCCCCCGGCGTCGACCGCATCGTCATGCTGCTGGCCGACGAGCCGAACATCCGCGAGACCATCGCCTTCCCGCTCAACGGCAACGCCCAGGACCTCCTGATGGGCGCCCCGTCCGAGGTCGACGAGGCCCGTCTGAAGGAGCTCCACCTGAGCATCCGCACCGGCCCGGCGAAGCCGACGCCGTACAAGCCGACCAAGTAGGACGGCGCCGAGGGCCCGGAACCGCAGGCGGCGGTTCCGGGCCCTCGCGCATCCGCCCTCGGCAGCGCCGATAGACAAAGACGCCCCCGGACCGGTTCGGTCCGGGGGCGTCCTCGGTATGTCAGCGCGGCGCGCCGGGCGCTCAGTCCTCGCCGCCGCCGAACCGCTCGCGGTACGCCACCAGGTCATCCTCGGTGATCTTCGCGAAGAGCACCGGCGGCACGGTGAACGGCGTCCCGGCGGGCACCGACGCCAGCGCCTTGGCCTCCTCCTGGGTGACCCAGGCGGCGGTGTCGTTCTCCAGCGCGAACGCGCCCCGCATCGCCCGCGCCGACGCCGGGATGAACGGCTCGGAGACCACCGCGTAGAGGTGGATGAGGTTCATCGCGGTGCGCAGGGTCAGCGCCGCGCCCTCCTGGTCGGTCTTGATCTCCAGCCACGGGGCCTTCTCCTCCAGGTAGGAGTTGCCCGCGCTCCACAGGGCCCGCAGCGAGGCCGCCGCCTTGCGGAACTGGAGCGCCTCCATGTGGCCCTCGTACTCCGCGAGCAGCCGGGCGATCTCCTCGCCCAGCTTCTGCTCGGCGGCCCCGGCCTCGGCGCCGGCCGGCACCTCGTCGCCGAACCGCTTGCGCGAGAACGACAGGACGCGGTTGACGAAGTTGCCGAGGGTGTCGGCCAGGTCCTTGTTCACCGAGGAGGAGAACAGCTCCCAGGTGAAGGACGTGTCGTCCGACTCCGGGGCGTTGGCGATCAGGAAGTAGCGCCAGTAGTCGGCCGGCAGCAGCTCCAGCGCCGCGTCGGTGAAGATGCCGCGCTGCTGCGACGTGGAGAACTTCCCACCGTAGTAGTTGAGCCAGTTGAACGCCTTGAGGAAGTCGACCCTCTTCCACGGCTCGCGGGTCCCGAGCTGGGTGGCCGGGAACATCACGCTGTGGAACGGCACATTGTCCTTGGCCATGAACTGCGTGTAGCGGACGTCAGCGGCCTCGTACCACCAGGACTTCCAGTCGCGCTCCTCCGGCGCCTGGTCGGCCCACTCCTTGGTCGAGGCGATGTACTCGATCGGGGCGTCGAACCAGACGTAGAAGACCTTGCCCTCGGCGGCCAGCTCGGGCCACACATCGGCCGGCACCGGCACGCCCCAGTCCAGGTCGCGGGTGATCGCCCGGTCCTGGAGGCCCTCGGTCAGCCACTTGTGGGCGATGGACGACGCCAGGGTCGGCCACTCCTTGCTGCCGTTGCCCTCCAGCCAGCCCTCGACCTCGTGCTGGAGCTTCGACTGGAGCAGGAAGAGGTGCTTGGTCTCGCGCACCTCCAGGTCACCGCTGCCGCTGATCGCCGAGCGGGCGTCGATCAGGTCCGTCGGGTCCAGGACGCGGGTGCAGTTCTCGCACTGGTCGCCGCGCGCCTTGTCGTAGCCGCAGTGCGGGCAGGTGCCGACGATGTAGCGGTCGGGGAGGAAGCGGCCGTCGGCGTTCGAGTAGACCTGGCGGATCGCCCGCTCCTCGATGAAGCCGTTCTCGTGCAGCTTGCGCGCGAAGTGCTGGGTCAGCTCGACGTTCTCCGGGGACGAGCTGCGGCCGAAGTGGTCGAACCGCAGCCCGAAGCCGTCGTAGATCGCCTTCTGCTTGTCGTGCTGCTCACCGCAGAACGCGTCGACGGACTGCCCGGCGTCCTTCGCGGCGAGCTCGGCGGGGGTGCCGTGCTCGTCGGTCGCGCAGATGTAGAGGACATCGTGCCCGCGCTGCCGGAGGTACCGGGCGTACACATCGGCCGGGAGCATGGACCCCACCATGTTGCCCAGGTGCTTGATCCCGTTGATATACGGAAGGGCGCTGGTGATGAGGTGTCGAGCCATTGCCGGCTGCTCCCAAGTCGCTACGGTGAGTGATGATTTGCTTTACGCAACGTCAATATCGTACTGGACGGGGTCCGCGTCCCCGCTCGTGCTTTTCCGGGCCCGGAGGGGGCGGTGCGACGGCGGCCCGTCCTGCGGCGGTTTCACGTGAAACATCTCCGCCGCCTCCCCCATCATCACGCACCCGCTGCCCGCCCCTGCCGTGATGTTTCACGTGAAACCGGCCATGTTTCACGTGAAACGGTCCCGAGAACGGCCGTGGCCGGACCCGATCGGGTCCGGCCACGGCCTGGGAAGTGCGGGGGTGGACGGCTCAGCTGTCCTTGACGACCTTGGCCGCGCGGGCCTCGGCGAGCCACTCGGGGAACTCCACCATCAGCTGCTGGAAGAACTCCTCGTGCGAGAGGGCGCGCGGGTCGCGGCCAGCGTGGAAGAAGCCGGCGTTGTCGACCACGCGCTTCTCCGGGACAGTCAGGTCATCGAGCTTCCGGAGGAAGTCGAAGCCCTTGGCCTCGGGGTCGCCGAAGCCGATGAACTGCCAGAAGACGGGGAGGCCGGCCGCCTCGCAGAGCGCCCGCTCGGCTGCGGGCTTGGACGTCGGCGCGCCGTCGGTCTGGAAGATGACGAAGGCCGGGTCGGTCGAGCCGGACTTCTTGTAGTGCGCGACCACGGCCTCGATCGCCCAGTGGTAGTTGGTGCGGCCCATGTGGCCGAGGCCGGAGTGCAGCTCCTCGATGCGGCCTTCGTAGGTGGTGAGGTCCAGTTCGGCGGTGCCGTCGACGTCGGTGGAGAAGAAGACGACCGGGACGGTGGCCTTTTCATCGAGGTGCGCGGAGAGGGCGAGCGCCTGCTCGGCGAGGTGCTGGACCGTGCCGTCCTTGTAGTAGTTGCGCATCGACCCGGAGCGGTCGAGGACCAGGTAGACGGTGGCGCGCTGGGTGGTGAGCTGGTGCTTCTCCAGCGTGGCGCGCGCCGCGTCGTAGAGGGGCAGCAGGCCGGGGGCGGTCGCCGCGACGGGGTTCGGAGTGGTCGCGGCCGGGGCGGTTGCGGCGGCTTCCGGCTCGGGCGCCCCGGGCTCCGCTGCCTGGCTGGGCTCCTCCGCCTGCGGCTTCTCCGCCGCCGGCTGCTCCGGATTCTCCGGCTGTTCCGGCTTCTCCGGCTGCGCTTCCGGCTTCGGCTCGGTGGCTTCCTCGCTTGCGGTCGGTGCGGCGATGGATGCCGGGTTGTCGAACGCCTGGCTGACGAGGTCGGAGACGAGGGCGGCGTCGGTGGTGGGCTCCGTGGCGGACGGCGCGGGGGCCTCGGGGGCCTGCTTCTCCTCGGGCTCAGGCTCGGCCACGGCCTCGGCCGCGGGCTTGGCCTCGGGCTCGGTCGCAGGCTCGGCCTCGGGCTCGGGCTTCGCGACGGCCTTCGGGGCCGCCTCTTCCGCGCGCGCCTCCACCGCGGCCGCGGCGTCCACCGGAGCCTCGGCGGACGGCTCGTCCCGTACGGAAGCCTCGTCCCGCACCGGTGCCTCGGCGGGCACCGCGGGCTCCGGTGTGCGCTCAACCGGGCTGCTCTGAGCGGGAAGAGAGGCCGTCACCGGCGGGGCGGAGGCCGGCTCTGCGGGCTCGGCGGGCGCCGTACGGGCGGCTGGGACCTCGGCCTCGGAAGGTGCCGTGGCCGGGGCGGCCGCGGTCGGAGTGGATTCCTCGCGGGCTTCCGGGATCGTTGCGGATTCCGGCTTGTCGGCGCTGCTCCCCGCCGCGCCGGATCCATCGCGGGCCGCCTTGGAGCGACCGAAAGCGTTGCGCAGCAGACTCCGAATGCCCATCGGCTGACCTCTCTTGCGTGTGGTGGGTGCGGCGAATGTCCGTGAAGCGCGGACATGTCCCTGACCAGGACGGATACGTAAGGGTAGCGGCCTGCACCGGCCTGATCGTGGGAACCCGCGCCCCGCATGGTGGGCCATACGGGGGTGTTGAGCGGGGAGATGGTTTCGGCCGGTGCCTCAACGGCCCGGAAATCGGGTGCCCGGCGGGAGAAAGGGTGGCCATGATCTTCAGCGGGATTTCGCGTGATCTTCGATAAAGGCATGGATGGGGCGTTTGTATGGCGGTGCTTGACCCGTTACGTGTCACTGAAGCGGCTTATGGGACGCGGAATGTGGCGGCGGGTGAAATGGTGGGCGGCTGGCGACGCGGTGGTTGGTGCCCGGCAGTCAGTGGGTGGCAACTCGCCGTCCCGCTGCGGACGTTCACCGCAGAGGCCAAGCGGCTGATCTGCTGATGACGCGATGGAAGTGGTGAAATGGCAGGGCTTGTCGCCGAGTGTTCACCGGGACGTCGTTTCACGTGAAACATCGCCGTGGTTCCGTCGGTTGCCACGGACATCCGGCCGCGCTCCCGCACATCACGCGGGGGATACGAACAGGCAAGAGCTCGGTAAGAAGTAAGTCGCGCAGGTATCCGACGTGCGGATGTGCCCGTCTTCTCCGGTGACCATTGTCCTGAGCCGCCCGTTGTGCCTCGGGAGGCGGCCGGTGAGAAGGCAAGAACCCTTTCGAGGGTGACGGGAGATGTGGGCGCATGGGGCTGACCAGTCAGTCGCTCGAAATCACGGTGATCGTGCTGGCGGTGGTCTGTGTCGCCGCGACGGTGTGGCTCTGGCCCCGCCTGTCGCGGAACGGATGGCGCCATGTGCTGGGGAGGCTCGGCGCCATCCTGGTCACCCAGCTGTCGATCGTGTCCGCGCTCGCCCTCGCCGTGAACGCGAACTTCGAGTTCTACGGCAACTGGGACGAGCTGCTGGGCAACAACGAACAGGCCCCGGCGTCGGTGAGCCAGGGCAACGGCCAGTACGCCACGGTCGGCAACCTCAAGGGCGGCCTCGTCCAGCCCGCCGGCCCCCAGGGGCTCGACCGGGTGACCGGGCTGCCGAAGGGCCCCGCCGACAAGGTGGGCAAGGTCGAGTCCGTACGGATCATCGGCCGCCGGACGCGGGCCATCAACCCGGCCTTCGTGTATCTGCCGCCGCAGTACTTCCAGCAGCAGTTCCACCGGCAGCGGTTCCCCGTCATGGTCGTGATCAGCGGCTATCCGGGCGGGATCATGAATCTCGCGCAGCACCTCCAGATCCCGCAGAACGCGGGCCGGCTGATCGCGCAGGGCACGATGCAGCCCACCGTGCTCGTGATGGTGCGGCCGACGATCGCGCCGCCGCGGGACACCGAGTGCGTGGACGTGCCGGGCGGGCCGCAGGCCGAGACGTTCTTCACCAAGGACCTGCCGGACGCCATGAAGGCCACCTACCGGGTGGGACACGACCCCAGCGCCTGGGGCGCGTTCGGCTACTCGTCCGGCGGCACCTGCTCGCTCCAGCTGGCGATGCGCAACCCGGACGCGTACACCTCGGCGGTCTCGCTCTCCGGCGACTACGCGATCAAGGACGACCTCACCACCGGCAGCCTCTTCGGGCCGGGCCCGGCGGGCGCCCGGCGCCAGCGCGAGCACGATCTGCTGTGGCGGCTGGCGAACCTGCCCGCACCGCAGGTCTCCGCGCTGGTCGCCAGCAGCCGCCAGGGTGAGTCGGACTACGGCGACACCATGAAGTTCATCCACGCGGTGAAGCCGCCGATGCGGGTGGACTCGATCATCCTGCCCCGCGGCAGCCACCAGTTCGGGACCTGGCGGCGGGAGGTCGTACCGGCCCTGGAGTGGCAGAGCCAGCAGCTGACGTTCCCGCAGGACACCGAGCCCAACAAGCCGCAGAAGCCGGCGCCGGGGCAGTCGAAGGGCACGGACGCCCAGGCGCCCGGCGACGAGCGGTCCCACAAGAAGGTCGAGGCCGAGCGCCCGCACCAGTGAGCCGCCGGGTCGGGCGCACCCGCCGGGCGGCATGGCGCCCGGCGGGTGCGGCTCACGGCCGGTAGACCATGCCGGGTTCGGGCTTGGCGGGGGCGAGCAGCTGGGAGACGGTGACCACCGTGTAGCCGCGCTGCTTGAGCTCCTTGAGGATGCCGGGGACGGCGGGCACGGTGCCCTTGTAGATGTCGTGCAGCAGGATGATGCCGTCGCGCTTGGTCTGGTCGAGCACCCGCTTGGTGATCAGGGCGGAGTCGGTGGTCTGGTAGTCCTTGGCCGTCACGCTCCACAGGACCTGCGCCAGCCCGAGCTCCTTGCTGACCCGGGAGACCTCCCGGTCGGTCCGGCCCTGCGGCGGGCGCATCAGGGTGGGCGCCGTACCGGTGATCCGGCGGACCTCGTCCTGCACCCGGGACAGTTCGCGCTTGGCCTCGTCCGGCTCGATATCCGTCAGGATCTGGTGGGACCAGGTGTGATTGGCCAGCTCATGGCCCTCGGCGGCGATCCGCTTGACCTCGGCGGGCCGCTCGGCGATGTGGTTCTTGCCGAGCATGAAGAACGTGGCGTGGGCGTGGTTCTCCTTGAGGACGTCCAGCAGCCGGTTGGTGTTCTCGCTCGGGCCGGCGTCGAAGGTCAGCGCCACGCACTTGGCCTTGCGGCAGTCGACGGCCTCGCCGCCGGTGCCCTTCCCGCCCTTGGCGTCCGTGCTCCCGGCGCCGTCCGCGGCGGCGGCCCGGGCGTCGGCCGGTGCGGTGACGTCGTAGGTGGCGCAGCCGGTGAGGGCCAGCGCCAGGGAGGCGGCGGTCAGCAGCCCGGCGAGGGCGGAGCGGCGGGCCGCGGGTATCTGCTTCGGCATGCGGGATCTTTCCTGGGGTCGGTCACGGGGGTCCTGAGCTGCGCGCCCGAGGGACTATACATAGGACGTACACACGCGGTGTATAGCGGGGGGTGGGGGAGCGGCCGGCACCGGTGGCAGCCCGATCGGGCGCGCCCGGCGCGACACCCCGCCGCGCCCGCGGTGGACTGCTGCTGTGACCGCCCCGCCGGACGACTGCCTGGCCCGCAACGACTGGATCTGCGGCGCGTACCTCAGCACCCGCCGCCAGATCCTGCTCGACGCGGTCGCCCAGCACGTGCGGCTGACCGTGGTCTCGGTGGCGCTCGGGCTGGTGATCGCCCTCCCGCTGGCGCTGCTGGCCCGCCGCCTGCGCTGGACGGCGGGGCCGGTGCTCGGCGCGACCACCGTGCTCTACACGATCCCGTCGCTGGCGATGTTCTCGCTGCTGCTCCCGGTCTACGGACTCTCCGCCACCCTCGTCGTGGCCGGCCTCACCCTCTACTCCCTCACCCTGCTCGTCCGGAACATCCTGGCGGGACTGGACGGCGTCCCGGCCGAGGCCAAGGAGGCCGCCCGGGGCATGGGATACGGGCCGCTGCGGCAACTGCTCACCGTGGAACTGCCGCTGGCGGTGCCCGCCGCGATGGCCGGCCTGCGCATCGCCACCGTCTCCGCGGTCGCCCTGACCACGGTCGGCGCGATCGTCGGCTACGGCGGCCTGGGCAACCTCATCTACGCCGGTATGAACGGCTTCTTCAAGGCCCAGGTGCTCACCGCCTCCGTGCTCTGCGTACTGCTCGCGGTCGTCTTCGACGTGCTGCTGCTCGGTCTGGAGCGGCTGCTCACCCCCTGGCGGCGGCCGGCCCGCGGCCCCCGCCCGGCCCGTGGGAGGAGACCGCTCACCGCCTCCGGACGGCGCGGATGAGCACCCTCGCCGCGGTCTGGTCCTGGCTGACCACCACCGCCAACTGGTCCGGTGAGAACGGCGTCTGGCACCGGCTCGCCGAGCACGCCGCGCTGACCTTCGCCTGCCTGGCCCTCAGCGCGCTGATCGCGCTGCCGGTCGCCCTGACGCTCGGCCACCTGGGCCGGGGCGGAGCGCTCGCGGTCAACCTCGCCAACATCGGCCGCGCCGTACCGACCTTCGCCGTCCTCGTCCTGCTCCTGCTGACCCCGATCGGGCGGCACGGGCCGTGGCCAACCGTCATCGCGCTGGTGCTGTTCGCCGTGCCACCGCTGCTCACCAACGCCTACGTCGGCATGCGCGGGGTCGACCGGGACGTGGTGCGGGCGGCCCGCGGGATGGGGATGACCGGGCCCCAGCTGGTGTGGCGGGTGGAGGCGCCGCTGGCCCTCCCGCTGGTGCTCACCGGGGTGCGGATCGCCGCCGTCCAGCTCGTCGCCACCGCCACGCTGGCCGCGCTGGTGGGCGGCGGCGGGCTCGGGCGCATCATCACCGCCGGCTTCAACCTCGCCAGTACGCCGCAGGTGGTGGCCGGCGCGGTGGTGGTCGCGGTGTTCGCGCTGCTGATGGAGGCGCTGTTCGAGCTGGTGCAGCGGCTCGCACCGCCGCGTGCGCGCGGACGGAAGCGATGAGAGCGCCCGGCCCGGCCGCACTCCGCCGGGCCCGCCGCGTGCCCGTCGCCCTGGCCGCTCTGATCGCGCTGGCCGGTCCGGCGGCCTGCGCGGGCGGGCCGTCCCTGGAGAACCGCGGCGCCCTCACCGCCTCTCCCGGGAACAGCCACGAGCTCGCCATCGGCTCGGCCGGCTTCACCGAGAGCGAGCTGCTCGCCCAGATGTACGCGGCCCTGCTCGGCCACGCCGGATACCGCACCCACGTGCTGACCGTCGGCAACCGCGAGCTGTACGAACCCGCGCTGGAGTCCGGCCAGATCGACGTCGTCCCCGAGTACGCCGCCACCTTCGCGGACTGGCTCAACGCCAAGGAGCACGGCCCCACCGCCGCCCCGGTCGCCTCCCCCGACCTCGGCGCGACCATGGCCGCGCTGCGCCGGCTGGCCGCCCCGCGCGGACTGACGGTGCTCCCGGCGGGCCGGGCCGTCGACCAGAACGCCTTCGTGGTACGCGCCGCGTACGCCGCCGAGCACCGCCTCCGGACCCTCAGCGACCTGGGCCGCGCCAGGCTCCCGGTGCGGCTGGCGGCGGGGGACGAATGCGTGCGGCGGCCGTTCTGCGCGCCCGGGCTGCGGAAGACGTACGGCATCGACATCACCGCGGTGGACCCCAAGGGCGTCGGCACCACCCCCGCGAAGCAGGCGGTGCAGAACGGGCAGGACCAGATGGTGCTGACCACCAGCACCGACGCCACCCTCGACCAGTTCGGGCTCGTCGTCCTCGCCGACGACCGGAAACTCCAGAACGCGGACTACATCGTCCCCGTCGTCAACCGCTCCCGCGCCGGCGGGGCCCGGCCGGCGGCCGCCCTCAACCGCCTCAACGCCGTACTGACCACCGCGGACCTGGCCCACCTCGACGAACAGGTCGACAGCTGGCGTCGGCTGCCCGCCGATGTGGCGCGCCACTACCTCGTGAAGAAGGGCCTGCTGCCCCAGCACTGAGGCGCCTGAGCGCTGTGCCCCGAACGCCGTTTCACGTGAAACATCGCGCCGAGGCCGATGTTTCACGTGAAACACCGGCCGCTCCGCCGCCTCACTCGGTGGGGACCGAATCGACCTCCGGCCGCCCCCGGGACACCCCGCGTTCCTCCGGTGCGATGGTGCGGCGCAGCGCCTCGTGCAGCGCGTTCGGGGTCAGTACGCCCAGGAACCGCCGGCCGTCCAGGACCGCGACCCAGCCGGCATCGTGCTTGAGCATCTCGCTGAACGCAGCCTTGAGGGTCCCGGTCGCCGGGATCCACGCCTCCATCCGGCGGGCGTGGTCGGCCACGGTCCCGGCCGCGTCCGCCAGCCGCTCGGTGCCGACCCAGCCGTGCAGGGCGCCGTCGGCGTCCAGCACCACCGCCCAGCGCGCTCCCTCGGCCCGCAGCCGGGCTCCCGCCGCCGCGGCCGGTTCGGCGAGCCGGGCGAACGGCGGGCGCTCGAGGTCGCCGCGGTCGATCGGGGTGACCGCGAGCTGCTTCAACGCCCGATCCGCGCCGACGAATTCGGCGACGTACGGGGTGGCCGGCGCGCCGAGCACCCGCGCGGGGGTGTCGAACTGCTCGATCCGCCCGGCGCCGTAGACCGCGATCCGGTCGCCGAGCCGGATGGCCTCCTCGATGTCATGGGTGACCAGCAGGACCGTCTTGTGCAGTGTGGCCTGGAGCCGCAGGAACTCCTTCTGGAGGCGGTCCCGGACGACCGGGTCCACGGCGCCGAACGGCTCGTCCATCAGCAGCACCGGAGGGTCGGCGGCCAGGGCGCGGGCCACCCCGACGCGCTGGCGCTGGCCGCCGGAGAGCTGGTCCGGATAGCGCGGGCCGTGGACGGCCGGGTCCAGCCCGACCAGTTCCAGGAGTTCGGCGGCCCGCTCGCGGGCCCGCGCCTTCTTCCAGCCGGTCAGGAACGGCACGGTCGCGGTGTTGTCGAGGACGGTGCGGTGCGGGAAGAGGCCGGTCTGCTGGATGACGTAGCCGATCCGGCGGCGCAGGCGGACCGGGTCGACGCCCGAGACGTCCGCGCCGTCCACGAAGATCCGGCCGCTGGTGGGGTCGATCAGCCGGTTCACCATCATCATGGTCGTCGTCTTGCCGCAGCCGGACGGCCCGACGAGGGTGACCAGTTCGCCCTCGCGGACCTCGAAGGAGAGGTCGTCGACAGCGGTCGTTCCGTCCGGGTAGCGCTTGGTCACCGACTCGAACCGGATCATGGCGCCATTGAATCCCGCGGGCCCGCCCCGGTCCCGCCGATGCGGGCAATCGAGTGGGGAAACGGAACGGGGACGGGGGCCGTACGAGTTGCTTCCGGGGCACCGCCTCCCGTCCTGCCGCGTCCGGCCCCGCCGGCGTGCTTACGATCCCCCAGGCCGCCTCCTCGGAAGGGTGGAAGGGAACGCCACATGAGAGCCGTAGCAGTCAACGCCTTCGGTGAGGAACCGCAGCTCATGGAGTTGCCGGAGCCTGAGCCGGGGCCCGGTGAGGTCCTGGTGCGGCTGGCCGCCGCCGGCCTCAACCCCGTCGACTGGAAGCTCGCCGACGGCCTGTTCGGGGATGCCGTGAAGGCGTCCTTCCCCCTGGTCATGGGCTCGGACGGGGCGGGCGAGGTGGTGGCGGTCGGCAGCGGCGTACGGCGGTTCACCGCGGGGGACCCGGTGTTCGGCCAGTTCCAGCGGCCGGAGCGGGGCGGCGGCTCGTACGCGGAGTTCGCGGTGGCCGAGGAGGCCGCGCTCGCCCCGGCGGCCCGCAGCGTCACCTACGCGACGTCCGCCGCCGTGCCGACGGCCGGGATGACCGCCTACAACCTGGTGGAGGAGGCCCGGATCAGCGAGGGGCGGCGGGTGCTGATCACCGGAGCGACCGGCGGCGTCGGCACGTTCCTCACCCAGCTCGCGGCCGGCCGCGGCGCCGAGGTGATCGCCACCGCCCGCCCGGCCAAGGCGGAGCTGATGCGCACCCTGGGCGCCGCGGCGACCGTCGACCACACCGCGGGCCCGGTCGCCGAGCAGGTCCTCGCGGCCCACCCGGACGGGGTGGACGTGCTGATCGACATGACCAGTGACGCGGAGGGGTTCATCGAGCTGTCCCGGACCGTGCGGGACGGCGGGGTGGCCGTCTCGCTGATCGGTTCCGCCGACGCCGATGTGCTGACCGAGCAGAATCTGCGCGGCTTCAACTTCGTCAACCGGCCCTCCCCGCAGCTGCTGGAGATCCTCGCCGGATACCTCGACGCGGGGCGGCTCACGGTCCTCGTCGGCCGGGAGGTCTCCCTGGAGGAGGCGCCCGAGGCGCTGGGGGCGAGCCGGACGGGGCGGGCGCAGGGCAAGACGGTCGTGGCGATCTGACCGCGCGTCACCGCCGGGCCCCGGCCGCTACGGGGGCACTCCCGGCCCGGGCAGTGGTCCCGGCCGGTGTCCCGCCGCCGGGCGCCGGAGGCGGGCGGCCCGCGGGCCCGCCGCGGCGACCACGATGACCAGCGCCGCCGCGCCGGCCGCGCCCCACACGGTGGTCCGCAGCGGCGCCGTCAGCGCGTCCGTGTAGGCGTCGGCGGCGGACCGGGAGACCGCGGCGGGCAGCGCGTCCAGGACCCGGGCGCGGAGCAGCGCCAGCGCGGTGGACAGCAGAGCGCAGGCCAGCGCGCAACCGGCCGCCGCGCCGATCAGCGCCCGCCGCCGGCGCCGCACCAGCAGCAGACCGGCCGCCAGGCAGAGCGCGGCGGTCGGCGGCAGCAGCAGCGCGCCGGTGCGCACCGCCTGGAAGCCGGCCCGGAATCCGGGGACGTCGGGGGAGCGCAGCAGCACGATCGTGGCGCCGGCCGGCGGTACCCGCCGGGCGATGTCGATGCCCAGGCCGTTCCCGGACAGCTGGTGCCGGACGCGGGCGACGACCGGGGTGAGGTCGAGGGTGACCGGGGCGCTGCCGGTGGCGGTCAGCGCGCCGTCCAGACTCCGGTGGGCGGTGCGGTGCACGGCCGCCCAGACCGCGGGGAAGCCCCGCCCGGTCACGACCTCGCGGACCTGTTTGCCGACGAACTCGCGGATGCCGCGGGTGAACTTCCGCCGCAGCGCGGGCCGTTCGGCGCGCGGGACGGCCTTGAGCAGCCCGTCGAGCCGGATGTGGGGCATCACGCCGTTGGTGACATCGGCGACGATCGCGTCCTGGACGGCGCGGTTCCCGGCGAGCGGCGCGACCGCGGCCACATAGCGGTCGGTGTCGGAGAGTTCGGCGCGGGCCCAGACGGCGGCCAGGCTCAGCGGCAGCAGCAGCGCCCCGAGTACCAGCAGCACCCCGCCGGCCAGTGCGCGGGCGCGGCACGGCCGGGCCGGCGGGCCGGGCGCCGCCCTCCCCCGGCCGCCGGCGCGTGCGGGTGCGCTCGCTGGCATCGCGGTGGTCCGGTCCTTCCTGATACGGCGAAGTACGGCCATCTCCAGGCAAGTCCGTACGGTGACCGGCCGCGAGCGGGGCCGGTGCCAACGGGTGACCGTACGGATGAGCGACCGCACGGGTGGTCGCGGGTCGGACCGGAGGCCCCCACGGCGCGCCGTTCAGTCGGCCCGCCGGGCGCGTCCGCGCCGGACAGCCCGGACCACTCCGGGGCCGAACAGCGCGCAGGCCGCGGCGGCCACCGCCCATCCCGTGCGGCCGCCCGCCTCCTCCGGCTCGGCGCCCGGCGCCGGGAGGTCGTCCAGATCCCCCGAGCAGGCCAGGGGCGCCGCGGACCGGCCGGCGTGGACGCAGACCGTGGTGGCGGCCCGCAGGGTGCCCGCGGCCGCGCCGGTGCCCGCGTCCCGGCGGGTGCCGAGCACCGCGCTCGCGGAGAAGTCCCGGACGCCATGGGCGGGCAGGTCGGCGTGCCAGACGGCCCGCCAGCCGCCCGCGCCGTCCTGTTCGGCGGTGCCGCCGGTGGCGGTCGCGGAGGCGGTGGTGGCGGGCAGCTCCTGCTCGATCCGCGCGCCGGGCAGATCGGCGGTGCCAAGGTTCCGGACGGTGACGCGGTAGTCGAGCCGCATACCGGGCTCGGCGCGGTCGACGCCGTCGGTCACCGCCACCGACACCGCCGGGGCCGGCGGGGTCCGCGGGGCGGGCGCGGCGGCGTGCGGTGCGGGGAGCACGGCGGCGCACAGCACCGCGAGCGCGGCGGCGGTTCTCATGCCGACATCCTCATGCGGCCATCGGAGCACCGCGGCCGTGCGGCGGGGCGGCTCGCGGCCGGAGACGGAGCGGGGTTCACCCGAGTGCGGCCACCCGGTCGGCGGGCGGGTCAGTGCCGGTGCGGCCCCGGCCGGTGCACGGGCCCGTGCGAGTCGTCGCAGTGGCTGCCGGACGGCTGCCCGCTCTCGGGCCCCGGGCCCAGCGTCAGCAGCTCGTCCTCGTCCTGTTCGCCGAGGTGATCGACCTGGAGGGTGGCGTGGGTGATGCCGTACTCGGTGCTCAGCAGGGCGTGCAGGGTGCGGCGGACCTTGTGGCAGTCGCCACCCGGCGCGACGAGGATGTGCGCGGACAGCGCCGGCTGCCCGGAGGTGATCTGCCAGATGTGCAGGTCGTGCACCTCCACGACCTGCTCGGTGGCGACGAGGTGGTCGCCGAGCGCGTCCGGGTCGATGCCGGCCGGGGCGGCCTCCATGAAGATCCGGCCGGACTCCCGGACGAGTCCGGTACCGGCCTTCAGCATCAGGGCGACGACGATCAGCGAGGCGATGGCGTCGGCCCGCTGGAAGCCGGTGACCAGCACCACCAGGCCGGAGATCGCGGTGGCGATGAAGCCGAACAGGTCGGTGAGGATGTGCTGGTAGGCGCCTTCGACGTTCAGGCTGGAGCGGTTGGCCTTGGACAGGAGCCAGGTGCAGATCAGATTGACCACCACACCGGAGAGCGCGGTGACCACGACCAGGCCGCCGGTGACCGCGGGCGGGGAGATCAGCCGCTGCACCGCTTCGTAGGCCAGCCAGACCGAGAGGACCAGCAGGGTGATGCCGTTGGCCTGCGCGGAGAGGATCTCGGCGCGCTTGAGCCCGTACGTGTAGCCGCCCCGCGCGGGCCGGGCCGCCAGCCGCATCGCGACCAGCGCCAGCACGATCGAGACCGCGTCGGTGAGCATATGGGCGGCGTCCGAGATCAGCGCCAGCGACTGCGCGAGGAAGCCGATAACGACCTCGACGGCCATGTAGGCGACCAGCAGGAAGAGCGCGGCCCGCAGCCAGCGCCGGTCGGCGTCCGGGGAGACGGCGTGGGTGTGGCTGTGCGCATGGCTGTGACCGCTGTGGGCGTGCTCTGTCATGGGCGCGCTCCTTCCCTCGCTCCACCTTGCTCCTCGCTGCGAAGCAAAGCGCACTTCGGCAAAAGATCCAAAGGCTGCACCGGTGACCGTTGTCATTACCGTCGAACGGCGTATCGTGCCTGGTCAGAGCGGTGGGGCGGGAAGCGCGCCGAAAGGGGGCGGCGGGCCGGACGGCTGACCCTCCGTGGTTTCACGTGAAACATCCGGCTGTGTTTCACGTGAAACAGCGGGCGTCGTTTCACGTGAAACATGGCGCCGTCTCGCGTGAGACAGGCCCCCGGCGACGTTTCACGTGAAACGTCGCCCGGGCGCCCGGGCGGCGAGCGAGCGGCCGCAAAAAAAGGGACAGCGCGCGGATCCCCCTCGCGCGCTGTCCGGCCCGGAACCGCGCGGTATACCTCCGCACGGCGTTCCGTCCCTGTGTCAGTCATAGCAAGTAATTGCGACCTCTGCGCAAGAGGCGCAGGGGTGGGTGCGGGGGCGCACCGGGGGCACGGTGGTCCTCCCCGGAGGCGGGGGCCGCCCGGCCGGTCAGTAGAGTTCGGCACCCGTCCCCCGACCGTTCCGGACCCGCGTTCCGGCCCCATCGCGCCCGAGGTGCCCCGCAGTGACTGACCCGCTCCCGCTGACCGTCGTAGGTATCGGGGCCGACGGCTGGGACGGGCTGGTGCCGGCCGCGCGGCGGGAGCTGGCGGCGGCCGAGGTGCTGATCGGCGGGGCGCGGCAGCTGGCGCTGCTGCCGGCGGAGTGCGCGGGGGAGCGGGTGGCGTGGCCGTCGCCGCTGCGGCCGGCGGTCGCCGGGCTGCTCACCGCGCATGCCGGGCGGCGGGTCTGCGTCCTGGCCAGCGGCGACCCGATGTTCTACGGGATCGGGCGGACGCTGACCGAGGTGATGGCCGAGGACGCCGCGGTGCGGCGGCCGCTGCGGGTGGTGCCGCACCCGTCGTCGGTGGCGTACGCCTGCGCCCGGCTGGGCTGGGCGGTGGAGGACACCGAGGTCGTCACGCTCGTCGGGCGGCCCGCGGAGAACCTGCTGCGGGCGCTGTACGACGGGCGGCGGGTCCTGGTGCTGTCGGCCGGGGCCGGGACGCCCGGGGAGGTCGCGGCGCTGCTGCGGGACCGCGGCTTCGGACCGTCCCGGATGCGGGTGCTGGAGCAGCTCGGCGGCGCGGACGAGCACCTGGCGGAGGGCACCGCGACCGGCTGGGACCGGCCCGCCGGTGATCCGCTCAACGTGATCGCGCTGGACTGCGTGCGGGAGCCGGACGCGCTCCGCCTGCCGGTCGTGCCGGGCCTCCCCGACGACGCCTACGAGCACGACGGGCAGCTGACCAAGCGTCATGTCCGGGCCGCCACCCTGGCCGCGCTGGCCCCCGCGCCCGGCGAACTCCTCTGGGACGTGGGCGGCGGCTCCGGCTCCATCGCCGTCGAGTGGCTGCGCGCGCACCGCAGCTGCCGGGCCGTCAGCGTGGAACGGGACGCGGCACGGGCGGCGCGGATCGGCCGCAACGCGCGGGCCCTCGGCGTACCGGCGCTCCGCGTGGTCCACGGGCCCGCGCCCGCCGCGCTGGACGGACTGCCCGTGCCGGACGCGGTGTTCATCGGCGGCGGCCTGACCGCGCCGGGGCTGCTGGACGCCTGCTGGGACGCGCTGCCCCCGGGCGGCCGCATCGTGGCGAATACCGTGACGCTGGAGTCCGAGGCGCTGCTCACCGAGTGGTACCGGCGCCACGGCGGCGAACTGGTGCGGCTGGCGGTCGCGCACGCGGTGCCGGTCGGCGGCTTCACCGGCTGGCGGCAGGCGATGCCGGTCACCCAGTGGTCGGCGGTGAAGCCCGGCGCGCCGGACCGTTCGCAGGACCCCTCGTAACCCTCCCAGGAGACCGACAACCATGACCGTCCACTTCATCGGCGCCGGCCCCGGCGCGGCCGACCTGATCACCCTGCGCGGCGCCCGCACCCTCGCCGCCTGCGGGGTGTGCCTCTACGCGGGCAGCCTGGTGCCGCGCGAACTGCTCGCCGAATGCCCGCCCGGCGCCCGGCTGGTCGACACCGCGCAGCTGGACCTGGACGCCATCACCGCGGAGATGGTCCGCGCCCACGAGGAGGGCCACGACGTCGCCCGGCTGCACAGCGGCGACCCGTCCGTCTTCAGCGCGGTGGCCGAGCAGATGCGCCGGCTGGACGCGGCGGGGGTGCCGTACGAGGTCGTGCCCGGCGTGCCGGCGTTCGCCGCGGCGGCGGCCGCGCTCAAGCGCGAACTGACGGTGCCCACGGTCGGCCAGACCGTCATCCTCACCCGCGTCGCCCAGCGCGCCACGCCCATGCCCGAGGGCGAGGACCTGGCCACTCTGGGGCGCAGCGGCGCGCTGCTGGTGCTGCACCTGGCGGCGATGTACGTCGACCGGATCGTGGACGAACTCCTGCCGCACTACGGCGCGGACTGCCCGGCCGCCGTGGTGGCGATGGCCTCCCGCCCCGACGAACTGGTCCTGCGCGGCACACTCGGCGACATCGCCGGCCAGGTGAAGGCCGCCGGCGTGGTCCGGACCGCGGTGATCATGGTCGGCCGGACGCTGGGGGCCGAGCAGTTCCGCGACAGCCACCTCTACTCGCCGGAGCGGGAGCGGCCGCACGCGCCGTGCGCCGAGGGGTCCTGAGGACGCGTCAGTATCGGGGCGCGGCGGGCCTGTACGGCTGAATCGTATGACCGCATCGGGGTGAAAGTCCGTTTTCCGGCTGCCGGACGCCGGTAAGGAAGCTGCGACACCCAGGGGGGTCGACGCAAAGGAGCACGCCACGATGCGTACCAGAATGGCCGCCGGGGCGGTCGTCGCCGCCGCCCTGCTGACCCTCACCGGCAGCACCGTCGCCGCCGCCAACGGCAAGGACGTCCCGCGCCGGACGAAGGACAGCCCCATCCAGATGGCGGCCTGCGCCCTCAGCACCGCGCTGGGCGCGCTCACCGGCGGGGACGCCAACTGCGTGCGGGACCGGATGGCGACCGCCCGCGAGGACGCCTCCCGCCAGCACCGCGGCGAGCACCGCAGGACCGGTCAGGCGCACCGCGACGACCTCGGGCGCGACCAGCGGATGGACCGCGGCGACTCGCTCGGGCGCGCGGACGACATGAGCCGGGGTGACGGGCTCAACCGCACCGACGGCATGGGCCGGGACGACATGGGCCGCGGGGAGACCCTGCCGCGGATGTGATCAGGCCCCCTGGCGGGGCGCCGGACCTGGGCGGCCGGCCGGGACGTGTTTCACGTGAAACCGTCCGGGGCCGGGTGCGTCCGGGCTCCCGGCCCCCGCGGCTCCGCCCGCCCCACCACCAGCCCCGCCCGGTCGATGCAGACCACGTCGACCGCGACCGGCGCGCCCCGCAGCACCGCCAGGGCCTCGTCACGGGCCGTCGCGGCCACCAGATCGCCGAGCGGAACGCCGGCCGCCGCGCACAACTGGAGTGCGGCCAGGCCGGTGTTGGCCCCGGCCACCGCCTCCGCCAGCGCCTCGTCCGCCCCGCCCTGCCGGGCCAGCCCGGCCAGGAAGCCCTTGTCCACCTGCGAGCGCGCCGAGTGCAGGTCGAGGTGGCCGGCCGCCAGCTTGGAGAGCTTGGCGAAGCCGCCGCAGATCGTCAGCCGGTCGACGGGATGGCGGCGGATGTACTTCAGTACCGCCCCCGCGAAGTCGCCCATGTCCAGCAGCGCGTCCTCCGGCAGCCGGTGCAGCGCGACCACCGCCTTCTCGGACGTCGAACCGGTGCACCCGGCCACATGGCGGCGGCCGGCCGCCCGCGCCACGTCCACCCCGCGCCGGATCGAGTCGATCCACGCCGAGCAGGAGTACGGCACCACGATTCCGGTCGTGCCGAGGATGGACAGCCCGCCGAGGATGCCCAGACGCGGGTTCCAGGTGCTGCGGGCCAGCTCCTCGCCGTGGTCGACCGAGATCTCCACCGCCACGTCCGCGGCCGCGCCGGGGCCGCCGTGCGCCTCCGCGACCGCGGTCAGGTGCTCCCGCATCATCTGCCGCGGTACGGGGTTGATGGCCGGTTCGCCGACGTCCAGCGGCAGGCCGGGGCGGGTGACCGTGCCCACGCCGGGCCCCGCGCGGAACACCACCCCGCTGCCGGCCGGCAGCGCCCGGACGGTGGCCCGCACCAGCGCCCCGTGCGTGACGTCGGGGTCGTCGCCGGCGTCCTTGACGACCCCGGCCATGGCGGTGGCCGGGCCCGCGCCGGTGGCCAGCTCCTCCACCGCGAGCGCGAAGGACGGCGTCTGGCCCTTGGGCAGCGTGATCGTCACCGGGTCCGGGAACTCCCCGCTCAGCAGCGCGGTGTACGCGGCCGTGCTCGCCGCCGTGGCGCAGGCACCGGTCGTCCAGCCGGGCCGCAGCCCGGTGCGGGCGAGCTGCGCGCTGCGGCCTCCCGTACCCTTCGGTTGCGTTTCACCCACGGAGGTACCCGCCGCTCATGCCGTCCTCGTCCGTCCCCGGTCCCGTCCGCCATGTGCTGATCCTCGGCGGCACCACGGAGGCCCGCCGGCTGGCCGCGACGCTCGCGGCGGAGCCGGGGCTGCGGGTGACCAGTTCCCTCGCGGGCCGGGTGGCGGCGCCGCGGCTGCCCGCCGGGGAGGTCCGCATCGGCGGGTTCGGCGGCCCCGAGGGCCTGGCCCGCTGGCTGCGCGCGCACGCCGTGGACGTGCTCATCGACGCCACCCATCCTTTCGCCGGCACGATCAGTTTCTCCGCGGCCCGGGCCGCGGCCACCGCCCATGTTCCCCTGCTGGCCCTGCGGCGCCCCGGCTGGGTCGCCGGTCCGGGCGATGTCTGGCACCCGGTCGCCTCCCTCGCGGAGGCCGCCGCCGCGCTGCCCGGCCTCGGCGGCCGGGTCTTCCTCACCACCGGGCGGATGGGCCTCGCGCACTTCGCCCACCTCACGGACCTGTGGTTCCTGGTCCGTTCCGTGGACGCGCCCGAGCCGCCGCACCCGCCCCGGATGACGACCGTGCTGGACCGCGGCCCGTTCACCCTCGACGGGGAACGGGAACTGCTGCGCGCGCACCGCATCGACGTCCTCGTGACGAAGGACAGCGGTGCCGCGGCGACCGCCCCCAAGCTGACCGCCGCGCGGGAAGCCGGGGTGCCGGTGGTGGTCGTCCAGCGGCCGCCGGTCCCCGAGGGCGTACCGGTGGCCGCTGGTCCGGCGGAGGCGGCCGACTGGGTGCGGTCGCTCCTCGGCTGACGCCGCCGCCGGCCGTGGGTGCCGCTCAGCGCTCCGGGTACCGCCGCGGCGTCCAGACCGCCTCGGTGCCGTCGTCCCGGCGCACCCGCCGGGTCTGCGACGAGCCGACGAGCAGGATCGTGCGCATATCGACCGCCGCCGGGTCGAGGTCGGTGAGCGGGACGGTCCGCAGCGACTCCCCGGGGCCGCCGATGTCCCGGGCGAGGATCACCGGGGTGTCCGGCGCGCGGTGCTCCAGCAGGACGTCGCGGGCCTTGGCCACCTGCCAGGTGCGGCTGCGGGAACCGGGGTTGTAGAGCGCCAGCGCCAGGTCCGCGGAGGCGGCGGCGCGGAGCCGTTCGGCGATCACCTCCCACGGCTTGAGCCGGTCGGAGAGCGAGATCACCGCGTAGTCGTGGCCCAGCGGCGCGCCGGCGCGGGCCGCCGCGGCGTTGGCCGCCGTGACACCGGGCAGGACGCGCACCGGGACGGAGCGGTAAGCCTCCTGCGCCGCCACTTCGAGGACCGCCGTCGCCATGGCGAAGATGCCGGGGTCACCGCCGGAGACCACCGCCACCCGGTGGCCGCGGCGGGCCAGGTCCAGGGCGAATTCGGCGCGTTCGGACTCGACCTTGTTGTCCGAGGCGTGCCGGCGCTGACCCGGGCGCACCGGGACGCGGTCCAGATACGTGGCGTAGCCGACGAGGTCGTCGGCGGCGGCCAGGGCCCCGCGGGACTCCGGGGTCAGCCAGCACGGACCGGCCGGACCGGTGCCCACCACGACCACCTCGCCGCGGTCCGGGGCCGGCTCCGGCTCCTGGCCGCCGGCGGCGATACGGCTCGGTACCACCGCGACGGAGAAGTACGGAACGGTGTCGGAATCGACGTCGGACAGCGCGCCGGTGCGCTCACCGGCCATGGTGGCGCGCTCGACGTAGCGGGCCTCCGGCAGCCGGCCGGAGCGCTCCAGGGCGCGGCGCACGGTGGGGAAGGTGCGGCCCAGCTTCATCACGACCGCGGAGTCCGTGGCGCTGAGACGGGCCGTCAGCTCCTCCTCCGGGAGGGTGCCGGGCAGGACGGTCAGGACCTCGTCGGCCTCGGCGAGCGGGGTGCCCAGCCGCGCGGCGGCGGCGCTGATCGAGGTGACGCCGGGGATGACCTCGGTCGGGTAGCGGTGCGCCAGCCGCTTGTGCATGTGCTGGTACGAGCCGTAGAAGAGCGGATCGCCCTCGGAGATCACCGCGACCGTGCGGCCGGCGTCGAGGTGCGCGGCGAGCCGCTCGGCGGCCGCCTCGTAGAACTCGTCCAGGGCGCCGCGGTAGCCGCCGGGGTGGTCGGTCGACTCGGTGGTGACCGGGTAGACCAGGGCTTCCTCGATGTGGTCCGGGCGGATGTGGCGCGCGGCGATGGAGCGCGCGATGGAGCGTCCGTGCCGGGCGCTGTGGTACGCCACCACATCGGCCTCGGCGATGACCTCCACCGCCCGGACGGTCATCAGGGACGGGTCGCCGGGGCCGAGGCCGACGCCGTAGAGGCGGCCGGTGGCCTGCCGGGACGGGGCCGACGGCTGCTCCGGCGCGCCGCTGCTGGCCTGCTGCTCGCTCACGCTCACTCTTCCTCGCTCGCCAGGGCGTTGATCGCGGCCGCGGCCATGGCACTGCCGCCGCGCCGCCCGCGCACCACGATGTGTTCCAGCTTCGACGGGTGGCCGATCAGCGCGTCCTTGGACTCGGCCGCGCCTATGAAGCCGACCGGGATGCCGAGGACGGCGGCCGGGCGCGGCGCCCCCTCCTCGATCATCTCCAGGAACCGGAACAGGGCGGTGGGGGCGTTGCCGAACGCGACCACGGCCCCCTCCATGCGGTCCCGCCACAGTTCGAGGGCGGCGGCGCTGCGGGTGGTGCCCATCCGGGCGGCCAGCTCCGGGACGGACGGGTCGCCGAGGGTGCAGAGCACCTCGTTGTCCGCGGGCAGCCGCTTGCGGGTCACACCGCTGGCCACCATCGTCGCGTCGCAGAGGATCGGCGCCCCGGCGCGCAGGGCCGCCCGGGCACTGGCCACCACGCCCGGGGTGAATGCCAGATCGCGGACCAGGTCGACCATGCCGCAGGCGTGGATCATCCGGACCGCGACCCGGCTGACGTCGGCGGGGAGTCCGGCGAGATCCGCCTCGGCGCGGATGGTGGCGAAGGACTGGCGGTAGATGGCCGCCCCGTCCTTTTCGTAGTCGAACGCGGTCACTGGGGCCTCGGGGTGGTGGGTTGAGGGGTGGAAAGGGAACCGGGCGCCGCCGGGGACGCCGATGTTTCACGTGAAACGGTGCTCGGTGTTTCACGTGGAACGGTGCCTGGGCCCGGTGTTTCACGGGAAACCACGGCGGGGCCCGATGTTTCACGTGAAACCGAGTCCGGCCGGGCTGTTTCACGTGAAACAGCGGGCCCGATCGGAGCCCCGGGTCGGACGACCGTGGTCCGGTAGCCGTCCGGTGTGGCGAGGACGTCGATCCAGGCGCCGTGCGGATGGCCGCAGCGGCGGGCGCAGCCGGACCAGTGGACGGGCAGTCCGGCGGGGACGGCGGTGCCGCCCGCCGGAACGGCGCTGCCCCCGTCGAGGGCGGCCGCCGCGTCGCCGCGCACATCCGTCAGGGACTTGGCGCAGCCGGGCAGTCCGGTGCAGGCGGTGACCCGGCGCCAGACGGACTCCGGATCGGTGATCAGTCCGGCGGCGGCCAGCTCGCGCGTCCGGCCCGCCGCCGCCTCGGCCGTCAGACCGGGGACGCAGATACCGCGCCAGGGAGTGAGGCGCAGCGCGCCGCGGCCATCGGCGGCGGCCGCGGTCAGCAGCCGCCACTGGGCCGCGGACAGCCGGCCGAGCGGTGCCAGGACCACCAGCGCGTGGCGGCCGTCCGGGCCCTCGACGGTGCCGGGCGCCGCGGCGTCGGCGAACCGGGCGGCCGGCGGCGGGCCGGGCACCTCCGCGTACTCCGCGGCGATGCCCGCCGCGCGCAGGGCGTTCCGGACCTGCTCGGCGGTCAGCGGCGCTTCGGCGGGGAGTTCCCGGACCCGCCAGGCGCCGCTGCCGCCGGCCGCGGCGACGGCGAGGAAGGTCTCGGCGGCGGTCAGCGCCGCCCGCGGGACGTCGTCCGCCGCGATCCGCAGCGCCGCCGGGTCGTCGCCGACCCGCAGCAGCGCCCCGTGCCCGGACGCCGCCCCCGGCGCGTACCCGGCCTCCGGCGGAGCCGTCCGGCCGGATTCTGCGAGCAAGGTCACATCGCCGCCGAGGCCCGCCACATCGCCCCGCCCGTCGTCCAGGACGAACAGGAAGCGGCCCGAGAGCGCCGCCGCCGGTTCGCTCGCGCACAGCAGCGCGTCCAGGCTCCGGGCCCACAACCGCACGTCGGAGGGGGTGTTGGTGTCCAGGCCCGCGAGCGGGGAAGCCAGGATGTTGCGGATCCGCTCATGGCGCGCGGACGGCAGCAGCCCGGCCTCGGTGAGCAGACCGGCGAGCTGCCCGCCGCAGTCGGCCGGCAGTCCGCGGAGTTCGACGTTGCCGCGGGAGGTGAGGGAGAGGTGGCCGTCGCCGAGCCGCTCCGCGGCGTCCGCCAGCGCGGCGGCCTGATCGGCCGTCAAGTCACCGGCGGGCAGCCGGACTCGGGCGAGGCCGCCGTCCGCGGCGGAGTGCAGCCGCAGCGCTCCGGGGCAGGCGTCGCCGCGGTCCCGGACGGGCGGCGCGGCCAGGTCGGGGCGGGGCGAGGGGGAGGGCGGCATGGCGGCGAGCATACCTACGCCGGCCGGGCCCGGAACCGGCGCGAGGGGTCGCGGAGCGCAGGCCACCGGGCCCGCTGCCGCGGCCCGGCCGCAGCCCTTACTATGCAGGTCGGTGGGTCGGCTGGCCCGCCGGACGCCAGCGACGGCGCCAAGGGAGGAAGCCCGGTGGGAATCCGGCGCGGTCCCGCCACTGTGAACCCGGCCCCGGCCGGTGAGCCAGGAACTCCCGCCGTCCCTACGACCACCCGGGGCGTGGACACCCCGAGGAAGGCTGCGCCGTGATTCTGCTGCTGTCGACCTCCGACACCGACCTGCTCAGCGCCCGCGCGGCCACGGGACCCGTGCCGTACCGGCTCGCCAACCCCTCCCGCCTCGATGTGGCCGACCTTCCCGGGCTGCTGGAGGGCACCGACCTCGTCGTGGTCCGCCTGCTCGGCGGCATCCGGGCCTGGGAGGACGGCCTGGACGTCCTGCTGGCCGCGGACCAGCACCGTCCGGTCGTGGTCCTCACCGGCGAACAGGCGCCCGACGCCCAGCTCATGGAGGCGTCCACGGTCCCGGTCGGCATCGCGGCCGAGGCGCACGCCTACCTCGCGCACGGCGGCCCGGAGAACCTCTCCCAGCTCGCCCGCTTCCTCAGCGACACCGTCCTGCTCACCGGGCACGGCTTCGAGCCGCCCGCGGCCGCCCCGTCCTGGGGCCCGCTGGAGCGCCCGGCGCGCGGGACCGACGGCCCGGTGGTGGCCGTGCTCTACTACCGCGCCCACCACATGAGCGGCAACACCGCCTTCGTGGAGGCGCTGTGCGAGCGGATCGAGGACGCCGGCGGCCGCCCGCTGCCGCTCTACGTCGCCTCGCTGCGGGCCCCCGAACCGGAGCTGATCGAGGAGCTGCGCGCGGCCGACGCCATCGTCACCACCGTCCTGGCCGCCGGCGGCACCAAGCCCGCCGAGGCGTCCGCGGGCGGCGACGACGAGTCCTGGGACGCCGGCGCGCTGGCCGCGCTGGACGTGCCGATCCTCCAGGCGCTGTGCCTGACCGGGTCGCGGGCCGCCTGGGAGGAGAACGACGAGGGCCTCTCGCCGCTGGACGCCGCCTCGCAGATCGCGGTGCCGGAGTTCGACGGGCGGCTGATCACCGTGCCGTTCTCGTTCAAGGAGGTCGACGAGGACGGGCTGCCGGTCTACGTCGCCGACCCCGAGCGGGCCGCCCGGGTCGCCGGGATCGCCGTCCGGCACGCCCGGCTGCGCCATATCCCGGCCGCCCGGAAGCGGTTGGCGCTGGTGCTGTCCGCGTACCCGACCAAGCACTCCCGGATCGGCAACGCGGTCGGCCTGGACACCCCCGCGAGCGCCGTGGCGCTGCTGCGCCGCCTGCGCGAGGAGGGCTACGACTTCGGCACCGAGCCGGTGCCGGGCCTCGAGTCCGGCGACGGCGACGAGCTGATCTACGCCCTCATCGAGGCCGGCGGCCACGACCAGGAGTGGCTGACCGAGGAGCAGCTGGCCCGCAACCCGGTCCGCATCCCGGCCGCAGACTACCGCCGCTGGTACGCCACCCTGCCGCAGGAACTCCGCGACGCCGTCGAGGAGCACTGGGGCCCGCCGCCCGGCGAGATGTTCGTCGACCGCAGCCGCAACCCCGAGGGCGACATCGTGCTGGCCGCGCTGCGCCGCGGCAATCTGCTGATCCTCATCCAGCCGCCGCGCGGCTTCGGCGAGAACCCGATCGCGATCTACCACGACCCGGACCTGCCGCCCTCGCACCACTACCTGGCGGCCTACCGCTGGATCGCCGCGCCCGCCGCCGACGGCGGCTTCGGCGCCGACGCCATGGTCCACCTCGGCAAGCACGGCAACCTCGAGTGGCTGCCCGGCAAGAACGCCGGCCTGTCCGCTGCCTGCGGCCCGGACGCCGCGCTCGGCGACCTCCCGCTCATCTACCCGTTCCTGGTCAACGACCCGGGCGAGGGCACCCAGGCCAAGCGCCGGGTGCACGCCACGCTCGTCGACCACCTCGTCCCGCCGATGGCCCGCGCCGACTCCTACGGCGACATCGCGCGCCTGGAGCAGCTGCTGGACGAGTACGCCGCGATCTCCGCGATGGACCCGGCCAAGCTGCCGGCCATCCGCGCGCAGATCTGGACCCTGATCCAGGCCGCCAAGCTCGACCACGACCTGGGTCTGGAGGAACGCCCCGACGACGAGGGCTTCGACGACTTCCTGCTGCACGTCGACGGCTGGCTGTGCGAGGTCAAGGACGCCCAGATCCGCGACGGCCTGCACGTGCTGGGCGCCGCCCCGGCCGGCGAGGCCCGGGTCAACCTCGTCCTGGCGATCCTGCGCGCCCGGCAGATCTGGGGCGGCACCGCCGCGCTGCCCGGTCTGCGGGAGGCGCTCGGCCTGGACGAGTCGGCCGCCACCCGCACCGCCGCCGACGACGCCGAGGCCACCGCCCGCGGCCTCGTCCAGGCGATGGAGGACGCCGACTGGGACCCGGCCGCGGTGGACCGGGTCGCCGAGGGCCACCCGGAGGCGGTCGCCGCCGTCCTCGACTTCGCCGCCCGCCAGGTCGTCCCCCGGCTGTCCGCCACCACCGCCGAGATCGACCACGCGGTGCACGCGCTGAACGGCGGATTCGTGCCGGCCGGCCCGTCCGGCTCGCCGCTGCGCGGCCTGGTCAACGTCCTGCCGACCGGCCGCAACTTCTACTCCGTCGACCCCAAGGCCGTCCCCTCGCGGCTCGCCTGGGAGACCGGGCAGGCGCTCGCCGACTCGCTGCTGACCCGCTACCGCGACGACAACGGCGACTGGCCGGAGTCGGTGGGCCTGTCGCTGTGGGGCACCAGCGCGATGCGCACCTCCGGCGACGACGTGGCGGAGGCGCTGGCGCTGCTGGGCGTCCGGCCCGTGTGGGACGACGCCTCGCGCCGGGTCTCCGGCCTGGAGGCCATCCCGCTCGACGAGCTGGGCCGCCCCCGCATCGACGTCACCCTGCGCATCAGCGGCTTCTTCCGCGACGCGTTCCCGCACGTCATCGGGTTGCTCGATGACGCGGTCCGGCTCGCCGCGGGGCTGGACGAGCCCGCCGACCGCAACTACGTCCGGGCCCACGCCCAGGCGGACCTCGCCGCGCACGGGGACGAACGCCGGGCCACCACCCGGATCTTCGGGTCCCGCCCCGGTACGTACGGCGCGGGCCTGCTCCAGCTCATCGACTCCCGCGACTGGCGCACCGACGCCGATCTGGCCGAGGTCTACACCGTCTGGGGCGGCTACGCCTACGGGCGGGGCCTGGAGGGCCGCCCGGCCCGCGAGGAGATGGAGACCGCCTACAAGCGCATCGCGGTGGCCGCCAAGAACACCGACACCCGCGAGCACGACATCGCCGACTCGGACGACTACTTCCAGTACCACGGCGGCATGGTCGCCACCGTCAAGGCGCTCAAGGGCAAGGCCCCCGAGGCGTACATCGGCGACTCCACGCGGCCGGAGACGGTGCGCACCCGGACGCTGGTGGAGGAGACCTCGCGGGTCTTCCGGGCCCGGGTCGTCAACCCCCGCTGGATCGAGGCGATGCGCCGCCACGGCTACAAGGGCGCCTTCGAACTCGCCGCCACTGTGGACTACTTGTTCGGCTACGACGCCACGACCGGTGTGGTCGCCGACTGGATGTACGACAAGCTCGCCCAGACCTATGTCCTCGACCCGGAGAACCGCGCGTTCCTCCAGGAGGCCAACCCCTGGGCCCTGCACGGCATCGCCGAGCGCCTTCTCGAGGCGGAGTCGCGCGGGATGTGGGAGAAGCCGGACGCGGAGACGCTGGCGGCGCTGCGGGACGCCTTCCTGGAGACCGAGGGCGAGCTGGAGGGCGAGGACTGAGCCCGCCCGGGGCGCGCCGAGAGCGGCGTTTCACGTGGAACATCGCGGTGCCTCACGTACCGCGCGGCGATGTTTCACGTGAAACCACGCAATGTTTCACATGAAACGCCGCCCGACTGCGGTGCCCCCCAACGCCGCGCCCAATGACGCCACTTGGCGAAGTGCAGCCAGGCCAGCAGCACCACGAGCACGGCGGTCGCCCCGCCCAGCGTCAGCGCCATCGACGGTGACGTATGGTCCACCACCAGCCCGCCGGCCAGCGCGCCGAGCGCGAGCGTGGCCTGGAACGACGCGGTGAACAGCACCGACGCCGCCTCCGGCGTGCCGGGCGCCGCCGTGGCGAACCAGGTCTGCGAGGCCACCGGCACCGCGCCGTACGCCGCGCCCCAGACCGCCAGCAGCACCAGCGCGCCGGCCGGTCCCCGGCCGAGGACCGGCAGCAGCAGGGTCGCCAGCGCCAGCAGTCCGGCCGCGGTGCCGAAGACGGTGCGCGGCCGCCGCGCCACCACGGCCCCGCCGGCGAAGTTCCCGACGACCCCGGCGGTGCCGTAGACCAGCAGGAACACCGTCACCGTCGCGGCGGACGGGAGACGCGTCGTGCGTTCCAGGAACGGAGTCACATAGGTGTAGGCGCTGAAGTGCGCCAGGACGATCAGGAACGTCATCGCCAGCGCGAAGCGGGTGTGTGTGCCGCGCAGCAGGCTCCGCAGCAGCGCCGGACCGGTCGGGCGGACCGGTGGCAGCGGCGGCATCACCAGCGCGGTCAGCACCAGCACCGCGACCGCCAAGGCGCCGACCGCGGCACAGGCCGTCCGCCAGCCGGCCAGATCGCCGAGGTACGTTCCGGCGGGCACCCCGAGCACCGAGCCGAGCGGCACTGCCGAGAAGATCACCGCGGTGGCCCGGGCGGCCGACCTCGCTGGCACCAGCCGTTCCGCGATCCCCGCCCCGATCGACCAGAAACCGCCGATCACCACGCCGATCAGGACCCGGGCGAGGAGCACCAGCCAGTACGCCGGGGCGGCCGCGGTGAGGAAGGCCGCCAGCGCCAGCAGGGCGATGAGGACGCAGAGCATCAGCCGCCGGTCGATCCGGGCGGTGGCCACCGTCACCGCCGGTGCGGCGCAGGCGGCGAGGAGGCCCGGGAGCGTCATCATCAGCCCCGCGGTGCCGTCCGAGATCCCGAAGTCGGCCCCGATCCGGGTGAGCAGCCCGATCGGCAGGATCTCGGCGGTGACGATGGTGAAGATGCCCAGCGTCACCGCGAGCACGGCGAGCCGGCCCTTGAGCGGCGTGCGGCCCGGCGGCGGGAGGGGGCGGGTGGCGGCGGTGGTCGGCGGACTGCCGGTGGTGGTCATGCGCTCAGTCCAGCAGCCGGACCCGGCCGGTTCCGGCGGCTTTCCGACGTTGTGGTGACGCCCGCGGACGCGCGGGAAGTCCCTCTGGGATCGGTTCAGTTCGGGGCGCCGGACCGCTGCCGCCGCCGTGTGGTGCGGACCCGAGCCGGGGAACGGCGGCCGCTCGGCCCGAGCCCGTGGCGGCCGATCGTACGGATCGCGCGGCGTGCCCGGCCGTGGCGCTTTCCCCGGGCCCGGGCGGCTGCGGGCTTCCGGGTGCGGGGCCCGGGTGCCGGTGCCAGCCTGGGTGGTGGGGACTGTTCCCATGCGGTACGAGGAGGCTGCGGTGACCGGCACGGGTGAGGGTACGAAGACATGGAACGCCGAGGTCAGCATCGTCGAGTCCGGTAGCGAGGTGCGGGCGGAGGCCCGGCTGACCGGCAAGGAGGGCGGGCAGATCGTCGGCCAGGGAACCGCCAGATGCAATCCGGCGGACGAGAACGTCCCCGCGATCGGGGACGAGCTGTCGGTGGCGCGGGCGCTGTCGGATCTGAGCCATCAGCTGCTGAGCCGCGCCGCGCACGACATCGAGGTGCACACCGCGCGTCCCGTCGAGCGGCTGCACGCCTGACCCGACGGCCGCGGGGCGCACCGGCGGACAGGTCGCCGTCCGCCCGTGCGCCCCGCGCGCGTCAGTAGTCGTCCGGCGCGAAGTCCCGCCCGACGGTCAGCGTCACCACGCCCGGCGCGGCCTGCGCGGACTCCTCGGCCTTGGTGCCCGCGAGCCGGCCGGAGAGCACCTCGGCCTGGGTCTTGAGGGCGGACGGATAGGTGATGACGGACGTGTCGGTGGGCCGGCCGTTGTCGGTGGCGACGACGGTGAAGCCGAGCTGGCGCAGCTTCTGCGCGGCGACCCCGGCGAGGCCGGTGGTGTCGGTGCCGTTGAGCACCCGCACCCGGACCGAGTGCGCGGTGAGGGGGTTCTTGGCGGCCTCCGCGTACTTCGCCTTCGCCGCGGCGCCGACCTCCCGGTCGTGCGCGAGATCGCTGAACAGCTCGCCGGCCTGCGGGTACATCCAGACCACGTTCGCCTTGTCGCTGGGCACGTCGGCCTCCCGCCCGTACGTCGGCACGGTCAGGAAGGTCAGGCGGTCCGAGGGGATGTCCTTGACCGTGGCGGCGAGGTCGTACAGCGGCTTGACGCCGGCCAGGTCCTTGTCGGTGGTGAGCGACTTGGTGGCGGAGTCCAGGAAGCCGTAGAGGTCGGTCGGGCTGGTGAGCTTGGACTGGGCCTTGGCCGCGAGCGCCTTCATGAACTCCTGCTGGCGGCCGATCCGGCCGAGGTCGGATCCGTCGCCGACGCTGTAGCGGGTGCGGACGTAGCCGAGCGCCTTCTCGTCGGTGATGTTCTGGCAGCCGGCGTCCATGTCGAGGTGGGCCTTCTTGTCGTGGATGGCCTGCTTGGGGCAGACCTCGATGCCGCCCAGCGCGTTGACCATGCCCTTGAAGCCCTGGAAGTCGAGCGAGACGAAGTGGTCGATGCGCAGCCCGGTGTTCTTCTCGACGGTCTTGATGCTGCACGCGGCCGCCTTGGTGGCGTCGCCGCCGAGGCCCCCGATGGTGTACGCCTCGTTGATCTTGAAGTGGTGCGGGGCGGATTTCCCGCCGTCGCCCTTGTCGCACGCCGGGATCCGCACCCAGGAGTCGCGCGGGAAGGACACCGCGGTGGCCCATTTGTGGTCGGCGGAGATGTGCAGCAGCATCAGCGTGTCCGACTGCATGGTGGTCAGGCCGCTGCCGTACTTCCCGCCGGTGCCCGCCCGGCTGTCGGAGCCGACGACCAGGATGTTCTTCGAGCCGGGGCTGAGGTTCACCGGCCGGTCCGCGCCGAGCGAGCCGTTCACGTCCGCGCCGTGGATGTTGCCGTTCAGGTGCTGGTACACCCACACCCCGGTCCCGGCCGTGCCGAGCAGCAGGACGCCGACCACGCCGCCGGTCCAGGCGACGACCTTGCCGCGCCGGGTCATCCGGGTCTTCCCGGCCTTGCGGGAGCGCGCCGCGCCGGCCCGCCGCCGCCCGGCCCGCCCGCCGTCCGCCGCCGGGGCCCCGTCGTCCACCGCCGTGCCGCGCGCGCCGCCGTTGCCGCCCCGCCGGGCCGCCTGCCTGTGCGTCTGCCTGTCATGCACGCCGATGGCCCTTCTGGTCCTTCTCGATCTGGTCTTGCGGAGTGGAGGTGTGCGCGGATACGGGAGCGGGCCCGGCGCAGGCGGCCGGGTCCGGGGGCGGCAGCGGGCCGCGGCGGGTCAGATGCCCTCGGTGGGCAGCAGTCGTACGGAGTCCGGGTCGTAGCGGCGCCACCGCGGGCGGCTGCCGCCGGGGACGGTCCGCAGCAGGCACCACCGGGCGCCCGCGCCGTCCGTCCACCAGGCGCAGATCCGGCCCAATTCCCAGGCGCCGTCGGGATATTGGACCTCGACCGGCTGATAGACCCATCGCACCTCCGCCTCTGGAGGCGGGCTGTCCCAGGTCAGGGGTCCGCACCTCGTCGCCATCTCCCCCTCCGGCAGCGCCCGTTGCGCATGTCAGGCGCAACCCTACCGGCAACTTTTACAGCGCTGTAGAAGTCCGTTGGTGTGCTACGGATCACAGTCGAGGTGTCCGCCGCGTGGCGCGCTGGAGAGTCCGGGATCAGTGTGCACTCACCACGGCGTCGCCGCCTTCAGAACGAGGAACAGAGCTACCGCCGCGTTCAGGGAGGAGAGCGCGGAGGCCGCGGTGCCCGCCGCCGCGACCAGCGCCGCCAGTCCCGCCGGGGTCAGCGCCGGCGGCCAGGTGCGCGCCGAGGGCACCGGCCCGAGCAGCGCGGCCACCCGCCGCGGTACCGGCCCCGGTTCGGGCGACGCGAACTGCGCCGGCAGCGGATCCGGCACCGGCCGCGCGATCAGCGCCGCCTTCCCCACCGCCCGCGCGGTCAGCCGCCGGTCGCCGACCGCCCGCGCCGCCTCCTCGTCCGCCCACCGCTCGGCGCTGAACGCGACCGCGGAACGCAGCGGCAGCAGCAGCGGGTTGGCGCATCCGGCCAGCCGGACGGCGAGCAGGTAGCGGTGGTGGCGGCAGCGCAGATGGGCGCGCTCGTGCGCGAAGAGGGCACGCCGCTCGTCCGCGTCGAGGCTGCGCAGCATGCCCCGGGAGACCGCGATCCGGCCGGGGCGGGCCGGGCGCCCCGGCCGGGCCGGAGTGCCGGGCACCGCGTAGGCGTAGGGGTGGTCGTCCGGCAGCACCGCGGGGTCGGCGCCGGCCGGCAGGACGTCCAGCGCGCGGTGGGCCCGCGCCCGGATCCGGTGGTTCCGGCGCAGCGCGGCGCCGCACACGGTGAGCGCCCCGGCCAGCGCGAAGATCGCCGCCACCCCGGCCACCTCGGCGTACGGCACCGCGGCCCGCACCTCCGGGTCGGACCAGCCGTCCGGCAGCGGATTGCCGGGCAGTTGGGCGGTGCCGACGACCACCAGCAGCCCCAGGCAGAGCGTGCTGCACAGGCCGAGGACCACCGCGAGCAGGGTCAGCAGCCGGGTGGTGACCCGGGGGTGGAGGTGCTGTTCGGCGAGCCGGGCGATCGGCAGCGCGGTCAGCGGCAGGACCAGCGGCAGGAAGACGAAAACGCCCACCGGTCACCCTCCGCGCGCTTCGTCCGCCGGGCCCGCGCCGCCCGCGCCGGGCCCGGGGCCGGCCCGGCCGCCGTCCCCCGCGCGGTCCAGGAGGCTGCGCAGCACCTCCTCGTCATGGGCCGAGAGCGCCGAGACGAAGCTGGTCAGCACGGCGTCCCGGTCCGGTTCGCCGTCCAGGACGCGGCGCATCCGCAGCGCGGCGAGCCCGGCCTCGTCGGCCGCCGGCGTCCAGGCGTAGGCCCGGCCGGACCGCTCGCGGGTGACCGCCCCCTTGGCGTGCAGCCGGGACAGGATCGTCATCACCGTGGTGTACGCCAGGTCGCCGTCGAGCCGCTGCTGGACCCAGGCGGCGGTGGCCGGGCCGGGCGCCTGGTGCAGGGCGGCCAGCACCTGGGCCTCCAGCTGGCCCTGCCCGCGCCGCGCGCGCTCCCGCCCGGCGCCGCCGAGGGCCTTTCCGAAGGGTGTTCCGCCCATGCCGCCGCCTCCCGTCGTACCGGGCGTCCCGAGGGCGGGACGCCGGGGCATTTTACGGCCGCGCCCGCCGCGCCACCGGGTCCGCGCGGACCCGCCGCACCCGGGGGCGGCGCTCTCCGGCCGCTTACTTCTACACTCCTGTAGTTTTTCGGCCGGGGCCGGGACCACCGCGCGGAACGCGCCACGGCGCCCGGCCGCCACCCCGCACACCGGCACAACTGGAGGGAAGCCATGGGAGTCTCGCTGGCCAAGGGCGGCAACGTCTCGCTGTCGAAGGAGGCGCCGGGCCTGACCGCGGTCTCGGTCGGCCTCGGCTGGGACGTGCGGACCACCACCGGCGCCGACTACGACCTCGACGCCAGCGCGCTGCTCTGCACCGACAGCGGCAAGGTCGCCTCCGACCTGCACTTCGTCTTCTACAACAACCTCACCAGCCCGGACGGTTCGGTGCGGCACACCGGCGACAACCTGACCGGTGAGGGCGAGGGCGACGACGAGACCATCGAGATCGCGCTGAGCGCCGTCCCGGCCGATATCACCAGGATCGTCTTCCCGGTCTCGATCCACGAGGCGGCGAGCCGCGGCCAGAACTTCGGCCAGGTGCGGAACGCCTACATCCGCGTGGTCAACCAGGACGGCGGCGCCGAGCTCGCCCGCTACGACCTGACCGAGGACGCCTCCACCGAGACCGCGATGGTCTTCGGCGAGCTGTACCGGCACCAAGGGGAGTGGAAGTTCCGCGCCGTGGGCCAGGGGTACGCCTCCGGACTGGCGGGCATCGCGGCGGACTACGGCGTCAACGTCTGACGCGTCCGGCCCGGCGGGGCGGCGGGGCGGGCATGCGCCGGGCGGGCCCTGGGCATGCTGTCGGCATACGCATGGTCATGCGGAAGCAAAATCTACAGCGCCGTAGAAGGTGTGCGGATGCCGCCCCCCGTCGTCATGACCCGCTTTGGCGCGATATGCCGCCGATGCGCGGAGTACGGTGGAGAAACCACCGGAAAGCGAAGCATTGTCGAGCGTGCCCGGTATGCCCCGGCTGCGGGGGCCCGGGAGTATGCGGGTGAGCGCCATGCAGACCTTCTTGAGCGTCCTCGTCCTGTTGGCCCTGATCGCGATGGGCGTCCTCTTCCTCCTGCGGGTCAACGCCCAGACGTCCGGCCGCCCCGCCGCGCACCGGTACGCGCACTGGAAGGAGTCGTTCCAGCACCGGCTCCACCACCGGCACGGCCAGGACACCGGCCCGCGTACGCGCACCGGCGGCCCGCCGCCGTCCTCCCGGGAGCCGCGCGGCGGCCGGTGACCCCGCCCGCCGCCCCCGCCCCGCCGGCGAACGCGGCCGCCGCGCTCGCCGCTCGTCGCGTCAGGAGCGCCGTATGACCACTGCCGAGGGCCGCTCCCCGCACCGCCCGCAACACCACGCGCCGCCGCCGGTCGCCCGGCTGGCCATCGCCCCGCACGGCCCGGTGACCCGGCGGATCGACGGGATCTGGTGGCCGCACTCCACCGATCTGGCCGCCGAACTCCCCGAACTCCTCGCCGCGTTGCCCTCCGACTGGCCGCGGATCACCCACGCCACGGTGAACGGCACCGGCTGGCCCGCGCTGCCCGGCCACATCCTCGCCGCCGGCCATGTCGTCCGGCTCCGCCGCACCGCCAACCGCCCCGGACCGGACACCCTCTGCCTGGTCTCGGCCGGCCACGGCCGCTGGGACCTGCTGCTCCTGCCGCCGGCGACGCCGGAGGCCACCGCCGTCCGGACGCTGGCGGAGATGGCGCGGACGGGGCGGCCGGCCGGGCTGACACCGGCCTGACGGCGGTACGGGCCCCTGGTCCGGGCGTACGCGTACGGGTCCCTGTTCCGGGCGTACGCGTCGGTCACCTGCATAACGCCGGGCGCTCCTTCGCGCATCCGCCGGGAGCGCTCCGGCGGTCCCGCGATGCCGCGCGGCGCCCGTTCCCCTGCCCCTCCGGTCCGCTCCCGCCTGCGCTTTCGCGGGGGCGGTTGCTGCGGACGGGTGGTGTTCATCGGAAGAACGCCGATCCGGGGGCGTCGGTCCGTGAATCCTCCCATTGCGTACTCATCATAAGAAAACGCAACAGAAGGAACGCGTGGGTCCCCGCACCTGGGGGCCCCGACCGAAAGCGAGGGACCATGGCTGCGACCAAGGTCATGAAGTTCTGGGCGGCCTGCCTGGCCGTACTGGGGAAGCTGCTGGCGTCACTGGGGGTCTCCGCCGCCGCCTCCGCGGCCCGCCGGGAGGCCGCCCGCCACGAGCACACGCCGGGCGGCACCGCGCCGGCCACTGCGCCGGGCGGGGCACGGCGCGCGGCTGTGCGCGACGCCGAACCGGATCATCGCCATCCGGACCCGTCCGCCACGGCTGCCACCGCACCTGCGGCAGCGGCCAGGGCCACGGCCACGGCCGCTGAGCCGGAGCGGCCGTTCGTCCCCGCCGCGCGTACCGCGCCCGGCTCCGGCCAGGCCGGAGCGGTCCGCCGCCGCTTCCCGCTGCCGACGCTGCCGCCGACCATCAAGCAGCGGATCCACGCCGAGGCCCATGGCGCCTCCCCCACCTCCCGCCGCCGCCGTGCCGCCGGTGCCCAGCCGCTGTGCGCCGCCCCGTGCGGCACCGCTTCGGGCGCCGGCGCCGCACCGGCCGTTCCCGCGGCCCGCCGCGCCCACACGGCCGCCCGTGCGGTGTGAAGCGGATCCGAGCGCAGCGGCGAACGACGAGACGTGCGAGAAGTGCGGCGACGAAGCGCGCGGCGACGCGAACCGCGGCACTACCCGAAGCAGCAGCAACAGCGGCAGAGGCAGTAGCAACAGAATCAGCAGGACCCACAGACTTTGATCGCGGGCGCCGCGGACCGATGTTTCACGTGAAACAGCGGACGGCGGACGGGCGTTCAGCCTCCGGAGCCGGGTGACGGTGCCGGTGCCAGGCCCAGCTGGGCGCGGAGTGCGCGGGTGTCGGGCTTTCCGTTCGGGGTGAGCGGGAAGCGGTCGACGACATGGACCGCGTTGGGCTGTTCGTACTCCGCCAGGTGCGGGGCGAGCCGCCGGCGCCAGGTGAGCGGGGCCTCGCCCTCGGGGTCCGCGACGACGAAGTGCAGTGCACTGCCCCGGCGTTGGTCGGGGACGGCCAGCACCTTGACCGGACGGCCGCAGGCTTCGGCCCGGCGCTCCAGGCTCTCGGGGTAGAGCGTGAAGCCCAGCCGGTGCACGGCCTGATTGCGGCCCACCACCCGTACGATGCCGTCCGCGCCGACGCTGCCGAGGTCGGCGGTCGGATACCAGGCGTCCGGGTCGGCCGGTGCGAGCGAGCCGTCCTCCTGGAGGTAGCCGGCCATCAGACCGGGGGAGCGCACCTCGATGGCGCCGAGTTCGCCGGGGTCGGCGACCGTGCCGTCGGGACGGGTCACGCGCAGCCGTACGCCGGGCAGCGGACGCCCGCAGCCGTGCGGTACGTCGGGCGTGGCCAGCGCGACATTGCCGAGTTCGGTCAGGCCGTAGCCGTCCAGCAGCGGGCGGCCCAGCGCCGCGCGGAACGACTCGGCCAGCGGGGCCGGCAGCGGGGCGCCGCCCACGCCCCAGATGCGGACGCCGGCGAGCGCGCGGCGCGCCTCGGGGCGGCGGCGCAGCACGCCCAGGAGTGAGTGGTACGTGGACGGGGCGGCGTCGACGGCGGTGGCGCCGTGCGCCGCGGCCTGTCCGACCGCCGTGTCCAGCCGCTGGTACGGGGTGACCAGCAGGGTGCACCGGGTCAGCCACCAGAGCAGGATGACGGAGAGCCCGTACTGGTGGGAGAAGGGCAGCAGGGGGGCCATCACGTCGTCGGCGCGGAAGCCCATGGCCTCGATGGTGCGCAGCGAGTTGTCGAGCACCGCCGCGCCGGGCTTCACCACGCCCTTGGGGCGGCCGGTGGTGCCGGACGACCACAGCACGAGGGCGTCGCCGCGGCGGAACCAGGCGGCGAGGTCCACGGGGTCCGCGGGCGGCGGCGGGGCGTCGGGGGTGCGGAGCGGGTAGGTGATGACGCGGCCGGCGGGGAGGCCGGGGAGGGCCGCGGCGGGGTCGGCGGTGATCTGCCAGCGGACGGCGGCCTGGCGGGCGGCCGCGGCGGTGTCCGGCGGCGGGACCCGGTGGTCGAGCGGGACGAGGGAGGTGTCCAGGTGCATCAGGGCCAGCAGCGTCACGACGTAGGCGGTGCTGTTGTCGCCCTGGACCAGGACCCGGTCGCCGGCGCGGACGCCGAGGTCCCGCAGCGCCTGGGCGGCGGCCCGGACGCGGCGGTCGAGCGCGGGTCCGGCCAGGCGGGCGGCGGGGTCCGCGGGGGCGCCGGCGCCGTCGACCAGGCGGGCCGCGGCGACCGGCGGGGCGGGCGCGATGGTGTCGGTCATGGTTGCTCCGATCCCGTGGGGTCGAGGGGCCGCCGGTCCGGGCCCGCCGTCGCGACGGGGCCCAGCAGCGACGAGGTGGTGGTGGCCACCCAGGTGCCGCCGGGGGTGTGGAAGGCGCACTCCAGGGTGAGCTGCGGGCGGCCGGCGCGGTCGGTGTGGTCCGCGACCCGGGCCGTGGCCCGCAGGGTCTCCCCGGCGTGCACCGGGCGGGCCAGGCGCACCGACTGGGCGCGGTGGACGGCGCCCTCGGAGGTGAACCCGGGCCAGTCGGCGAGGAGTTGGTCCTCGGCCGGGGCGGCCAGGACGGCGAGGTAGGTGGGCGGCGCGATGACGTCGGGGTGGCCGAGCGCCCGCGCGGCGGCCGGGTCGGTGTGCGCGGGGTGCGGGGTGCCGCCGAGCGCCCGGACGAAGCGGGCGATCCGGTCGCGGTCGACGGTGCACGTACGGGTGACGGCGGGCGACCCGCCCCCCGGCGACCCGCCCACTGGCCGGACGCCGCCCCCCGGCTGCTCCCCCACCGTGCTCAGTCGCCGATCATGTGGTGGCCGCCGTCCGCGTGCACGATCTCGCCGGTGGTGGCGGGCAGCCAGTCGGAGAGCAGCGCCAGGCAGGTCCGGGCGACCGGTTCGGCGTCGCGCGGGTCCCAGCCGAGCGGGGCGCGGGCGGACCAGCCCTTCTCGAAGGACGGGCCGTCGCCGCCGATGCCGCTCGCGGCCAGGGTGCGCAGCGGGCCGGCGGCGACGAGGTTGGCGCGGATGCCCTGGCCGCCGAGGTCGCGCGCCAGATAGCGCGAGCACGCCTCCAGGCCCGCCTTGGCCACGCCCATCCAGTCGTAGCCGGGCCAGGCGCGGGAGGCGTCGAAGTCCACACCGACCACGGACGAGCCGGGGCCCAGCAGCGGCCGGCAGGCCCGGGCCAGCGCCACCAGGGAGTACGCCGAGGTGTGCAGCGCGCCGGCGACCTCCGGCCAGGGGGCGGTCAGGAAACCGCCGTCGAGGCAGCCGGCCGGGGCGTGCGCGATGGAGTGCAGCACCCCGTCGAGGCCGTCGAGGTGGGCGCCGACCCGGTCGGCGAGGGTGGCGAGCTGCTCCTCGTCGGTCACGTCCAGCTCCACCACGGGTGGTTCGGCGGGCAGCCGGCGGGCGAGCCGGGCCACCAGGGACGGCCGGCCGTAGGCGGTCAGCACGATCCGGGCGCCCTCCTGCTGGGCGAGCCGCGCCACGGCATAGGCGATCGAGCTCTCCGTGATCACACCGGTGATCAGCAGTCGCTTTCCGTCCAGCAGACCACTCATCGGTCCTCCGTCTGACTCATCCTGACTCCCCGCCGACCGCGGAGTCACCGAACGCACCGCAACGCGCCGGCCGCGGTGAACGCTCCGAACGCACCCGGAAACGCGGGCGCGTGAATCCCTGGCGCCCGGATTTCCCGGCCACAGCAGGGGGCTGATCGGCCGTCATCTCGGCCGTTGACAACGTATCCGGGCTCCAGTTGACTACAAGAGTCAAGTTGAGTCAAACAGTTGACCGGTCCTCGTGACCGTGCCGGACCCCACCGGAGAAAGGCGACCGCCATGACCAGAGAAGAGATCACCGCCCAGCTCGCCGCCGTGCTGAACGAGGTGGCCGGGGTCCCGGCCGACGAGGTGACCGAGGAGAAGTCCCTGGTCGAGGAGCTCGACGTGGACTCCCTGGCGATGGCCGAGGTCATCGTCGTCGCCGAGGAGCGGTTCGGGATCGAGCTGCCGGAGGACGAACTGACCGGCGTCCACACGGTGTCGGACCTGGTGACCCAGGTGGAGAAGCGGCTGGCGTCCTGAGCCGGGCGGCCGCCCGCCGGCGCTCCGGGCGGCGGCCCGGGAAACCGCCCGGAGCGCGCACTCTCCGGGCCGGGGAATGCTGTCATCGCAGTCAGTAAACCGAAGTTGATTTTGAGTCGTCTCTTGTTGACTCGGTCAGGGGCCGGGGCTACCTTGATGATCGCCGGAGAGTGATCGATAAACGACTCAGCGTTCTGCTTTCCCGGGCGTGACCACCCCGGAGAAAGGAGCCCTGGTGCGAGGGGACCTATGCGGGGGGACGGCCTTTTCCATGGCACGGATACGGGCGGCGATACGGAACCGGCCGGCAACTCCCGCGGAAGTGGCGGCAGTTCCGCGCCGGACGGGCCCGCGGCATTAGCCGACGGCCGTTTGCACGTCTTTTCGCCGGCCGCCGCGGATTTCCACCGCCCGGCCGCTTTAACGGATTTCCTGGCCCGGCTGCTGCACTGCGCGGCAGACGGCATTTCCCTGGCCCGCGACGGCTTCGGGCGCCCGGTGGCGGCCCGGCCGCCCGCCGACACCGGCTGGCCCCCGGGCGCCCGCCTCTGCCTGGCGGCCGGCGACGACCCCGACCGCCCGTTACTGGCCCTGGCCCGCGACGTCCCCGTGGCGCTCAGCGTCCACACCGTGCCCCGCGGCCCGGTCGGCGAACTCCTGCTGCCCTTCACCCCGTTGGAGCGCGCGTGCCTGCGGCGCGCCCCGGCGGACGGCCGGGCCCGCCGGCTGGCCCGGCTGTGGACCCGCAAGGAGGCGGCGCTCCGGCTCGCCGGGCGGTGCGGTCTGGCCGCCGCCGCCGAGGTCGACGCGCTGAGCGGCGCGGGGCCGGAGGCCGGCGCCGCGACGGTCCGCCTGCCGGACGCCGTGGCGGCGGCCGGCGGCTGCGGCCCGGTCGCCTACGTACGGGACCTGCCGGCCGGACCGGACCGGGTGGCCTGCGCCGCGAGCTCCGCCCCGCTCCCCGGGATCCGGCTCTGGGACGCGCACGCAGCGGAAGGGCCGGTGCTCTGACCCGCCGCCCCGATGGCGCGACCCGTGCCCCCAAGAGGCGCGACCCCGCGGCCCCATGGGCGAGGCCCGTGCCGCCGAGCGACCCGTAGCCCCGAGGGCGCAAGCCCCCGCGCCCCGTAGGCCACACCGCGCGCCTCGGCCCCCAGGAAGCCCCGGCCGCAAGCCCCTACGGCATGACCACCGCATGCGGATCCGGCTCCCCGGTGCCCCGCGCGCCGGCGCTCAGTTCGCGCCAGGTCTCCAGCGCCAGCCGGAAGGCGCCCGCCGCCTCGTACCCGGCCGCGGCGGCCTGGAAGGACTCCTCGGCGGCCGCCGCCCGGCCCGCGGCGCGCAGCGCGCGCGCCCGGTGGAGCAGCGCGCGGGCGCGGTCCAGGGGGGACAGCTCGGGGGCGTCCGGGTCGATGGCGGCGGAATGGTCCGCCGCCGCCGCGGTGTCGCCGCGGCCCAGCGCCCCGGCGGTCTCCAGGACGGCCAGCCAGCTCCGGGCGGACGGGGTGTCGACCAGTGCCGCGGCCTGCCGGGAGCGCTCCAGGAGGGCGTCCGCGCCGGCCGCCGGCCCGGCGGCGAGCGCCAGCAGCGTCCGGGCCCGGGCCAGCCGGAGCCGCAGCCGTACGCCGTCCGTGGCGGCGCTCAGCCCGTCCGCCTCGGCCAGCAGCTCCAGCGCGCCGCCGGCGTCCCCGGCCAGATACCGCGCGCCGGCCTCCGCCCACAGGGCACCGGCCCGCAGCTCGCCCGGGGGCAGCGGCGCGAGCTCCGTACGCAGCCGGGCGGCGAGCTCGCCGGCGCGGTCCCACTCGCCGCTGTCCACGGAGGCGGACACCAGCGCCACCTGGGCCTGCGCCCGCTCCGGGCGGCCCGGCTCCAGCTCGGCGGCGGCCCGGACGGCGTCCTCGGCGGCCCGGACCGCGTCGGCGAGCCGGCCGGCCCCGCGCAGCAGCTGGGCCAGCTCGATGGCGACCCGGGCGTGCAGCACGGGCGCGGAGCGGGTCAGCGGGTCGTCGAGCAGCCCGCGCAGCGCCGCCTCGTGGCGGGCCGGGTCGCCGAGCCGGCCGAGGACGGCGGCCAGCTCCCAGCGGGCCTCCCAGCGGATCTCCTCCTGCCCGTCCGCGTCGGCTCGCGCGAGGACGGCCTCCAGCTGCTGCCGGGCGCCGGCCCAGTCGCCGGCCTGCCGGCTGGCCCGGGCGGCCACCAACTGGCCGACCAGGGCGAGGCGTTGGGCCAGCCCCCCGGACGGCCCGCCGGCCGGCTGGTCGCCGGCGCAGAGCGCCTCGACGGTGGTGCCCAGCCGCTCGGCGAGGGACCGGGCGATCCGGGCGCCGGGCACCCGGCGGCCGTTCTCGACCAGCGAGACGTAGCTGGGGGAGAGGTCGTCGCCGGCGAGGTCCCCCTGGGACAGGCCCTGGGCGCGCCGGATCTCCCGCACTCGCTTCCCGAAGGCAGGCTGCTCAATCGTCAAGAAAATCGCTCGCAGTGGGGTCGGGGGGACGGACGGTGACGGGACGCGGGCGGCCGGCGGGAGGGACCGGCGCCGCGGTGCCGGTGAGTCTACTCACCGGCACCTTCCCGCGCGGCGGCCTGTGGACAGCCGGGCGGTGCCCCGGTCCGGCCCGCCCCGATCGCCCCGCTGTCATTTTTTGTCACAGTCGGGCGCGGCCGGACGTACCGCCCCACGCGGGAAAGCCGGTAGTGGCCGTACGTGGAGCGACCCGCCCTGTCATGCCCCGCAGTCGCGCGTAATGACTCTACTTGACAATAAATGACAATTAGCTGACGCTGACCCTCCATGGACTACGCCCCGAGGAGGGACATATGAGCTCCGCTCCCGCATGGCCGACCGTGGCCGCCGAGCCGGAGGAGAGCGGCACCGAGGGCCGCAGCGAGCACCGGCGCGCGGCGGCGTTACGCCGGGTCCGGGACTACCTTGCGCAGGACGGCGGAGCGGTCCACGAGCTGCTGTGCGAGATCTCCACCCACCGCGCCGCGCGCTACGAGATCGACGCCACCGTCGCCACCCTCGACGGGGCGCTGGACGAGGTGGCCGCCCACCGGCCGGGGCAGGTGCCCCGGCTCGCCGCGTTCATGCCGTCCAACGTGATCCTCTACTCCTACGCCCTCTACCTCCTCGTCCCCGCGCTCTATACGGACGAGCTGGTCTTCCGGCCCTCCAGCCGGGTCAAGGACCAGATGGTGCGGCTGCACGCGCTGCTCGCCGAGCGGCACCGGCTGCCGGTCACCCTCAGCGGCGCCAGCCAGCGCGAGTTCCTCCGCGAGCAGGTGCTCCCCGCCGACGTGGTGGTCTTCACCGGCGCCTACCGCAACGCCGAGCAGATCCGCGCCCAGCTCTCCCCGGGGCAGCTGCTGCTCTTCTACGGCTCCGGGGTCAACCCGTTCGTCGTCGCCCCCGGGGCCGACGTGGCGCGGGCCGCCCGGGACGCGATCACCATCCGGACCCTGAACACCGGCCAGGACTGCCTGGGGCCGGACCTCTTCGCGGTCCACCACACCCTGCTCGACCCGTTCCTGGACGCGCTGGTCAGCGAGCTGAAGGGGCTGCGGTACGGCCCGTACACCGACCCCGACGCCGACTTCGGGCCGATCTTCTACGACGGCGCCCTGGAGGAGGCCGCGCAGTTCCTGGCCCGCAACCGGGCGGGCATCGTGCACGGCGGCCACGTGGACTTCCGCGCCCGGCGGCTGGACCCCACCGTCGTGGTCGGCGAGGAGATCACCCCGCGCACCCACGTCCCGGAGTTCTTCGCGCCGATCTTCAACGTCGCCCCCTGGCGCGACGAGGAGTCCCTGGCCGCCACCCTGACCACCGGCATGTTCACCGAACGCGCCCTGGGCTCCAGCGTTTACGGCCAGGCCCCGGCGCTGGTCGAGGCGCTGCGCCGGCGCACCACCGTCACCCTGGACACCACCTTGCTCTCCATCGACGACGGCAACGCGCCGTTCGGCGGCTACGGCCGGATGGCCAACTACATCTCCGACGGCCACGAGGTGCGCGCCGAACCGGTCCTGGTCTCCCGGGCCGTCGCCGCGTACCGCACCGGGGCCGCCCGGTGACCGGCCACACCTACCCCACGGCCTGGGCCGCGGTCGCCGGCTTCGTGCGCCACCTGGGCGCCCGGGCGGTGTTCGGGCTGCCGGGCGACGACATGGCGCTGCTGGGTGAACTGGAGAGCGCCGACACCCCCGTCGTCCTCTGCCGCGACCAGCGCAACGCGGTCTTCATGGCGACCGGTTACGCGCTGGCCGCCGGGGCGCCCGGGGTGTGCGTCATCGGCAAGGGTCCGGCGCTCACCAACGCCCTGACCGGCGTCCTGGAGGCCCGTTCGGCCGCCGCCCCGCTGCTGCTGATCGCCGACGGCACCCGGCTGGACCGGCTGGGCACCGGCGCGTTCCAGGAGCTGGACCAGCTGACCGCGATCCGCCCGTACGTGAAGTGGGCGGCCCGCGCCGACACCCCGGAGCGGCTGCCCGCCCTCCTGGAGAAGGCCGCCGCCCTCGCCGTCAACGGGACGCCGGGGCCGGTCTATGTCGAACTGGCCGAGCAGCTCGCGGACTCCCCGGTCTCCCGTACCGCGCCCTGGCGGCCCGTCGTTCCGCAGCGCCCGGGGCCCGACCCGGACGCGCTGGCCGCCACCGCCCGCACCCTGGCCGCGGCCCGCCGGCCGCTGCTGCTGGTCGGCGGCGGCGCCCGGCACCGCAACACCGGCCGGCGGATCGAGCGCCTGGCCGAACGGCTCGGCGCGGGCGTCTTCAGCACCGCCTCGGGCCGCGGCGCGGTCGCCGAGGACCACCCGCTCTACTGCGGCGTCAGCGGCCTGTACGCGGCGCCGCCGGTGGACGCGCTGTGGGCGGAGGCGGACCTCGTCGTCGCGGTCGGCAGCCGGCTGGAGGAGACCGCGACCTTCGGCTGGCCGGACGGCCCCGGTGGCCGACTCCCGGTCGTTCAGGCCGTCCTGGGCGAGGACGGGCTCACCATGGAGCGGCCCGGTGCGTACGTCCTCGGGGACGCCGGGCGGATCGTGGACGGCTGGCACGAGCTGCTGGCCGGCCACCGCCCGGACCCGGCCTGGCCGGACCGGGTCCGCGAGGTGCGGACCGCGCTGGAGAAGCGGGCCGCCGAACGGGCCGGGCAGGCCGAGCGCGCGGCCCCGGCCGGCACCGTCCCGGTGGCCGCCGTGCTGGCCGCCCTGGACCGCGCGGTCCCCGCCAACCGGGTGCTCGTCCAGGAGAACGGCCTCCAGGACATGTGGTCGTACTACTTCCCCCACTGGACGCTCGGCGCGGACGGCGGGTCCGTGGTGCCCAGCGAGCAGACCCCGCTGGGCTTCGGCGCGGCCGCCGCGGCCGGGGTCCGGCTGGCCGCGGCGGACGGGCGCCCGGTGGTGGCGCTGGCCGGCGACGGCGCGTTCCACCTCTTCCGCTCGGAGCTGCCCTCCCTGGCCGACGCGGGCGTCGCGGTGCTGTACATCGTGCTGGACAACGGCGGGTACGGGTGGCTGCAGAGCAACCTGGACCGGGTGTCCGGCAGCGGGTCGCGGTTCGCCTTCACCGCCGAGCGCCCCACCGGGAGCGCGGGTCCGGCGGCCGCCTACGGGCTGGGCCACCGGCGGGTCACCAGGAGGGGCGAGCTGGACGCGGCGCTGGCGGCAGCCTGGCGGGAGGTCGCGGCCGGTACCACCTCGGTGGTGGAGGTGGCGGTCTCGCTCGCCGACACCCCGCCCGGTATGGCCGGTTCGGCCGGCGACTTCCCGGAGCGGGAGGGCGCCGGCGGCTGACGGCGCGGCAGAAAACGGCGGACGGGCGGGCGCTCTCGAAAGCGCCCGCCCGTCCGGCGTTGCGTGCCCCGGCCCGTCCGGCCACGGGGGAGCCGGAGCGGTGCCGGGGCACGGCTTCTTCGTACGGAGGGGGCCACGCCGGGGGCGTGCGGGGGTGGCGCCCCCTCCGTACGGGCGGGTCAGGTCTTGGCGGCGAACTTGGCCAGCGCGATCGGGGCGGTCACCGCGGTGAGCGCGGCCGACCACACCAGCGTCCAGAGCACCGGGCCGGCCACCGGGCCCTCGCCCAGGGCGAGTCCGCGCGCGGCGTCGGCCATATGGGTCAGCGGGTTGAGCCGCGTCACCGTCTGGAGCCAGTCCGGCATGGTGGCCGGCGGGACGAAGACCGACGAGGCGAACTGCAGCGGCGTCAGCACCAGGACGGACAGCCCCTGGATGGCCTGGGTGGTGCGCAGGGTGAGCCCCAGCAGCATGAAGATCCAGATCAGCGAGGTGCCGAAGACGGTGGTCAGGCCGATCGCGGCGAGCAGCCCGGCCCAGTGCCCGGCGACGTCGAAGCCGAGCAGCGCGGCCACCGCCAGCAGCACCGCGAGGGCCACCAGCATCCGGGCGGTCTCCACCACGACCTTGGCGATCAGCACCGAGGAGCGGGCCACCGGCATCGCGCGGAAACGATCCATCAACCCGGTGCGGAAGTCGGCGTTGACGCCCGTCCCGACGGCCATCGCGATGGTCATCCCGAGGATCACCATCAGGCCCGGCACCAGGAACGCGGTGTACCGGGCGCGCGAACCGCCGCCGATCGCCCCGCCGAAGACGAAGACGAACAGCACCGTCAGCACCACCGGCATCAGCAGCGCGTCGGTCATCGACTCCGGGTTCTGCCGGATGTGGAGGAGGCTGCGGCGGGACAGCGCGCCGATGTGCCGCAGATGGGACCGCAGCGGTATCCGGGGCTCGTCACCGGGCGGGGCCGGCGGCGCGGGGCGCGGCAGCACCGGGGGCGGCGTCATGGGCTTCTCCTCTTCTCGGCCGGGGCGCGGCCGCGGACGGGGGCCGCGGCGCACCGGCGCGCGGCCGGGCCCGCGGGGCCGCGGGCCGGCGCCGCCGGGTCAGGGCCGCGGGGTCAGGGCCGGCTGCCGCGGCGCTCGTCGAGCCACTTCTGCCAGTAGGTGCGGCGGTCGCTGCTGGGGTGCGCGACGACGATGTCGCCGAGGACCGCGGAGCCGGTGATGCGGATGGCGGGGGCGGTGGCGTCCGGGCCGGAGTGCGCCCGGGTCAGATCGCGCAGATCCCCGAAGACCTTGCCGCAGTGCATCTCGACCCGTACCCCTTCGGGGAGCAGAAGATGCACATCGCCCACGATCGCGCGGGCGTTGATCGTCACACCGCCGGACGGCGGGGCCGGCGAGGCGCACAGGTCCAGGGTGAGGTCGCCGAAGACGGCGGTGGCCTCGATGCCCTTCGCCAGATCCGGGCTGCTCGCCGTGAGGTCGCCGAAGACCGCCTTGAAGGCCCGCTGCCCGGTGGCGGCGCCGGCCGGCGGCGGGGCCGCCGCGTCCGGGAGGTCGGCGGCGATCGAGGCCAGCTCCTCGCGGGTGCGCGCCAGATAGGCGGCCTCGTACCGCTCGGCCAGCTCCTCCAGGGTGAGCCGGCCCTCCGCGGCGGCCTCCCGCAGGCGTTCGATCATGTCCTCGCGCTCGGCGTCCGAGGCGAGCACCGAGCCGGGCTTCCGGGCCGCCGGATCGGACGTCAATTCCTTGTGGAGATCGGGGCCTTGGGGCTGCGTCATGGGAGGTGCCTCCGCTGGTCGGGCGGTAGTGGTGCGGGGCGTACGTCGGCCGGCCGCGGATCCCATCCGACCACGTCAGGCGGGGTGCGGGCATCGGCGTGCGGTACTACATCGAAAGGTGCAGCCGGCGGCCGGACGCGGCGCGCGCAGGCATACCGGCCGTCCGGTTCCCGAGCGTTCGGTGCCGTCTTCTTCGCGGACCGGTTCGTTAATGCTCCGGGCACCAACGAAATGGTCGCGTTGCCGCCGTGTGAAGGCGGGTGAAGAATACGGAATCCGTATCGACTTCTTGTTGACTGCTTGGTAAAGTGCGCAGCACTCATTGTGACTCGGCGATTTGTGCATCCGCCCGGAGTCCTCGACCGTTCGAATCCGGAGGGTTTGTCGAATGCCTGAGCCGGCGGACACCGGAAGGCGAATCAAAGAGCTCCGGGTCAGCGCGGGATTGACCCAGCACGAACTCGCCGGGGCCGAGATGTCCGCCAGCTACATCTCCCTTGTCGAACGGGGCAAGCGGATTCCCAGCGGCCGGGCCCTCAAGATCCTGGCGGAACGCCTCGGGGTCGGCGTGACGGAAATATCGGACGGTACCGAGCCGGCGGAATCCCCCGGCCGGGTCCGCCGGCTGGACCTCGTCGGCCGATTGGTCGCGGCCCGCCGGCAATGGGAGGGCGGCGACGCCGAAGGCGCGCTGCGGGAATTCCGCGCGCTGGCCGGCGGCGAGCCGTCCGGCCCCCCGGACGACGTGAATACCGAGGCCCAGCTCGCCATTGCGGAAATACTGGGCTCCCTGGGCCGCGCCGACGAGGGCGCCGAGGTGCTGCTGCGGATGCTGGACGGGCTGGCCCCGGCCGCGTACGCCGAGGCCCGGCTGCGCGCCCTGATCGCGCTGGCCGATCTGCTGGAGTCCGCGGGCCGGGTCCAGGACGGGCTGCGCCACGCGCTCACCGGCTCCCTGGAGGCGGCCGCCGCCCGCGCCCCCGGGAGCGCCTTCCACTCCGTGCTCGTCCTGGACGTGCTGACCCGCTGCGCCTACTGGAGCGGCTGCGCCCACTGGGCCCCCGAGCCCGCCGAGGCCGGGCGCCCGGCGGACGGGGTGCTGCCCGGCCCGCGGGCCGGTATCGCGCTGCACCGGGCGCTGGACCTGTGGGACCGCGGGGAGGCCGACCGGGCGGCCGCGCTGCTGGCCGAGACGGCGCGCCGGGTCACCCCGGCGGCCGGCTTCCGGCTCTGGGAGACCGTCAACGGGCGCCATGCGCTGGTGCTGCTCGCCCGGGGCGAACGGGCCGCCGCGCGCAGCATCGTGGAGCGCGGCCTGGTCGTCGCCTCGGTGGCCCAGGAGGCGGACTTCCCGCTCTGGCTGACCACCGCCGAGGCGGTCTGCGCGGAGGCGGCGGGCGACCGCGAACGGGTGGCCGCGCTCGGCGCGCAGGTGGCCGCGCTGCCGGACACCGGGCGGTGCCATGAGAAAGCCGCCGCGCTGTCGGAGATCGCGGCGGCCTGTGCGCGGCTGGGGGACCGGGAAAGGGCGGCCGGGCACTTCCGGTATTCCGCGGACCTGTTCCGGCGGGCCCAGGCGTACCGGCACGCCGACCGGGCCCGGGAACGCCTCACCGGCCTCCTCGAAAAGCGGGACTGACCCCCGCCGGGGATGCCGCAACGCCGCGGCGGCGGTCCGGCCCGAAAGGCGGCCGGTGCCGCACATGCCCGTACATATGCCGCTCGGGTGCGGTAATTGCGAGCTATTTATTGGCTTTCTTGCCCAGGCCCAGGAGGGCGAACAGCGCCTCCGCGCCGCCGACGATCGCCAGGATGAGCCCGGCCTTGTGGAGCGAGACCACCGGTGTCTCGACTTCCTTCGTGGTGAGCCACAGGATCACGCCGACGATCGCCAGGAAAATGCCGACGGCAATACCCTTCATGAGTTCCCTCGTCCCTTGTCGCTGGTGCGGAGCTGGTTGACCGCACCAGGGTCCCCTCCGCGCCCGGCCCGCCGGATCATCCGCAGGTAGGCACTTTGCCCGGCGGCGCCTGTCACTTTCTATGTACGCGCCGCCCTCCCGGGGTGTGGCCGCCGGCCCCCGGGACGCCGGCGTACGGGCGCGGACGAGCGCCCCGCCGCCCCGCCACCCGGCCTCACTCTCGCCTTCGTCAGTCAATTTTCATGACTCGTCAAGTCACGTCAGGAACGGTGTTTCCGCTGGTCGGGGCCGCCGCCGACCCCACTGACCAGTCCCGTTCGCGGATATGACTCCGACTCATCCGTTGACAAGCCAGTGACTCGGCTGTCATCTTTCTGGTCATGCGGTCGCCCCGAGCGTGACAAGGGGCAGGACATCAGGAGGGATTCATGGAGTTACGTGCAGCGGAGCGGCGGCGGGTCGTCGTCACCGGCTGCGGCGTGGTCTCCCCGCTGGGGAACACCACCGCCGGCTTCTGGACCGCCCTCCTGGCCGGCCGCAGCGGCGTCGCCCCGGTCACCCGGTTCGACGCGAGCGGCCTCCCGGTCCGGATCGCCGGCGACGTGACCGGTTTCGACCCGGTCGCCGCCGGGGTCCTCACCCCCCAGGAGGCCCGCCGCACCGACCGCTTCACCCAGTACGCCGCGGTCGCCGCCGCCCAGGCGCTGGCCGCCGCCGGACTGGAGCCGCCGGCCGGTATCGACCCGCACCGCTTCGCCGCGGTCATCGGCTCCGGCTACGGCGCCGCCCCCGCGATCCAGCAGCAGTACGACATCCTCAAGGAGCAGGGCCCGCGCCGGGTCTCCCCGTACCACTCGGTGCTCACCGCGATCGACCACCCGGCGAGCCTGCTCTCCATCAAGTACGGCATCTCCGGCCCCAGTTGCGCGGTCTCCGCGGCCTGCGCCACCGGCGCGGTGGCCATCGGTGAGGCGGCCGAGCTGATCCGCCACGGCCGCGCCGATATCGCGCTGGCCGGCGGCACGGACGACTCGCTGACCGCCGTCGACCTGGCCGGCACCGCCAACGCCAAGGCGCTCTCCCGCCGCAACGACGACCCCGAGGGCGCCAGCCGCCCCTTCGACCGTGACCGGGACGGCTTCGTGATGGCGGTCGGCGCCACCGTCCTGACCCTGGAGGAGGCCGGGCACGCCGAACGGCGCGGCGCGACCGTGCTCGCCGAGGTGGCCGGCTACGCCGCGACCACCGACGCGCACCACGCCACCGCCCCCGATCCCACCGGCGCCGGCGCCGTCCGCGCCATGCGGGCCGCGCTCGCCGACGCCGGGCGCCGCCCCGACGAGGTCGGCCAGATCAGCGCCCACGGCACCGGCACCGTCCTCAACGACCGCATCGAGGCCGCCGCGCTGCGCGAGGTGCTCGGCCCCGACACCCTGCGCCGCACCCCGGTCACCGCGGTCAAGAGCATGACCGGGCACATGCTGGGCGCCTCCGGGGCCGCCGAGGCCGCCGCCGCGGTGCTCTCGCTCCGGGACCGTGTGATCCCGCCGGTCCGCAACTGCGACCACCCCGCCGAGCCCGACCTCGACGTGGTCACCAAGGGCCCGCGCGACTGGGACGGCGAGGTGGTGCTCAGCAACTCGTTCGGCTTCGGCGGCCACAACGCCGTCCTCGTCCTCACCCGCTACCGCCCGTGACCCGCCCCGCGCCCCCGGGCGCCCCGTCCGCCGACCCACGCGACCACTGAAGGAGGGAGACGCACCATGCAGGGACGACTGGTGACCTTGGAATGGCCCGGCGACGACGACTGGGCCGCGATCGCCTCCTGGCTGCGGCCCGGTTCGCCGGCGGCCGTGCTCAGCGGGGACTGGGAGCTGCTGGGCGCCGCCGAGATCGAGCAGGCCAACCGTTCCGGGCGGGTCCACCACATGGTGATCCGCACCAAGGACGGGGACCGGATCGGCACCGTCAGCTACCAGCGGGCCGGCCGGATCGGCGGCTACACCGTCGGCGGCGCGATCGGCTCCCCCGAGCTGTGGCGGCGCGGCTACGGCGCGGAGGCCGTGGTGCTGCTGGTCGACTACCTCTTCCACCAGCTCGACGCCCACCGTGTGCAGGTCACCACCGCCGGCTACAACAAGGGCATCATCCGCCTGATGACCAAGACGCCCTTCGTGCTGGAGGGCATCCTCCGGGACCACTGCTACCTCGACGGCCAGTACCACGACGCGATCGTGTGGGGACTGCTCCGGGACGAGCACTACGCCTCCCTCAAGCCCAGCGAGGACAACCGCGTCCTGGCCGTCGGGCTGGACGACTTCCTCTCCGCCGAGGACAAGGCCCAGGCCCGCCAGGTGCTCACCGCGCACCTGGCCGCGGACGGCCGCACCGCCCTCGACGGCTACCGGGACACCACCGGGCCGGCGACCGCCGCCGAACCGGCCGGCACCACCGGCCCGCGCCCCGCCCTGGCCGGTGCGACCGAGCGGGGTGCGGCATGAGAGACGGCGCCGAGAGCTTCGCCCTGGCCGACCGGACCTTCTTCGACTGGCCCGGCAACTGGGACCTGGAGGCCACCCGCTTCCCCGCCCCGCCGCTGCCCGCCGGCTGGACCCGCGAGGACAACGACTCCTGGACGGTCTGCCGCCCGCCCGAGGACCGCCTGCCCGACCAGGGCTGGAAGATCCACGTCAGCGCGGCCCCCGAGGACACCGAGCGCACCCTCGCCGACGTCGCCGGCTACTGCGTCCGCAACGGCCTGGCCTTCAAGTACCTCAAGAGCGCCAACGTGCAGCGCGCCCTGAGCCGCAAGTACGCCCAGCGCTCCTCGGCCGGCAAGCTGCTGACCGTCTACCCCGCGGACGAGGCCGAACTGGCCCGCGCCCTGGAGGGGTTGGACGCCCTCGTCGGCGGCCGCCCCGGCCCGTACGTCCTGACCGACCTGCGCTTCCGCGAGGGCCCGCTGTACGTCCGCTACGGCGGCTTCCGCACCCGCTGGACCGAGGACACCGACGGCGACCTGGTCACCGCCCTGCGGCGGCCGGACGGCAGCCCCGAACCGGACCGCCGCACCCCGGTCTTCCACACCCCCGACTGGGTCGCCGTCCCCGACATCCTCAAGGACTCGCTCGCCGCCCGCCAGGCCGTCGACGACTTCCCGTACCGCATCACCGGCGCGCTGCACTTCTCGCACGGCGGCGGCGTCTACCGCGCCGAACCGGCCGCCCCGCACGCCCTGGGGGCCGGCGAGCGGACCGTCGTCCTCAAGGAGGGCCGCCCGTACTCCGGCACCGACGGCGTCGGACGGGACGCGGTCGCCCGGCTCGCCCACGAGCACACGATCCTGACCCGGCTGGCCGGACTGCCCGGCATCCCGCGCACCTTCGGCACCTTCGAGGTCCGCGGCCACCTCTTCCTCGTCCTGGAGGAAGTGGAGGGGCAGGACTTCCAGTCCTGGCTGGCCGGGATCTACCCGCTGACCGTGCCGGAGCCCGACGAGGCCGCCGTCACCGCCTTCCGGGACCGCGCGCTGGCCCTGTTCGCCCGCATCGAGGAGCTGATCGCCTCGGTCCACGGCCGCGGTATCCGCATCGGCGACCTGCACCCGGGCAACTTCATCATCCAGCCCGGCGACATCCCGGTCCTGCTGGACTTCGAGGTCGCCGACGACCTGGACCGGGCCACCCCCAGCAGCCTCGGCGCCCCGGGCTTCCACCGGGCCGGCGCCACCGGCGCGGACGGCGACCACTACGCGCTCGCCGCGACCGCCCTGTGGATGTTCCTGCCGCTGGCCGCGCTCAACGGGCTGGCCCCCGACAAGGCGTCCACCCTGCTGGAGGTCGCGGCCCGCCGCTTCGGCCTCCCCGGGCACCTGGTGTCCCGGCTGGCCCCCCAGCTGGCGCCCAACGACGAGACCACCTCGCCGCTGCGCAGCCCCCAAGGGCCGTTCCCGCCCACCGACGCGCTCGCCTCGATCGGCCGCGGACTGCGCGAGAGCGCCACCCCGCACCGTACCGACCGCCTCTACCCCGGCGACTTCCGCCAGTTCGCCGAGGGCGGCGCGGGCTTCGCCCACGGTGCCGCCGGCGTCCTGTGGGCCCGCCGCACCGCCCTGGGGGAGCACGACGAGCAGGGCGCGGCCTGGCTGCGCGCCGCCGCCGAGCAGGTCCCCGCCGAACGCACCGGCTTCTACGACGGCCTGCACGGCATCGCCTACGTCCTGCGGGAGCTGGGCGATGAGGAAGCGGCCCTGCGCGTCCTGGAACGCGCCGCCGGCGGCCTGGCCGTACGCCGCTGCCCCAGCCTCTACCGCGGTCTGTCCGGCGCCGGCCTGACCCTCCTGGACTTCGCCGCCGCGCTCGGCAGCGACACCCTGCGGCAGCGGGCCCTCGGCCTCGCCGACCGGGTCACCGAGCGGCTCGCCGCGGCCGTCACCGAACCCGTCGAACGCACCCGCCGGCGCGGCTCCACGCACGCCGGGGGCCTGATGTTCGGCTGGTCGGGACCGGCTCTGTTCCTCCTGCGCGCCCACCAGGCCACCGGCGATCCGGGCCTGCTGGACGAGGCGGTCCGGGCCGTCCACCGCGATCTCGACCGCTGCTCCCCGGGGCCGCAGGACACGCTCCAGGTGGACGAGGGCTTCCGGCTCCTGCCCTACCTGGACAACGGCAGCGCGGGCATCGCCCTGGTCGCCGCCGAACTCCTCCGCCACCGCGACGACGCGCGGCTCCGCGAGGCGCTGCCGGCGCTGCTGCGGGCCTGCTCCGCCGACTTCACCATCGAGGCGGGCCTGTGGGGCGGCCGGGCCGGACTGATCGGCACCCTGGCCCTCCTGCGCGACCACGTGCCGCTGCCCGCGCAGGCCGCCGAGCGGCAGCTGCGCCGCCATCTGGCCAATCTGCGGCACCACGCCATGACGCTGAACGGCGCCCTCGTCTTCCCCTGCGACGGCCGGGCCCGGATCTCCATGGACGTGGCCACCGGAGGCGCCGGCGTACTGCTGGCGCTGTCCACCGCCGAACGGGGCACCCCGCTGCTGCCGTTCCTCACCGACTCGCGTTCCGCCGCTGCCGTCGACCCGGCCGCCCCGGAGCGCGCCCGCGGTGCCCTGCGCACCGCGACCCCCGCCGTCCCTTCCGGGATCGCGGGCCCCGCGGAAACCGGAAGGGAGGTGTCGAAATGACCATCATGGACCTTCAGGGCCTGGAGGTGCCGGGCGAGCGTGACGCCCAGGCGCTCGGCTCCACCGTCAGCACCGGCTGCTGAATGTGACGGCGGCGGGCCGCGTGCCCCCAGGGCCCGGCCCGCCGGCCCAGGTGCCCCGCAACGGCACCTGACACAACGGCGCTGCTGTCCACCGCTCCTGCTCACCCCCCGAGGGAGGTGTCTTACATGACCATCATGGACCTTCAGGGCCTGGAGGTGCCGGGCGAGCGTGACGCCCAGGCGCTCGGCTCCACCGTCAGCACCGGCTGCTGACGCCCCCTCCGGTGTCCGGGAACACCGGAGCTGTCAACCGTACACAGTACCAACGGACTTCGGAAGGGAGGTGTCGGTTATGACCATCATGGATCTCCAGGGTCTGGAGGTGCCGGGCGAGCGTGACGCCCAGGCCCTCGGCTCCACGGTCAGCACGGGCTGCTGACGCCGAGCCCGGTGGCCCCGCACCGCTGTGCGGGCCACCGGGCCTTCGCTTTTTCGCACCGGATCCGCGGACGGGGAGGACGGACGACGATGGGCAACGCCCCGCGGCACACCGGGGACGGCGGCGCGCCGCTGGCCCTCTGCGTCATCGGCTGCGGCCCGCGCGGCGCCTCGGTCACCGAGCGGATCCTCGCCAACGTCCCCGCCCTGTACGGCGACCGTCCGCTGGACCTGCACCTGGTCGACCCGTACCCGCACGGCGCCGGCCGCACCTGGCGCCCCGACCAGCCCGGCCTGCTGTGGATGAACTCCGCCGCCGGGCAGGTCACCCTGTACCCCGACGCGACCGTGGAGTGCGCCGGTCCGCCGCGCCCCGGCCCCACCACCGCGCAGTGGCTCGGCGGCCCGCTGCACGACGGGGCCTACGCCGCCCGCCGCGACCAGGGCCGCTATCTGCTGCGGTTCCTCGCCGAGGTGACCGCCGCCCGGCCCGCGTCGGTGCGGCTGCGCCTGCACCGGGCGCGCGCCGTGGACCTGCTGCGCACCGGGGACGGCCGGCAGCGCGTGATCCTCGACGGCGGGCTGCCGCCGGTCACCGCCGACCGGGTGCTGCTCGCCCAGGGCCACCCGGACCTGCTCCCCGAGCCCGCGCCGCCCGGCCTGACCCGGATCGGGCCCGGCCCGGCCGACCCCGGGGCGCTGGACCGCATACCGGACGGCGCGCCGGTCCTCGTCCGCGGTCTCGGCCTGGTCTTCATCGACTGCCTGGCGCTGCTGACCGAGGGCCGCGGCGGCCGCTTCGCCCCCGCGCCCGGCGGCGCGCTGCGCTATCTGCCGTCGGGCCGGGAGCCGCGGCTGTACGCCGGTTCGCGGCGCGGTGTGCCGCTGCCACCGAAGCCGGCGCTCGACCCGGCCGCGGCGGAGGCGGACGGTCCGGACGAGCCGCTGCGGTTCGCCACCGCGGCCGCCTGCCGGGCCGCGCTGGCCCGCCCCGGCGCGGACTTCGGCCGCGACGTCTGGCCGCTGGTCCTGGCCGAACTGGGCTGGTGGTACTACCGCGCCCTGTTCACCGCCGCCCCCGGCCGCGCCCGTACGGGCTGGCCGGATTTCGCCGCCCAGTACGCCCTGCTGGCCACCGACCCCGAACGGCTGGCCAAACTGGCCGCCGCCGCGGTCCCGGACCCCGCCGACCGCCTGGACCTCGCCCGGCTCGCCGACCCGCTGGCCGGGGCGGTGTTCACCGGCCCCGGGGACCTCCAGGCCCGGCTGCGCGCCCACCTGGCCGCGACCCTGCGCCGCCGCACCGGGCCGGCCGCCGCCCCCGAACGCGCCCTGGTGGACGCGCTGCGCCGCACCGGCGAGGTCGTCGAGGACCTGTGGCGGGCCGGGGACCTCGCGGGCGCGGCGGCCGGGGACGCGCTGCGCCGGTTCTCCCTGGGGACGTACCTCAGCTCCGGGCCGCCGCCGCTGCGCGCCGCCCAGCTGCTGGCGCTGGCCGAGGCCGGTGTGGTGACGTTCGTCGGCCCGGACATGCGGGTGACGGCCGGGCCCGCCGCCTTCCGGGCGGTCAGCCCCGCCGTGCCCGGCGCCGTCCACGAGGCGGCCGTACTGCTCGACGCCCGGCTGGCGGCCGGTCCGCCCGCCCGGCTGGCCGACCCGCTGCTGCGCGCCCTGTGGGAACGCGGCGAACTCTCCCCCGAACCGGGCGACGACGGCACCGCCGGGCCCCGGGTCAGCGGCCCGGAGCTGCACCCGGTGGGCGCGGACGGCACCGTCCACCGGGACCGGATCGTGGTGGGCCCGGCGCAGTTCCCGCGCCCGTACGCCAACGCCGCCGCGCTCCGGCAGAACGACGCGATCGCCCGGCGGCTGCTGACCGGCGACTGACGGCGGGCCACCGGGACGACGGCCCGGCAACGGACCACCGGGCCGGTGGGCCCGGCCCCGGGCCACCGGGGCGGCGCCCCGGCGGCCGGCCCGTTCACCCCGCCCCCTCACCCCCGCAGCGCGATCCCGTGCTGCTGCGCCAGGATCGCCGCCTGCACCCGGCTGCGCAGGTTCAGCTTCGACAGGATTCGGCTGGTGTGCGTCTTCACCGTGCCCTCCGCGAGGTTGAGGGTCTCCGCGATGGCGCTGTTGGCCAGCCCGCGGGCGATGCAGGCCAGCACCTCCAACTCCCGCTTGGTGAGGGTGTCCAGGGCCCGCGCCGCGCCGTCCGGCAGCGGGGGCCCGGCCGGCGGCGCCGCCTGGTGCGCGAACTCGCTGATCAGCCGCCGGGCGATGGCCGGGGTGAGGAACCCGTCCCCGTGGGCGACCTCCCGCACCGCCCGTACCAGGACGGCCGGTTCGGCGTTCTTCAGGATGAAGCCGCCGGCCCCGGCCCGCAGCGCCCCGAAGATGTACTCGTCGATGTCGAAGGTGGTCAGCACCAGCACCTCCGCCAGCCCCTGCTCGACGATCCGGCGGGTCGCCGCGACCCCGTTGAGCAGCGGCATCTGCACGTCCATCAGCACGACGTCGGGCCGCAGTTCACCGGCCATCCGCACCGCCGCCGCGCCGTCCCCGGCCTCGCCGACCACCGCGATCCCCGGGTCGGTCCGGAGCACCAGCACCAGCCCGGACCGCACCGCGGCCTGGTCGTCGGCGACCAGCACCCGGATGCGCTCCGCGCGGTCCGGCGCCGGGTCCTGCCCGGTCCGTTCCGCCACCCCTGCCGCGCTCCGTTCCACCGCCTGCTCCACTGGCTGCTCCACCTCTCGCTCACTGGCCGGGCCGCACCGCCCGGGAATGGGACGCCCTTCTCAACGGGGCCGTTCAGGAGTTCCGGTCCAGCGGCAGCACCGCCCGCACCCGCCAGCGCCCGGGCGCCGTCCGGTCCGGCCCGGCGTCGAACACCCCGCCCACCAGCGCGGCCCGTTCGGCCATCCCGGCCAGCCCGGCCCCGGCGCCGGCCGTCGACGGGTCCCCGGGGCGCGGCTGCCGCTCCCGCCCGTCCGGGCGGCCCAGCGGGCTGTCCACGCACAGCAGCAGCTCCTCGGCGCCGGCCGCGCAGCGGATCCGCACCCGGCCCGCCGCCGCGTGCTTGAGGCAGTTGGTCAGCGCCTCCTGCACGATCCGGTACGCCGTCACCTCGATCACCGACGACACCTCGGGGAAGCTCTCGGGGAACTCGGTGACCAGCGTCAGCGCCGCCGCGTCGGCGGCCGGGCGGGCCTGCTCCACCAGGGACGGCAGGGCGTTGAGCTGTGGCCGGTCCCAGTCGTCGTCCACCGCCCGGTCGGACCGCAGCAGCACCACCATGCGGCGCATTTCGGCCAGGCCCTGCACACTGTTCTCCCGGATGACCGCGAGCGCCTGGAGCACCGGGTCGTCCGCGTCAGGCTGCCCGCCGCCCGTGCCGCGCGCCTCCTGGAGGGAGAGCACCGCGCTGGAGTGGATGGCGATCGCGCTGAGGTGGTTGGCCACCAGGTCGTGCAGTTCGCGCGCCATCCGGGTGCGCTCGGTCTGGAGCACGGCCTTGCGGTCCAGTTCGGCCAGCCGGTTGATCTGCGCGGCCCGCTGCCGCTCGGCGTCCGCCTGCTCCTTGTGGTTCCGTATCAGCACGCCGGTCCATACGGGGGAGATCAGCAGCAGCGCCACGATCAGGCCGGTCGTCACCCCCTCCGACCGGTCGCCGATGAAGAGGAAGACCACCGTGGCGGCCATGGTCGCGGCGACCGTCCCGAACTGCAGCGCCCGGCACAGCCGCGGCGCCCCGTAGAGCGCCGCCGCGTACAGCAGGTCCGTATAGATCAGCACGGGCCCCAGCCCGCCGCTGACGGCGGCCTCCAGGCTGACGGTCACGGTCCCGACGAGGACCGCCCGGCCCGGCGCCGTACTGCGGAACGCCGTCGAACCGCACAGCACCAGCACCGGCAGCACCGCCTGCCACACCGGTATCTCCCCGCCCATGACGCGCGGGCCGCCCAGTACGTACAGAATCAGACAACCTGCGAAGAAGCCGACGGCCAGCCGGAGATCACGCAGCGGTAAGGGCGTACGGCGCAGCCGCGTCCTGGCGAAGTCCCGTAACCACACACCAGGACACTACGTCCGCGCGCGGTGCCGCCACCTTGGCCTGACTGCCGAATTGGGTGGGTGTTCCGTACATCGAAGTATGTAGCCGGACATCGGCAGGAGGGAGGACTCCAAGGCTCCGGAGGTCATGCAAACCTTGGCCTGACTGTATCGATCGATGTAGGCGAAAAAGGGGGAGGCCGAAGTCGCCACCGCTTGCCGGCCGTCACGCACCGGTACGGCCGCGCCACCGCTCACCTGTGGAGGACGGAAAGTACGTGGAAACGAACGCCGCTCTTCTCGATCTCGACCTGGAACTCCCCGCCCGGGAACTCCCCGACCAGGTACCCGTCTTCGTGGTCCCCGTAGGGCCCGCCACGGAAGGGTCCGCGCCGCCGTCCGGTTCCGGGAGCGCGCTGACGGCGGACCGCTGTCCGGGCCTGAACGGCCATACCAGGGCCACCCTCGACGCCGCCTCGCGCGGCTGGCTGCTCGCCCGGCTCCCCGACCGGGTGCGGGCCGCGATGACCGCGGCCGGCCACTGGCAGCTGTACGGCACCCACGGCCTGCTGGTCGTCGCCTGCGGTGACGGCGCCCGCCAGATGGGCTTCTCCGTCGAGTCCGTCCGCCACGTCCGCCAGGAGTCCTCCCCCCTGAGCACCCCCTACGGGATCCTGACCGCCCAGGAGGCCCGCGGCGCCGCCGCCCGCCCGGCCGCCGAGCGCGAACGCCTCATCACCCGCTACTGGGTCCGCAAGGACGCCGCCCTCCAGGCCGTCGGCCGCGGCCTGTCCCTCGCCCCCGAACGCATCGAGGCCGGCTTCCCCGGCGACAGCGGTACGGTCACCGTCCCCGGCCCGTGCGGCACCGGAATCCCCGTCCGGGTGCGCACCGTCTCCCTCTCCCCCGCCTACGAGTTCGCCGTCGCCACGCCCGAACCGCCCTGCGTCACCCCGTCCTTCGCCTACTCCCTCCGCTGAACCGCCCGCGGCGCCGGCCCGTTCCCTTTCCGCCGTCTCCCCGGCGGAAAGGGGTCCCCGCCGCCGCCCGCCGTGGCCCCTCCGGCCGCCCGCCATGGGCCCGCCCGGGTGAAAATCCGTCCTCCCGGCCCACCCGGACCTGCCACGCACCCCTCCGGCGGGTTACCTGGTGCCTGCCGCCGGCGTCGCGGCGCGCCACCCGGCCGCGACGCCTCCGCAGCACGCAGGAGGAAGGACCGCCATGCCGTCGCAGCCCGCCGTACGCACCGCCGGACCGCTCCCGTCCGCCCTGCTCGCCCTGGCGCTCCCGGTGGCGCTGGCCACCGCGCTGCTCGCCGCCGCGGGCCGCGCGGCCGCCGCCCCGCCGCCGTCCGGCACCGACTGGGACCAGATCGCGGCCTGCGAGTCCAACGGCGACTGGCACTCCAACACCGGCAACGGCTACCACGGCGGCCTCCAGATCTCCCCGGCCACCTGGCGCGCCTACGGCGGCGCCCGCTACGCCCCGCGCGCCGACCTCGCCACCCGCGCCGAGCAGATCGCGGTCGGCGAGCGCATCGTCCAGGAGCGCGGTCTGGCCCCCTGGCCCAACTGCGGCCGCCTGGGCGCCCCTTCGGCCGACCGCGCCGCCGGCCGCCCCGGCCCGTCCGCGCGCACCTACACCGTCCGCCCCGGTGACGCGCTCTCCGCCATCGCGCAGCGCGCCGGTGTCCCGGGCGGCGCGCGGGCCCTGTACTCCCTCAACCGCGACCGCCTCCCGAACGGCCCGGACCGCATTTACCCGGGCCAGACCCTCAGAGTCCGCGGCTGACCGCGCTGCTGTCAGGGCCGTCACGGTGAAATCCGGTGGTCGGTCAGGGTGAACGCGGCGGCCCGGCCGCTTTTCACGCTTGGCGGATTCCGGGGAGGCCGATAGCACAAGGCTCCGGGGTTCACCGACCGTGAGGGGCAGGACCATACAGTGAAGAATTCGATGCGTACGAGGCTGGCGCTCGCGAGTTTCTGCGGATTGCTGCTGGCCGGCGCCGGGGCGTCGCCGGCCATGGCGTGGGGGGACGGTCCGTTCGACGCGAACGGGGACACCTTCGTCCGCTTCGTGGCCGGATTCCGGTGCGAGGGCCGGGCCCGCTATTGCATCAACGGCCCCATCAACAGCGGGAACACCAAGGACGCCCAGAACGTCCACCTGAACGGAAATCCCAGCAACAGCGGAAGTCCGGTCGCCAGCAACGGCTCCCTCAACAGCGGTGACACCAGCACGGGCGCCGCGTCGGGCAGCGCCAACCACCTCCAGGACCTCGGCGGAGGCGGCAGCCTGCACCTGTGACCGGGCCGCCCGGCCCGCCACCACGCTAAAGGCCCCGGTTCCCCGGGGCCTTTAGCGTGTGCCGGGACCGGCTCAGCGGATGATCTTCAGGATCCGCTGGATGTCGTTGCTGCTGTTCCGCTCCGAGCCGGTGACCGAGTTGAGGCTGTTGGTGGATCCGCTGGCGGCCTCGATATTTCCGCTGTCCACCGGATTCCCGTGGTTGACGAAATTGTTGCTGTTCTTGCTGTTGCCGCTGTGCACCGGGCCGTTGACGCACGGATGCGGTGAACGGTTCGCCGGCGAGCGGTAATTGAAATCAGCCAGCCGGTTATTGCACATCACGCCGGAAATCATTCCGGTGACGGTCCCGAGATCGGCCCCTGCCACCGCGGAGAGCAGCGACCCTTCCGGAACGGTCTGCGCCCGCGCGGGCGCGGTGCCGAAAAGCACCAGTCCACACGCCCCGGCGACGGTTCCCGCCTGCACCAGTCTTTTCACGACGCTCCTTGCCTGTTCGGCCTGCTGAACCCAGACGTATCGTGCGGCGGCCCGCCGTCCGCACTGCCGATAACCCGCAGGAATGCCAAACGCTCACGGAGCATATTCAGCCGGGTGGCGCATTCCGCCGGCCGCCCTGGGGGTACGGGCCGCACCCCGCCCCCGGGGGAAAACCCCACCGGCGAGGGGCGGCCGGCCGGATGGGCGGGGCGTGGGGGGTCAACGAGCCTTGGGGTATGACGAGTTACAGGGGTCTGCGGGCCCGGAGAGCGGTGCTGCTCGGGCTGTCGGGGATGCTCGCCGCGGCGACGGTGAGCACGGCGGCGGCGGGGGCGCGGGCGGCGGACGGGGGCCGGGACGGCCGGGCGGGGCGGGTGGCCGGGCTGAGCTGGCGGGCCTGCGAGCGGACGGGCGGACCGGCCGGACAGGAGTGCGCGGACCTCGCCGTGCCGCTGGACTACCGGGACCCGGACGGCCCGACGGTCAGCCTGGCGGTCAGCCGGGTGCGCAGCGACCGGCCCGCCGAGCGGCGCGGGACGCTGATGGTGATCCCCGGCGGGCCCGGCGGCTCGGGCGTCGCCCGCCTCACGCAGCGGGCCGGTGCCCTGCGCGCGCAGCTGGGCGGCGCCTACGACCTGGTCGGCTTCGATCCGCGGGGCGTGGGCGGCAGCGCCAAGGCCGGCTGCGGCCTGGACCCGGCGGACCGGCACCTGGTGACGCTGCGGGCCTGGCCGGCGGCGGACGGCTCCATCGACGAGAACGTCACCCGCGCGCGCCGGACCGCCGAGGCGTGCGCCCGCAACGGCGGCCCGCTGGTGCGCAGTATGAGCACCGCCAACGAGGTCCGGGACATGGAGCGGCTCCGCCAGGCCCTCGGCGAGCGCAAGCTGTCGGCCTGGGGCCAGTCCTACGGGACGTATGTGGCGGCGGTGTACGCCCAGACGTATCCGGAGCGGACCGACCGCTGGGTGCTGGACAGCGTCGACGACCCGGACCCCGCGCGGCTGGAGCGGGGCTGGCTCGCCAACATGGCGCAGGGCGCCGACGACCGGTTCCCCGACTTCGCGGCCTGGGCGGCCGACCCGGCCCGGGAGCGGGACGGGCTGCGGCTGGCGGACCGGGCGGACGGCGTCCGGCCGCTGGTGCTGCGGGTCGCCGCGGAGCTGGACCGGGCGCCCCGGGAGTCGGACGTCGCGGGCACGCCGCTGACCGGCAACCGGCTGCGGCAGGCCCTGCAGAACGCGCTGATGGGCGGCCCGGACGGCTTCGCCCCGGTGGCCGCGCTGGTCAAGGCGGCCCAGGACCCGGCCGCGACGCCCCGGCTGCCGGGGGATGTGGCAGGACCGCTGCCCGACACGGACGCCGCGGTGGCGATCGCGACCATCTGCAACGACATCGGCTGGCCGCGCGAGGTCGACTCCTACCGGCGGGCGGTGGCCGCCGACCGGGCGGCGCATCCGCTCACCGCCGGTATGCCGGCCAACATCCCGCCGTGCGCGTTCTGGCCCGACCGGCCCGCGGACGCACCGGTCCGGATCACCGACCGGGGGCCGTCGAACGTGCTGATGATCCAGAACCTCCGGGACCCCGCCACCCCCTACTCCGGGGCGCTGAAGATGCGTACGGCGCTGGGCGGCCGGGCCCGCATGGTGACCGTGGACAGCGGCGGCCACGGTTCCTACCTCGCGCACGGCAACGCCTGCGGCGACCGGGCGGTGACCGGCTACCTCAAGGACGGCCACTGGCCGGACAAGGACGTGTACTGCGCGGCCTGAGCCGGCGCGGCAGGCCCCGGCCCGGTGCGTTCCGGGCCGGGGCCGCTTCGCGCGCTCACCCCAGCGCGTGCCCGGTCGTCGCGTCCACGTGGTCCGGCACCTCCTCGTGCCGGTCGCCGACCGACAGGGTGCCCGCCGGCTCGAAGAGCAGCAGCGCGGCGCCCGAGGGGGCGGACGGCTTGTGCTCGACACCGCGCGGGACGGTGAAGACCGAGCCCTTGGGGAGGTGGACGGTCCGCTCCCCGCCCGCCTCCCGCAGCGCGATGAACAGCTCGCCCTCCAGCACCAGGAAGAATTCGTCGGTGTCGTCGTGGGCGTGCCACAGGTGCTCGCCGGCGACCTTGGCGATCCGTACGTCGTAGTCGTTGACCCGGGTGGCGATCCGGGGGCTCCACAGGGCGTCGAAGGAGGCCAGCGCCGCGTCGAGCGCCAGCGGCTGGGGAAGGTCGTTGGTCATGATCCGATCCTGGCCGGTGCCGCCCGGACACGGTGAGTGCTAGGAATCGCATATGCCGCAACGATCCTCGCAACCGGACCCGGCGCCGGGCCGCGCACCCGACGGCGCACCGGAGCGCCTGCACCGCGTCGTCGCGCTCGTCGACGACAACACCAACCCCTTCGAACTCGGCTGCGCCATGGAGGTGTTCGGCCTCCGCCGCCCCGAGCTCGGCCGCGACCGCCTCTACGACTTCGCGCTCTGCGCGCCCGAGCCGCGGACCGTGATGCGCGACGGCTTCTTCACCCTCAGCGGCGTCGCCGGCCTGTCCGCCGCGGACACCGCCGACACCCTGATCGTCCCGCACCGCCCGGACGTCGAGGTGCCCCGCCGCCCGGCCGTCCTCGACGCGGTCCGCCGCGCCCGCGCCCGCGGCGCCCGGCTGGTCAGCTTCTGCACCGGCGCCTTCACCCTCGCCGAGGCCGGGGTGCTCGACGGCCGCCGGGCCACCACCCACTGGCAGTGGGCCGACGCCTTCCGCGCCCGCTTCCCCGCCGTCCGCCTGGAACCGGACGTGCTGTTCGTGGACGAGGGCGACCTCCTCACCGCGGCGGGCAGCGCGGCCGCCCTCGACCTGGGCCTGCACCTGGTCCGCCGGGACCACGGCGCGGAGATCGCCAACGCGGTCAGCCGCCGGCTGGTCTTCGCCGCCCACCGCGACGGCGGCCAGCGGCAGTTCGTGGAACGCCCGCTGCCCCGCATACCGGACGAGTCCCTCGCCCCGCTGCTGGCCTGGGCCCAGGAGCGCCTGGACACCCCGCTCGACGTCGCCGGACTGGCCGCCCGCGCCGCGGTCAGCCCGGCCACCCTCCACCGCCGCTTCCGCGCGCAGCTGGGCACCACCCCGCTGGCCTGGCTCACCGGCGAACGGATCGCGCTGGCCTGCCGGTTGATCGAACGCGGCGAAGCCCGCTTCGACGTGGTCGCCCGGCGCAGCGGTCTGGGCACCGCCGCCCATCTGCGCGCCCTGATGCGCCGCGAGACCGGCCTGACCCCGTCCGCCTACCGCCGCCGCTTCGGCCCGGCCGGCGGCGAGGCGCTGCGGCGTAGCGCGTGAGCGTGCCGTAGCGCATCCCCGGGCTGATGTTTCACGTGAAACACCGCTCTCGTGACACGTCGCTACCTGCGCACACCGCTTCCCGCGAAGCACTGTTTCACGTGAAACACCGCTTCCCGCGAAGCGCCGTTTCACGTGAAACATCGCACCGCAGGCGGGTACGGCCGCCCCGGCGCCCGGCCCCTAACCTGGGAAAAGGAAGCCGGTGAGCGCCGATGACCGCTGAACCCGTCACGCTGGCCCTCTGCGGCGATGTGATGCTCGGCCGCGGAGTCGACCAGATCCTGCCCTGCCCCGGCGACCCCGAGCTGCGCGAGGTCTACGTCGAGGACGCCCGGATCTACGTCGGCCTGGCCGAGGCGGTCAACGGCCCGATCCCCCGCCCCGTCGACTACGCCTACCCCTGGGGCGACGCGCTGGCCGCCCTGGACGCCGCCGCGCCCGCCGCCCGCGTCCTCAACCTGGAGACCGGCGTCACCCGGCGCGGCACCTTCGCCCCCGGCCGGGAGATCCACTACCGCATGCACCCGGCGAACCTGCCCTGCCTGACCGCGGCCCGCCCCGACGCCGTCGTCCTCGCCAACAACCACGTCCTGGACTTCGGTCGCGAGGGGCTCGCCGAGACCCTGGACAGCCTGGCCGCGGCCGGTCTGCGGACGGCGGGCGCGGGCGCCGACGCCGCCGCGGCCCGCCGCCCCGCCGCCGTCCCGCTGCCGGGCGGCCGCCGCCTCCTCGTCCTCGCCGTGGGGATGCCGTCCAGCGGCGTCCCCCGCACCTGGGCCGCGACCGCTCACCACGGCGGCGTGCACTGGGCCCCCGGCCCCTCGCCCGCCACCGCCGCCGAGGCCGCCGCCGCGCTGCGCGCCGCCCGCCGCCCCGGCGACCTGACCATGGTCTCGGTGCACTGGGGCTCGAACTGGGGCTATACCGTCCCCCGCGACCAGACCGCCTGCGCGCACGCCCTGATCGACGCCGGAGTGGACCTCGTCCACGGCCACTCCTCGCACCATCCGCGCCCGCTGGAGGTGCACGCGGGAAAGCTGATCCTGCACGGCTGCGGCGACTTCATCGACGACTACGAGGGCATCACCGGCTACGAGCGCTACCGTGACGATCTGCGCCCGCTCTACCTCCCCGCCCTCGACGCCGGCACCGGCCGCCTCCGCGAGCTGCGGATCGTCCCGTTCCAGGCGCACCGGATGCGGCTGCGCCACGCCTCCCGCGCGGACGCCCGCTGGCTCGCCGCCCTCCTGGACGGCCTCACCACCGGCTTCGCGCCCTGCGCCCTGTCCATGGACCCGGCACCGGCCCTGACCCTCCGCCCGGCCTGACCCGCCGCGCCCCGGGGCCACCGCTCGGGCGCACCGGTGGTGCGCCCCGGCCGCCACCGGCCAGCGCCGCTACTCCCCGGCCGCCGCCACCGCCGCCGCCAGCGCCAGCACCCGCCGCGCCTCCTCGACGTGGAGGTTCTCCACCATCCGCCCGTCCACGGTGACCACCCCGCGCCCCTCCCGGCCGGCCGCCTCGAACGCGTCGATGATCTTCCGGGCCCGGTCCACCTCGGCCTCCGCCGGCGCGAACACCCGGTTGCACGGCCCGATCTGCGACGGATGGATCAGCGTCTTCCCGTCGAACCCGAACTCCCGGCCCTGTACGCACTCCGCCTCGAACCCGGCCGCGTCCCGTACGTCGTTGAACACCCCGTCCAGGATCGCCTTCCCCGCCTCGCGGGCGGCCAGCAGCGCCAGCGACAACCCGGTCAGCAGCGGCGCCCGGCCCGGGACATGGGCCGCGTGCAGCTCCTTCGCCAGGTCGTTGGTGCCCATCACCAGCACCGTCAGCCGCTCGCTCGCCCCGGCCACCGCCCGCGCGTCCAGCATCGCCCGCGGCGTCTCCACCATCGCCCAGATCGCGGTGCGGTCCGGGGCGCCGGCCGCCTCCAGCCGCCGCTCGACCTCCCGCACGGTCTCCGCGGACTCCACCTTCGGCACCACCACCGCGTCCGGTCCGGCCTGCGCCGCCGCCCGCAGATCGTCCGCGAACCACCGGGTGCCGGGCCCGTTGACCCGGACCGCGACCTCCCGCCGGCCGTACGCGCCCGAGGCCACCGCCGCCGCGACCCGCTCCCGCGCCGCCTCCTTGGCGTCCGGCGCGACCGCGTCCTCCAGATCCAGGATCAGCCCGTCCGCCGGCAGCGTCCGCGCCTTGTCCAGCGCCCGCTCGTTCGCCCCCGGCATGTACAGCACCGAACGCCGCGCCCGCACCGCACCGGCCGCCTCACCCATGACGCTCACTCCGCTCCCTCGCCACCGGCCGCGTACGCCGCGCGCAGCTCGGGATCCCGTGCCGCCAGCGCCTCGGCCAGCTCCACCACCACCCGGCACTGCTTGACCGTGGCGTCGTCCTGCATCTTCCCGTCCAGCATCACCGCGCCGGTCCCGTCGCCCATCGCCGCGATCGCCCGCCGCGCCCAGGCGACATCGGCCGGCGACGGCGAGAAGACCTTCTTGGCGATCCCGATCTGCACCGGGTGCAGGCTCCACGCCCCCACGCACCCCAGCAGGAACGCGTTGCGGAACTGGTCCTCGCACGCCACGGTGTCCTGGATGTCCCCGAACGGCCCGTAGTACGGCAGGATTCCGTGCGCCGCGCAGGCGTCCACCATCCGCGCGATCGTGTAGTGCCACAGGTCCTGCTGGAACACCGCCCGCGCCCCGGCCACCCCGTCCGCCCCGGGGTCCTCCCGTACGAGGTAGCCCGGATGCCCGCCGCCGACCCGGGTCGTCTTCATCCGCCGGCTCGCCGCCAGGTCCGCCGGCCCCAGCGAGATGCCCTGCATCCGCGGACTGGCCCCGGCGATCTCCTCGACGTTCGCCACCCCGCGCGGCGTCTCCAGGATCGCGTGCAGCAGGATCGGCCGCGCCACCCGGGCCTTCGCCTCCAGCTGGGCCACCAGCCGGTCGAGGTAGTGGATGTCCTCGGCGCCCTCCACCTTCGGCACCATGATCACGTCCAGCGTGTCGCCGATCTCCGTGACCAGCGTGCGCAGATCGTCCAGCGCCCAGGGGGAGTCGAGGCTGTTGATCCGCGTCCACAGCTGCGTTTCGCCGAAGTCGGTCCCGCGCGCGATCCCGACCAGCCCGTCCCGCGCCGCCTCCTTGCGATCGGCCGGAACCCCGTCCTCCAGGTTCCCCAGCAGCACATCGACGTCCGGCACCAGGCCCGGCACCTTGGCCGCCATCCGCGGATTGCCCGGATCGAAGAAGTGGATCATCCGCGACGGCCGGAACGGCACCTCCCGCACCGGCTCCGGAGCCCCCACGGCCAACGGACGGAAGAAGTCCTTCGGAGAACGCACCCAGCCTCCCAGCTCGCACGGCCACCGGCCCCGGCCCCGACCGGGCCCCGGACCACCCGCCGCCCACTCTAGGCCCGCCCCCGCCCCCTGTTACCGGCCAGTACGTGTGCCCTTCCTCCCCCCCGCCACCCCAAGCCCCGCCCCTCAACTGCCC
>NZ_LLZI01000255.1 GCF_001509485.1 Streptomyces sp. NRRL F-4489
GACGTAAAGCGAAGCAGTCCGGCACACCCCCACCCCGCAGGCCCGGCACCGCTGCCGACCAGCCCCGCGCAGCGGACCCCATGCGCCGAAGGCGCAAGCAACAGGCACCCGCACGGCGGGACAGCCAACAACGTGGGAGGCAAACCAAGCGCAGCGAACCGGTTAAAACAGCCGCGAAACGGTGTAAATGCATAGCCCCGCCAACGCGCCCACCACCGTCCCGTTGATCCGAATGAACTGCAGATCCCGCCCGATATGGGCCTCGATCTTCCGCGAGGTGTGCTCCGCGTCCCAGCCGGCGACCGTATCGGTGATCAACGCGGTGATCTCACCGCGGTACGTGGTCACCACGTACCCCGCGGCACCTTCCAGCCACCCGTCGACCTTCCCGCGCAAGCGGCCATCGGCGGACAACCGCTCGCCGAGCGAGAGCAACGCCGCCCGCACCCGCCGCCGCAGCTCGCTGCGCTCGTCCTCGGCCGCCGCGACGATCATGCCGCGCACCGCGCCCCACGCGGAGGCGATGAGGTCCTGGACCTCGCCCCGTCCGAGGACCTCGGACTTCAGGCGCTCGACCTTGTCGCGGGTCGCGGGGTCGCTCCGCAGGTCCGCGGCGAAGTCGGTGAGGAAGCGGTCCACCGCGCCGCGCGCCGGGTGCCCCGGCATGTCCCGCATCTCGGTGACGAAGCGCAGCAGCTCCTTGTAGACGCGGTCGCCGACCTTGCGGTCGACGAAGCGGGGGGTCCAGCCGGGGGCGCCGCCGGAGACGGCGGCGACGACCGAGTCGCCGTGGTCGACGAGCCAGTCGTGGGCGCGGGCGCAGACCAGGTCGACGATCCGGGTGTGGCCGCCCTCGGAGACGACACGTTCGAGGAGGGAGCCGAGGCCGGGGGCGATCTCCGCGGTGTCGGCGCGGCGGGTGATGGCCTCGCCGACGACGGCCTGGACGTCGTCGTCCCGCAGGACGGTCAGCGCGCCGCGCAGCGCGGTGGACAGTTCGGCGGTGACGCGGTCGGCGTTGCGCGGGTCGGTGAGCCAGGCGCCGAGGCGGGCGCCGACGCCGACCGCGCGCAGGCGGCGGCGGACGACCTCGCCGGAGAGGAAGTTCTCCCCGACGAAGTCGCCGAGGCTCTGGCCGAGCTGGTCCTTCTTGGTGGGGATGATCGCGGTGTGCGGGATGGGCAGGCCCAGGGGGCGTTTGAACAGAGCGGTGACCGCGAACCAGTCGGCGAGCGCGCCGACCATGCCGGCCTCCGCGGCGGCCGCGACGTAGCCCGTCCAGGCGCCGGCGCCGGCCGCGCGGGCCCAGGTGGCGAGGGTGTAGACGGCGGCGACGGCGAGCAGCAGCCCGGTCGCCAGCGTCTTCATCCGGCGGACGCCCCTCCGCTTCTCCTCGTCGGCGGGGCTGGCGACGAAGCCGCCGGGGCCGGGCCCGCCCCCCGGCGCGGACGCCGGGCCCGCGGCCGCGGCCGGCGGCGCACCGGCCGTCCCCGGCGTCCGCGTCCGCGTCCGCTTCGCTGTCGTGCGTGCCATCCGCTCCACCGCTCCCACCGTCTCCCCCGCCTTCCGTACGCCGTACGGGCCCGCCGCCGGCGGTACGCCGTATGTGTCCCACAGTGCCCTACTCCCGGAACGCGCCACGAGTTCCCGGCGCGCGCCGTCCCCGGTGGCGGCCCGGGGCACCAGGCGCCCTACGGGGGGTCCGTGGGATCATGGAACACCGGTCCGGGCCGCGACGGCGCCGCCGCCGGGGCCCCGGCCGGGCGCCCGTGTCCGGCCACCCTCTGCCCGCCCGGAGCGTGCAGCTCCGCCAGCCCCAGGAGACGCCTCCCGCATGACCAGACGTGTGGGTTACACCCTGCTCGCCGGCCTGGTGGCAGTGGTGGTGCTGCTCTCGGCCGCGATATTCGTCGGTTTCGGCGGCGCCCGCGGCCCCTTGGGCCGGGCCCCGCGCGGGCCCCAGGCGCCGGCCGCGCCGGCGGTCTCCGGGCGGTGGGTCGGCACCTGGTCGGCGGCCGCCGCGTCGGCCGAGCCGGGCACCCAGGACGGCTACGGGGGCATGTCGATCCGCAACGTGGTGCACACCAGCGTCGGCGGGTCGAGCACGCGGATCCGGCTGTCGAATCTCTACGGGACGCGGCCGCTGGCGCTCAGCCATGTGTCGGTGGCGCTGGCGGCGGGCAGCGGCAGCCCGATCGCGGCGGCCGGGACGATGCGCCGGCTGTCGTTCGGCGGCCGGCCGTCGGTGACGATCCCGGCGGGCGGGGAGCTGACCAGCGACCCGGTGCGGCTGGCCGTCCCGGGCAACGCCGACCTGCTGATCACCACGTACTCCCCCGCGCCGTCCGGCCCGGCCACGTACCACCCCTACGCCCGGCAGACGTCCTATCTGGCGCGCGGGGACCACGCCGAGGACGCGGCCGGCACCGCCTACACCGAGCAGAGCCCGTACTGGCGCTATCTGACCGGGGTGGACGTGTGGAGCACCAAGGCGCGCGGCGCGGTGGTGGCGATCGGCGACTCGATCACCGACGGCATCACCTCCACCCCGGGCGCCAACCACCGCTGGACGGACTTCCTCGCCGCCCGGCTGCGCGAGGAGCCGGGCGCGCCCCGCTACGGCGTCCTGAACGCGGGCATCAGCGGGAACCGCCTGCTCACCGACTCCAGCCCGCTGGCGCCCACCAACGGGCCGAGCCTGCTGTCCCGTCTGGACCGCGACGCGCTGTCCCGTACGGGGGTGCGGGCGGTGGTGGTGGAGATCGGGGTGAACGACCTGTTCAAGGCGCCGCGCCAGCTGGATCCGGGCAAGGTGGTGGCGGGCATGCGGGAGGTCGTCCGCCGGGCGCACGCCCGGGGCCTGCGGGTCACCGGGAGCACCCTGACGCCGTTCGGCGGGCACCGCGGCTACTCGCGGCGGCTGAACGACGTCCGCGAGCAGGTCAACCGGCTGATCCGGTCCGGGACGGTCTACGACGACGTGGTGGACTTCGACAAGGCGCTGCGCGATCCGGCGCACCCGCTGCGGCTGCGTCCGGCGTACGACTCCGGGGACCATCTGCACCCCAGTGACGCCGGGTACCGGGCGATGGCCGACGCGGTGGACGTGGGCCGCCTCCGGCAGGCGGCGCCCGCCGCGCTCTGACGTACGGGGCGGTGGTCAGTCCAGCTCCCGGCGGCCGCGGCGCTCGTGCCGCAGCCGCCGCTTCTCCTCCTTGCGCTCGGCCTTCAGGCGCCGCCACTCCTCCTTGGGCAGTCTGCGCCGCACCTCGACGCCGCCCATCAGGGCCATCCCGGAGAGCGTGACGCGGGGCGCCCCGGGGTCGGCGGGGGTGGCGTCCTCCCCGGTGTCGAAGCTGCCCATCACGCCCGCGCCCCGGCTGACGACCTCGACGCCGGGCGGGACGATGACGGTGACGCCGCCGAGGACGGCCCAGATGGCGATCTCGACGTCCCGGGCGGCGAAGTCGGCGTCGCGCAGGTCGATTTCGCCGCCGCCCAGGCAGCACACCGCGGTGAAGCGGCGGCCGATCGTCCACCGCCCCTTGCGTTCGAAGCCGCTGAGGACGGCGATGCCTGTCGTCTCGCCGGGGGCGTCGTCGCGGATGCGGGCGGACCACGGGGTGGGCGCGCCGCCCGGTGCCGGGTCCTTGCGCAGGGAGAGCGCGGGCGCGGCGGGCGCGGCGGCCGGGAGGTCGGCGGTGAGCGGGGCCAGTTCGCCGTAGGTGCGGGCCCGGTAGGCGGCGTCGAGCCGTTCCTCGAACTCGCCCATGTCCAGGCGCCCTTCGGCGACGGCGTCCCGCAGGATGCCGGCGACCCGTTCGCGGTCGGCGTCGGAGGCGCGCAGCGTCGGCAGCCGTTCGTCAGTCATGGGGACAGACTAGGGAGTCGCGGGGGCTTCGTCGCCGGGTCGGGGGCGGGCACGGCCCGCGTAGAGGTCGGCGATCAGGGTCTCGATGTCCGGTTCGCGGATCGAGAGGTCCACCAGCGGGTAGCGGGCGGCGAGGTCGGCCACCAGGGGCGCGGCGCTCTGACCGGCCGGGAACGCCAGCCACTGCCGGGGGCCCTCGGTGCGGACGGTGCGCGTCCCGGGGACGTCGAGGGGCGGGAGCGCGCGGGCGAGGTCCACCACCAGGGTCCGTTCGCCGTCGGCGGCGGCGCGCAGTCCGGCCAGGCCGCCGTCGAAGACCAGCCGGCCGTGGTCGATGACCATCACCCGGCGGCACAGCTGCTCGATGTCGGTGAGGTCGTGGGTGGTGAGCAGGACGGTGGTGCCGCGCTCGGTGTTGATCTCGCGGAGGAACGCGCGGACGGTGGCTTTGCTGACGACGTCCAGGCCGATGGTGGGCTCGTCCAGGTACAGCACCTCGGGGTCGTGGAGCAGGGCGGCGGTGAGGTCGCCGCGCATCCGCTGGCCCAGGGAGAGCTGGCGGACGGGGACGTCCAGCAGCGGGCCGAGGCCGAGGAGTTCGGTGCAGCGCTCCAGGTTGGCGCGGAAGACGGCGGGCGGGATGCGGTACATCCGGCGCACCAGGTCGTAGGAGTCGGCGAGCGGCAGGTCCCACCAAAGGGTGGTGCGCTGGCCGAGGACCACGCCGATGCGGCGGGCGAGCCGGAGGCGGTCGCGGGACGGGTCGAGGCCGGCGACCCGGAGCCGGCCGCCGCTGGGGACGAGGATGCCGGTGAGCATCTTGACGGTGGTGGACTTGCCGGCGCCGTTGGGCCCGAGGTAGCCGACCATCTCGCCGCGCGGGACGGTGAAGGTGAGGCCGTCGACGGCGCGCACCTCGTGGCGGGCGCGGCGCAGCCGGCCGGCGCGGCGGCGGACGGTGAAGACCTTCTCGACGCCGTCCAGTTCGATGAGTGGTCCGGGGGTGGATTCGGCGGTCATACCGGCAATTCCCTTTGTGGAGGGGCGGGTTGGGGGGTCAGGTGCCCGTGCTGCGGTAGGCGCGGAGGCCGTGGCGCCAGGCGAGGGCGGCGAGCGCGGCCGCCAGGGCGGCCACGGCGGGCGACAGGAACGCCGTCCAGCCGGGCAGGCCGAGGGGGTAGGGGCGGCCCAGTACCCACAGAGCGGGCAGCCAGTTGACGAAGGCGAGCGGGACGAGGAAGGTGACGGCGCGGACGAGGTCCCGGGCGAAGACGGTGGGCGGGTAGCGGAGCAGGGCGGTGCCGCCGTAGGTCAGGGAGTTCTGGAGTTCGGCGGCGTCCTGGGCCCAGAACTGGAAGGCCGCGCCGGCGGTGAACACCGCCCCGAAGATCACCGCGCCGCACACCGCCATCAGCGGCACCATCAGGACCCGGCCGGGCGTCCAGTCCACGTCCAGGCTCCCCAGCGACCACCCCAGCACCAGCAGCCCCTGGACGGCGCGGCCCAGGCGGCGCGGCGCGAACCGGTCGGCGGCCAGCTGCGCCCACACCGGCGCGGGGCGCAGCAGCAGGGTGTCCAGGGTCCCGTCGCGGATCCGGGCGCCCAGCCGCTCCAGGCTGCCGACCAGCAGGTCCGCGAGCCCGAGGGCGAGCGAGCAGGTGCCGTAGAGGAAGGCGACCTCGGGGAGGGAGTAGCCGCCGAGCGCGGGGACGTGCGCGAACATCATCCGGATCGCGAGGAAGTCCAGGCCGCTGGCGGCGAAGTTGCCGAGCGTCATCAGCGCGAACGAGGCGCGGTACGCGAGCGCGGAGCGGGTCCACATCCGGGCGAGCAGCCCGTAGCCGGAGAGCCCGTACCGCAGCGCGTCCAGCCGGGCGCCGGGGTGCCGGTCAGCCACCGTGGACCACCGCCTTGCGGGTGGCGGCCGCCTGCACCAGCCGGCCCAGGGCCAGCAGGGCCGCCGCCCAGGCCGCCTGGAAGGCCAGGCCGCGCAGCAGGGCGCCGCCGCTCCGGGCGCCGGTCAGCACATCGGCGGGCACCTGGAGCAGCGCCGCCCACGGCAGCAGCTGGGCGAGGTCGGCGAGGCCGCCGGGGAAGACCCGCAGCGGCAGCAGCATCCCGGAGAAGAACAGCCCGGCCAGCGCGCTGACCATGGCCGGTCCGGAGCTGTCCAGCAGCCAGAAACCGGACAGCGCGACGAGGTAGCGCAGCGCGAAACCGACCACCGCGCCCAGCATCGCGGACAGGACGAACCAGCCCCAGGTGAGCGGGGAATCGGGCAGTGCGAGGGGGAAGGCCAGCGCGCCCACCGCCAGCGGGACCGCCCCGCGGCCGATCAGCTGGAGCGCGGCCCGGCCGAGGTCGGCGGCGAGCCACCACAGCTGGAGGTCGGCGGGCCGGTGCAGGTCCACCGCGATATCGCCGCTGCGGATCCGCTCCTGGAGCTCGGCCACCCCGCCGACCCCGACCTGCGCGGCGGCCAGCAGCGCCTGCCCGGCCCAGACGAAGGTCAGCGCCTGCGCCGGCCCGTAGCCGCCCAGGTGCGGGCGCTGCTGCCACAGGGCGGTGTACGCGGAGGCGAGGAGGAAGCCGAAGACGGTGTTGGTGACGAGGCCGGCGGCGGTGGCGGCGCGGTAGGTGGCGTACCGCCGGAAGCTGCCGGCCGCCACGGCGACGTACCACACCCCGCGGTCCCCCCGTTCTTGGCCGGTCCGTCCGGCCGGAGCGGACGGCGAGGTTCCGGAGCCTAAGCGGCGCCCGGGGCGGGCACCATCGATTTATCACTCGTCCGGGTGAGGCAGGGGCGCCATTCAGCCGGTGACCGGGCGGACGCGGGTGTGCGGCACCCGGGCGGCCGGGCGCATCGGTGCGAAAGTTGCCTCCCGGGTGTCCGCCGCCTGCCCGGCGCAGCACGGGAACGACCGCACACCCGCACCGCACACCGCACGGGCCGCACCCCGGTGCGGGGCAGGTCCGGGCCCGACCCGACACGACACCGCTCCGCCGCGGTCCTCCGGCGGCGGCCGAGGAGTCCACAGACATGAGCGACGACGCGCACGACGACGCGGCCGGCGGCCAGGGCACCGACTCCCGCCGCCGGCGCACCGGTTGGCGCCGCCTGCTGCCGACCTGGCGGATGCTGGCGGGCACCACCCTGCTCTTCCTGCTGCTGGTGGTGGGCGGGCTGATCGCCGGCTACCTCCTCGTCGGCATCCCGCCCGCCAACAGCGCGGCGAAGGCGCAGAGCAACGTCTACCTCTACTCCGACGGCACCGAACTGGCCCGCGACGGCGACGTCAACCGCGAGAACGTCACCCTCGCGCAGGTGCCGCGGACCGTGCAGCGGGCCGTACTGGCCGCCGAGGACCGGGACTTCTACTCCGAGTCGGCGGTCGACCCGGCCGCGATGCTGCGGGCGGCCTGGAACACCGTCACCGGCAAGGGCAAGCAGTCCGGTTCCACCATCACCCAGCAGTACGTCAAGAACTACTACCTCGGCCAGGAGCAGACCCTCACCCGCAAGGCGAAGGAGTTCTTCATCGCCCTGAAGCTGGACCGCGAGGCGAGCAAGGACGAGATCCTGGAGGGCTACCTCAACACCAGCTACTACGGCCGCAACGCGTACGGCATCCAGGCCGCCGCCCAGGCGTACTACGGCAAGAACGCCGGCCGGCTGACCACCGCCGAGGGCGCCTACCTCGCCGCGCTGCTCAACGCCCCCAGCGCGTACGACATCACCGCGCACCCCGAGAACCGGCCGCGGGCGGTGGCGCGCTGGAACTACGTCCTGGACGGGATGGTCAAGCAGAAGTGGCTCGGCCGCGCCGAGCGGGCCGCGATGGCCTTCCCCGAGCTGGTCCGGGCCCGCACCTCGGCCGGGCTGTCCGGGCAGCGCGGCTACCTCGTCGAGGCGGTCAACGGCTACCTCACCGGGCACGGCGTCCTCGACGAGGACACCCTGCGGGCCGGCGGCTACCGCATCACCACCACCATCGACCGCCGCCGGCAGAACGCGCTGGTCAAGGCCGTCCGCACCCGGCTGATGGACCGGCTCGACGGCAGCCGCCCGGTCGACGGCTACGTCCGGGCCGGCGGCGCCTCCATCGAGCCCGACACCGGCCGGGTCGTCGCGCTCTACGGGGGCATCGACTACGCCCGGCAGTACGTCAACAGCGCCACCCGCCGCGACTACCAGGCCGGCTCCACCTTCAAGCCGATCGTGCTCGCCGCCGCGGTGCAGAACAACTCCGTCACCCAGGACGGCACCCCGATCACCCCGAACACCGTCTACGACGGCACCAGCAAGCGGATGACGATCAGCCGCGGCCGGCCCACCGGCTTCGCGCCCGGCAACGAGGACGACCGGTCCTACGGGCAGATCACCGTCGCCGAGGCCACCGACAAATCCGTCAACGCGGTCTACGCCCAGATGGGTATCGACGTCGGGCCGCGGCTGGTCAAGGACACCGCCGTCGCCCTCGGCATCCCGGCGAAGACCCCGGGCCTGGCCTCCGCGCAGGGCGCGATCTCGCTGGGCACCGCCACGCCGAGCGTGCTGGACATGGCCCAGGTGTACGCGACGCTCGCGCACCACGGGCGGCAGCTGCCGTACACGCTGGTCGACAAGGTGACCCGGGCCGGGGAGGAGAGCGAGCTGCCGGAGCGCGAGGAGAGCGCGGCCCTCGGGCGGGCCGCCGCCGACACCACCACCCAGGTGCTGCGCGGGGTGGTCGACGGCGGCACCGGCACCGCCGCGCAGGGCGCCGGGCGGCCGGCGGCCGGGAAGACCGGCACCGCGGAGGACGACAAGGCGGCGTGGTTCGCGGGCTACACCCCGGAGCTGGCGACCGTCGTCGCCATCCTGGGCCAGCATCCGGACACCGCCCACCAGGAGCCGCTGTACGGGGCGGCCGGCTACGCGCGGCTCAACGGCGGCGACATCCCGGCGCAGATCTGGGCCGACTACACCGCCGCGGCGCTCGCCGGGCGCCCGGTGCGCGACTTCGACCTCCAGGTCCAGGAGGGCGCCGAGCCGAGCGCTTCGGCCGACGCGTCGGCGAGCGACTCGGAGTCGCCGAGCGCCTCCTCGTCCTCGCCCGGCGGCCCGTCCGGCAGCACCGGGCCCAGCGACTCCGGGGAGCCGACCGCGACCGGCGCGCCCACCGGGCCGACCGGGGGGCCGACACCGCCTCCGGTGCCCACCGGGGGGCCGACGACCGCCGCGCCGACCGAGGAGTTCCCGACCGTGGGGCCGCTCGGCGAGGAGCTGGAGCGGCGCTGGGGCGGCTGACGGGCCGCGGCCGGGGGCGCCCCGGCCGCGGCCCCCGGGCTCAGTGCCCGGACGTCGCCTTCAGGCCGACGACCGCGACCAGCAGCAGGCAGATGAAGAAGATCCGCGCCGCGGTGGCCGGTTCGCCGAGGACGAACATGCCGACCACGGCGGCGCCGGCCGCGCCGATGCCGACCCAGACGCCGTAGGCGGTGCCGATGGGGAGGGTGCGGGCCGCGTAGGACAGCAGCACCATGCTGGCGACGATGCCCGCGCCGGTGCCGAGGCTCGGCCACAGCCGGGTGAAGCCATCGGTGAACTTCATTCCGATCGACCAGCCGACCTCGAGCAGACCGGCGACCACGAGCAGGATCCATGCCATGACGGCACCTCCGTGAAAGGACTCTTCAACAGGGGTGCGTCGTCTTGTCCTGACCCGGTACGGCGCGTCTCGTCGGGTATCCCCGAGGCTAGCAAAAAGGCTCCCCGGGGGCGGTGACACCGATCACCACCCCCGGGGAGCCCGGGTCCTACGGGGTCCTACAGGTACAGGCCGGTGGCGTCGTCCGCGCCCTCCAGGCGCTCGGCGGCCACCGCGTGCAGATCGCGTTCGCGCATCAGCACGTACGCCACCCCGCGCACCTCGACCTCGGCCCGGTCCTCGGGGTCGTACAGCACCCGGTCGCCCACCTCGACGGTCCGTACGTTCTGCCCCACCGCGACGACCTCGGCCCAGGCCAGGCGGCGGCCGACCGCCGCGGTCGCGGGGATGACGATGCCGCCGGACGAGCGGCGCTCGCCCTCGGGGATGTCCGTCCGGACCAGCACGCGGTCGTGCAGCATCCGGATCGGCAGCTTGTCGTGGGTGTCCTTGGTGTTATTCGGGCTCACGGCATGACCGTACCTGCCCGGCGGCGGCGCGGGCGCACCGCGGGCCGGAAACCGGGGCCGCGGGGCCCGGCGGGCCCTACTTGTGCCGCTTCTTCGACCCCAGCACCAGCAGGCCGATCACGGCGGCGCCGACCATGGCCACCGGGATGATCCGCTCCAGCCGGGGCGCGCCGTCCTCGGCGACGAGCTGGCCGCGCACGTCGGAGACCAGGCGGTTGACGGTCACATAGGCCCGCCCGGCCGTGCGGTCCACCGCGGCCGCCGCCTTCGCCTTGGCGTCGTCCATGATCGTCTTCGGGTGCAGCCGGACGCCGATCTCGTCGAGCGTCACGGCGAGATCCTGCCGCCTGCGGACGATGTCCGCCTCGATCTGGGCAGGGGTCCTGGCTTCCGACACCGCGCCGCCTCCGTCATCTCGTGCCGATGCGTCCGGGCCCGGACCCGTTACCCGGACCCGCCCCGTACGGAACCGGCCACCCGATCATGTGCCGATTCGTGAAGGACAGTCTGTCAGCTCGCACCCGCGGGCGCCCCGCGGCACCCCCGTTTCGCGCCGCCGCGGCGCCCCCTGGGGCGGGCGGCCGGCGGCCGGGGCGTCCCGCTGGCCTAATCTCGGGGGCGTACCGACCCACCGCCCGACCCGCAAGGAGACCGACCCGCCATGAGTGAGCGACTCCAGCCCGGCGACACCGCCCCCGCCTTCACGCTCCCCGACGCCGACGGCGAGCAGGTCTCGCTCGCCGACCGCAAGGGACGCAAGGTCATCGTCTATTTCTACCCGGCGGCGCTGACCCCCGGCTGCACCAAGCAGGCGTGCGACTTCACCGACAACCTCGACTTCCTGGCCGGCCACGGCTACGACGTCATCGGCATCTCCCCGGACAAGCCGGAGAAGCTCGCGAAGTTCCGCGAGAAGGAGGACCTGAAGGTCACGCTGCTCGGCGACCCCGACAAGGAGGTGCTGACCGCGTACGGCGCCTACGGCGAGAAGAAGCTCTACGGCAAGACCGTCACCGGCGTGATCCGCTCCACCGTCATCGTCGGCGAGGACGGCACGGTCGAGCGGGCGCTGTACAACGTCAAGGCCACCGGCCACGTCGCCAAGATCATCAAGGATCTCGGGCTGTAAGGTCCGCGTCCCGGAGCGCCCCGGGGCGGCGGCCCGGGGCGCTACGGCGCGCTCGCCGCCGCCTCCGGGACGGTCACCACCGCCCGCTCCGGCAGCTCCAGCACGGCCTCGGCGCCGCCGCCCTCGGCGGTGCCGAACTCCAGCCGCGCGCCGAGCACCTCCGCCTGCCCGGCCGCGATCGTCAGCCCCAGCCCGTGGCCCGTACCGCGCTCCGGCGCCGCCGTACGGAACCGCCGCGGCCCCTCCGCGCGCAGATCCGCCGGATACCCCGGCCCGTGGTCCCGCACCACGATCCGGGCCCCGGACACCACCACCTCGATCGGCGGCTCGCCGTGCTTGGCGGCGTTGGCCAGGAGGTTCACCAGGACCCGCTCCACCCGGCGCCGGTCGGTCTCCACGATCCGCGGCTCGCCCTCGACCGCCACCGACACCGCCAGGTCGTCCACCCCGCGCTGCCGCGCCGCGCGGACGACGATGCCGCGCACCAGCGACGGCAGCTCGCAGGCGTCCAGATCGGCCCGCTCCACCCCGGCGTCCAGCCGGGAGACCTCCAGCAGGTCCTCCACCAAGCGCCGCATCGCCTGCGCCCGGTCCCGCACCAGCTCCACCGCGCGCGGCTCCGGCAGCAGCTCCGCGGCCGCCACCAGCCCCGCCACCGGCGTCCGCAGCTCGTGCGCCACATCGGCGGTGAACTCCCGCTCGGCCTCCACCCGCGCCGCCAGCGACGTCGCCATGTGGTGGACGCTGCGGCCCAGTTCGGCCACCTCGTCCCGGCCGTCGCCGGCCAGCGCGTCCGCGTCCGGCGGCTCACCCGCCGCGATCCGCCGCGCCGCCGCCGCGCTCAGCCGCAGCCGCCGCGACAGCCGCTGCGCCACGAACCACGACACCACCGCCATCAGCACCACCGTGCCGCACCCGGCGATCAGCAGCGCCCGGTCCAGCGCCACCTGCGCCGGATCGTCGTCCGGATACGCCGCCGACACCGACAGCGAACGCGCCGGCCGGTCACCGTCCCCGCCGACCCCGGTCGCCGCCCACACCCGCGGGTCCTCGCCGCCGCTGAGGTACGTCCCGGAGCGGTTGTGGAACACCGCCGCGCGCAGCGGCGACGGCAGCGTCGCGTCGTCCAGCTGCGCGCCCAGCGCCAGCGTCCCGTCCCGCTCGTAGATCTGCAGCGCCGAGCTGAGCCGCTCGTCCTGATACGCCCGGGCCGACCGCTCCCGCTCGGCGTCCGCGATGTGGTGCACGGCGAACCCGAGCACCACCACGGCCAGCGCCGTCATACCCGAAATGGCCAGGGCGATCCGGCCTCGAATGCCCATCACGCGAGGTTGTACATCTCCGTCGTGTCACCGAGCGGCGTCGAGCCCTCGTAGGTCACCTCCAGGCCCGTGAAGGCGCGCGCGCCGTCGACCTCCTTGGCGCCGTAGAGCCGGAACGTCGCGCGGTACCCGGCGTCCGTCCCCACCCCCGCGGCGGTCTTCTCGACCTGGACCACGCCGCGGCCCTCGGCCTCGTCGGCGTCGTAGCGGTCCCAGGTGATGCCGGTCGCCACCATCCCGGCGTCCGCGCAGGTCAGCGTGATCACCCGGGGCCGGATCTCCGGCTCCCCGATCCCGCAGTCCCGGACGCCGGGCAGGCCCGCCGTCGGCTGCCCGTCGGACTTCACGTCCTGGACGGCGGCGGTCTTGGGCGCGGTGTCCACCGCCGACGCGCGGTCCGACGCCTGGCTGAACCACACCCCGCCGGCCGCCAGCGCGGTCACCACGAGGAAGGCCACCAGAGCGGTCCGCCCGCGCCTGAAGCGGGCCCCGTCGCGGTCGGTCATCACACACTCCTCCCGGGGCGCCGTCGCCCCGTCCAACCCCACCAGCAAACACGACCGCCGCGGCGGCTTGGCACCGGCCCCGGCCCGTTCCGGCCGCCGTGCCCGGTCCCGGGCGGCGGCCGCCGCCTCCTGCGGCGAATCGGCACCGTTCGCGCGACCTGCGGCCAAAAGGTGCGGTTTCGCCACCGACACTCTCCTCTCCCCCCGACACAGACCCGTTGCCCGAATGCTGCGGTGACCGCTCGGCTTTGTACCAGTCCTGTAACAAGCCCTCGCCGTACGGCAACCCCGCGCCGCTCTGACGTGCACCGTTCGGGAAAGGGCCGGCGTGACCTACCTCGCGTTCGCCGCGCACCGGGTTTCGACCCGGCCCGAAACGCGCAGGCGCACCCGTCGTAGCACCCACACCCCGGCCGCGCACCCGAACCGCGCGACCGACCGAACGGGAGGACCGCCGCGTGCCGCACCTCGGTACCGAAGACAGCCACTGGGCGCCCGAGCCGGACCCGGCCGCACGCAGACGCCACTGGACACTCTTCCGCGCCATCGACCGGCGCCGGAACCCGCCGCTGCGCCGCACCGACATCACGGTCACCGACGAACCGACCGTGCGGCGCGCCGTGAAGGCCGCGGCCCTGGGCAACGCCATGGAGTGGTTCGACTTCGGTATCTACAGCTATCTGGCCGTCACCATCGGCAAGGTCTTCTTCCCCAGCGGGAGTTCGACCACCAGTCTGCTGTCCTCCTTCGCGACCTTCGCCGTGGCGTTCCTCGTACGGCCCCTGGGCGGCGCCTACTTCGGGCCGCTCGGCGACCGCATCGGCCGCAAGAAGGTCCTCGCCCTCACCATGATCATGATGGCGCTGGGCACCCTCTGCATCGGCCTGATCCCGTCCTACGCGGCCATCGGCATGTGGTCGCCGGCCCTGCTCATCCTCTTCCGCCTCGTCCAGGGCTTCTCCACCGGCGGCGAGTACGGCGGCGCCTCCACCTTCATCGCCGAGTACGCGCCCGACAAGAAGCGCGGCTTCTTCGGCAGCTTCCTGGAGATGGGCACCCTGCTCGGCTACACCGGCGCCGCCGGGATCGTGCTGCTGCTGAACACCGCCGTGGGCCCGGACGCGATGCTGTCCTGGGGCTGGCGGATCCCGTTCCTCGTCGCCGGTCCGCTCGGCCTGGTCGGCCTCTACCTGCGGCTGAAGCTGGACGAGACCCCGGCCTTCCAGAAGTTCGAGGCGGCCCAGGGCAACGGCGCCGCGGAGGCCGCCGTCCCGGCCGAGGACGACTCCTCGCACCTCTCCGCCAACGCCCCGGGCAAGAAGCTGGGCGAGATCCTCACCCACCACTGGCCCGCGCTCATCCTCTGCATCGCCCTGGTCGGCGCGTACAACATCACCGACTACATGCTGCTGTCGTACATGCCGACCTACCTCACCGACACCCTCAAGTACAGCGAGTCCCACGGCCTCCTGGTCCTGCTGGCCACCATGGTCGTCCTGATGTGCCTGCTGCCCACCGTCGGCCGGCTCAACGACCGCTACGGCCGCAAGCCGCTGCTGATGTCCGGCATGCTCGGCTTCCTGCTGCTGGCCGCCCCCGCCTTCCTCCTCGTCAAACAGGGCTCGCTGCTCGCCGTTTCCGCCGGTATGGCCCTCCTCGGCCTCTCCCTCCTCTGCCTCCTGGGCACCATGTCCGCGGCCCTCCCCGCGCTCTTCCCGACCAGCGTCCGCTACGGCTCCCTCTCCATCGGCTACAACCTCGCCGTCTCCCTCTTCGGCGGCACCACCCCGCTGGTCATCACCGCCCTGATGGACGCCTTCGGCGACAACGTCATGGTCCCGGCCTACTACACGATGGCCGCCGCCCTCGTCGGCGTCATCGCCGTGGCCGCCATGAAGGAAACCGCCCAGCAGCCCCTCGACGGCTCCCCGCCCTCGGTAGCCACCAAGGAAGAAGCCGTCGCCCTGATCGCCTCCCGCACCCAGGAACCGCGGTTCTGACGGGGGCGGCGCTCCCCACGGCCGGTGGCCGGCCGGGGCGTTCGGCCACCGGCACGGGGTCGGGCCATCCACTGACGGGCGCGGAAGGCGACCCAGTAGAGTTGGCGCGGCGGGCCCGTACCCCAGCTGGCCAGAGGGCGCCGGTTTAGGTCCGGTGTGTCGTGGGTTCGAGTCCCACCGGGCCCACCCGCGCGAACGGCCTCCCCTGCGTGCAGGGGAGGCCGTTCGCGGTGTGTGCGGTGCGTACGGTGCGTTGTCAGCCCAGCAGTTCGCGGACGAGGGGGGCCAGGGCGCGGAAGGCTTTGCCGCGGTGGCTGATGGCGTTCTTCTCGGCCGGGGTGAGTTCGGCGCAGGTGCGGGTTTCGCCGAGGGGCTGGAGGATCGGGTCGTAGCCGAAGCCGCCGGTGCCGGCGGGGGTGCGGCGCAGGACGCCCTTCAGGGTGCCCTCGACGACGCGTTCGGTGCCGTCGGGGAGGGCGAGGGCGGCGGCGCAGGCGAAGTGGGCGGCGCGGTGCGGGGCGTCGATGTCGGAGAGCTGGGCCAGCAGGAGGTCGAGGTTGGCCCGGTCGTCGCCGTGCCGGCCGGCCCAGCGGGCCGAGAAGATGCCGGGCGCGCCGCCGAGGACGTCGACGCAGAGGCCGGAGTCGTCGGCGACGGCCGGGTGGCCGGTGGCCCGGGCGAGGGCGTGGGCCTTCAGCAGGGCGTTCTCGGCGAAGGTGACGCCGGTCTCCTTGACGTCGGGGACGTCGGGGTAGGCGTCGGCCCCGACCAGTTCGACATCGAGGTCGGCCGCGTCGAGGATCGCGCGCAGCTCGGCGAGCTTGCCGTTGTTGCGGGTGGCGAGGACGAGGCGGCGCGGGGCCGCGGGACGTTCACCGGTGTGGGACTCCATGGGAGCCGATTATTCCTTGTCCCCCGGGGTGCACTGGGCGGTGATCCGGCTCGTCGCGTCGGCGAGGGGTTTGAGGTTGGGGGCCTTGTTCGCGTCGATGTCCCGGCGGGCGTCCTTGATGCCCTGGTTCATGGCGTCGACGGCCTTGGACAGCTCGGGGTCGTGGGCGGACTTGCTGAGCTGCTGGAGCTTGGTGTCGAGGTCGTCGAGGGCCTTGTTGGTCTCCTGGGGGTCGTCCAGGGCGTGGCCGGCGGCCTTCTGGAGCTTGTCGACACCGTCGACGACCGCGGTGGCGGTCTTGGCGCAATCCATCGCCTTCTGCACGGCGCTGCACGCGGAGAGCGCGGGTATCGCGAGGGCGGCGGCGGCTAACGCGGTGAGCGCGGTGGCGGTGCGGCGGCGCAGGCGCGGTCGGGGGCCGGGGCGGTGCATGGGCGTTCCTTCCCTTGGGGCGTACGGCGGGCGCGGGGGCCGGCGGGGCGTGCGGGAGCGGCCCGGCGGGCTCGCACGGAAGGAAACGCAGGGTGGGGAGGAGGGGTTGCCCGGTGGGCGGGGGCGGGGGCGAAGATCGGCCAGGGGCCGGAGGGGGTGCCTCAGGCGGTCGGCGGGTGGGGCCAAGGCCCGGCGCCACAGCGCGCCGGGCCGGGGCCGGCCGCCCCCCTGCGCGTCAGAGCGTCTCGCCCAGGGCCTCGCGCTGGAAGGTGTCCAGGGTGGTGCAGCCGGTGACCGCGAGGTCGAGGAGGGAGTCGAGCTCGGCGCGGCTGAAGGGGGCCGCCTCGGCGGTGCCCTGGACCTCCACGAAGCGGCCGTCGCCGGTGCACACGACGTTCATATCGGTCTCGGCGCGGACGTCCTCCTCGTAGCAGAGGTCGAGGAGCGGTACGCCGTCCACGATGCCGACGCTGATCGCGCTGACCGTGCCGGTGAGCGGGCGGCGGCCGTGCTTGACCAGCTTCTTGCGCTGGGCCCAGGCGACCGCGTCGGCGAGCGCGACGTACGCGCCGGTGATGGCGGCGGTGCGGGTGCCGCCGTCGGCCTGGAGGACGTCGCAGTCCAGCACGATGGTGTTCTCGCCCAGGGCCTTGAAGTCGACGACGGCGCGCAGCGAGCGGCCGATGAGGCGGGAGATCTCGTGGGTGCGGCCGCCGATCTTGCCGCGGACCGACTCGCGGTCGCCGCGGGTGTTGGTGGAGCGGGGCAGCATCGCGTACTCGGCGGTGACCCAGCCCTCGCCGGTGCCCTTGCGCCAGCGCGGGACGCCCTCGGTGACGCTGGCGGTGCAGAAGACCTTGGTGTCGCCGAAGGAGACCAGGACGGAGCCTTCGGCGTGCTTGCTCCAGCCGCGTTCAATGGTGACCGGGCGGAGCTGTTCGGGGGTGCGGCCGTCGATGCGAGACATGGCCCCGACCCTATCTGCTGCGCCGAGGGCCCCGTTCCGGTGCCGGGGACGGCGGAAAACCGGGAACGGGGCCCTCGGGGGTCATGAGCCGCGGGTCAGGAGCGCGCGGCTCACATCATGTCCTCGATCTCGGCGGCGATCGGGTCGGCGTCGGTGCCGATGACGACCTGGATCGCGGTGCCCATCTTCACCACGCCGTGGGCGCCGGCGGCCTTGAGAGCGGCCTCGTCCACGAGGTCGGCGTCGCTGACCTCGGTGCGGAGGCGGGTGATGCAGCCCTCGACCTCTTCGATGTTGTCGAGTCCGCCGAGCCCGGCGACGATCTTCTCAGCCTTGCTGGCCATGTCCACTCCTGCTTGTCTCGGCCGTCGGCGCGGGGCGCCGCTCGGATTCCACACCGTAACGCACGTTCAGCCCAGTTCCATGGGCGTTTGTCCGCTGTCTGGCGAAGGATGGCGATCACCGAAGGGGCGCCTGGGGCGCACCCCGTAAGTGGTCTACACCACCAGTATGCGGCAAGCGGCGGGCCGGCCGCCGCCGGGCCGGGCCGGAGCACGCGGAGGGCGCGGATGAGTGCAAAGGCAGCGGGCGCGGCGCCGGGGAAGCGGCCCGCGAAGCCGGAGCGCAGCCGGGGGGCGGCGCTCTTCCAGGGCCTGCAGAAGATGGGCCGCAGCCTCCAGCTGCCGATCGCGGTGCTGCCGGCCGCCGGCATCCTCAACCGCCTCGGGCAGCCTGACGTCTTCGGCGCCAAGGGCCTCGGCTGGGGCGACGTCGCCCGGGTCTTCGCGGGCGCCGGCGGCGCGCTGCTGGATTCCGCGCTGGGCCTGCCGCTGCTGTTCTGCGTCGGGGTCGCGATCGGGATGGCGAAGAAGTCGGACGGTTCGACCGCGCTGGCGGCGGTGGTCGGCTTCCTCGTCTACTTCTCGGTGCTGCACGCCTTCCCGTCGAGCTGCGCCACGGGGCAGACGTACACCCAGGCCGGGCTGTGGAACGGGGTGTGCGTGGACCGGTCGGCGAAGGTGACCCAGGCGGCGTTCCAGAATCCGGGGGTCTTCGGCGGCATCGTGATGGGCTTCCTGTCGGCCTGGCTGTGGCAGCGCTTCCACCGGGTGCGGCTGGTGGACTGGCTGGGCTTCTTCAACGGGCGCCGGCTGGTGCCGATCGTGATGGCGTTCGTCGGGCTGCTCTTCGCGGTGGTGTGCCTGTTCGTCTGGCCGCCGGTCGGCGACGGGCTGATGCGGTTCAGTCAGTGGCTGACGTCGCTGAGCGCCTGGGGCGCGGGGATCTTCGGGGTGGCGAACCGCGCGCTGCTGGTGATCGGGCTGCACCAGTTCCTGAACATCCCGCTGTGGTTCCAGTTCGGCAGCTACACCGAGCCGGACGGGACGGTGGTGCACGGCGACATCAACCGCTTCCTGGCCGGCGATCCGTCGGCGGGCCAGTTCACCACCGGTTTCTTCCCGGTGATGATGTTCGCGCTGCCGGCCGCGGCGCTGGCGATCACGCACTGCGCGCGGCCGCACCGCCGCAAGGAGATCGCCGGGATGATGCTGTCGGTCGGCCTGACCTCGTTCGTCACCGGCGTCACCGAGCCGATCGAGTACGCGTTCATGTTCGTGGCCCCGGCGCTGTACGCGCTGCACGCGGTGCTGACGGGGGTGTCGATGGCGGTGAGCTGGGCGCTGGGGGTGCACGACAGCTTCAGTTTCTCGGCCGGTCTGATCGACTACGTCATCAACTGGGGGCTGGCGACAAAACCCTGGCTGATCATCCCGATCGGGCTGTGCCTCGCCGCCCTCTACTACGCGCTGTTCCGTTTCGCGATCACGAAATTCGATCTCCAGACACCGGGCCGCGAGCCGGACGAGGTGGGGGACGCGATGGAGCGCGAGAACGTGAAATAGGCCGCCCCGCGGCGGCCCGGAAGCGGCCCGAATGCCGCCCGGGAGCACATCGCCCGGTTTTCCTCCGGGGCAATAACGCAAGCGGGGCATTCCGCAGGTTCCTCGCGGCGCCTTCCCCGTGCTACAACAGGTCTACACCACTTTGATTGGTGTGGACCATGCGGCCGGGTCCGGCCGCGTCCTTGAGACGCCGCCATCCCCACCCCTTTTGCCCGGGCGGCGCCTTGCCCACTGGAGGAAGTTGTGTCCACGGCCAGTGCCGCCCCCGCGGCCGACAAGAAGAAAAAGGGTTCCGGCGCGATGGCTGTTCTACAGCGCATCGGCCGCAGCCTGATGCTGCCGGTCGCGGTGCTGCCCGCGGCCGCCCTGCTCGTCCGCCTCGGTCACGATGACCTGCTCGGGCACGCGGGGCTGCCGACCGTCCTCACCAAGATCGCCGGGTACATGACGGCGGGCGGCAACGCGATCCTCGACAACATGCCGCTGCTGTTCGCCGTCGGCATCGCGATCGGCTACGCCAAGAAGTCGGACGGCTCGACCGCGCTGGCCGCGGTGACCGGTTACCTGGTCTTCCAGAAGGTGCTAGCCACCTTCACCGACAAGAACCTCCCCAAGGTCGCCGCGGTCGTGGACGGCAAGATCGTCATGAACGAGGCGCCGGTGAACGCCGGTGTGCTCGGCGGTGTGGTGATGGGCCTGGTCGTGGCCCTGCTCTACCAGCGCTACTACCGCAAGAAGCTGCCCGACTGGCTGGGCTTCTTCGGCGGCCGCCGGCTGGTGCCGATCCTGTCGGCCTTCGCGGGCCTGGTGATAGGCATCGTCTTCGGACTCATCTGGCCGGTGCTCGGCACCGCCCTGCACAACTTCGGCACCTGGCTGGTCGGCTCGGGCGCCGCGGGCGCGGGCATCTTCGGTGTCGCCAACCGCGCGCTGATCCCGGTCGGCATGCACCACCTGCTGAACTCCTTCCCGTGGTTGCAGGCCGGTGACTTCCACGGCAAGCACGGCGACATCGCCCGCTTCCTGGCCGGCGACCCGAGCGCCGGCCAGTTCATGACCGGCTTCTTCCCGATCATGATGTTCGGGCTGCCGGCCGCCTGCCTGGCCATCGTGCACTGCGCCCGCCCCGAGCGCCGCAAGGTCGTCGGCGGCATGATGTTCTCGCTCGCGCTGACCGCGTTCTTCACCGGCGTCACCGAGCCGATCGAGTTCACGTTCATGTTCCTCGCGCCGGTGCTGTACGCGATCCACGCGGTGCTCACCGGTGTGTCCATGGCGCTGACCTGGGCGCTGGGCATGAAGGACGGCTTCGGCTTCTCGGCCGGCGCGATCGACTTCGGCCTCAACCTCGGCATCGCCACCAACCCCTGGGGGCTGGCGCTGGTCGGCCTGTGCTTCGCGGCGGTCTACTACGCCGTCTTCCGCTTCGCGATCACCAAGTTCAACATCCCCACGCCGGGCCGCGAGTCCGACGAGGAGCTGGCGGAACTCCAGAAGGCCGAGGCCAAGTAGCCCGCCTCCCCCGCCGATTGGCCCCGGGCCCCCTTTCCGTACGGGAAGGGGGCCCGGGGCCTTTCGGTACCTCGGGCCTTTCGGTACCGCCGCGCCGGCTCGTCCGCCGGGGGCCCGGCGGTCAGATCTCGTAGACCGCGCCGGCCTTGGCGACCTCGACCGGCCCGTCGTAGACCTTCTGCGCGTCCCGGACGCTGATGTCCGGGTCGGTCCACGGCGGGATGTGGGTGAGCACCAGCCGGGCCGCCGCGGCCCGCCGGGCGTGCTCGCCGGCTTCCCGGCCGTTGAGGTGCAGGTCGGGGATGTCCTCCTTGCCGTGGGTGAAGGACGCCTCGCACAGGAAGAGGTCGGTGCCCGCGGCGAGGGTGTCCAGCGCCTCGCACGGGCCGGTGTCGCCGGAGTACGTCAGCGCGCGGCCGCCGTGCTCGATGCGGAAGCCGAACGCCTCGACGGGGTGGCTGACCCGTTCGGCGCGGACGGTGAACGGGCCGATGGCGCTCGTCCCCGGGGTCAGCGTGCGGAAGTCGAAGACCTCGCTCATCGCCGCCTCGTGCGGCAGGTCGGCGTGCGCGGCGGTCAGCCGCCGCTCGGTGCCGGCCGGCCCGTAGACCGGCATCGGCGCGCAGCGGCCGCCGTCGGGGCGGTAGTAGCGGACGACGAAGTAGCCGCACAGGTCGATGCAGTGATCGGCGTGCAGATGCGACAGGAGCACGGCGTCCAGGTCGTAGAGACCGCAGTGGCGCTGCAGCTCGCCGAGGGCGCCGTTGCCCATGTCGAGGAGCAGCCTGAAGCCGTCGGCCTCCAGGAGGTAGCTCGAACAGGCCGATTCCATGGAGGGGAACGACCCCGAGCATCCGACGACGGTGAGCTTCATGCGGGCGTGAACCTCCGTGGGCGGGGTGGCGGCCGGCGGTCCGGTACGGGGTGATCCGGCGGTGCCGTGCCGGGCTGCTGCCGGGTCCTTGGCGGTCGGTGCGGTGCCCACGAGCGTAAGGCGCGAGGGGGCCTGTGGCGCCCCGGGCGGGGCGAGCTGTGGGCGGAATCACCAGTGTGGGCTGCCGCCCCGTACGCACGTACGCCGGCGCTTCCGGAGAGCGGAAGGGGGCCGGCGCCCGGCGCGTGCGCCGGGGGCCGCCCCCCTCGTCCCGTACGGCCGTTCCCCGCGGCCCCGGGCGGTCAGGCCCAGAGCTGGCCGTGCAGCGCCGCGATGGCCGCCTCGGTGGACTCGGCGGTGTAGACGCCGGTGGAGAGGTACTTCCAGCCGCCGTCGGCGACGACGAAGACGATGTCGGCGCTCTCGCCGGCCCGGACCGCCTTGCGGGCCACGCCGAGCGCGGCGTGCAGGGCCGCGCCGGTGGAGACGCCCGCGAAGATGCCCTCGGACTGCAGGAGTTCGCGGGTGCGGCGGACGGCGTCCTCGGAGCCGACCGAGAAGCGGGTGGTCAGCACCGACTCGTCGTACAGCTCGGGGATGAAGCCCTCGTCGAGATTGCGCAGGCCGTAGACGACGTCGTCGTAGCGGGGCTCGGCGGCGACGATCTGCACGCCGGGGACGTGCTCGCGCAGATAGCGGCCGACGCCCATCAGCGTGCCGGTGGTGCCCAGCCCGGCCACGAAGTGGGTGACCGAGGGCAGGTCGGCGAGGATCTCCGGGCCGGTGGTGGCGTAGTGGGCGCCGGCGTTGTCGGGATTCCCGTACTGGTAGAGCATCACCCAGTCCGGGTGCTCGGCGGCCAGCTCCTTGGCGACCTTCACCGCGGTGTTGGAGCCGCCCGCGGCGGGCGAGGAGATGATCTCCGCGCCCCACATGGCGAGCAGTTCGCGCCGCTCGGAGGAGGTGTTCTCCGGCATCACGCAGACGATGCGGTAGCCCTTGAGCTTGGCCGCCATGGCGAGCGAGATGCCGGTGTTGCCGCTGGTGGGCTCCAGGATCGTGCAGCCCGGGGTGAGCCGGCCGTCCTTCTCCGCCTGCTCGATCATGTGCAGCGCGGGCCGGTCCTTGACCGAGCCGGTGGGGTTGCGGTCCTCCAGCTTCGCCCAGATCCGGACGTCCGCGGAGGGGGACAGGCGCGGGAGGCGGACGAGAGGGGTGTTCCCGACCGCCGCCAGCGGGGAGTCGTACCGCACGGCCGCTCAGGCCCGTCCGCCGGCCACCGCCGGCAGGATCGTCACGCTGTCGCCGTCGCCGAGGCCGGTGGTCAGGCCGTCCAGGAAGCGGACGTCCTCGTCGTTGAGGTAGACGTTCACGAAGCGGCGCAGCTCGCCGGCGTCGTCGATCAGGCGCTCGCGGATGCCGGGGTGGCGGCCGTCGAGGTCCTTGAGGAGTTCGTCGAGCGTGGCGCCGCTGCCCTCGACGGCCTTCTGCCCGTCGGTGTAGCTGCGCAGGATGGTCGGGATGCGGACCTCGATGGCCATGGGAGTGCTCCTGTCGGAGTTCGGCGGTGCGGTGGCGGGTGCGGTGCGTGCGTGCTTCTGCGGTGCTGTGCGGTGCGTGCGATGCGGTGCAGGCGGTGCGGGTGCGGTGCCCGGGAGCACCGGGGCGGTGCGGCGGGCCGGGCGCGCCGGGGGCGCGGGGTCCGGCCCGGGCGGGCGGGTGCGGCGGTGGGGCGCCGCGGGCCGGCGGCGGGCTCGCTTACGCGGCGCGGCGCGGACAGATGGCGCTGGAGAGGCGGCACAGGTCGATGTGCAGCCGGGCGGCTCCGCAGCCGAAGGCGCCCAGGAGGGCGGACGCGGAGCGGCGCGCGGCGCACCGCGCAGGCGGCAGCGCCCGCTGCCTGTGCTCCCTCACCGCGCTCACGGCATGCTCAACCATGCGGTCATCGTATCGATTCCCGGTCCGGGTTCTGGAACCTCGTCCCATGATGCGGACGTTCGCTGCACACCAGGTGGGACGCGGGGCGGGGCCGGCGTCCGGCACCCGCCGTGACCGGGGAGGAACGCCCAGGTCACGGCGGCGGCTCAGGTGTACGCCTCGACTATCCGGACCTCTTCCTCGGTGACCTCGCCGTCCACGATGCGGAACGAGCGGAACTGGAACGGGCCGGCGCCGTCGGTGTCGGCGGTGGAGACCAGGACGTAGTGCGCGCCGGGCTCGTTGGCGTAGGAGATGTCGGTGCGCGAGGGGTACGCCTCGGTGGCGGTGTGCGAGTGGTAGATGATGACCGGCTCCTCGTCCCGGTCGTCCATCTCGCGGTAGAGCTTGAGGAGGTCGGCGGAGTCGAACTCGTAGAAGGTGGGCGAGCGGGCGGCGTTGAGCATCGGGACGAACCGCTCGGGGCGGCCGCTGCCGGCCGGGCCCGCGACCACGCCGCACGCCTCGTCGGGGTGGTCCTGGCGGGCGTGCTCGACGATCCGGTCGTGAAGGGCCTTGGTGAGGGTCAGCATGCGGCAAGAATAAACAGCGGGGCCGGTGCGTACCGAAGAGTGGTACGCACCGGCCCGCATGCTGGACAGCCGGTGGATTCCGGGGGGTTCGTCCCGGTCAGTCCTTGGTGCCCTTGGTGCCGCCGGCCTTGGCACCGCCGGCCTTGGCGCCCCGGTCGGCCGGGGCCGTCGCGGCGAGCGCCGCCGCGTCCCGGCGCTTGATGGCCAGGTAGCCCACGCCCATCACGATCGCCCACAGGGGCGCCGCGTAGAGCGAGATCCGGGCGTCCGGGTCGACGCCCATCATCACGATCACCATGGCGATGAAGGCCAGCGCGAAGATCGTGGTGAACGGGGCGCCGGGGGCCCGGAAGTCGGACGGCGGGAGTTCACCGCGGTTGACCTTGGCCCGGTAGCGCAGGTGCGAGAGCAGGATGACGATCCACGCCCACATACCGGAGATGGTGGCGAAGGAGACGACGTAGTTGAACGCGTCGCCGGGCCACTGGTAGTTGATGTAGACGCCGACCAGCATCAGGGCGACCGAGAGGCCGGTGCCCCAGGTGGGCAGGCCGTTCTTGCTGAGCTTGGTGAAGAACTTCGGGCCCTGGCCGTTGAGCGCGAGGTCGCGCAGCATCCGGCCGGTGGAGTACATCCCGGAGTTGGCCGAGGACAGCGCGGCGGTCAGCACGACGAAGTTGACGATGCCGGCGCCGGCCGGCAGGCCGATCCGCTGGAAGGCGGCGACGAAGGGGCTGACGCCCGGCTTGAAGACCGTCCAGCTGACCACGGACAGGATGATGATGAGCGCGCCGATGTAGAAGAGGCCGATCCGCCACGGCACGGTGTTGATCGCCTTGGGGAGGACCTTCTTCGGGTCGGTCGCCTCGCCCGCGGTGACGCCGACGAGTTCGACGGCGAGGAACGCGAACATCACGATCTGCAGGGTCATCAGCGTGCCGCCGATGCCCTTGGGGAAGAAGCCGCCGTGCGACCAGAGCAGGGTGAACGAGGCGGTGTCGCCGGCCTTGGAGAAACCGAGCGTGATGACGCCGAGGCCGATCAGGATCATGCCGATGATCGCGGTGACCTTGACCATCGAGAACCAGAATTCCAGTTCACCGAAGATCTTCACCGAGATGAGGTTGATACCGAAGAGCGCGACGGTGAAGACCAGCGCCGAGGCCCATTGCGGTATGCCTTTGTTCCAATACTGTACGTAGGTGGCCGCGGCGGTCACTTCCGTGATGCCGGTGACGACCCAGAAGAGCCAGTACGTCCAGCCCGTGACGAATCCGATGAACGGGCCGAGGAATTCCCGGCCGTACTCGGAGAACGAGCCGGAGACGGGCCGGTACATGAGCAGTTCGCCCAGGGCCCGCATGATGAGGAAGATGACCAGACCGACGATGGCGTACGCCAGGATGATGCTCGGTCCGGCCTTGGAAATGGCCTTGCCCGCTCCGAGGAACAAGCCGGTACCGATGGCGCCACCAATGGCGATCATCTGGATCTGGCGATTGCCCAGACCCCGCTGGTAGCCCTCTTCGGGAGCCTCGCCAGCGGCCTCGTTGCCGTCGCGGTGTTTGTCGACCTGCACAGAGGTCATGAGTGGTGCGCCTTTCTCCATACCGACCCGGTTCTTTCCGGATCGGGTCCCGATCCCCCCGGATGGAGTTCCTGCACGCCGACGGTCGGCCGGCTCAGCGCTCCCGCAGCGACAGGGGTGGCGTCACTCACGGCAGGTCGAGAACTTTTATCACGAGGTGCCGTAGATCGACCAGGGTCGGAGTGATCCACTGCACAGAAAAAACGGAACAAGTGACCGAATTCACCACACGGCGCACGGGTATGGAGATGCGATCGTTATCCGGATTTGAGCCTCCGCTGAGCGAACATCCGCTAGGCGGAGGCGCCGCGCGCCCCGGTGCGCGCCGGAGCCGCCGGGCGGCCCCCGGGCCGGCCGGTCAGCCCGTCAGCGCCTCGACCAGGGTCTCCTGGAGCCCGCCCAGCCAGAAGTACGCCAGCACCATCGGCTTGCGCGGATCGCTGTCCGGCAGCCGCAGCAGTTCCCCGCCGTCGTCCTCGTCGGTGACCTCCAGGCGGGTGCCGATGGCGAGCCGGAGGTCGTTGAGCGCGCCGAGCCAGCGCCGGCACTCGTCGGGCTTCAGGCGCAGCACCGCCCCGCCGTCCTCCGCCGACAGCCCGTCCAGCGCGCGGATCAGCGCCAGCGCGTCCTCGCGCTTGCGGGCCCGCAGGTCGTTCTCGGTGTAGCGGCGGAACTCCGCGGCGGCGGCCCGGACCCCGTCGTCGGGGACCGTGTCGGGGCCGCCGTAGGCGTCGGGGAAGAGCCGGGCCAGTACCGGGTCGGACGGCGGCTCGCTGGGGCCCTCGGCGAACAGCGCGGCGAGCATCTCGTCCTCCGCGGAGGCGGCGTCGGAGCCGGTCCCGGAGCCGCCCTCGGCGCCGGACCCGGAGCCGGCCGGCGCGGTGCCGGGCCCGATCAGCTCCAGCAGCTGGACGGCGAGGCTGCGCAGGATGGAGATCTCGACCTCGTCGAGCGGGGCGGCCGCGCCGCCCCCGGGCAGCGGTTCGAAGCGGCCGGTCATCCGCGGTCCTGCTGGAGCGTCGCCCACAGTCCGTAGCCGTGCATCGCCTGCACGTCGCGCTCCATTTCCTCGCGGCTGCCGCTGGAGACGACCGCGCGGCCCTTGTGGTGGACGTCGAGCATCAGCCGGTGCGCCTTGTCCTTGGAGTAGCCGAAGTACGTCTGGAAGACGTAGGAGACATAGCTCATGAGGTTCACGGGGTCGTTGTGAACGATGGTGACCCACGGGACGTCGGGCTCGGGCACCGCGAACGGGGCCTCACTGGCTTCCGGACGCTCGATCTCGACCGGGACGCTGAGGCTGCCGTGGTGCGGCCGCAGGGTGCTCGTGGGTGACGGGTGGGCGCTCACAGGGCCCATGCTGCCACCAGGGGGCCCGGGGCGCACAAACGGCCCCCGCCGGGCCGCGCCGCCGCCGCGCGCCGGGCCCGGACGGCCGCCCCCGGGCCACTATCGTCAAACTGACGAGTATTCGGGGTAGAGTCTCCCGTATGAACACAGCAGACCTGGGGCTGCCGGTGGCCGTGCCGTCGACTGCGCTCTTCACCGACCAGTACGAACTCACCATGCTGCAGGCCGCGTTGCGGGCCGGGACCGCGCACCGGCGGTCGGTCTTCGAGGTCTTCACCCGGCGGCTGCCGGAGGGCCGGCGCTACGGCGTGGTGGCCGGCACCGGCCGGGTGCTGGACGCGGTGGAGAACTTCCGCTTCGACGAGACGATCCTGGGCTTCCTGCGCGAGCGCGGCATCCTGGACGGCCCGACGCTGGACTGGCTGGCCGACTACCGCTTCCGCGGCGACATCTGGGGCTACCCGGAGGGCGAGGTCTACTTCCCCGGCTCGCCCCTCATGCGGGTGGAGGGCACCTTCGCCGAGGCGGTGGTGCTGGAGACGGTGATCCTCTCCATCCTCAACCACGACTCGGCGGTGGCCGCGGCCGCGTCCCGGATGGCGGTGGCGGCCGGCGACCGGCCGCTGATGGAGATGGGCGCCCGGCGCACCCACGAGCTGTCCGCGGTGGCCGCGGCCCGCGCCGCGTACGTCGGCGGCTTCCACGTCACCTCCGACCTGGCCGCCGGCTTCCGCTACAACATCCCCACCGTCGGCACCAGCGCGCACGCCTTCACGCTGCTGCACGACAGCGAGCGGGACGCCTTCACCGCGCAGGTCGACACGCTCGGCAGCGGCACCACGCTGCTGGTGGACACCTTCGACGTCACCGAGGCGGTGCGCACCGCCGTGGAGGTGGCCGGGCCGGGCCTGGGCGCCGTCCGGATCGACTCCGGGGACCTGCTGCTGATCGCACACCGGGTGCGCCAGCAGCTGGACGAGCTGGGCGCCACCAAGACCAAGATCGTGGTGACCAGCGACCTGGACGAGTACGCCATCGCCTCGCTGGCCGCCGCGCCGGTGGACGCGTACGGCGTCGGCACGCAGGTGGTGACCGGCAGCGGGCACCCGACCTGCTCGATGGTCTACAAGCTGGTGGCCCGCGCGGACAGCGACGAGCCGGGGGCGCCGCTGCGGCCGGTGGCGAAGAAGTCGATGGGCGCCAAGTCCTCGGCGGGCGGCCGGAAGTGGGCCGCGCGGCGGCTGGACGAGGAGGGGGTGGCCGAGGCCGAGGTGGTGGGCACCGGGCCGGTGCCGGCCGAGCTGGCCGACCGGCTGCTCCAGGTGCCGCTGATCAGCGGCGGGCAGGTGGTGGCCCGGGAGCCGCTGGACGCGGCCCGGACCCGCCACCTCGCGGCCCGCGCCGGGCTGCCGCTGTCCGCGACCCAGCTCTCGCGCGGTGAGCCGGTGCTGCCGACCGAGTTCGTCTGAGCCGGCCGTCCGATCGCCCGGCGGCGGGCGGTCCGCGGCGCGTGCGCGCGCCGCCCCTCCCGCCCGCCGCCCGCAGTGGCTACCCTCGGCCGCATCAGCGGCACGCCCCTCCTCCCCCACCCCGACCCGAGCCGGAAGGCACGCACCATGCACCGGGCACTGATCGTCGTCGACGTCCAGAACGACTTCTGCGAGGGCGGCAGCCTCGCGGTGGCGGGCGGCGCGGACGTCGCGGCGGCCATCACCGACCTGGTCGGCGCCGCGGCCGGCAGCGGCTACCGCCATGTCGTCGCCACCCGCGACCACCACATCGACCCCGGCGGCCACTTCGCCGACGAGCCCGACTACCGGGAGTCGTGGCCCGCGCACTGCGTGGCGGGCACCGAGGGCAGCGGCTTCCACCCGAACTTCGCGCCGGCCGTCGCCGCCGGCGCCGTGGACGCGGTCTTCTCCAAGGGCGCGTACGCGGCCGCGTACAGCGGTTTCGAGGGCACCGACGAGCACGGCGTCGCGCTCGCGGACTGGCTGCGGGAGCGGGAGGTCAGCGAGGTGGACGTGGTGGGGATCGCCACCGACCACTGCGTACGGGCCACCGCGCTGGACGCCGTGCGCGCGGGGTTCGCCACCCGCGTCCTGCTGGACCTGACGGCCGGGGTCGCGCCGGAGACCACCGGGGCGGCGCTCGCGGAGCTGCGCGCGGCCGGGGTGGAGCTGACCGGCAAGCCGGTGCTGGCCGGCGCCTGAGCGGGCCGTACGGGCCCGGCGGACGTACGGCGGCCCGGCGGGCGTACGGCGGCCCGGCGGGCCTACGGGGCGCCTCAGACGCCGGACGGGCTGATCCCCGCCGGTCCGGCCGCCGCGCCCGCCTGCCGGGGCCGCAGCAGCGCCCGTATCGGGTGCCAGGACTCGGTGTCGTCGTCGGGGGCCTCGCGCCAGACCAGGCCGTCGGGGTGGTGCAGCACCGCGGTGATCTCGTCCGGGGACGGCGGTTCGGTGTTGCCGCGGAGGTACACCGACCGCAGGCCGAGGTTGCGCAGCCTGGTCAGGGCGCGCGAGCGGTTCGCGGCGTGCACCAGGACCCGGATGCGGCAGCCGCCGTCGTACGGGCCGCAGAGCGGGCCGTGGTCCGGTCTGGGCAGCGAGAGGGCGACCACCACGCTCCCGCCCGGAAGCCTGGCGAAGCCGCCTCGGGTCATCCTCATATCTCCCCCGTGAGACTCGGCGTCAACAAGGAACTGCAAGACGCATCTAAACGCCTATCGGCCGCCGCCCGCTAGGGGGCGACGGCCGATAAGTCTCTGACCTGCGGCTTTTACTTTTTACTTACTCGCGGGTCCCACGTTCAGGACCACCGTGGAGCCGTCCCGGGCCTCCTTGGCGATCTTGATCTGGGTGTTGGTGTCAGGAACGATCACCCCGCCGGTCGGGTTGGCGGCGTCGCGGTAGACCCCGCTGTGGTCGTCGAAGACCGGCACGCCCGGCTTCGAGGCGATCTTCACCGTGGCGCCGTCCTTGTGCAGGGTCAGCGCGTCGGTGCGGGCGCGGGTGAAGGTCGAGTCGTACGCCTGGAAGCGGTTGCGCATCAGCGTGCCGTCGGCCCAGCGCTCGGCCACCGGGTGCGAGTCGACCGGGAGGATCCGGCCGACGCCGGGGTGCACGCCGACGTTGTTGTCCCGCTGCGAGGTGTCCCACAGCCAGATCAGCACGCCGTTCTGGTACGGGAAGTGCTCGACCCAGCTGGGGCGGGTGGAGCGCCAACCGAAGTTGTACGGGCCGGACTTGAGGGTCTGGTCGTAGGAGACGTACTGGCGGTTCTCGGCGAGGTAGTACTGCGGGTAGTCCTTGGTGATGGACGCGCCGATCCGCGAGAAGCCCTTGGCCGTCCAGCCGTTGTCGCCCCGCTCGGCGTCGTCGGCGAAGAGCGGGGCGCCGTCCGCGGTGAGCGTCAGGGCGTCGAAGGTGAAGCCCTTCTGGGCGACGCCGCCGTCGGTCTGGTAGCGGAAGCGGAGGCCGATCTTCTTGCCGGCGTAGGCGTCGAGCGGGAAGGCCAGGTCCTGGTGGGCGGTGACGGTGCCGCTCAGCGCGGGCTTGCCGGAGGCGTCGCGGGGCAGCGCCTTGCCGTTCGCGGTGCCGTCCAGCGGCGTCCAGTTGGCGCCGCCGTCCGTGGAGACCTCGGCGTAGACGTAGTCGTAGTCCTTCTCGGTGTCCCACCAGCCCTTGAGGGTCAGCGCGGCGCTGGACTTACCCGTCAAGTCCACCGTACGGGTGAGGGTGTTGGACAGGTCGTCGCCCATCCCGCTCCACCACTGCGCGGCGCCCTGGGCGGGCTTGACGATCTCGGTGGTGACCTTCTTCGCGGGCAGCTCGACGACGAGGGCCTGCTTGTTGCGCGTGTTGTACTCGGCGACGCCCAGGGTGTGCCGGGACGCGGTCGCGGCCTTGGCCTTGTCGTAGTTCAGCCAGCCCAGTTGGAGCTTGTCCCAGGCGCTGAGGTCGCCGGGCAGGTCGCCGATGGCGTCCTTGCCGCGGCCCAGCCAGGAGCCGGCCGACATCAGCGACCAGAAGTCCACCGACGACTCACCCTTGCCGGTGGTGTCGTACTCGTCCGGCAGGCCGAGGTCGTGGCCGTACTCGTGGGCGAAGACGCCGAGTCCGCCGTTCTCCGGCTGCATGGTGTAGTCGCCGACCCAGAAGCCGGTGTCCCCGATCTGGGTACCGCCGGCCTTGTTGGCCGCGGGGCCGGTCTTGCCGGCGTCGGTGCCGTACGCGTACCAGCGGTGCGCCCAGATGGCGTCGGTCTTCTGGACGCCGCCGCCGGCCGACTCGTCCTCACCGGCGTGCACGATCTGGAAGTGGTCGATGTAGCCGTCCGGCTCGTTGAAGTTGCCGTTGTGGTTGTAGTCGTTGCGGTCCCACTGGTCGTACTGGGCGAGGTCCGCCTTGATCTGGGCGTCGGTGCGGCCCTTGGCCTTCTGGTCGGCGACCCACTGGTTGACCGCGTCGCGGATCAGGTCCCAGGCGCTGGGGCAGTTGGTGGAGCCGCAGTAGTTCGAGCCGTAGCGGGCCTCGTTCCACGGGACGCGGACCCAGTCGGAGACCTGGCCGTCGACGGAGTAGCGGCCCGAGGACTGCCGCTCGTAGTACTTGGCCAGCGACTCCTTCTTCTTGTCGTGCGAGAAGTAGAGGTCCTGGAAGTGCTGGCGGTTGAAGTCCGCCTGCCAGGCGGTGCTGTTGTCCTTGGTGCGGTCCGGCTTGGCTATCTGGTTGTGGGCCGGGCCGGGGGTGCCGCCGTACTTCTTCACCGGGGGCAGCGGACCGTCGCCGTCCGGGTCGTACATGGTGGTGTCGTCGACCTTGTCGCCGAAGTCCACCAGGATCGTGAAGATCTTGTCGGTCTTCTCCCGGGCGAGTTCGACGTACTTGCCCTTGCCGAGCCGGACGACCTTGGAGCCGCCGCGCTGGTCGGCCTTGGCGTCGCCGGATATGACCTGGCGGAGCGCCTCGGTCCGCTGCGCCGCCTGCCGTTCGCTGTACGGGCCCTTGAGGTCGTGGGCGTCGGCGCGTTCGGGCGCCGGGTCGTGGCGGACGGCGGCCGCGGCGGCCGGGGCCGGGTCGGCGGCGGCCGTCCCGGCCGGGAGAACGGCCGCCCCGGTCGCGGCGAGTGCCGTGGCCAGGGCGGCCGTTCCGAACAGTCTTCGGTGGTTTCTCACGTGAGGGTGCCCTCCCCATCAACTGGCCGATGCTGGAGGGCATTCGACCGGATGTGGGGAAGAAAAGACAGATCTTGACGCGTGTGTGCACGCCCAAGTACGTTATCCGGCTTGCGATGCACAGTTATCGGACAGCGGAGGCACAGCTTCCGCACAGTCCGGTGCGGTGCGGCGCGCGCTCGCCGCCGGCCTCCCGCGGCGCGCGGACGGATATGCCGTACGCGCATGCGCCCCCGCCGCCAGCAGGCCGGACGCCGGCCGGGGCGGCCCGTCGGGCGGAGCCGTGCGCCCCCGTGCTCCGGGCCGGTGGGTTAGGTCACGCTTACCCGGGACACCGGTCGGGCACAAAGGACCGTAGGCCCGCCGCCCGGTGGCGCGCCTGCGGCCCTTCGCGCCCGACCGCCGCACCTGTTGACCGTCACATCTGGTGACCGCTGCCCCTGTTGACCGCTGCCCCTGTTGACCGTCGCCCCGCCGACCGCCGCCCCCGCCGGCCCTCCCGAGGACGGATCCGCCATGCCTCGTCCGACCGTCACCCAGCTCGTCTACGGTTCGGCCACCGTCTTTCTCTCCACCCTGGCGATGCTGCTGCTCTCCCAGACCGAGACCGGCATCGGCGTCGCGGTCATCGCCCTGGCCGGCCTCGGACTCGGGCTCCTGGTGGCGATGACGGTCCCGATGCCCGGCGTCTCCCGGGTGGTCCGCCGCGGCGGCACCGCGTCCCCCGGGGCACCCGCCCCGCTGCACTCCGTACCGGGCCCGGACGCCGGGTTCGCACCCCCGGGGACGACGCCCAACCGCCGCACCACCGGGAGCCGACCCGGCGGGCACTTCCACTGACCCCCGGACGTCAACGGACCGGGGGCGCCCCCATCTGACGTTCCGTCAGCTCGCCAGTTCGCCGTCGCTTCGCCCCCGTCAGTCCGTCGCCACCACCACCGTCCGGGCCGCCTTGTCGTGCAGGCACTGCTGGTACGGCTTGTCCCAGGTGCACCACAGGACGTTGATCAGCCAGAAGATGAAACCGCAGCACGGGACGATCTCCGGCAGCGTGTAGACCGCGGCCCGGGTCCAGCCGGCCTGCGGGGTGGGGATCGAGCCGTTGGAGAGCATCGCCACCCGGATCCGCATCGCCATCTTGCCGAGCGTCTGGCCGCGGCTGGTGAGCATCAGCCCCTCGTAGATCAGGTACACCAGCATCGTCACGCCGGAGACCGTCGCCTGCTTGCTCGTCTCCACGTTGCTGGTGCTGAAGTAGTCCACCCAGCCGACGATCGCGTTCATGATCAGGGTGACCGGTACGCCGATGATGATCGCGTCGATGATCCGCGCCAGCAGCCGCTTGCCCCGGTTGGCCAGCGGCGGCATTCCGGCCAGGGGGTCCGACCCGTACGGCCCGGTCCCGTATTGGCCGGGGCCGTAGGGCCCGCCCGGTGGCGGGCCGCCGCCGTGCGGGCCGCTGCCGTAGGGGCCGCCCGCGTACGGTCCGCCGTACTGGCCGCCGCCGTAGGGGCCGCCACCGGGCGGGGGCGGGGGCGGGGTGCCCCCGGGCGGCGGGGTGCCGCCGGAGCCGGTGGGGCCGGCCGGGCCGGGGCCGTGCGAGGTGCCGTTGCGCGGGGCGTCGGCGGGCCGGGCGCCGCCGTTCGGGGTGCCGCCCGCCGGGGGCCGCGGCGGCGGCTTCAGGAACGGGTCGTGCTCCGGCGGTTCACCGGAGCCGGGCCGGGGCTGGTCGGTACTCATGGCCCGAGTCGACCGCCTGCGGCCGGGCACCGCATCCGGCGGCGTCCGATCGGCGGACCCGGGCCGCCGGGGCGGGTGACGGGGCGCGTGACGAGGTGGGGAGCGCCGGGGTGCGCTCCCCGGGGGCTGGCCGGGCGGCCGCGGCCCTGGGGAACGGCCGGGGGCTGGAGGGCCCCGGGGGACGGCCGGGCAGCGGGCAGCCCCAGGGGGCAGCCCGCCTGACGGTCAGTCGTCCGACGCCGCGTCCGTGGCGACGAAGGTGCGGGCCGCCTTGTCGTGCCAGCACTGCCGCCACGGCTTGTCGAACAGGCACCACACGGCGTTGACCACGCCGACGACCAGGACCCCGAGAACGCCGTAGACCAGCCAGCGCTTGACGGCCTGCCCCAGCTCCGGGGTGTCGTGGCTCTCGATGTCCAGCACCCGGACGCCGCAGAGCTTCTTGCCCAGCGTCCGGCCCCACTTGAGGGTCGGCAGCACCTCGTACAGGCCGCCGCCGATCAGGATGACCGCCAGGATCGTCAGGAAGACCGGGGCGGTGGTGCCGTCCACCAGATAGACCGTCACCTGGCGGCCGGACAGCTTGGCCGCGTGGACCTTGGCGTCGAGGTGGTCGGTGACCGTGGACCACATCGGCAGCGCCACCGCGAGGGTGACCGCGGCCAGCACCAGGGTGTCGATCAGCCGGGCCGCGAGCCGGCGGCCGAGCGGCGCCGGGTGGCCCTGGGCGGCCTGCGCGGCGGCGAAGAAGATGTCGGCGGCCGGCGGCTTCCAGGGGATGACGCCGTCGTCCCCGGGCGCGCCGCCCTGCGGCGGGAGGCCGGGGCCGGGCGCGGGGGCGGGGGCGGCCGGGGGCTGCGCGGGCGACCGGTCGGCCGGACGGGCCGCCTGCGGGCCCTGCGCCTGCGGGACGGACTGCCGGCCGGGCTGCTGCTGGGCGGGGTGTTGGACGGGTTGCTGGGCGGACTGCTGCGGGCCCGGTGCGGCGCCGGTGGCCGGCAGCGGCTGCGGGGGCTGCTGGGCCTGCGGGGCGCCGCCGGTGGACGGGGCGTTCGGCGGACGGTTCGCGGCCGGGAGCCGGAAGGCCATGGTCCCGTCCTTCGGGGCGGGCCGCCCGGTCTCGCCCGCGTCCGGCCCGACCGCCCGGAAGACGGCGGTGCCCTGGTCCTTGGCCGGAGCGTTCGCCGGGGAATTGGCAGGCGCGTTCCCCGCCGGATTCACCGCCGGATTCCCTGACGACTGCGACGACGGATTCGCTGACGGATCCGCCGACGGGTTCACGGGCTGCCCCCCGGGCCGCACCGCGCGGATCGCCGTCGTCCCGTGGTCGCCGGCACCGCGGCGGGCCGCCGGATTGACGGCCCGGATGGCGACCGTCCCGCCGTCCGCGGGCCGCGCCGCGCCCGGCGCCTCGGCCGCGGCCTCGTCGTTCTCCGCGCCGCGCTGCGGCGGCAGCTGGCCCCAGGCCGCGCCGCCGGCCGGTGCCCCGGCGGGCGGCTGGCCGGGCGCGCCCCAGGAGACCCGGCCGTCGTCGCCGAAGCCGCTCTGCCGGGACGCGTCGGCGTGCCAGGAGGGCGCCCCCTCCGGGCTGCCGCCGTGCAGCCGGGCCGGGTCGTCCCACCCCGTCTGCGCCACCTCGCCCCGGGGGCGGACGGCCGGGGCCGCGGAACCGGAGCCGGCCGGCCCGGCCTCGTCCAGGAACACCGGGCCGGTCTCCTCGACGGCGGCGGGCGCGGGCGCCGCCGGGGCAGCGCCGGGCGGCGGGGCCGGCATCGGCTCGCCCTCGGCCGGGGCCGGGCGGCTGGTGCCCGGCACCCACGCGGCACCGTTCCAGTACCGGATGTAGCCGGGGATGGACGGGTCCGGGTAGAAGCCTGGCGTGGGGCTGCCGCCGGCGGATCCTGCGGTAGGGGCGCTCATGTCCGAAGTCCCGTATCTGTTCTCGGCCTGGTGGGTGTCGGGGTGCAGTCTGCCGCAACGCGGCGTCCACATCTATCAGACCCCGCGTCGTACCGGTGTTCACGGCCTGCCCCGGGCGTCTGCCCCCGGGCGCGGAAAAAAGTCGCCGGAACCCGTGTAAGAGTCCGGCCGCCGCCCGCTCTCATCCGGTGCGGGTCCGCGCACGGGGCCCGCGTTCAGGGAGCTGAGAGAGGCGGAAACCGATGCACACCGTGGTGGAGCGAGAGCTTGAGCTGGGCCTGGTCCTGTCGCCGGAGCGAACCATTCCGGTGCCGGCCCGGCTGACGTACCGGACCGACGACCCCTACGCCGTCCACGTCATCTTCCACATCGGGTCGGACTCCCCCGTCCACTGGACGTTCGCCCGGGAACTCCTCGTCGAGGGCGTCTTCCGGCCGTCCGGGGAGGGCGACGTACGGGTGTGGCCGGCGAAGCGGGACGGCCGCAGCCTGGTCTGCGTGGCGCTGGACTCGCCGGACGGGGAAGCGCTGCTGGAGGCGCCGGCCGGCGCGGTGTCGGCCTGGCTGGAGCGCACCCTGCGGATCGTGCCGCCGGGCTCGGAGGGTACGCACCTGGGGCTCGACAAAGGGCTGACCGCGCTGCTGGCGCTGGCCTCCCGGGACGACGCCGGCCCCAACGACCCCTGGGGGACGGACGAATGCCCCGAACCAGGGGCGTAACGGTGGCGACGCCGGCGGGGGTCCCGTTACCGGGACCGTGGGCCGGGTCTACCGGGAGCGGGTCCACCGGGACCGGGCCTACCGGGACCGCGCCGCCGCTCCCCGGGACAGCGCCGACGCTCCCGGGGGCGGCGGCCCCGTCCCGGCGCCCGTTTCCGCCGCGTCAGTCCCCGCAGTCGTGCCCGCCCCCTCCGTACCCCTCCGCCGCCTCAGTCGCCGCGGTACGTCTCCAGCAACCGGAGCCAGATCTCGCTGATCGTCGGGTAAGAGGGGACGGCGTGCCAGAGCCGCTCCAGGGGGACCTCCCCGGCGACCGCGACGGTGGCCGCGTGCAGCAGTTCGGCGACGCCGGGCCCGACGAAGGTGGCGCCGAGCAGCACCTCGCGGTCGAGGTCGACGACCATCCGGGCGCGGCCCCGGTAGCCGTCCGCGTACAGGGACGCGCCGGCCACCGCGCCCAGGTCGTGGTCGACCGCCCGGACGCGGTGGCCGGCCCGCTCGGCCTCGGCGGCGGTCAGCCCGACCGCGGCGGCCTCCGGGTCGGTGAACACCACCTGCGGGACGGCGTGGTGGTCGGCGGAGGCGCTGTGCGCGCCCCAGCGGTCGCTCTCCAGGATCGGGACCCCGCGGGCCCGGGCGGCGATCGCGGCACCGGCGACCCGGGCCTGGTACTTGCCCTGGTGGGTCAGCAGCGCGCGGTGGTTGACGTCCCCGGCGGCGTAGAGCCAGCCGCCCGGCACCCCGGTGACCCGCAGGCTGTCGTCCACCTCCAGCCACTCCCCCGGGGTCAGCCCCACGGTCTCCAGCCCCAGATCCCCGGTCCGCGGCGCCCGCCCGGTGGCGATCAGCACCTCGTCCGCCACGATCCCGTCCCCGGGATCCGGTACGACGGTGACCGGCCCGCCGTTCCCGGCCCGCCGCACCTCCCGCACGCCCGTCCCGGTCCGTACGTCCACCCCGGCCTCCCGCAGCGCGTCGGCCACCAACTCCCCCGCGAACGGCTCCATACGGGGCAGCAGCCCGTCCCCCCTGACCAGCATCGTCACCTCGGCGCCCAGCGCCCGCCAGGCCGTGGCCATCTCCACCCCGACGACCCCGCCGCCCACGACCACCAGGTGCCCCGGTACGGCCTGGGCGCTGGTGGCCTCCCGGCTCGTCCACGGCCGGGCGTCGGCCAGCCCCGGCACGTCCGGCAGCACCGGGCGGCTGCCGGTGCACACCGCGACCGCGTGCCGGGCGATGAGCGTCCGCCCGCCGTCCACCACCACCCGCCGCGGCCCGTCCAGCCGCCCCCGGCCGCGCACCAGGTCGATCCCGGCGCCGTCCAGCCAGCGGACCTGCCCCTCGTCCCGCCAGTGCGCGGCGAACGCGTCCCGCCGCGCCAGCACCGCGGACGCGTCCAGCGGCCCGGTCACCGCGCCCTTCGCCCCGGCCACCCGCCGCGCCCCGTCCCGCGCCGCGACCGGCCGCAGCAGCGCCTTGCTCGGCATGCACGCCCAGTACGAACACTCGCCCCCGACCAGCTCGTGCTCCACCAGCACCGCGCTCAGCCCCGCCGCGTGCACCCGGTCGGCGAGGTTCTCCCCGGTGGGCCCGCCACCGAGGACGATGACGTCGTACGTGTCGTGGGTACCGTGCGCGCCGTACGCATCACCGGCGCCGGGGGCGGCTCCGGGGGCGGCGCCGCTCGCCGCTGTCCCCGCCGCCGTCTCCGCTCCCGCCTCCCGCTCCCCCGCCGTGTCCCCTCGCGTCTCCCGCTCCGCTGCCATCCGCCCTCGCCCTCGCTTCCCTGCCGCTTCCCTGCCGCCGGCCCTGCCGGGCCTGGAGTCGGCCCGGGCTCCTCCGGGCCCTCCCGGCCATCCTCGGGCCGCCACGCCCGCGGCGCATCCGGCGCCCGGGGGCCGCCCGGCAGGGACGAGTCGCGTACGGGTCGCCTCACGGGCCGGGGCGAACGGGGGCGGGGCGGCCGGGCCGAGCCGAGCCGAGCCGAGCCGAGCCGCGCAGGGTAGTGCGCGGAAGGGAGCGACGCGAAGCGACAGCCGCACCG
>NZ_LLZI01000256.1 GCF_001509485.1 Streptomyces sp. NRRL F-4489
TCTGATCCGGGACAGCAAGACCCCGGGCGGCCCGGTACTCACCCTGACCCCGCAGTCGTTCAACGACCTCGTGACGTTCGCCAAGACGCACGGCTGACCCACGCACCCCGGAACCCCGCCGCCCCGTGACCGGAGCAGCGGGGTTTCCACTCGTCCGGGGCGGCGCAGGAAGTGGCAGCTCTGCAGTCGCTCACAAGGAATTCCACGGACAAATAGCGACGCTGAGCCTCTTCCAACCTGACGGCGCTACCAGGATCCACGCACGACCAGGCTCTGACAGACTCTCGTGCTGCCAGCGGAACGTGTGGCGCTGTTTGCCCGCGTCGGGCAGCATGTTCATGGTCTCCGTGGAACGGAACCTGGGGATATTACCCGAGATGGGAGAAGTCGCGGTGGCACAGGAGGGGATTCTCGTCAGTCGGCGACTGGTCCTCAAGGATTCGGTCACGCCGGACGACATCGAGCGGCTCGTTGAAACGCTGCACTGGCAGTTGGCAGGTTATGTCAAAAAGGATGCCGACAGGGGTGTCGACTTTGCAGCGACCTGGCAGATCGATGAGGCAGTCGAGGCTCACTTCACCGAGGACAGTTATGCGGATGAGCGGTATTTTGTCGTATCGGGTGCCGAGTTGGGTCGAATCGAGGAAGCGCTGAACAATGTCCAGACCAAAATTTTAATCTGGAGCCTCGATGAATTGATTCTCGAAGTTGACGGCAATATCTACCCTGCCAGCAAGGGAAAGGCGGTTCTGCGTCTTGGGCTGGGCGCTCCGCTGAAGACAGTTGACTCCGTGAAGGACCGGATCTTGGGGGCATCCAAGAATCCTGAGACGCGGGTGCGTCGAAGGGCGGTGCAAGCCATGGCCTACACCCCTTGGCCTGAATACTGGGAACGGCTCGCGGAGATGGCCGAGGGCGATCCTGATGAGACAGTAGCGCGTGAAGCCGCGTTCGTTATGCAGGCTCTGTCGGAATCCGGAGGCGAGCGGTCTTGAGGCGCTGTCTTTACCGGTCGTGAGGTTTGCGGGGCGAAGTGGAGTCTCGTTCGAGGGCAGCCGAGTGTGAACGGCGCATGAAGGCAGGGAGCGCTTTCCAACCTGACGCGCGGGCTCGGCGGTTGGGCTGACAACGAGGTGAAGCCCCGGGTAGATGGGTTTTCACGTGCATCTGACCAGCTCACAGTGAAGATGGAAAGGGCTCGCTCTCAACGGTCGCTGCGCAGGCACTCGACTGGCAGTTCGTCGACCTGCGCAGCGACCGTCCAGACCGGCCCGCGCAGCGACCGTTCACACTGGCCCGCGGCGCCGAGAAATGGCACGGTCCTACCTTCCCAGCCTGCGCCGAGGGAGAAAGATGCGCATCAGCTCGGCCTTAAGGGCTTGCGCCCTGCCGTCCGCGATCTCGTTGCTTTGCGGTCTGGTGTTAGGAATTGTTCCTCCACTCCTGGCCGGCGACGGTGGCCCGGTCAGGCAGGCGGCGCATATCGCCCTGTCCGGTGGTTGGCCGTGGGCGGCTCTCGCGTTCTTCGTTGGCACCGCACAGAGGACACGCATACAGTCCGCGGCGCTGGCCGCGCTGTCGCTGTGTACAGCGGTAACGGCCTACTACGCCACGAAAGCAACCCACGACATCCGGGGGTCGAACTTGGGTGACCCTGCCGCCCGGCTCGTATCCGAGCCATTCGACTGGGGAGCCCTGGCGTTCTGGGGAATTTGCGCGTGCTTGCTCGGCTCTCTGCTGGGTTGGGCAGGAAACCTTGCCAGAGAAAGAGGAATGTGGGGCCTTCTCTCCAGGCTGCTGATCCCCGCCATTTCCCTCGTGGAGACCACAGCGCGACTCCGCGTCGAGGCGCCTTCGGGGCCCCCGATAATGGCCATGACTTGGGGCTTGACGCGCGGACTCGCAGTGGCTGCTGCCACGGGCCTGATTGCACACGCCGTCATCGGCCGGCTTCGCACACGACGCCCCGCCGAAAGCTGAAGAACGGCACCGGCCGGGAAAGCGAAACGGTACGGCCCGCAGCAATGCGGTACAAGCGCCGTCTGCAGTGGCCAGGGGCCCTGATCCGCCGTTGTCATCGCCATGCTCGATGTCGCCGTTGTCGCATGCCAAGGTCCGCGTGGGCTCGGAACGCTGTCCGGCCATGTACGGACCGGATCGAGACGCCCCTTCGCCACCGCGCCTCCACGTGCGCATGCCGTCAAATCCCGCTGGTCCTACCGGAGTTGACCGCCACGGCAGTACGCTGGATCGGCCAAATCCTCCAGTTGGACAGGGCAGTTACGGGGGAAATGGCGGCCCAGGGTGCACCCGGGAACACCCAAGCCGCCCGGTCGGGGCCCTATCGAGTAGTGGATAGGGCCCCGACTGCCCCCTCCAGAGACGGGGCCAACTGCCCCGCCCCTGCCTCCAGGCTCACCCACCGCCTCGGCCTTCTGGGGCCGCCTGAGGGACTTGGGGGCTGCCTGAGGGACTTCTCGGGGCCGCCAGGGGCGGTTCTCCGGGAGCCTCGACAGTCTCGACATGCGGTGTCCGGGGGTCGGGGGTCTCATGGCCGTACGGGAACGTGTCGCTCGCCTGAGAGGTAGTCCCATGGCCGGCAAGCCTGCCGTCGTCCTCGTCCACGGTTTCTGGGGCGGCGCCGCCCACTGGGCGAAGGTCATCACCGCACTCGACCGCCGTGGCTTCGGTGCCCTCCACGCCGTGGAGAACCCCCTGACGTCCTTGGCCGACGACGCCGAGCGCACGCGAAAGATGGTCCGGCAGATCGAGGGGCCGGTGGTGCTCGTCGGCCACTCGTACGGTGGCGCGGTGATCACCGAGATGGGAGACCTCCCGAACGTCACCGGGCTGGTCTACATCGCCGCCTTCGCCCCCGACGCCGGCGAGAGCCCCGGCGGGATCACCCAGGAGAAACCGCCCGCTGCGGCCGACAATCTCGTCCCGGATTCCGACGGCTATCTGTGGATCAAGCCGGAGAAGTTCCGCGAGAGCTTCGCCCAGGACCTTCCGGAGGACGAAGCCCTGGTGATGGCTGTGACGCAGAAGGCACCGCTGGCGTCCACCTTCGGCGACGCCGTCACCACACCGGCCTGGCGCACGAAGCCGACCTGGTACCAGGTCTCCGCCGACGACCGCATGATCCATCCCGACAACGAACGCCGCATGGCGCAGCGCATGAACCCCCGTAAGACCATCGAACTGGCGGCAAGCCACGCGTCGTTGGCCTCCCAGCCCGAACCGGTCGCCGACCTCATCGAAGAAGCCGCGAACGCGGGTTCCTGAAGGAGGGGAGCTGGGCGTCGGCGGGGCGTCGGAACGTCGGCCGCGCGTCGGCCGCGCGCTGTGACGGACGGTGGTCCGGCAGCCTGTGAGATGTGAAATCCTGGCTCGCGAAAGCTGCTCACCGAGGCCCGCAAGCGCCTGTCGCGGCGGCAGCACGGATGCGTATCGGAAGGTGTAATAAATGGCTCAGGCAACCGCACGGCACATCTTGGTCCCGACCGAGGAAAAGGCCAACGAGCTGAAGGCGCAGATCGAGGCGGGGGCGGATTTCGCCGAGCTGGCCAAGGCCAACTCCACCTGCCCTTCCGGCCGCCAGGGCGGTGACCTGGGTTCGTTCGGCCCCGGGCAGATGGTGAAGGAATTCGACACGGTCGTCTTTTCCGCACCGACCGGAACTGTTCAGGGCCCGGTCCGGACCCAGTTCGGCTACCACCTCATCGAGGTAACCAGCCGCCAGGACTGACATGCGGGACTGACATGGCATTCCGGGCTGCGTCTGCGTCTGCGTTCTTGCGGCGCAGTCCGGTTTACCGATGGCGAGTACGGCGCCGATGGCAAGTAGTTCTGCGCAGCGCCTGAACGGTTCCGGGGACGGGCCACGGGCCGCCCCGCGCGGCGCCCGGGTGGGGCGTGGTGCACGATGGGCGCATGAGCATCGTGAAGATCAATGTGCTGACCGTCCCGGCTGAGCAGCGGGAGGTGCTGGAGCAGCGGTTCGCGTCGCGGGCCGGCACGGTGGATTCCGCCGACGGTTTCGAGTGGTTCGAGCTGCTGCGCCCGCTGGAGGGGACCGATCAGTACCTCGTCTACACCCGGTGGCGGGACGAGGCGGCGTTCCAGGCGTGGATGGAGGGGCCGATGAAGGCCGCGCACCAGCACGGCGGTGCGGGTGGTCAGGGCGGCGAGCGGCCGAAGCCGGCCGCGTCCGGTTCGACGCTGTGGTCGTTCGAGGTCGTGCAGCAGGCGGCGCCCAAGCAGGGCTGAGGGGCACCCCGGCCCCGGCCTCGGGGTATCCGAAACCGCTTGCGTTCCGGTGCCCCGGGGGCGTGGCATGGCCGTCATGACCGAAACCGCCCTTCCGGCCCCGTCGCCCCCGGCCTGGACCGTCAGCGCCGAGCCGGCCGGTTCCCCGGTGGCGCGTGCGCTGCTGCGGGAGTACTACGCCGATGTCGCCGACCGGTATTACGTGTTGTACGAGGGGCGGCGGGCGACGGCGGAGGAGATCGAGGCGGGTGTCGCCGCGTATCCGAGCGGGGAGTTGGCGCCGCCGCACGGGGTGCTGCTGGTGGCCCGGCAAGGCGGTACGCCGGCCGGTTGTGCCGGGGCGCGGCGGCTGGACGACCGGACCGCCGAGCTGAAGCAGGTGTTCGTACGGCCCGGCCGGCGCGGGCAGGGGGCGGCGGGCGCGCTGCTGCGGGCCGTGGAGGCGGCCGCGGCGGGCTGGGGCGCCGAGCGGATCCGGCTGGACACCCGGCTGGATCTGACGGAGGCGATCGCGCTGTACCGGCGGCGTGGTTACCGGGAGATCGATCCGTATCACTTCGGGGATCCGTATGCGGAGATCTTCTTTGAGAAGGATCTTCTGCGACGAGAGCCGCCGGCACCGAGCTCGACCACGGCCGGGACCGGCTGAGCCCGCGCCCGGCCCGGCCCGGCGTAAAGCCGCGTCCCCCGCGTACGCCACGCACCCCGCCTACGGCGTGCGGTCCGGCGGCCGGGGCCGGTCCGGCGCGGGCGCGGCCGTGCGGGCCGGGGTGCGGGGGACCGGGCGGCGGACGTCGCCGTCGCCGGGCTCCTCGGCGTCCGAGCCGGAGAGTTCCGCGGACAGCTCGCGGACGAGTTCGGTGAGGTCGGTGGGGCGGTCCTTCGTCCACCAGTCGCCCAGCAGCTCCGCCAGCGACTCCTGGCGGGCCGCCGCGAGCCGGCCGGCCGCCTCCCGGCCGCGGTCGGTGAGCAGCAGCATCAGGCCGTCGCGCCGCGCCAGCCCGCGTTCCTCGATCTGCCGGACGCCCTCGGCGACGACCCCGAGCGGTACCCGGGTGCGTTCGGCGAGCAGGCCGGGCTCCACCGACCCGTAGCGGTGGATGCGCAGCACCAGCCAGCCGGCGGCCGGTTTGAGGTCGAGCCCGGCGCGGGCGGTGATCTTCTCGTAGATGTCCTTGCGGCCCGCCGCGCTGCCCAGTTTGGACAGCGCCCTGGCGACCTCCTCCCGGGACGAGCGCTGGACCGGGTTGGTGCACAGGACCTCGCTGGTGTCCGGCGCGGTGACGCTGGCGCGCAGCGGCTCCTCCTTGAGGAACCACGCCAGGACGAACGCGGCCAGCACGACCGGCACCGCGTAGAGGAAGACGTCGGTGATGGAGACCGAGTACGCGCCGAGGACGCCCGCGCGCGGCCCGGGCGGCAGCTGGGCGACCGCCCGCGGGTCCTGGGCGAGCCGCGCCGGGCTGACGCCGGGCGGCAGCGGCTGCCCGGCGAGGGCGGCGGTGATCCGCGGGGCGAGCCGGTTGGCGAAGAGCGTGCCGAAGATCGAGACGCCGAACGAGGCGCCGATGGAGCGGAAGAAGGTGGCGCCGGACGTCGCCACGCCCAGGTCCCGGTACGGCACCGCGTTCTGCACGATGAGCACCAGCACCTGCATGACCAGGCCGAGCCCGAAGCCGAAGACGAAGAAGTACGTGCTCATCAGCGCCACGCCGGTGGTCGGGTCGAGGCGGTGCAGGAGCAGCAGGCCGAGGGTGACGACGGCGGTGCCCGCGACGGGGAAGACCTTGTAGCGGCCGGTGCGGGAGACGATCTGGCCGGAGGCGGTGGAGGACAGCAGCATGCCGAAGACCATCGGCAGCATGTGCACCCCGGACATCGTGGGCGAGACCCGCTGCACGACCTGGAGGAAGGTTGGCAGGTACGTCATCGAGCCGAACATCGCGAAGCCGATGACGAAGCCGATCACCGAGCAGAGGGCGAACGTCCGCGAACGGAACAGCCGCAGCGGAATGACCGGCTCCGCGGCCCGCCGCTCGACGAGGACGAACGCGGCGAGCAGTACGGCGCCGAGCCCGGCGAGCAGCGCGGTCTGCCAGGAGGCCCACGGGTAGCTGACGCCGCCGAGCGAGGTCATCAGGACCAGGCAGGCGGCGACCGCGGCGATCAGGGCGGTGCCGAGGTAGTCGATGCGGTGGCGGGTGCGGTGGACCGGTATGTGCAGCGCGGCGGCGATCACGGCGAGCGCGACGGCGCCGATCGGGACGTTGATGTAGAAGACCCAGCGCCAGCTGAGGTGGTCCACGAAGAGTCCGCCGAGGAGCGGTCCCAGTACGCTCGTGCCGCCGAAGACGGCGCCGAACAGGCCCTGGTAGCGGCCGCGCTCGCGGGGCGGCACGATGTCCCCGACGATCGCCATCGACAGCACGATCAGGCCGCCGCCGCCCAGCCCTTGCAGCGCCCGGAAGGCGATCAGCTCGCCCATGTTGCGCGCGAGGCCGCAGAGCACCGAGCCGATCAGGAAGAGCACGATGGCGGACTGGAAGAGTTTCTTCCGGCCGTACTGGTCGCCGAGCTTGCCCCACAGGGGCGTGGCGGCCGTGGAGGCCAGCAGGTAGGCGGTGACCACCCAGGAGAGGTGGTTCAGGCCGCCGAGGTCGCTGACGATGGTGGGCAGCGCGGTGGCGACGATGGTCTGGTCGAGTGCGGCGATCAGCAGGCCGAGCAGCAGCGCGCCGATCGCGACGAGGACCGTCCGGCGGGAACGGTCCTCGCCGGGGACGGCGGGGGCGCTGGTGTCCTGCGCCATGAGCGGGGCCTCCCTCGTGTCCGGCTCGGGGTGCGGGGTGGTGTGCGGATGATCGGTGTCCGGCTCGGGGTGCGGATGATCGGTCGGTCGGGTCGATGTGCGGCTTGTGTTCCGGCTCGTCCTTCGAGGTCTGGTGGGTCGCTCGGTGGTTCGCTCGGGGCCTTTGGGGTCCCTGGGGCCGTCGTGGATCGCTGCGGGTCCTCGCGGGCCTTCTTTCCATCGTGAGCGGTATCGGGGTTTCTGGCCCGCCGAGTCGGATTCGGGCCGCCGAGCCGGGGAGGGTGCGCGGGGATGTCGTGGAGCGGCTCGCGGGGATGTCGTGGAGCGGCTGCGGGGCGGCGGCCGGGTTCTGCATAATCGGCCCCCCGGTGCGCGCCTCCAGGGAGGGGACCCTCGTGACCGCAGCAGCCACCTGCCCGCACTGCCTGGCCCCGGTCCGCGGGGACGGCCGCCCGTCCTGCCTGTGCGCGGCGGCCGAGGCGGCGGACTTCGACCCGCTGCGGGTTCGGCCGTACGTGTCGCTGCCGGAGGGGGCGGACCGGGCGGGCCCTGACGACGGCGAGGGGCCGGGGGACGGCCCCGGGGCTGACGGCGACGGGCAAGCGGACGTGCCCCGCTACGGCCGGGAGTCGCCGGGTGGCCCGGTGGGCGTTCCCGGCAGGCCGTACTTACCGGGTGGCCCGGTGGACGTTCCCAGCAGGCCGTACTTAACGGGTGGCCCGGCCGGTCGGGTGGCATCAACGGCGTTACCCGGCTCGACGGAACTACCCGGCGCGGACCCCGCCGTCCCCCGGGTGCGCCGCCCCACCGGCCCGACGTCCCGGACCGTCAGCTCGGCCGGACCCTGGCCCGCGGCCGACGGTCCGCCCACCGGGGCCGCGCCCTCCGCCCCCGGTGGCGGCCCCGGCTCCCCCGCTCCCCTACGGCGCCGACGAGTCCGGTCCGCCGTACTGGCCGGTGGCGGGGCCGCCGCCGTCGCCGCCGTGGTGGTCATCGCCACCGGCGCGCTCCCGGATGGCGGCCGGGACCGTGCCGCCCCGCCGGACCGCGGGTCCACCGCCCCCACCGCGGCCCTCCCCGCCCCCACCGGGCCGACCGCCTCCGCCCCGGTCACCGCCCGCCCCTCGCCCGCCACCTCGCGCTCCCGCGCCCCGCGTACCACCGCCGGCGGCCGGCCGTACCGGGCGCCGGCCCCCGGCCCGCCGCCGTCCGCGGTCGTGGCCTCCGGCAGCGTCGCGGCGCCCTCGCACGGCGCCTCCTCCCCCAGCGCACCGCCCAGCGGGCCGCTCGTACTGCGCGAGGGTTCCAGCGGCCCGGAGGTCAGCGAGCTCCAGGGGCGGCTGCGGCAGATGGCGCTCTATCCGGGGGCGGCGGACGGCCGCTACGGCCCGGCGGTACGCGACGCGGTCGCCCGCTACCAGCAGCTCTACGGGGTCCACGGCGACCCCGAGGGGGTATACGGGCCGGCGACCCGCGCCTCCCTGGAGGCCCGCACCCGGGAGCCGTAACGGGGACAGGGGCGTCGGCCCTCGCCCCCCAGCCACGGACGTCAGCCCCCGTCCCCGCCCCCAGGCACGGCCGCCGCCCATCACCCCCTCCAGAACATCCCGGACGAATCACCACGTAAGCCGTCCCGCCAGGGAAAACCGTGACGCATCCCATGCCCGCGCGAGCCGGAACCGTTTGTCGCCACCCACCGCCGTTTTGTATCGTGAAAAAACAAAGTGGTTCCGCCCGCACTCCCTGACCGGCGGGCGGGACCGCTTGACTCCCCGACCGTCCTGACAGCGCCGCTGCCAGCCCCCGCGCCCAGGAGCCCGCCGATGCCGGCCACCACCACGCTCATCACCCGCGCCCTGCTGCTGGACATGGACTCCACCATCGTGAACTCCGAAGCCGTCGTGGAGCGCTGCTGGCGGCGCTGGGCGGCCGAGCAGGGGCTCCCGGCGGAGGACGTCCTCAAGGTCGTCCACGGGCGGCAGGGCTGGGCCACCATGGCGGCGCTGCTGCCGGACCGCCCGATGGAGCGCAACCACGAGGACAACCGGCGCATCCTGGCGGAGGAGACCGCCGACACCGAGGGCGTCGTCCCCGTGCCCGGCGCGCCCGCGTTCATGGCCGCGCTCGCCCGGCTGCCGCACGCCCTGGTCACCTCCGCGGACACCGCGCTGGCCGCGGCGCGGATGGGTGCGGCGGGGCTGCCGATGCCGCCGGTGCGGATCACCGCGGAGTCGGTGAGCGCCAGCAAGCCGGACCCGGAGGGCTTCCTCAAGGGCGCCGCGGAGCTGGGGTTCGCGCCCGAGGACTGCCTGGTCTTCGAGGACTCCGAGGCGGGCATCCAGGCCGGCCGGGCCGCCGGGATGCGGGTCGTCGGGGTCGGCGAGCGGGCCGCCCGCTTCGCGCCCACCGCCCACGTCCGCGACCTGACCCAGGTACGTATCGAGGCCCTGGTGGACGGCGGCATCGCGGTCCGCATCGACGCCTGAGCGCACGGATCACCGCACAAACCGCCGCCGCCCGATACGTAACGGGAGCGGACCCCAGGCGCTACCGGGTCACCGGCCCGCGCCCGGAGCGGATCCCAGGCGCCACCGGGTCACCGGCCCGCCCCCACCTCCCGGTGGAGCCGCCCCCGCGCCACCAGCTCCAGCACCACCGCGCACGCCGCCGCCTGTACCGCCAGCAGCGCCACCAGGACGAAGAGCTGCACCGCGCCGGCCTGTACGGGTGACGCGCCGCCGAGCAGCATGCCGACGAACGCCCCCGGAAGCGTCACCAGCCCCACCGTGCGGGTCTGGTCGAGCCCGGGCAGCAACGCGTCGGACGCGGCCGGGCGGGCCACCTCCATCCGCGCGTCCCGGTCCGGCAGCCCCAGTGCCAGCCCGGCCTCGAACTCCCCTCGCCGCAGCGCCAGTTCGTCCAGTGCCCGGCGCCCGCCGAGGACGGTGGCGGTCAGCGCGCCGCCGATGAGGATGCCGGTGACCGGGATCAGGGTGAGGCCGCGCGGCGGCACCAGGCCGGTCAGCAGCAGTACGCCGACGACCGGCAGCACCCCGGCGGCGATCGGGACCGCCGCCCACCACCAGGTGCGGTTGCGGGTGATCCGGCGGCCCGCGGTGCGGACCGCGACCGCGTACATCAGCACCAGGAAGCACAGCAGCCACGGCAGTGCGTGCACGACCCAGCCGATGAGGGAGGAGACCGCGGCGAGTTGGGCCGTCGCGCGCAGGCCGGCGAGGGCGATGGCGCGGCCGTGGCCGAGGTGGGCCAGCGCGGCGACGGCCACGGCGGCGACCAGGAGGACGGCGAGGACGATCCCGAGTACGGGAGTGACCGGCAGCAGCACGCGCCCACTGTAGGCGGGCGGCGACCGCTGACCCGGTGGGCAACGGGTGTGGAGCAGTGGGGCAACCGGGACACGGGCGCGGACCGGTGGGTAACGGGCGCGGGCCACCGGGCTACGGGCTACGGGCCCGGACCAGCAGGACGGACCAACGGGGCGGACCAACGGGGCGGGCCACCCCCACCTCCGACACCCCGTCAGCCCCCGCACACCCCTTGAAGTGACGTGAACATGTCGTCAGGCTGTAACCCGGCGCCCATGCCCCGGTCACCCCACGGATCCAGCATGGCCCCGCCCGCACGCCAACTTCCCCCCACACCAAGGGAGTTCCGATGCCCCTGCGCTACGCGCGTCGCATATCCGCCGCCGCGGCCGGCACCGCCGCCCTGACCTGCGCCCTCCTCCTGACCGGCCAGCCCGCCCAGGCCGCCCCGCCCGCCCCGCCGGACGCCGCCACCGCCCGCACCTACCTCGCCGCCCTCAAGGAGCAGCCCGAGGGCCCCCAGGACGGCTACAGCCGCGACAAGTTCCCGCACTGGATAGACCAGGGGCACAACTGCAACACCCGCGAGGTGGTCCTCAAGCGCGACGGCACCGGCGTCCAGCAGGACGGCAGCTGCGCGGCGGTCAGCGGCACCTGGGTCTCCGCCTACGACGGGGCGACCTGGACCCAGGCGTCCGACCTGGACATCGACCACGTCGTACCGCTGTCGGAGGCGTGGAAGTCCGGTGCCGCGCAGTGGACCACCGCGCGCCGCCAGGAGTTCGCCAACGACCTCACGCACTCCCAGCTGATCGCGGTCACCGACAACGTCAACCAGGCCAAGGGCGACAAGGACCCGGCGGAGTGGCTGCCGCCCAAGGCGTCGTACCACTGCGAGTACGCCCGGATGTGGGTGGCGGTCAAGCACGTCTACGGGCTCACCGCTGACCAGGCGGAGAAGGCCGCGCTGAAGAAGATCCTCGACGGCTGCTGAGCCGTCCCCCGGGGCGGTCCCGGGCGGCCCCCGGCCCACCCGGGTGCCGCGCCGGCGCGCCGGGCGGTGATGATGGGGCGCACCTTTGCCGTCGTCCGCCCCTCTGACGGTCGGCGCGCCCTCCCGCGCGCCGGCCGTCCGCCGCCCCAGGGAGAGCCGCCTTGGCCGCCGCCCATCCAGCCGACCGCCCCGGCTGCCCAGAGCCCGCCGCCGGCACCGCTCCCGCCGCTCACGCCCCCGCCCTCGCCGTCGTCGGCGCCGGACCGCGCGGGACGAGCGTCCTGGAGCGGCTCTGCGCCTCGGCCGCCGGGCTCCCCCCGGGCACCCGGCTGACCGTGCACGTCATCGACCCCGCGCCGCCGGGCGCCGGCCAGGTGTGGCGCCCCGACCAGCCCGGCGAGCTGCTGATGAACACGGTGGCCTCGCAGGTCACCCTGTTCACCGACGACAGCGTCGCGTGCGCCGGCCCGGTGCGGCCGGGGCCGAGCCTGTACGAGTGGGACGGCTGCGACGTGGGCCCGGACGACTATCCGGGGCGCGCGCTGTACGGCCGCTATCTGGAGTGGGTCTTCCGGCACACCGTGCGGACCGCGCCGGAGCAGGTCATCGTCGTTGTCCACCGGGCCCGCGCGGTGCAGCTGGCCGAGGCGGCGGACGGCACCCAGGCGCTGACCCTGGACGACGGGCGGACGCTGGCCGGCCTGGGCGCGGTGGTGCTGGCCCAGGGGCACCTGCCGGCCCGCCCGGACACCGGGGAGCGCCGGCTGGCCCGTTACGCCGCCGCCCACGGCCTGCACTACCTGCTGCCCGCCAACCCCGCCGACCTCACCGCCGAGCTGGCGGCCCTGCCGCCGGGCCGCCCGGTGCTGCTGCGCGGCCTCGGACTGAACTTCTTCGACCACCTGGCGCTGCTCACCGCGGGCCGCGGCGGCCGGTTCACCCGGGGGCCGGGCGGCGCCCTGGTGTACCGGCCGTCCGGCCGCGAGCCCCGGTTGTACGCCGGGTCCCGGCGCGGCATTCCGTACCACGCGCGCGGCGACAACGCCAAGGGCGCGCACGGCCGCCATCTGCCGCTGCTGCTCACCCCGGACGTGATCGCGGCGTTCCGGAAGCGGGCGGACGCCGGGGACCCGCCGGACTTCCGGGCGGAGGTCTGGCCCCTGGTGGCCAAGGAGGTGGAGGCCGTCTATTACGAGGCGCTGCTGGCCGGCCGCGGTGAACTGGCCGGCGCGGACCGCGACCGCTTCCGGGACCGCTTCCTGGCCGGCGCGCACCGCGGGCCGGAGGAGGCCGCGGCCCTGGACGCGTTCGGGGTGGCGCCCGGCGACCGCTGGGACTGGGACCGGCTCGCCCGGCCGTACCCGGACGAGCCGTTCGCCGGCCCGGAGGCGTTCCGCGGCTGGCTGCTGGACCATCTGCGGGCCGATGTCGCGCACGCCCGGCAGGGCAACGTCGCGGGCCCGCTCAAGGCCGCCCTGGACGTGCTCCGGGACCTGCGGAACGAGCTGCGGCAGATCGTCGACCACGGCGGACTGGCGGGCGCCTCCCGACGCGACCACCTCGACCGCTGGTACACCCCGCTGAACGCCTTCCTGTCCATCGGGCCGCCGCGCCGCCGGATAGCGGAGATGGCGGCGCTCATCGAGGCGGGGGTGCTGGAGGTGGTCGGGCCCCGTATGGAGATACGGACCGGTGGGGAGGACGGCGGCGCGCCCGGTTTCACGGCGCACTCCCCGGCCGTCCCCGGGTCGCGGGTCACCGCCCCGGCCCTGATAGAGGCGCGGCTCCCGGAGCCCGACCTGCGGCGCACCGGGGACCCGCTGCTGGCCCGGCTCCTGGCGGACGGCGGCTGCCGGCCGCACACCGTGGACGGCTACGAGACCGGTGGCCTGGACGTGTCGCCGAGTCCGTACCGCGTCATCGGGGCGGACGGGCGGCCGCATCCCCGGCGGTTCGCGGTCGGGGTGCCGACCGAAGGGGTGCACTGGGTGACGGCCGCCGGCGCGCGGCCGGGCGTCGGCTCGGTCACGCTGTCCGATACGGACGCGGTGGCGCGGGCGGCCCTGCGGGCGGCGGGCGCACCACCCGGCCCCGACATGCCACCGGGCCTATTGGTCTGAACCAATAAGGCCCCTATTCCCAAATGTTGAACTTGCAAGTATTGGTTAGGCGGGCCTAATCTACGAGACTCCAGCGGCCGCGCCCGTCCCCCGCGTCCGCCGGCACGTCCCGAATGACCGAGGAACGACCAAGGAGTCCCCCTATGTCCGCTCCGCTGAACTCCTTCACCGAGAAATCCACCCCGCACGTCCTGGCGCTCTTCCGCGTCGTCACCGGCCTGCTCTTCGCCTGCCACGGCGCGGCCTCGCTCTTCGGCGTCCTGGGCGGCATGGCGGGCACCGGCCACGCCGTCCCGGCCGGCAGCTGGCCCGGCTGGTACGCCGCGGTCATCCAGCTGGCCGGCGGCCTCCTGGTGATGCTGGGCCTGGGCACCCGCGCCGCGGCGTTCATCAGCTCCGGTTCGATGGCGTACGCGTACTTCTCGATGCACCAGCCGAACGCGCTGTGGCCGATCCAGAACGGCGGTGAGGCGGCCGCCATGTTCTGCTGGGCCTTCCTTCTGATCGTCTTCACCGGCCCGGGCTCCTGGGCGCTGGACCGGGTCTTCTTCGGCGCGCCGGAGCGGCGTGCGGCGCCCGTCGCCGAGCGCGCCCCCAGCGCCGCCTGACCGGCGCGCACGCCCCGCACGGGCCGGGCCCGGGACGCTACCCGGACCCGGCCCGTCCGGTTGTTCGGGCCCAGGCGTACGCTGTACGGCTGTAGTGCCGCCCCTGCCGCACCGAGCGACGTCGCGGCGGGGTCCGGACCGGGAGCAAGACGTTGGTGGAAAGCCTGGGGTCGCTGAGCGGCACACCTTGGGTCTATGTGATCGTCGGACTCTCCGTCGTCCTCGACGTCTTCCTGCCCATCCTGCCGAGCGGGGTCCTGGTGGTCACCGCGGCCACCACGGCCGCCGGCACCAGGAGCGCCGCCGACGTCGCCTCCTCCGTGGACGCCGGGAACCACTTCGCCCAGATGGCCGCCCTGGTCCTGTGCGCGGCCACCGCCTCCGTCCTCGGCGACCTGGTCGCCTACCGGCTGGCCTGGCGCGGCGGCGACCGCTTCGACCGCGCCATCGGCCGCTCCCGGCGGCTGTCCGCGGCCCAGCAGCGGCTGGGCGCGGCGCTCACCCGGGGCGGCGGCGGCCTGGTCGTCCTGGCCCGCTTCGCGCCGGCCGGGCGGTCGGTGGTCAGCCTGGGCGCCGGGGTCGCCCACCGGACGGTGCGCGAGTTCCTGCCCTGGTCGGCGCTGGCCGGCCTGGTCTGGGCCGCGTACAGCGTGAGCCTGGGCTACTTCGGCGGCCACTGGCTCGGCACGTCCTGGGTGAGCACCGCGCTCTCCGTCCTGGCCCTCTTCGCCGCGGGCTCCGCCGCCGCGTACGTGGTACGGCGCCCGGGGCGGGAGTCCACCGGGGGTTGACCTTGGCTCCCCGGCCCCGTTAGGCCGCCGGCGCCGCCCCCGGGCCGCCGAGGGCCCCATCCGCCCCGGTACCGCCCTCCGGGCCGGCCGTGCCGCCGGGACCGGCCGCCTCATGCGCACCACCGGCACCCTCGGCGTCCCGCTCCGCCGTCTCCGGTACCACCGCGACCGGGCAGACCGCGTGCAGCAGCACCGCGTGCGCCACCGACCCCAGCCGCGGGCCGATCGGCAGCCGGCGCCGGTGCCGGGCCACGACCACCAGATCGCTCTCCTCGGAGGCCGCCACCAGCTGCCCGGCGGCGTCCTCGGCACGCAGCCGGACCGTCACCGGGACGTCCGGGTACCGCGCCCGGTACGGGGCGAGCACGTCCGCCAGCCGCAGCCCGAGCGCGTCCTCGTACTCGCCCTGGGTGGACTCGTACACCGCCGCGAACTCGTAGGCGGGCGGCACCGGCATCGGCCAGGTGTAGCCGGAGACCACGGACAGCCGGGCGCCCCGGCGCGCGGCCTCGGCGAACGCGAAGCCCACCCCGGCCGGCTCGTCCGCGCCCGCGTCCAGGCCGAGCGTCACCCGCGCCTCCTGGGGCGCCACCGCCTCGCCGTCCGGGCCGCGCCGGGTGCCGGGCCGGTCCGGGCGCGGCACCACCACGACCGGGCAGGCGGACCGGGCCGCGCAGGCCAGCCCGTTGGAGCCGAGCAGCAGACTGGCGAAGCCGCCGCGGCCCCGGGAACCCAGGACGAGCAGCTGCCCCTCGTCCCCGAGGGCGGGCAGCTGGGCGTCGGCCGAACCGTCCAGCCCGTGGAACTCCACCTCCGGCAGGTCCGCGAGGTACGGCCGGTCCCGGAGGCCGGCCAGTACCGCGTCCGAGGCGGCCGCGGCCCGCGCGTCGCCGCCGCGCGGCCCGACGTGCACGATCCGCAGCGGCGCCGGCCGCCTCCGGGCCGCCTGGGCCGCCCAGCGCACCGCCCGCTCGCTGTCCGGGGATCCGTCCGCACCGACGATGACCGGCAAGGTGCCCATGTCCGCCTCCGCTCCGTACCGAGTGGTCCGTTGACGACTGCCTACGGCCGCGTACCCCCGCCCGTGGCCCGATATGGCCGTCCCGGGCGGCTTGTCCCCACCGTGCCTCCGGCCCCGGCTACGGAGACAGGGGCGAAGGTCCCGCCCCCGGGGGCCGCGGCAGCGGCGAAGGTCCCGGTTGCCGCGACCGAGTAGAGTCGGACGTCCACCATCCGGCCCCCGCCCGCCCCGGGTTGCGGTGCCGCACCCGCCGCCCCAGGGGCGCGGGCCCTAACCACTCACAGAGGCACACTGCGGTGAACCACCCCCCGGTCGTCGAGGTGACGCACCCCCCGGTCGTCGAATGGACCGAGGACGGCCAGGTCCGGACGGCCCGCTGGCGTTCGGAGAACGGCGCCCGGCCGCCCCGGCGGATCGCCGTCGCGGACGACCGCACCCGGGCCGATGAGGCGTACCGGCTGGCCTGCGAGGGCACCGCGCTGCTGTGGCGCGGCGACTTCCACAACGCCCGCCAGCTGCTCACCGCGCTGGCCCGCCGGGTCGACCGGCGCCCGCGCCGCACCCCGCCCGCCGACGTCACCCAGGCGTTCCACGTGCACCGCGCCGCCCAGAACCAGCGCGCCCGCATCCTCGGCATGCTGCTGATCCCGCTGGACGCCGACCTCGCCGTCCGGCTGCCGCGCGCCCCCGACGTCCGGGAGGCGTGCGCCCGCGCCTACGGCCCCCAGGACGCCCCGCCGGCGAGCGCCCCCGGGGACACCGCCTCCACCGCCTTCCTGGTCTCCCTGCGCGAACTCCTCGGCGTCATCGGTGCCGACGAGTGGCGCCGCACGGGCGTGGAGATCCCCGCGCTCGGCGGCGACCGCATCCACCCGCACTACGGCGTCTTCTCCCCGGCGCGCGGCGAATACGTCGACCTGGTCGGCGAGGCCCCGCTGCCCGATGGGGACCTGGCGTTCGACATCGGCACCGGTACGGGAGTGCTGGCGGCGGTGCTGGCCCGCCGCGGCGTGCGCCGGATCGTGGCCACCGACCAGGACCCGCGCGCGCTGGCCTGCGCCCGGGAGAACACCGCCCGGCTGGGCGTCGCGGACCGCGTGGAGGTGGTCGAGGCCGACCTCTTCCCGCCCGGCCGCGCCCCGCTGATCGTCTGCAACCCCCCGTGGGTGCCCGCGAAGCCCACGTCCCCGGTGGAGCGCGCGGTCTACGATCCCGGGAACCGCATGCTGCACGGCTTCCTGTCCGGTCTGGCCGACCATCTGACACCGGGCGGCGAGGGCTGGCTGATCCTCTCCGACCTGGCCGAACACCTCGGCCTGCGGTCCCGCGCGGAACTCCTCGACGCCTTCGCCAAGGGCGGCCTCACCGTCCTCGGACGCCTCGACATCGCCCCCCGCCACCCCCGGGCCCGCGACACCTCCGACCCCCTCCACGTGGCCCGCGCCGCCGAGGTGACGTCCTTGTGGCGGCTGGGCGTGGCGGCGGGCTAACGGGGCGCGGCCCGGGCTGCGGGGCCCCAGGGGCGCCGCCTCGGCTACGGGTCCCCCGGGGCGCCGCCCGTCGGTGCGCGGACGGCGCCGCGGGGCGGAGGGCGGTGAGGAACGGGGCACCCCGCCGAGACCACTGACCACACACCGGGCGGAATCGGACGCCTACCCGCCGGCCTCCCCGTCCCCCGGGCCACCACCCGCGCCCATCAGGCACGATGGGTCCCATCATGAACCTCGACGACCTCGTCGCCCGCGCCCGCCGGCTCGCCGCCTCCGCGACGCCCGGCCGGCGGCGGCTGCTCGGCATAGCCGGCCCGCCGGGTGCCGGCAAGTCCACCCTCGCCGTCCGGCTGGCGGCGGAGCTGACCGGCCAGGCCGTGCTCGTCCCGATGGACGGCTTCCACCTCGCGCAGGCGGAGCTGCGCCGGCTCGGCCGGGCGGAGCGCAAGGGCGCCCCGGACACCTTCGACCCGGCCGGGTACACGGCCCTGCTGGCCCGGCTGCGCACGCCCGAACCGGGCACACCCGTCTACGCCCCGGCCTTCAACCGCCGTATCGAGGAGCCGGTGGCCGGCAGCATCCCGGTGGCGCCGCACATCCCGCTCGTCCTCACCGAGGGCAACTACCTCCTGCTGCACTCCGACCCCTGGGCGGGGATCCGCGAACTCCTCGACGAGGTCTGGTACGTGGAGCTGGACGCGGCGGAGCGGGTACGGCGGCTGGTCGCCCGGCACGAGCGGTACGGGCGCCCGCGCACCGACGCCGAGGACTTCGTGCGCACCTCCGACGAGGCCAACGCCCGCCTGGTGGCGGCCACCCGCGCCCGGGCCGATCTCGTCGTCTCCTTCACGGACGACGAGGCCCCGCCCCCGCTGCCCGACTGACCGGCTAACGGGGGCAGTTGACCCCCCTTCCGAAACGACATCAAAGATGTCATCATGACATCACGAGTGTCGTTCAAGGTCTTCGGACCGCGCCCGGACGTCCTGCGGAGGTTCTCGCGGATGTCTTGCGGACGCCGTGCGGAGACGCGGAGGGGGAGGCGAGACGAGATGGACACCGAAGCGGGCACCGAAGCGGACACCGGCGCGGTGGCCGCCGGGCGGCAGGCGGCGGCCGGGCGGCCGGCACCGGCCGGGGGCGAGGAGCTCCAGGAGCTGCTGCAGGACGTCATCCGGCGCCTGTGGCCCCTGCACCGGACGATCGTGCGCGCGGTCGAGCGCGAGCTGGCCGGCACGGGCCTGACCGCCGGCGAGCACGCCCTGCTCGACGCGCTGTGCGCCCACGGCCCGCGCACCGTCCCGCAGTTGGCGCGCACGCTGGACCTGGACCGGCAGCCGGTGCAGCGCTGGGTGAACCACGCGGCCGAGCTGGGCCTGGTCGTCACGGCGCCCAACCCCGCCCACCGCCGCTCGTCCCTGATCCACCTCACCGACGAGGGCACGGAGATAGTGCGCGGCATACAGGACGCCGAGACGGCCGGGCTCCGGCACGGCCTCGCCGACCTGTCGGCCGGTGAGATCCGTACGGCGCTGCGCGTACTGGACCGGCTCGGCGAGGAATTCCGGCACCGTACGGACGCCCCGGACGTTCCCGAGGAGGGACCCGGCGCTCCGCCCGAGCGGACGCCCGCCCCGCCCACCGCCCGCCCGACCCGCACAGAACGGCCCGCAGAATGACGCACGACTTCCACGCCTGGTCCGAGATCGACAACGGCACCGTGCCGGTCGACGACGGCGAGCTGTTCTACGAGACGGCCGGGCCCGCCTCGGGGCCCGCGGTGGTGCTGCTGCACGGCGGGATGCTCGACCAGCGCATGTGGGACGAGCAGTTCGCCTGGCTGGTCAACTCCGGCCTGCGGGTGATCCGTTACGACTCCCGCGGCCACGGCCTGTCCTCCACCGTCACCGGCGACTGGGCCAACCACGACGACCTGGCGGCCCTGCTGGACGCGCTGGATGTGCCGCGCGCGGTGCTCGTCGGCCTCTCCCACGGTTCCCGCGTCGCCCTGGACGCCGCCCTGGCCCATCCGGAGCGGGTCGCCGCCCTCTTCCTCGCCTCCCCCGGCATCAGCGGCCGCGCCTTCACCGACCCGTTCATCCTGGCCCACATCCGGGAGCAGGCCGCCGCCCTCGGCGAGCCGGACGGCGCGGAGCGCTATGTGGAGCACTTCCTGCGCCTCTGGGTGGACGGGCCGCATCGCGCGCCCTCCGCCGTGCACCCCGGCTTCCGCGAGCGGATACGCGCCTGCGCGGCCGCCAATGCCGAGGTGCACGCCGACGGGGCGGGCGCCGGCCTGCCGCTGGAGGTCGGCGCGTTCGACCGCCTCGGCGAGATCCGGGTGCCGACCACCGTCCTCGACGGCGACCTGGACTCCTCCGACATCTCCGCGAACGCCCACGCCATAGCCCTGGAGGTGCCCGGCGCCCGGCGCATACGCGTCCCGTCCGCCGGCCACATGGTCAATCTGGAGAACACCCCGCTCTTCGACGCGGAGTTGCACGCCTTCCTGTCGTCCCTGGCGCTCTGACCGGGTGCCGGCCCGGCCGGGCCGCCGTCCCGGCCCCGGACGGCGGCATGGCCCGTTCTCGCCGGTGACCGCTAGAGTGGCCGGGCCGTGGTGTTCGGGAAGACCGGTGCAGGACCTCGTGTCCCAGGCCGGCGCGGCCCTCGCCACTGTGATCGGGGAGTTTCCGTCCCTCTCCGTCCGCGCCCTGCGCGCGGACGGGGGCCACTGACCGCAGCCTGCGGCCGGGAAGGCGGGGCGGACGCGTGCACCCGTAAGCCAGGAGACCGGCCACGGCATCTCACGAAATCATCCACGAGGTGCTGGAGCGTGATGGCCGGATGGCCCTGTCCACCGATACCCCGGACAATTCCCCTTCTCCCCGCAACACTTCCTTCCCCGGCATACCCGGATCCACCGGGTCATTCCGCTGGCAACGCCGCGATACGGTCCGCACCGCGGGCCTGATGGCCGTGATCGCCGCCCTGCACGTCGTCGCCTTCGGCGTGCTGTTCCTGCTGGTCATACCGGGCCACTACACCGTGGGCAGCCAGGTCTACGGCGCCGGCCTCGGCATCACCGCGTACACCCTGGGCATGCGGCACGCCTTCGACGCCGACCACATCGCGGCGATCGACAACACCACCCGCAAGCTGATGGCCGACGGCAAACGGCCCGTCTCGGTGGGCTTCTGGTTCGCCCTCGGTCACTCCAGCGTGGTCTTCGGCATGGCCGCGCTGGTGGCCGGCGGCACCCAGCTCGCCGGCACCCTGCTCAACGACGACTCCCGCGCCCACCAGATCCTGGGCACGATCGGCACCACCGTCTCCGGCACCTTCCTCTACCTCATCGCGGCCCTCAACCTCATCGCGCTGGCCGGTATCTGGCGGGTCTTCCAGGGCATGCGCGGCGGCCGCTACGACGAGGCCGAGCTGGAGCGGCGGCTGGATTCGCGCGGTTTCATGAACCGCTTCCTGGGCCGCTTCACCCGGTCCATCAGCCGCCCCGGCCAGATGTTCCCGCTCGGGTTCGTCTTCGGCCTGGGCTTCGACACCGCGACCGAGGTCACGCTGATGGTGATGGCGGGCAGCGGCGCCGCGGCGGGCCTGCCGTGGTACGCGATCCTGTGCCTGCCGCTGCTCTTCGCCGCCGGGATGAGCCTGTTCGACACCCTGGACGGCACGTTCATGAACTTCGCGTACCAGTGGGCGTTCTCCAACCCGGTGCGGAAGGTCTACTACAACCTCACCATCACCGGCCTGTCGATCGCCGTCGCGTTCTTCATCGGCACCATCGAGCTGGTGACCGTCCTGCACGACAAACTGGGCCTCACCGACCCGGTGACCGAGGGCATCTCCTCCCTCGACCTCGACAACGTGGGCTTCGTCATCGTCGGCCTGTTCGTCGTGGTGTGGGCGGCGGCCCTGACGTACTGGCGCGTCGGCGGCGTGGAAAAACGCTGGGCCGCCCGCACGCCCGGGCCGACCACCGACGATCCGGCCCCACCGGCCGGGGGCTGAGCGCGGGGCTCGGGGCTTGGTCCTGGGGCGTGATCCCGGGAGCTGATCCCTGGTGCCCCCGTCGCCGTACGGCGACGGGGGCACCGGTACGACGACGGGGCGCCGTACGGCGAAGGGGAGGCACCCGCGACCACGCCCGCCGACAGCCGAGAGCCGGCCACGGGCAACCGGCAGCGAGCAACGGGCAACGGGCAACGGGCAAGCATCAGCGGCCTCCCCCGCCACGAGGCCGCCCTGACTCCCCCCTCAGGTCGCCGAACCGGCCGCCGCCCCCGTCACCAAATCCGGTCCCCAGCGTTCCAGCGCCGCCGGCAGATCGAGTGGCCGGATCCGGTCCCCCACCTCCGGCCCCGGCCAGTCCTCACGCGGCACCCGCCACATGACCTCGAACTCGTTCCCGTCCGGATCCCGGGCGTAGACCGACTGCGAAACGAGGTGATCGCTGGCGCCCACCAGCGCGTCCCGCTCCCGCAGCCGCGCCTGCACCGCCACCAGATCGCCCAGCGTGCCGACCTCCCACGCCAGGTGGTACAGCCCGATCCGGCCGCGCTCCGGCCCCGGCGCGCCCGCACCCACCGCGAACAGCCCCAGATCGTGGTCATTGTCCGAACCGGGCGCGCTCAGGAACGCCGCCCGCCCCGGTATCTCCAGATCGACCGTGAATCCCAGCACCTCGGTATAGAACGCCACCGACCGGGCCACCTCACGGACATACAGCACCGCGTGATTGAGCCGCCGTACCGCCATCACCCCTCCGCTCTTCCTTCTCGCCGCACGCTTCTCCTCCTTCTCGCCGTTCTCGATCTCTCCACCCTTCGCCCAGCTCCCACCCGCCTCCCAGACAGACACCTCCCGGGGAGAAACCGCCCGGACCGGCGCCCCCCGTAAAGGCGCCTCCCGGACAGGCGGGGACCGCCGCCTCCCGGACGGCCGGCCCCCCTCACCTCCGCAGCACCAACAGCACCACCAGCCCAACCGCCACCCCCAGCACCAGCGCCGCCACCCCGTACGCGAGCCGGGGGTGGGCGCGCAGCCCGGGCAGGAAGCGGTCGACGGACCAGCGCCCGGGGCCGGTGAGCGCCAGCGCGCCGAACACGGCGAGCAGCACGACCTCGTACTCCACGCCCTGGGGGACGAAGAAGCCGCTGCCCCAGCGCAGCCCCAGCGCGTTGATCATCGTGCCGATCAGGGCGGCGGCGGCGAGCGGCGTCAGCAGCCCGAGGGCCAGCCCGAGTCCGCCGAGTGTCTCGGCGAGCCCGGCGACCAGCGCCATCGTCCGGCCGGCGGGATAGCCGTTCGCCGCGAAGAACTGCCCGGTGGGGCCCAGCCCGGGGCCGCCGAACCAGCCGAACAGCTTCTGCACACCGTGCGCCGCCATGGTCAGCCCCACGACCAGCCGCAACAGGAGCAGCCCGGCGTCAACACCACGAGCAACGGAGGCGTACCGCACCGCACCACCGGCGCGGCCGCCCCCGGACGTGCGGGACGTAGTCATGACACATGCTCTTTCCCAGCGCCCACCGCGCGCCGGCCCGGCCTTCCCTCCACCCGGCCGCACCCACGGTAATTACGCCCAGAGGATTTACTTGAAACTTCAAGCCAATCCCCACGATACACCCCGGCCGCCCACCCCAGGGGCGCAGGGAGGCAGCCTCGGTCGGCCCTACCGCCGCCCCCCGAGGACCCGCGCGACCGCACCCAAAGCGACATCCCACGGATACCCGTCCGCCCGCCGCTCCCCGGACCGATGCGGTACGAACCCGCCGGGCCCGTACAGCACCTCCACACCGGCCTCCCGCAGGGTCGCCAGCGACCGCCCGAACTGCGGATGCCGTACGTAAGCGCTGTTCACGCACGGCATCGTGACGAGCGGGATCTCCTTGCCGATGCCTTCGGCGACCACTCCGACGATGAAGTGCTCGGTGAGCCCGAGCGCCCAGTGATTCAGCGTGTTGAACGTGGCCGGGGCCACCAGAATCGCGTCCGCCCTCGGCCACACATCCGGCTCCCCCGGCAGCTTGTACGCGGACCGCACAGGGTGTCCCGTCGCCTCGGCGAGACCGGCGACCTCCCCGCCAAGCCACCGGGCGGCAGTGGGCGTCAGCCCCACGCACACCTCGTACCCCTCGGCCTGCGCCCGCCGCACGACATCAGGAAACTCCCGAACGGGCGGCGCGGCGGACCCGAACACATACAGCACAGGACGACGCGTCATGCTTCCACCCCACCATGGGCGACCACCCTGACGCATACGGCCCCCGCGAGGTGAGCGGGGGCCGTTCGCTGCACGCCTCGGCCGGCCGAGGGTACCGTTCTGGTGTCGAGTCAGAACGGAGCCCAGTATGCCTCCCGTCCCGTCTGAGCACACCGGCGCGCGTGTGGCGCGTCTCCGGCAGATTCACCACCTCACCCAGACTGGGCTGGCCCAGCGCGCCCACCTCTCAACTTCCTTGGTCAGCAAGGTCGAACAGGGTAGGGCGCCGGCGTCGCCCGCCTTCATCGGCGCGGTGGCTCGCGCCATGGGCCTGTCCACGACGGACATCACCGGCCAGCCCTACATCGACGAGTTGCGCGCCGACCAGATCGACACCTTGATCCAGCCGATCCGGGAAGCCCTCGACGTATACGACCTCGGCCCGGAACCAGAGATCCAGCCGCGCTCGCACATCGCCCTGAACGCGGAAGCCGACCAACTCTGCGCGATGGTCCGGGAGACGAACATCAAGGGCGCTGCCACCGACCTGCCCGGCCTGATCCACGAGGCGACAACCGCCGCCTACCTCGCTCCGTCGGAGGCCATGTGGCGGACGCTGGCAAGCCTGTACCGCACGGCGTACGACATCGCGACCAAGCTGGGCTACGCCGATCTCGCCACGCTCGCTCTCGACCGGCTGGAGTGGGCGGCGACTCGCGCCTCGGACGCGGTGCTGGGAACGCTGCGGCAATACCTGCGGGGGCTGGCCTACCTGCGGTCCGCGCAGTACAGCACGGGTAAGCGTCTGGTCGGTATGGGCCTGCGAACCGTCGAGCAGGCCGAGTCCGGACTCCTGCGAGACGTGGTAACGGGCCAGTTGCACCTCGGCGCGGCAATCCTCGCCGCCCGGGACCGGCGTGAAGACGATGTCGCAGGGCACCTCGCAGAGGCACAACGCATCGCCGACCGCACGGGACCTGTCGAGCAGGCGTTGTGGGTCAGCTTCGGACCGGCGAACGTGGCATTGCACCGGGTGGCGGCGCTGGCCGAAATGGATCGATACCCCGAAGCGGTGCGCGCTGCGAGAGGCGTTGACCTGCGCACACTGCCGCCCTCCCGAATCGGGCATCACCACGCGGAGGTCGCCCGGGCAGAGATGTGGTCCGGCCAGCCCGACGCCGCGTACGCGTCACTGCGCCGGGCCCGGGCCGTGGCGCCCCAGCAAACGCGCTACAGCCCGGTGGTGCGGCAGACGATGGAAGACCTGACCTCGCACTACAGGTCGGTGCCGGATTCGTTCGGGAACTTCGCGCGCTGGATCGGCATGTGAGATAACGCAGCGCGAAGCCAAGGCCCCGGCTGTCAAAGAGCTTTGATAGTTGGGGCCTTGCCGCGTTGCCACTCTGGGGGTGTGAGGCAGACCACTTCCATCGAGGGCTGATGATGCAAACGCACCGACCAGCGGCGACCGCCGACACCCACTACCCGATCGACTCGGAGGCGATCAGCGAGACGATCCGCCAGGCACTCCTCTTCGGCTGCGTCCGGCCGAGCCGCGACGAACTGGCCGCCACGGACGAGGTGTTGCGCGGCCACATCCCGCTGCTGCTCGCCGAGGCCCGCAAGGCCGCCGGACCCCAGTTGCCACCGGACCCGCACCGGCTGAGCCGTATCGAGAAGCACCTGGCCGTCCCCCTGGGTACGGGCATGCTGTCGGCGGACGCCGAGGTACACCAGCGCGCCCGGGACTGCCAGTGGCTGCTGGCGTACTACACCGCCAGGCGCAACGAGTACCGCCACCACCCCGGACCGGTTCCCCCCGCACCGCCCGGGGCGCCCGCCGCCGGGGCAGCGTCATGACGTACCGGCGGAGCGCCGCCACTACCGCAGGCGGCGCCACGGCGGGGACCGTGGGCGAGGACCTGCTGACCGTTCACGAACTCATCGGCACCGGCACGGACCAGCGAACGAAATGCGGACGCGGCGGCCCCGATGACCCGGTGGTCGAGTGGCTGCGCGCGGTCAACTGCCCTGCCTGCCAACCTTCTTGCCATGGCGACCAGGGGCTAACAAACCACTGACCGCACCCCAGCGGGCCCAGCGCCCGCAGCGCCCCCACCGGGCGACACACCACACTTCCCGACAATCCGGAGGCAGCACCACCATGCGACGTTCACTTTCGGCAGCGGACGGCGGCAAGCACGCGGGCCAACCCTCGGACAAGCCCTGGACTCCGCCACCGACCCCGCCCTCACCCGATGGCGACCGCCCCAAGGCGGCATGAACCCATGACCCACCCCCTCCAGGGGCACACCGCGCTCGTTCAACTGCTGGACGAGCGCGGCCTGTTGAGCCCCGCATGGCGCGCCGTATGGGAACGCACCCCCCGGGAGCCCTACCTCCCCGATCGCGTCTGGCGCCAGGACACCGATCGATGCCGGCCCGTCACCGAGCCCACGGAACGCGCGTCCCTGGTGTACGCCGACGAACCGGTGGTGATCCAGGTGGACGACGGCGCCGAGGACGGCCCTGGCGTCGCCACCTCCTCCAACTCCCAGCCCTCCATGGTCGCGCGCATGCTCCACCTGCTCGACGTACGCGACGGCCAGCAGGTGCTGGAGATCGGCACCGCGACCGGGTACGTCGCCGCGCTGCTGTCCGCCCGGATCGGCGACCAGCACGTCACCAGCGTGGAGATCGACCCGTCGCTGTCCGCCCGGGCCGAGGCGAACCTGGCCGCCGCCGGCTACCGGCCACGGCTCGTGATCGCCGACGGCGAGACCGGGTGGCCGTCCGGCGCCCCGTACCACCGCATCCTCGCCACCTGCGCGCTACGCCATATTCCGCCCGCCCTGATCAAGCAGCTGCACCCCGGGGGAGTCCTGGTGGCGCCCCGGATCGGCGACATCTGGTGCGGTTCCCTGGTCCGGCTCGTCGCGGCCGGGGACGGCACCGCCTCCGGCCGGTTTGCCGGGCCGGCCACCTACATGCCGATGCGCTCCCACCGCGCCCCGAACGCCGCCGCCCCGGACACCTCACGCCCCCGCTCCCGGCGCACCACTGTCCCGCCGCGAGCGATGCTGACGCCCGGCTTCGCCCTGTACGCGAGCGCACGCCTGCCGGGCGTCACCCTGATCGAAGGCCGCCACGACGCGTCCCTACGGGTCTGGGTCAGCGACGGCGAAGGCTCAGGCGCCATCGCGGACGCCGACGCCACCGTGACAGCATTCGGCGACCGCGACCTATGGGAAGAGCTCGAAACCGCCTGGCGGGAATGGTCCGGCGACTTGCAACGCCCCGCCGCCGAACACTTCGGCCTCACCGCGTCCGCCAACATTGACGGCAACGGCAACGGCAATGGCAATGGCAATGGCGACGGCAACGGTGAATACGTCTGGCTGCACGACCCTCGCCGGCCGGTGCGCCCTCTCGCCCCGGACGAGGACTGACCTGCAGCACCGCCAAGATCATTTGGGAGGGATTTGGGAGGTGACCGTGCGGATTCGCCCTGCGCGTAGGACTGGAGAGGCCGGGGCCAGGGCTGAAGAAAGACGAAGGCCCAGGTCCCCGCAAGGGGGCTGACCTGGACCTTTTCTTCGTTCGCGCTGATCGCGCTGGTGGGCACAGACGGATTTGAACCGCCGACATCTGCTTTGTAAGAGCAGCGCTCTACCGCTGAGCTATGCGCCCTGGTCGAGCCGACAGACTACCTTGCTCTGGGGCCAGGACTGCAAACCTGTGACCGAGGGGCGGACGGGGGCGCGCGGGAGGGCGGGCCGGAGTAGGCGGGGCGTGAACTTACCGGTCGGGATGTTCGTTTGGGTGGGTGGGAGAATGTCAGCCTGCCCTGGGGCGATCCGATCGGGAGAGGGATGTGACGGCGACATACACGCAGCCGCAGCCGCGGCCGTCCGGGCGGCGGATCCGCCGTCGCGTCCAAGGGGTCCGCCGGGCGGCCGGCGAGGTGCTGGGCCTGGCCCTGCTGCCGTTGCCGCTGCTGGCGGCGGTGGCGCCGATGGCGTTCACCGGGGGCGGGACCCGCCGCTGGTTCGGCGGGCGCGCGGAGAGTCAGCGGGCCGAGGCGCAGGCCGCCAAGGACGCCGCCGCGGCCGCCTTCTACGACCTGGACACCGCCCACCGGGACCTGCGGATCTCGGTGGAGACGATCACCGCCGTCGACGATTCCGCGCCCGCCCGGCAGGCCGCGGTGGAGTACGAGAGCTTCGGGCAGCGGATCGACCAGGTCAGCCAGGGGTACATCACCGCCGTCGACTCGCACGACCTCGATCGGGACGATATCGACGGCGCCGCGCTGGCGCGGGCGCGGGCCGATCTGGTCCGGGCCCGGGAGGAGCTGGAGCGCGTCCGCGGGGAGCTGGACTGGTTCGCGCAGAGCCTGGCGCCGCTGCTGCAGAACGCCGAGACCCAGCTGGCCCGAGTCGCCCCGGCCGTGGAGCGGGCCCGGCAGACGCTGCTGGCGGCGAGCAACGCGCTGGACGCCGTCCGGGCGGGCGGCCTGCGCGCCGATGACCTCGCGGCCCGGCTCGCGGCGCTCGGCCCGGAGCTGACCAAGCTCAACGAAGGGGCCGGGCAGCACGGCGTACCGGAGACCATCCGGCGGGCGGAGGAGGTGCAGCGGCGGGCCGGCGCGATCCGGTCGGAGGCGGAGCGGCTGCCGGAGACCGCGGCGGAGATCGACAAGCGGCTGGTGTCGCTGCGGACGCGGGCGGAGGCGATCACCACGCGGGCGGAGCAGGTCGCGCCGGTCCTCAGCGAGCTGCGGCGGCGGTACAGCGCGGCCTGCTGGCAGGACCTCCAGCACGTTCCGGAGCGGGCGGAGCAGGCGGTGGAGCAGGCTCGCGGGGCGCTCCAGGAGGCGGAGCAGGCGCGGGCCGAGCAGCGCTGGGCGGACGCCACCGCCAAGCTGGCGACCGTACGGGCGCTGCTGAACACGACCGATGAGGCGGTGTCGGCGGCCGGTGACCGGCTGCGCCGGCTGGACGCGGTGGCGGCGGACCGCCAGCAGGAGATCGAGCGCACCCGCTTCGCCATCCGGGACGCCCAGCGGCTGGCGATGGCCGGCCGCAGCACGCCCGACCCCCGGCACGCCGGGCCGCTGGACGGGGCGGTGGCGCGGCTGGACCGCGCGGTCGCCGGGCTGGAGGGGCGGCACCCGGACTGGTGGCACTTCCTGACCGAGACGGAAGCGGTCCGGGAGACCGCGGCCCGGGTCGTCCAGGAAATCCGCGATGAGCGCGGCAGGTAGGAGAGCACCACAGGCGCGGTAGGGAGGGGACCGGGGCGGGCGGCGCTGAGAGCCGAGGTACTGGGGCGAGGAGGCGCTGAGCCGGCCCGGGCCCGTGGCGGGCGGGCGGACGCGGAGGGCTCAGTCCCGGCCGCGGTGGCCGGCGTCGAGGCCCCAGCGGGCAGTGAACGCCGAGGGCCCAACGGGCAGTGGACGCCGCAAGGCCCCCGTGCCCGCGCCCTCCGGCGCCTCCGTGCGCGATGGCAGGAAGGCGCGTGCTGTCGGATGCTGGAGTCTGGAGTGAGTACGGCCCAGGCGGCCCATCTGCGCGAAGGAGGCCGAACATGGCAACCGGTGCGACTGGCCACGTGCTGCACAAGCCCGCGAATCCGCTCCGCAAGGCCAAGCGGCGCCGCGCCCAGCTCAACGAGCATCTGCCCGTCGATCACCGGCTGAGCAGGATCTACCGCGTCGGAGCCGGGGTGATGGGGCTTGTGCTGGTCGCCTTCGGCGTCCTCGGGCTGACCCACAACATCGGCTTCTTCGACACCGGCGGCGCGACCGTGGCCGGGCTGAACACCAACGGTTCGCTGAGCGTGATCTCGATCGTGGTCGGCGCGCTGCTCTTCGCCGGGATGGTGATCGGCGGGAACTTCGCCTCCACGCTCAATATCGTGCTCGGGGTGCTGTTCCTGCTGAGCGGCTTCGTGAATCTGGGGCTGCTGCAGACCGACGCCAACTTCCTCGCCTTCAAGATCCAGAACGTGCTGTTCAGCTTCGTGGTGGGCCTGCTGCTGCTGGTCTTCGGGATGTACGGGCGGGTCAGCGGCGGGCTGCCGCACGACAATCCGTACTGGCGGGCGCGGCACCCGGAGGAAGCCGAACTCTTCGACAGAGGCGAAATGCACCCGGTGTCCGGGATGACCGCGGGCCGTCAGTCGGCCCGGGCGAAGATGCAGGGCGCTTGGCACGGCGGGCTGGGCTCGCTCGGCCCCGGCACCAGCCACACCGGCCCGCACCACCACGCGGGGGCGCACGCCGAGACCACCGGCGGCCGGGCCGGCGCGGACAGCGCGAAGGGGATGGAGGGCGCGAAGGGTACGGGTCGTCCGAAGCCTCATGGGGCGCCGCCGGCCGGCAGTTCTGAGGAGCTGTGACGACGGTGCTGGTGGTGGTACCAGTTCGGGTCGGGGGTGCGTGAGAGGGCCATGCTGCCGCCAGACAGGGCGAAGGCGACCATGCCGGAGCCGCCGTGCCGGGGCGGCCGCGCCGGCGGTCAGCCGTAGCCGGACCGGGCCAGGACCCTCGCGGAACGCCCCGCCCCGGAGCAGAGGGCTCCAGAGCAGACCGCACCGGCGACGGCGGCCACCGCGAGCCGGCCCTTCCCCGCCCGGGCCGGAGACAGGGGCAACAGGCAACTCGGAGCGACCATGGGCCAGTTGGGGAATCCCGCCTCGTTCGCCGATGGCGGGCCGTACGGCGCGGCCGTCGAGGTGCTCGCCACGCGGATCTTCGAGGGCCGCTACGGCGAGGGCGACGTGCTGGACATGCCGGAGCTGCTGGCCGAACTCGACGTCAGTCAGACCGTGCTGCGCGAGGCGGTGAGGGTGCTCACCACCAAGGGCCTGCTGGCCACCCGGCCGAATCACGGCACCTACGTCCGGCCCCGGGAGGACTGGAACCTCCTCGACTCCGACGTACTGCGCTGGAAGCTCGCGGCCGGCGCCTCCTCCGATTTCTACGCCGATGTGCTCGAACTCCGCCGGTCGATCGAGCCGGCGGCGGCCGCGCTGGCCGCGGAGCGCCGTACCGATGACGACCTGGAAGCGATCGGCGCCGCGCTCAGCGCGATGTCCGCGACCGAGGACGATCCGGTGCTGCTCATCCGCGCCGACGCGTCCTTCCACACCGCTGTGCTGCTCGCCTCCAACAACCGTTTCTACGCGCAGATGCACCGGGTGATCGTGCCCGTGATCGTCCAGCGGGGGCGCGAGGTGTACGCGTCGGGCGGCGCGTTCGAGCATCCGCACGCGGTGCACGCGGCGGTGGCCGAGGCCGTCCGGGACCGGGATCTGGACGGGGCCTACATGGCGATGCTGGAGCTGCTGGACAAGTCGGCGCGCGACCATCCGTAACGCCGAATGGAGCGACCGGACCGAACGGACCCAGCGGACCGCGCCCGGCCATGACCGGGACCTCGTGCTGGGCCTCTCTGTCGCTTTCATGTCCGGATCTCCCCCTTCGGCGTCTGCGGCGCCTGCCGACTTCCGTCACGTTGCGTGAACGCATCGGCACCCGCCGCGAGTTCCCGCTCCGGCGAAGGGAAGCGGATGTTGGGGTTCGTGCGGGCCGCGGGACGTGTTCGCCCCGGTTAGCCTGTGGCCATGCCCCGTTACGAGTACCGGTGCCGTCCCTGCGGGACCACCTTTGAGCTGAACCGGCCGATGGCCGAGTCGTCCGCCGCGGCCGTCTGCCCCGAGGGCCACGAGGACACCGTCAAGCTGCTGTCCACCGTCTCGGTCGGGGGGACGGCCTCCGGGCCGGGCCCGTCCGCGGCCCCGCGCGGCGGCGGAGGCGGCGGGTGCTGCGGAGGCGGCTGCTGCGGCTGACACGACGGAGCCCGGCGCGGCACCGACCGCGGCCCGGCGGCCCGGCCCGGCGCCGCCGCTGCCGCGCGGGGCCCGCCGCGTACGCCCACGCAGCGGCCGCACGCCCCCGCGGGGGCCTACCGCCGCCGCGCCAGCGTCACCCCGTCCGCCACCGTGACCAGGACCGCCTCCGTGCGCGGGTCACGGCGGACGTGGTCGTTGAACTCGCGGATCGCCAGCGCCGGTCCGGAGGCCGCGGGGTCGGTGACCTCGCCGTGGTAGAGGACGTTGTCCGCGACCAGCAGGCCACCGGGGCGCAGGCGCGGGACCAGTTCTTCCCAGTAGCCGATGTAGCCGCCCTTGTCGGCGTCGAGGTAGACCAGGTCCAGGTGCGGTTCGGGCGGCAGGCCCCGGAGGGTCTCCAGGGCGGGTCCGAGCCGCAGCCGGATCCGGTCGGCGACGCCGGCCGCGGCCCACGCCTCCCGGCCGTACGCGGTCCACTCCTCGGAGACGTCGCAGGTCAGCACCGTCCCGTCGGCGGGCAGCGCCTGAGCCATGGCGAGCGTGGCGAAGCCGGTGAAGGTGCCCACCTCCACCACCTGCCGGGCCCCGGTCAGGCGGACCAGGAAGGCGAGCAGCGGCGCCTGTTCCGGTGCCGACAGCATCCCGGCCGCCTCGGGGAAGTGCTCCCGGGTGACGTCCGCCAGCGCCTCCAGCGCGGGGTCGAGCGGTGGGTTCTGCGCGAGGACGTAGGCGTACAGCTCCGGGGTGAGCGGGGTGTTCTTCGGCTCGGGCACGGCTCTCCTCCTGGTCCCCCGGCAGCCTACGGCCGGCCCCCGCACCGGGCCGGCAGGCACGCCCCGGGGCAGCGGGGGCGCCCGGGTCGGGCGCGCCCCCGTCAGGCGCGCCCCTGATCAGCGGGCGCCCCGGGTCAGCAGGCGCCCCCCGGCTCCGTACCCCCCAGGAAGGCGCGCACGATCGCCTCCCCCGCCGCCACCCCGCGCGCGGTGAGCGCGGTGACGTGCGGGGCCTGCCAGCCGGTGTCGGCCAGTTCCCCGTGGCCGGGGCGCCAGGCGCGGTCCGCGGCCAGCAGCAGATCGGCGTCCAGCAGCGAGTCGCCGGCCGCCAGGAAGCCGCCGGCGCCGGTGCGGCGGACCACCTCGGCGACCGCCGCGCTCTTGGTGAGCGGCCGCGGTACGGCGTAGATCTTGCGGCCCTGGAGGGAGACCGTCCAGCCGCGCGGCTCCGCCCAAGCGGCCAGCTCGGCGACCCAGCCCTCGGGGAGCAGCGCCCGCTCGACGACCAGGTAGGCGAAGAGGTCCTCGGCGGTGCGGGCGCTGCGCAGCCAGGCGGGATCGGTGGTGCGCAGCAGGTGCGCGCGGACCTCCTCCAGGGGCGCGCACCGGGCCGCGAGGCGGGCGGTGACGGTGCGCTGCCAGTCCGGGTCGGACTCGCCGCGGACGAGGAGGTGGCCCCCGTTGGCGCAGACGGCGTACGCGGGGGGCGGGCCGGGGAGGCGGATGCGCCCGTACTGCTCGCGGGTGCGGGTGGTGGCCGGGACGAAGGTGGTACGGCCGGCAAGCGCGGCCAGCAGCCCGGCGGCGGTCTCGGTCAGGTAGGACAGCGGCCGGCCCTCGTAGACCTCGACGCACAGCAGCCGGGGCGCGGCGGCGTCCGGCCCGGTGAGGTGCAGGGCCGGGGCCGAGTAGATCAGGGTGCGGTCGAGGTCGCTGGCGACCAGGGGGGCGGGTGCGGTCACCGGGCGGCCACCGCTCTGCCGTCCGCCCCGGTGGCGCCGCGGGTGTAACGGGGGTGGACCAATCCCACGCAGGTGTACGGGAGTTCACCGACCTCTTCGACGGGGACGCCGCGCCGCTCGGCCAGCAGCCGGATGTGGTCGAGGTCGCGGCCGGCGCCCCGCCGGGCCAGGATCCGCCAGGGGACGCGGCGCAGCAGGACGCGGGTGGTCTCGCCGACGCCCGGTTTGACGAGGTTGACGTCGTGGATGCCGTACTCCTCGCTGATCCGCGCGACAGCCGCCCAGCCGGCCCAGGTGGGAGTGCGGTCGGCGGCGGTCAGCGCCCGGACGCCGGCCGCGACCGCGCCGGTGACCGCGTCGAAGCGGGCGCTGACGGTGTCCAGGAATTCCGCCGACAGATCGCTGCCGGCCAGCTCGCGGTAGAACTTCGCGCCGTGGAAGTCGTCCGGTCCGACCAGATCGGCGCGGAGCACGGTGCGCGAAATGAGCCCGGAGACGGTGGAGTTCAGGCAGGCGGAGGGGATGAGGAAGTCGTCGCGGGTGCCGTAGGTGTCGACGCAGCCGCCGGGGTCGGCGAGCACCGCGATCCGCGGGTCGAAGCCGGCGAACTCCGGGGCGGCGGCGAGCGCGCCGGCCAGTTCGCGGGTGATGGCGCCCTTGCCCGTCCAGCCGTCCACGAAGACGACGTCCCGGGGATCGTGGTGGGCGGCGAGCCAGCGCAGCGCGGTGGTGTCGATACCGCGGCCGCGGACGATGGAGACGGCGTAGTGCGGGAGGTCCAGGCCCCGGGTGTGCCGGGCCCAGCGGCGCATCAGGATGCCGATGGGGGTGCCGGCCCGGGCCAGGGAGACCAGCACCGGGCGCGGGCCCCGTTCGGCGAGGACGGTCTCGGTGACCGTGCCGACCGCGCGCGCGATCCGGTCCGCGGAGCCGCGCAGCGCGGTGCGGAACAGCTCCTGGTAGGCGGCGTCGGGCTGGTACTCGACCGGCAGCGACTCGGCGTAGTGCGCGCCGCCGCGCTGGATCGCCTCCTCGCGCTCCTCGGTGGGCGCCTCCAGGGTGACGTCGGACAGGTCCTGGAGCAGCCAGCCGACCTCCTCGGGGGCGTACGAGGAGAAGGCGGGGCCGCGCAGCGGGGCGGGCAGCGCCCGGGGCGGGGCGGGGGTGTACGAGGGGACGACGGCGAGCAGCAGCCGGTCGGTGTGGGCGGCGAGGCGGTCCAGGAGGCCGCCGGGGGCGTGGAGTTCGGGGCGGTCGCCGGCCGAGTCGACGACCGCGACGACGGCGTCGAAGCGGCGCGCGGGGTCGCTCCCGGGGGCGACGTTGTAGGCGTAGCGCTCCCCCGGGCCATCGGCCGGCCGGTCGTGGGCGGGGAAGGCGAGCCGGGTGCGAATGGCGTAGCCGGGGTCGTCGACGGCGAGCACCGGGGAGCGGGTGGTGGTGGAGAAGCGGACGTCAGCGCCGGTCCCGGCGAGCCGGGCGGCCAGGGCTCCGGCCAGGCGCAGCGGGGCGTACATCAGCTCCTCGTTGCCGAGGACGAGGATCCGGCGGGCGCCGGTGAGGCGGTCCGCGAGCCGGGCGGCCATGACCGGCAGGTGCTGCTCCAGGAGGGCGCGGTGCGCGGGGGTGAAACCGTGCCGGCCGCCGTCGGGGAGGCCGGCGGGCCAGCCGAGGTCGATCCGGACGGCGGGCGGGGCGGCGCGGCCGGTGGCGGGCGGGGTCGGCTCCTCCTGGGCGACCAGCTCCCGGCCGCGCTCCTCCTGGGCGGCGGCCGGCTCCCGGCCGCGCTCCTCGTAGGCCGCGACCAGCTCCCGGCCGCGCTCCAGGACGCCGGCGGGCAGGCGTACGCCCCCGGAGGCCAGCGCCACCAGGTCGATACGGGCGCCCAGCCCGGCCGCGAACTCCGCGAGCCGGTCCCGGTCCTCGTCGGAGCGCATGTCCACCAGGGCGACGACGACGTACCGGCCCCGTGGGTAACGGGCGTGCAGGGCGCGGAGGGTGTTCAGCACCGTCCGCCCGGTGGAGAACTCGTCGTCCACCAGCACCAGGGGCCCGTCCCCGGCGAGCAGCCCGGGGTCCTCGGGGAGGAGCAGGTGGGAGGTGGCGTGGCTGTGCTCCTCCTCGAAGCCGGCGGCGTGCCGGACGCCGGGCACCGGGCGCCGGGTGGAGTGCAGGTACGGGGCGAGGCCGAGGCCGTCGGCGACCGAGTGGCCGAGGCCGGTGGCGGTCTCGGCGTAGCCCAGGACGACGGCGCGGGCGGCGTCGGCGTCGCCGAGCAGGTCCCGGACCCGGCGGCCGAGCCCGACGCCCGCCTCATAGACCACGTCAGGGCGCTGCGGTACGTGCTTGCCGAGGACGGTGGAGACCAGCAGGTGGGCGCGGCGGGGGTTGCGCCGCAGGGCCAGTCCGAGCAGCTCCGGCAGCTGTTCGCCGCCGGTCAGCGCGATGCCGAGGTGGCGGGCGACCCAGGCGCCCGTCCACCCGGCGGGGGGTATCAGCTCCGCCGCGCGGTCCGTGCCGCTTGTGCCGTCCGTGCCGCCTATACCGCCTGTGCTGCCCGTGCCGTTGTCCATGCCGCCTTCCATGCCGCCTTCCCTGCCGTCCGCCGTGCCGTCTTCCGTATGGTCCGCTGCCATACCGTCGTTCCGCTCCGCATCTGCCGTCCGCCGCCGTTCCGTTCCGAGCGCCGCGTCCGTACCGCTCGCCGCTTCCGTACCGACCGCGGCTTCCGTCCCGCCTGCTATACGGCTCCCGCCCGCCATTCCGCTTCCGCCCGCCATCCCGCTTCCGCTTCCGCTCAGGCCGGCTGGAGGCTGGCCGTCAGCAGCTCCACGAAGCCGACGTCCTCGCGCGCCACGCCGAACGCCTCGGCGCGCAGCAGCGTCCGCTCGGCCCAGGCGCGGTGCGGTTTCACCTCGTTCATCTTGTTGGTGTACGAGGAGCGCAGCACCCCGCCGTCGCCGCGCTCGGGCCGCAGGATGTCGGTGGCGTCGCTGTACTCCTCGTGGCTGACCACGGAGAGCGCGTGCACCGGGGCGACGTGCGAGGGGTGGATGCAGGTCTTGCCGGTCAGGCCGTTGGCGCGGTCCAGTTCGATCTCCCGCAGCAGGCCGTCCATGTCATGCTCGATGAGGCTGGTGCGCAGCTCCTCGGCCTGGCCCAGGAACGGGCTGCGGCGCAGCTGCGGCTTGAACATCCGCTCGTGCAGCCGGAAGTACTCCCACACCGGGCCGGTGACGGTGAAGCCGGTGCCGTCGGCGCGGCCGAGGACGTTGACCACGTCGGCGATGACCGAGGCGACGATCTGGACGTCGTAGGCGGTCATGTCAGGGGCGCGGCGCAGGCCGTAGGCGGAGCAGAAGTCGGTGACGCCGAGACGGAGGGCGAGGATCCGCTCGCGGTGGGCGTCCACGGTGCGGGCGATCCCGGCCAGGGTCGCGGCGCGGCTCTCCAGGTGGAGCAGCTGCGGGGATTCCAGCACCGGCATCGCGAACAGCCGCCGCCCGCAGGCGGATTCGGCGGCGGTCAGCGCGTCCAGGAACGGCACCCCGCGCTCTTCGGTGAACTTGGGCAGGACGAATCCGGACAGCCGGCGCACGGTGCCGCCCAGCCGGCGCACCAGATCCCGTATCTGCCGCGGTTCGCGGACCCGGATGAACAGCAGCGGCAGGTCCTCGCCGCGCGCGGCGGCCTCGTCGAGCAGCGTGAACTGGCGGATGAGATTCTCCTCGCCGGCCGCCACATCGCCGTCGCCTATGGAGTCCTCCAGGCACAGCACCATGGACGTGACCCCGCGGGCGGCCTGCTTGCGGACGTCGTCGGCGAGGCGGGGGCGGGTGGCAGGGCTGTAGAGCGTGGCACCGAGGGCGGCCGCGAGCGTGCGGGCGGGGGAGTCGGCGGTGAACTCCACCGGCTCCTTGTGGAACAGAGTCTTCCGGATATCCGGTGCAAGATGCCCAAAGTGCCGCATACAACTCCCCGTGGAAAAGCGGGAACCGGGCACCCCGCTGCGTCTCGCTGTCTGGATCCAGCCGGTAATCGTACGTGTGTGGGGGTGCGGAAAGTTCCCGCCCACGTGAATTTCCCGCCATGCGGAAGGCGCCGCCCGGTGGCGATCGGACGACTGCCGGACGGTCACCAGGCGGGGCCGCGTACGGCCAGCGGGCGGCGGCCCGGACCCGCGCCCGGCCCCCGCGTTGTGGCGGCCAACCGGAGGAAGGCAGGATTGCCGCATGACGCACGCGATGCTGAAAGGGTCGAACGTCCCCCTCGACGCCACCGCCGTCCGGGCCGTCCTGCGCTGGACGCCGGGCGCCGGCGTCCCCGACGTCGACGCCTCGGCCCTCCTGGTGGGGCCGGACGGACGCGTGCGCTCCGACGCGGACTTCGTCTTCTACAACCAGCCGCGCCACCCCAGCGGCCTGGTGCGGCACCTCCCCAAGACCCGGCTGCCGGACGCCCTGACCGACACCATCGAGGCCGAACTCGCGACGCTGGAGACGTCGGTGGAGCGGGTTGTGCTCGCCGCGTCCTCGGACGGCGGCCCGTTCGGCGGGGTGGGCGATCTGCGGGTGCTGCTCTACGACGCGGCCGCGGACGGCGCCGAACCGCTCGCGGTCTTCGACGTGGTGCCCGAGACCGGCGACGAGACCGCGCTGATCTGCGGGGAGCTGTACCGCCGCGGCGACGGCTGGAAGTTCCGCGCGCTGGGCCAGGGGTACGAGACCGGACTGGTCGGCCTGGCAACGGAGTTCGGCATCTCGGTCGAGGAGGGCGGGGGCAACGAGGGCACCGGCGACCGGCCGGCACCGGAGGACGCGGCGGCGCCCGCCCCCTCGGCCTCCCCCACCCCGGAACCATCCACTCCGCCCGCTCCGGCCACTCCGCCCACCCCTCCCCCGTCCGCCGAAGAATCCGCCCCCGAGCCCAACGG
>NZ_LLZI01000257.1 GCF_001509485.1 Streptomyces sp. NRRL F-4489
GGGTGCCGGCCGGGGCGCGGTGGGCGGGACCGGACGGGCCGCGTCCGGCAGGACCGCGCCCGGCGGGACCGGACGGGCCGCGTCCGGCAGGACCGCGCCCGGCGGGACCGGACGGCCCGCGTCCGGCGGGCCCGCTGGTGGGGCGGCGGCCGGCGCGGCGCGGCCGGGGGACGGTCGGGGTGGTCGCGGCGGCCCCGGCGGAGGCCGGAGCGGTCGGAGCGGTCCCGGCCGGTACCCCCGGGCCGGGCTGCGCCGGGGCCGGGCGGGGGTCCGCCGGGGCGTCGGTGGGCGCGGTGTGCGCGCTGGTGGTGTCGGTCATCGCGGTGCCCCCTCGTGCCGGGCCCGGCGTCGTTACCGGGCGGTAGCTTGTGGTCGAGGATCTTGGCGGCGGGCCGCGGCGGCGGCAAGGCGCGGGGCCCTCCGCGGGGCGGCGGGCGATTTTCACCCGTCCGTGGCGGCGGCCCGGGATCACGCCGCGAGGCCGGGCCGGCGGCGGTCCCGGCGGCCGGCGGGGCGGGCGCCGCGGCCGCGGCACGAAGGGGGACGCCCGGCCGTATGCTGGCGGGGCATTGTTCTGGATCTAGCGAGAGCGGCTGCCATGCGTGTCTACGTCCCCCTGACGCTTTCCGGGCTCGCCGACGCGCACCGGAGCGGCGAGCTGGGCACCGGCCCGCTGCGCGCGTACGCCGTCACCCCCGCGCTGCGCGAGTGGTACGTCTCGGACGACATCGAGGAGCTGGAGTACGCGGCGCTGAACCGCGCGGCGCAGGCGTCGCTGCGGCTGCTGGCCGGCCACCCCTCGGTGCCCCGGCGGCGGGTCGTGGTGGCGCTGGACGTCCCCGACCGCGACGCGGCGGCCGACCCCGACCGGGGCCTGGATCAGTCGGCGCTGGGCGAGGTGCGGGTCGCCGGACCGGTGCCGCTGTCGAAGGCGGCGGCGGTGCACGTGGACTCCCCGGACGCGGCCCAGGACGTGGCGGCGGCCGCGGCGGCGCTGGGCGCGGCGGACCTCGGCGACGACGACGCGCAGTTCACGGTGGACGGCGCCGAGGACCACGACCTGATGTGGTTCGCGGTGCAGGAGATCCCGCAGTTGCTGGAGTGACGGCCCGCGAGGCGGTTCCGCGCCCGCTCCGGCGGCGTTGTCAGTGGCGCCGGGTACGGTTTCCTCCATGGCAGACGCTCGGGGGAAGGACCGGGGGGACGGTATGAGGAAGCCCGCCGCACATATCGTGTGGGATTGGAACGGGACACTGTTCCACGACACCGACGCCGTCCTGGCGGCGACCAACGCCGCCTTCGCCGAGATCGGCCTGCCCGCCCTCACCCTGGACCGCTATCGGGAGCTGTACCGCGTCCCCGTACCGCTGTTCTACGAGCGGCTGATGGGCCGGCGGCCGACCGAGGCCGAGTGGCTGGTCATGGACGCCGCCTTCCAGCGGCACTACACCGAGCGCCGCGCCGGATGCGGGCTCGCCGACGGCGCGGAGGCGCTGCTGGAGACCTGGCAGGCGGCCGGGCGGAGCCAGTCGATCCTCAGCCTGTTCGGCCACGACGAGCTGATACCCCTGGTCCGCGGCCTGGGGATCGCCGCGCGGTTCGTCCGGGTCGAGGGCCGCACCGGTCCGCCCGGCGGGTCCAAGAGCGCCCACATGGCGCGCCACCTGGCGGCCCTGGAGCGCGTGGACCCGGGGCGTACGGTGGTGATCGGGGACGCCGTGGACGACGCGGTGGCGGCGCGGGACGCGGGCGCCCACGCGGTGCTCTACACGGGCGGTTCGCACAGCCGCGGCAGCCTGGCGGCCACCGGGGCGCCGGTGGTGGACAGCCTCGCCGAGGCCGTGCAGGTCGCGGAGGAGCTGGCCGCCTGAGCGGACGGCCCGGCCGCCCCGTGAGGTCGCGGCCGGCGCTTGCCGCACGTACGCCACCCCGGACACTCCTTGTCCAGAAGGTCTAAGTTAAGGGTGTGGTTTTACGTGGACGGCGCATAACGGGGCACGTTCCGGGAGCGATAGCCTTGCAGCGTGATCAGCGCGATAGTCCGCGGGGGCGGCAAGGCCCCCGCCGAGCGCCCGGGGCACGACCGTGACCGGGCGAGAGCTGATCGTTGCGGCCGCCAATCCATGTCGACTTCGTCAAGAATCGTCGACGACGGCACGGCCTCCCCCCATCGCGGCATAGCGTCGACAGCGACAGGACACCCCGCGTCGCGGTGGCGTTGTGCGGCTTTCCCAGCCCTACCCACGTTTTTCCACGACGTCACGCAACGGCGCGCGACAGGAGCCAGAGGACATGCAGACCAAGCTGGACGAAGCCAAGAACGAGCTGCTCGCGAGGGCCGCACGGGTAGGTGAGAGCAGCCCCGCCGGGTGCGCCCCGGTACGCGGGCTCGACCCGGACACCCTCACGGGATACCTCCAGCGCTACTACCTGCACACCGCCCCCGAGGACCTCACCGACCGCGACCCGGTCGACGTCTTCGGCGCCGCGCTCTCCCACTTCCGCCTGGCCGAGACCCGGCCCCAGGGCACCGCGAATGTGCGCGTGCACACCCCGACCGTCGAGGAGAACGGCTGGACCTGCAGCCACTCCGTCGTCGAGGTGGTCACCGACGACATGCCGTTCCTGGTCGACTCGGTCACCAACGAGCTGTCCCGGCAGGGCCGCGGCATCCACGTCGTGATCCACCCGCAGCTGACCGTCCGCCGGGACGTCACCGGCAAGCTCATCGAGGTCCTCGACGCCAACGGCGAGGTGCACGGCCCCGGCCGCGCCCGCACCGCCGAGCTGCCGCACGACGCGGCCATCGAGTCCTGGATCCACGTCGAGATCGACCGGGAGACCGACAAGGACGACCTCAAGCAGATCACCGCCGATCTGCTGCGGGTGCTCTCCGACGTCCGCGAGTCCGTCGAGGACTGGGACAAGATGCGCTCCACCGCGCTGCGCATCGCCGAGGAGCTGCCCGGCGAGCCGATCGCCGACGCGATCCGCCCCGAGGACACCGAGGAGGCCCGGGAGCTGCTGCGCTGGCTCTCCGACGACCACTTCACCTTCCTCGGCTACCGCGAGTACGAGCTGGCCTCCGCGCCCGGCGAGGACGGCACCGAGGAGGACGTCCTGACCGCCGTGCCCGGTACGGGCCTCGGCATCCTGCGCTCCGACCCGCCGCACCGCGAGAGCGACGCCGGCCACCCCGTCTCGCCGTCCTTCAACCGCCTCCCCGCCGACGCCCGCGCCAAGGCCCGCGAGCCCAAGCTGCTCATCCTCACCAAGGCCAACAGCCGCGCCACCGTCCACCGCCCCTCCTACCTCGACTACGTCGGGGTGAAGAAGTTCGACAAGGACGGCAACGTCACCGGCGAGCGGCGCTTCCTGGGCCTGTTCTCGTCGGCCGCGTACACCGAGTCGGTGCGCCGGGTGCCGGTGATCCGCCGCAAGGTCGCCGAGGTCCTCGACGGCGCCGGCTTCACCCCGCACAGCCACGACGGCCGCGACCTCCTCCAGATCCTGGAGACCTACCCGCGCGACGAGCTGTTCCAGACCCCGGTCGACCAGCTGCGGTCCATCGCCACCAGCGTGCTCTACCTCCAGGAGCGCCGGCGGCTGCGGCTCTACCTCCGCCAGGACGAGTACGGCCGCTACTACTCCGCCCTCGTCTACCTCCCCCGGGACCGCTACACCACCGCCGTCCGGCTGCGGCTGATCGACATCCTCAAGGAGGAGCTGGGCGGCACCAGCGTCGACTTCACGGCCTGGAACACCGAGTCGGTGCTCTCCCGGCTGCACTTCCTCATCCGCGTCGAGCCCGGCACCCGGCTGCCGGAGCTGACCGACGCGGACGTGGACCGCATCGAGGCCCGCCTGGTGGAGGCCGCCCGCTCCTGGGCCGACGGCTTCGCCGAGGCGCTGACCGCCGAGGCCGGCGAGGAGCGCGCCGCCGAGCTGCTGCGCCGCTACGCCCACGCCTTCCCCGAGGGCTACAAGGCCGACAACAGCCCGCGCGCCGCCGTCGCCGACCTCACCCACCTGGAGAAGGTCGCCCAGGAGCCCGGCCGGGACTTCTCGGTCAGCCTCTACGAGCCGGTCAACGCCGGCCCCGGCGAGCGCCGCTTCAAGATCTACAGCCAGGGCGAGCCGGTCTCCCTGTCCAAGGTGCTGCCGGGCCTGAACCGCCTGGGCGTCGAGGTCATCGACGAGCGCCCGCACGAGCTGCGCCGCACCGACGGCACGGTCGCCTGGATCTACGACTTCGGTCTGCGGATCCCCGAGCACATCTCGGGCGACGACGCCCGCGAGCGCTTCCAGGACGCGTTCACCGCCGTGTGGACGGGCGCCGCCGAGAGCGACAACTTCAACAAGCTGGTGCTGTGCGCCGGGCTCGACTGGCGCCAGGCGATGGTGCTGCGGGCCTACGCCAAGTACCTCCGCCAGGCCGGTTCGACGTTCAGCCAGACGTACATGGAGGACACCCTCTCCAACAACGTCCACACCACCCGGCTGCTGGTCTCGCTCTTCGAGGCGCGGATGTCGCCGGAGCGGCAGAGCGCCGGCCGGGAGCTGACCGACGGGCTGCTGGAGGAGCTGGACGGCGCCCTGGACCAGGTCGCCTCGCTGGACGAGGACCGCATCCTGCGCGCCTTCCTCACCGTCATCAAGGCGACCCTGCGCACCAACCACTACCAGCGCGACAGCGAGGGCCGCCCGCACTCCTACCTGTCGATCAAGCTGGACCCGCAGGCCATCCCCGACCTGCCGGCGCCCCGCCCGGCGTACGAGATCTGGGTGTACTCGCCCCGCGTCGAGGGCGTCCACCTGCGGTTCGGCAAGGTCGCGCGCGGCGGTCTGCGCTGGTCGGACCGGCGGGAGGACTTCCGCACCGAGATCCTCGGCCTGGTCAAGGCGCAGATGGTGAAGAACACCGTCATCGTGCCGGTCGGCGCCAAGGGCGGCTTCGTCGGCAAGCGGCTGCCGGACCCGGCGCAGGACCGCGACGCGTGGCTGGCCGAGGGCATCGCCTGCTACAAGACCTTCATCTCCGGTCTGCTGGACATCACCGACAACCTCGTCGGCGGCGAGGTCGTCCCGCCCCGGGACGTGGTCCGGCACGACGGCGACGACACCTACCTCGTCGTCGCCGCCGACAAGGGCACCGCGACGTTCTCCGACATCGCCAACGAGGTCGCCGAGTCGTACGGCTTCTGGCTGGGCGACGCGTTCGCCTCCGGCGGCAGCGCCGGCTACGACCACAAGGGCATGGGCATCACCGCCCGCGGCGCCTGGGAGTCGGTCAAGCGGCACTTCCGCGAGCTGGGCCACGACACCCAGACGCAGGACTTCACCGTCGTCGGCGTCGGCGACATGTCCGGTGACGTGTTCGGCAACGGCATGCTGCTCAGCGAGCACATCCGGCTGGTGGCCGCCTTCGACCACCGGCACATCTTCCTCGACCCCAAGCCGGACGCGGCGACCTCGTACGCCGAGCGCCGCCGGCTGTTCGAGCTGCCGCGCTCCTCGTGGGCGGACTACGACACCGCGCTGCTGTCGCAGGGCGGCGGCATCCACCCGCGGTCGGCCAAGTCCATCCCGATCAACGCCCAGGTGCGGGCCGCCCTCGGCATCGAGTCCGGCGTCAAGAAGATGACCCCGGCCGAGCTGATGCAGGCCATCCTCAAGGCCCCGGTGGACCTGCTGTGGAACGGCGGCATCGGCACGTACGTCAAGGCGTCGGCCGAGTCGCACGCCGACGTCGGCGACAAGTCCAACGACGCGATCCGCGTCAACGGCGAGGACCTGCGGGTCAAGGTCGTCGGCGAGGGCGGCAACCTCGGCCTGACGCAGCTGGGCCGGATCGAGTTCGCCATGGCCGGCGGGCGGATCAACACCGACGCGATCGACAACAGCGCCGGTGTGGACACCTCCGACCACGAGGTCAACATCAAGATCCTGCTGAACTCCGTCGTCGCGGACGGCGACATGACGGTCAAGCAGCGCAACAAGCTCCTGGCGGAGATGACCGACGAGGTCGGCTCGCTGGTGCTGCGCAACAACTACGCGCAGAACACCGCGCTGGCCCTGGCCCTCGCGCAGTCCTCCAGCATGCTCCACGCCCAGCAGCGCTTCATGCGCCGCCTGGTGCGCGACGGGCATCTGGACCGGGCGCTGGAATTCCTGCCCAGCGACCGGCAGATCCGCGAGCGGCTGAGCGCCGGGCGCGGGCTGACCCAGCCGGAGACCGCGGTCCTGCTCGCCTACACCAAGATCACGGTGGCCGACGAGCTGATCGGCACCGGCCTGCCGGACGACGCCTACCTCCAGCACCTCCTGCACGCCTACTTCCCCACCCAGCTGCGGGAGAACTTCACCGAGCAGGTCGACGGGCACGCGCTGCGCCGCGAGATCGTCACCACGGTGCTGGTCAACGACACCGTCAACACCGGCGGGACGAGCTTCCTGCACCGGATGCGGGAGGAGACCGGGGCGTCCCTGGAGGAGGTCGTCCGGGCGCACACCGCGGCCCGCGCGATCTTCCGGCTCAACCAGGTCTGGGACGACGTCGAGGCGCTCGACAACACCGTGGCCGCCGACGTCCAGACCCGGATCCGGCTGCACTCGCGGCGGCTGGTCGAGCGCGGCACCCGCTGGCTGCTCAACAACCGCCCGCAGCCGCTGGAGCTGTCCGGCACCATCGACTTCTTCGCGGAGCGGGTGGCGCAGGTCTGGGCCGAGCTGCCGAAGCTGCTGCAGGGCAGCGACCTGGAGTGGTACCAGACGATCCTGGAGGAGCTGACCGACGCCGGGGTGCCGGAGCCGCTGGCGGTCCAGGTGTCCGGCTTCTCGTCGGCCTTCCCGGCGCTGGACATCGTCGCCATCGCCGACCGTACGGGCAAGGAGCCGCTGGCCGTCGCGGAGGTCTACTACGACCTCGGCGACCGGCTGCGGATCAACCAGCTGCTGGACCGGATCCTGGAGCTGCCGCGGAACGACCGCTGGCAGTCGATGGCCCGGGCCTCGATCCGCGAGGACCTCTTCGCGGCGCACGCGGCGCTCACGTCGGATGTGCTGGCGATGGGGGACGGGGCGGCGTCGCCGGGGGAGCGGTTCGCGGCCTGGGAGGACGCGAACGCGGCGATTCTGACGCGGGCGCGGGCGACGCTGGAGGAGATCCACGGGTCGGAGGGGTTCGATCTGGCGAACCTTTCCGTCGCCATGCGGACTATGCGGACGCTGCTGCGTACGCATAGCTGAGGCCGGGGGCGGCGCCTGGGGCGCCTGCCCTTTTGCCCTCAAGCGCCGGGCGGGCTTTGGGCCTGTCCGGCGCTTGTGCGTTGCGCTGGCGCGGGCCGGGGCCCGGTGGGGTGCGGTGGTGGGCCCGTGCGGGCGGGGTATCGCTGCGCTCGTCCTCAAGCGCCGGACGGGCTTGAATTTGTCCTCAAGCGCCGGACGGGCTTGGTTTTGGCCTCAAGCGCCGGACGGGCTGGGATTGGTCAGCTGTGGGTGAAGGCTTCGTAGGCTGCGAGGACTTCTTCGGTGGGGCCGTCCATGCGGAGGGTGCCTCGTTCGAGCCAGAGGACTCGGTCGCAGGTGTCGCGGATGGAGTTGTTGTTGTGGCTGACGAGGAAGACGGTGCCGGCTTCCTCGCGGAGTTCGCGGATGCGGGCCTCGGAGCGCTTCTGGAAGCGGCGGTCGCCGGTGGCCAGCGCCTCGTCGATGAGGAGGACGTCGTGGTCCTTGGCGGCGGCGATGGAGAAGCGCAGCCGGGCCGCCATACCGGATGAATACGTGCGCATCGGCAGGGAGATGAAGTCGCCCTTCTCGTTGATGCCGGAGAAGTCGACGATGCCGTCGTAGCGGGAGCGGACCTGTTCGCGGCTCATGCCCATGGCCAGGCCGCCGAGCAGGACGTTCTTCTCGCCGGTCAGGTCGTTCATCAGGGCCGCGTTGACGCCCAGCAGGGACGGCTGGCCGTGGGTGTAGACCCGGCCGCGCTCGGCGGGCAGCAGGCCGGCGATGGCCTGGAGCAGGGTGGACTTGCCGGAGCCGTTGGAGCCGATCAGGCCGATGGACTCGCCGCGGTGGGCGGTGAAGGTGACGCCCTTGACGGCGTGCACCTCGCGGACGCCGGTGGCCGGGCCGCGGCGGAGGATGCGGTTGAGGGCCGCGGTGGCGCTGCCCTTGCCGGCGCCGGTGCCGTAGACGCGGTAGACGATGTGGAGGTCGTCGGCGATGACGGTGGGGACGGGGGCGGCGGCTGCCTCAGCCGTGCCGGCCACCTCGGTCGTGTCGGTTGCGTGAGTCGTGCGGGTCATGTCAGCCACGTCCGTAGCGCTCCTCGGCCTTCCAGAAGTAGAGGTAGCCGGCGATTCCGGCCAGCAGGGCCCAGCCGGCCGCGAACGCCCAGACGTGCGGCGGCAGTTGGTGCCGGGTGAAGCTGTCGATCAGGGCGAAGCGCATCAGGTCGATGTAGACCGCGGCGGGGTTGCCGTTCAGCAGCATCAGGACGATCTTCGGCAGGTGCTTGCCCTGGGTGATCACGCTGATGCTGAACATCACGCCGGACGCGTACATCCAGGTCCGCATGATGAACGGCATCAGCTGCGCCAGGTCCGGGGTCCGGGCGCCGAGCCGGGCCATGATCATCGCCAGGCCGGTGTTGAAGACGAACTGCAGCGTCAGGGCGGGCACCACCAGCAGCCAGGACCAGGTGGGCACCTGGCCGAAGGCGAGCAGGATGACCATCAGGACGCCCATGGAGTACAGCAACTGCTGGAGCTGCGCCAGGCAGAACGAGATCGGCAGGCAGGCGCGCGGGAAGTGCAGCGCCCGCACCAGGCCGAGGCTGCCGGAGATGGCCCGGGTGCCGGCCATCACGGAGTTCTGCAGGAAGGTGAAGACGAAGACGCCGGTGACCAGGTACGGGATGTAGTCCGGAACGCCCCGGCGGGTGCCGATCAGCACGCCGAAGATCAAGTAGTAGACGCCGGCGTTGAGCAGCGGGGTGATCACCTGCCAGAGCTGGCCGAGCTTGGCGGTGGTGTACATCGCGGTGAGCTTGGCGGTGGCGAACGAGGCGATGAAGTGCCGGCGCCGCCACAGCTGCCGGGTGTATTCGGGCAGCGAGGGGCGGGCGCCGCTCACCGTGAGGCCGTGGCGTTCGGCGAGGGCGCGCAGCTCCGGGTCGGGTGCGGTGCCGGAGCCGGGCGGCCGGGCGGTCGCCGGGTCGGGGGCGGGGGCCGGGGGCGCGAGGGTCTGGGGCATGCGGCGTTCGCTTTCGCTGTCGGGTGGGGGAGGTGGGGCGGGTGGGGTCGCTTTCGTACGGGGGTGTCGCCGGTGCGGTCGGTGGTGCTTTGGCCGCGCGGTCGGCGGTGACGACGGAACGGGTCCGTATCGTCGTGTCGTCGAGACAGTAGAGCGATCGACGTCGGAACGCAACCGTTGCGACGTACCGCTAGGATCGCGGCATGGCACACGACGGCAACGAGAGCGGGCGCGGCCGCCCGGCGTCCGGGGGGCGGCGGGCCCCGGCCGGCGCCGCCGTGCTGCGGGAGGACAAGACCGCGGCGATCCGCGCGGCGGTCTTCGAGGAGCTGGCCGCGGTCGGTTTCGCGCGGATGTCCATCGAGGGCATCGCGCGGCGGGCCGGGGTCGGCAAGACCGCCGTCTATCGCCGCTGGCGCTCCAAACTGCACCTGGTCCTGGACGTGGTCTCGGCGGTCGCCGCGGCCGGGCTCCCGGCCCCCGACACCGGGACGCTGCGCGGCGATGTGCGGATGCTGCTGGAGGTCGCGGCCCGGGCGCTGCGGCACCCGATGGCCTCGCAGATCATCCCGGACCTGCTGGCCGAGGCGGCGCGCAGCCCGGAGCTGGCCGCGGCGCTGAAGGCCGCGCTGCACGACAGCCAGGAGGGCGTGGCGGCCGCGGTGGTGGCGCGCGCGGTGGAGCGCGGGGAACTGCCCGCGGACGTGGACTCGCGGCTGGCGCTGGACCTGCTGACCGGGCCGCTGTACTGGCGGCTGCTGGTCGTACGCGACGAGGTGCCCGCGGGCTACCTCGACGCGCTGGCGGGGTCGGTGGCGGCGGCGCTGGGCGCGGAGTAGCGCGCGGGGGGCGGGGGCGTACGGCTGCGGGCGGGAGCGTACGGCCGCCGGGTGAGCGCCGTACGCCGGGCGCGGCGGCTGTCGAGGTCCCGGGGCCTGCGCGCTACCAGGCGCCGGGCCCCCGCCCGGTGGCTACGCCTTCTTCCAGAGCGTCACCTTGGTGGCGAAGTCCGGCATGCCGGTCTCCGCGTTCGGGGTCATGCCGGTGATCTCCATCAGGGCGAGGTCCCCGTCGGTGGTCCGCGTGCACAGCAGGGAGCCGACGTGGATCGTCCGGCCCTTGTTCAGGTCCTCGCGGCGGACCTGCTCGGGGAGGACGTCGGCCTGGGCGCCCTCCTGGCAGGCGCGGGCGGTGCGGCCGGTGCTGCGGCCCATCGGGGTCTTGAACTCCAGGCCGATGCCGGAGACGCCGATGTACTGGATCTCGTAGGGGGAGTCGTCTATCTGGACGCGGGTCTCCGTCCGGGGGACGTCGAGGTCGGCGTAGGTGGTGCCGGCCCCGGTGGGGGAGCGCAGGGCGAACGGGCGGTCCTTGAAGACGACCTGGTAGCCGGCGTCCCCGTCGCCGGGCGTGGCGGGCGCGGCGCCGTCCTTCTTGTGCCCGGCGGCGGAGGCGGCGCCGGTGGGCCCGTGCCCGGCGGTGCCGCCGGAGTCCCCGGAACCGCCGGCGCGGGCCACCGTCCAGGTGGCGGCGGCCACCGCGACCAGCGCGACCGCGCCGAGCACCACCCGCCGCGCGCGCCCGCCGGTCCGGCCGGGAGCGGGCGGCGGCGCGCCGGCCCCGGCGGTCGGCATCGCGTGCGGCCCGCCGGGCGGTGGCGGAACGGTACCGGTACGGGTCGTGGCCTGGTGGGGGCCGGCTCCCTGGGTGGGGGTGTAACCGGGCGGGACCTCGGTCGGCGGGTGGCCGGGCGGCGGCGGGGCGGCGGCCGGGGGCGGTTCCGGCAGCTGCCGGGCGGCGCGCTCGCGGCGGGCGATCTCGGTGGCCAGGGCCTCCGGCAGCCAGCCGTCGAAGTCGCCCGGCCCGTGCCCGGACGCCTCCTGGCACGCCTCGGCCACCTCTGCCGGGGTGGGCCGCTCCCCGGGGTCGGCGGCCAGGCAGCGGGTGAGCAGCGGCCGCAGCGCGTCCGGGTAGCCGGACAGGTCCGGGGCCCGATCGGCGGTGTTGGCGATCCGGGCCGCGACGGTGATCGCGGCGCCGTCCCCGTACGGGTGGCGGCCGGTGGCCGCGACCGCGGCGATCAGGCCCAGCGAGAAGACGTCGGCGGCCGGGGTGACCTGCTCGCCGGCGGCGTGCTCGGGGGACATGTACTGCGGGGTGCCGATGAAACCGCCGCTGCGGGTGAGCTGGGTGGCGTCGGCGGCGCGGGCGATGCCGAAGTCGATGACGTAGGGCCCCTGCGGGCCGAGCAGGATGTTGCTGGGCTTGAGGTCCCGGTGGACGATGCCGGCGGCGTGCACCGAGGCGAGCGCGCCGGCCGCCGCGCCGACCAGCCGGAACACCGCGGGCAGCGGCAGCGGACCGTCCCGCAGCGCCTCGTCCAGCGGCAGGCCGGGGATGAACGCGGTGGCCAGCCAGGGGAGTTCGCCGCCGGTGTCGTGGTCGAGCACCGGCACGATGTGGTAGCCCTGCACGCGGCGGGCGGCCCGCACCTCCTGTGCGAAGCGGGCGCGGAAGTCCGGGTCCCGGCCGAACTCGCGGCGGATGACCTTCAGGGCGGCGGGCTGGTTGCCCCGGGTGCGGGTGAGGTACACCGACCCCATCCCGCCCTCGCCGAGCCGGGCCAGCAGGCGGTATCCGGCCACCTCCCGCGGGTCGTCGGCGCGCAGCGGGCGGAAGACCTCCGCCCCGCCGTCCCGGGAGCCGCCGGGGCCGTGGGCGTCGTGCGTACTGATGTGGAGCCTCCCCCGATCGAAACCTGCCGGGGGATGGTATCCGCACGGCTGTACGGGAGGGCGGCTCGGCCGGGTCCAACTCGGGGGCGGCGCACGGCAGTCCGTCCCCGGGAGCGGGCCGGGCACCCGGGGACGGCCCCGGCGGGCCGGGTGGCGCACCGTCACGATATGGGGGCCTTACGGCATTTCGGGCGCGCGGTACGGGGGCCGCCCGCAAATACTGGGGAGGTGCCCGGGTCAGGACCCTCAGGACCGTCGCTCGCCCGCCGCCGGCTGCTCCAGGCCACCGGCGGCGCCGTTCTCGCGGCCACCGCGGGCGCCGGGGTGTGGGCCTGGCTCTCCCCGGACACCACCCGCCCGGCCCCGCCGGCCCGCGAGCAGGAGTCCGCCGAGGAGCCGGACGACCAGGTGTTCCTGCACGTCATCGCGCATCCGGACGACGGGCTGTTCTTCATGAACCCGAATCTGGAGCAGGCCATCCGCAGCGGCGCCCGGACCGTCACGGTGTGCCTGACCGGCGGCGAGTCCGACGGCCGGAACGCGCCGCGCGGCACCGCCCGGCACAGCAGGGTGGTCGCCGACCGGTCCGCGTTCGCCCGGGCCCGGGTCAACGGGCTGCTCGCCGCGCACGCCCGGATGGCCACCGGCGACCCCGGCGGCGTCTGGGACGCCGAGGCCCGCAGTGTGCTGCGCGGCTTCCAGGTGGAGGTGCAGACGCTGCGCGCCGCGCCCCAGCACCAGCTGGTCTTCCTGGAGCTGGTCGAGGCCCGCGCGGTCTCCCTGCCGCGCGCCACCAGCCTGCGCGGCCTGTGGCTGGGCGCGGCGGACACGCTGCCCACGCTGCGGCCCGAGGGCAGCCCCGTCCAGCGGGAGTTCCGCTACACCCGCGACCAGGTCACCGAGACCCTGGCCGCGCTGCTGGACTGGGTGCGGCCCACCGTCGTCCGCACCCTGGACCCCAACGCCGTGCACTCCCCCAAGGACCCGCCGCCGGCCCCCGACCCCCGGCTGGCCGGTCTGCGCTACTACGACCACCAGGACCACACCGCCTCCGCCCACTTCACCCAGGCCGCGCTGGCCCGCTACTGGGGGAGCGGCCGGCCGGCCCCGGCCATCGTGGAGAGCTACCTCGGCTACGAGATGGGCGCCCTCCCCAACGACCTGGACCTGGCCGCCGCCCGCCGCAAGGCCGGCACGCTCGACGTCTACGGCTGGGCCGACCACCGGCGCTGCGGCGATCCGGCGGGCTGCGGCGACCGCAAGGTCGGCGGCTCGGCCCTCAACGGCAGTCCGCGCAACTGGACCCGCTCCACCCGGCTGCGCGCCCCCGGCTCCAACGCCTGGGTGCGCCCGGCCCGGGACGGGCGGCTGGTGGCGTTCGCGGTGCTGGGCGGGGCGGCGTACTGCTGGGCGGAGACCGCGCCGGGCAGCGGGCGGTTCGGCGCCCCGGCGCGGGCCGGCGGGCAGATGCTGGAGGGGCAGCTGCACGCGGTGCGGCTGCCGGACGGCGCGTTCCGGCTGTTCGCCTCGCGGACGGTGCTGCCGGGGCCGGACACCGACCACTGCCGGGAGCTGGTCACCGCGGCGCAGACCGCGGTCCGGCGGGACGGGGTGCCGGTCTTCGGGGAGTGGGAGTCGCTGGGCACACCGGACCCGGAGCCGGTCCGGTCCCTGGAGACCGGCTTCCCGGCCGCGGTGGCGGCCCCGGACGGCACGGTGCACGTCTTCGCCCGCGCCTGGGACGGCGGGATCGGCCACCGCAGCCGGGCGCGCGGCGGGGAGTGGACGCCGTGGGACCGGCTGGAGGGCCCGGCCGGCGTCGGCACGCTGAAGGCGTCCCCGCAGGTCGTCGACGGGATCGACGCCTGTGTGGACGACGGGGGGCTGCTCCACCTGGTGGCGCCGAGCGCCCACACCGTGCAGCACTGGGTGTCCAAGGAGCCGGGGGAGGTGCCGCGGCCGGGCGCGGCCACCGGGCTGCCGGAGCCGGCCGGACCGGTCAGCGTGGTGCCGCTGCCGGGCGGCCTGGTGCGGATCGCCTACCGGCAGGCGGACACCGCCCGGGTGCTGATCGCCGAGCGGCAGCGGGCCATCGGCGGCTGGCGGGTGACCGCGCAGTGCGAACGGGCCGGCGGCTACGGGCGGGTGGCGCTGGCGGCGGCCGGCGGCGACCGGATGGTGCTGGCCGCCCGGGACGACGCCGGGGACGTCCGGGTGGCGATGGCGCAGACCGCGCCCAAGCCGTGGCAGCGCTGCCGGCTGGCGCATTCGGCGGCGGCCGGGGTGGCGGCCGACGCGGCCGGCCGGGCGGTGCTGGTGGCGCTCGGCAACGACGGCCGGCTCTACGCGGCCCGGCAGCAGCGGGCCGGGCAGACCGCGCCGTTCCGGGGCTGGCGGGTTCAGGCCGCCTCGCCGGAGCGCTCCGGCGGCGCGCCCGGCTGAGCGGCCGGCCCGGTGCGGCGGGCCGGGGGCCGCAGGATCCGCCGGGAGACCGCGAAGGTGACCGGCAGCGCCAGCAGCGCAGCGGCCAGCGGCGCGGCCCTGCTGTCCATCCCCAGCCAGCTCACCAGCGCCACCAGCCCGGCGCTCTGCACCGCGTAGTTGGTGGCCTGGGTCAGCGGGAAGAGCAGGAACTTCCGCCAGCTGGGGCGGGTGCGGTAGGTGAAGTAGGTGTTCAGGAAGAACGAGCCGGTCAGGCTGACCGCGAACGCCGCCGAGTACGCCGCGAAGTACGGCAGCGCCCGGTGCAGCGGCAGGTAACAGGCGTAGAAGACGGCGGTGTTGACGACGCCGACGAGCGTGAAGCGGGCCACCTGGCCCCAGGGGACCGCCGCGGCCGGACCGCGCATCAGCGGGACCGCGGGGCGGCCGCGGCGGTGCCGGGCGGGGCGGAGGCGTGCGCCGGCGCGGGGGCGGGCGCGGCGCCGTCGGACTCCTTGACCAGGAAGTGCGGCCGCCGCTTGGTCTCGTAGTAGATCCGCCCGATGTACTCGCCGATCAGCCCGAGCATCACCATCTGCAGACCGCCCAGGCCCGCGATGATGGCCACCAGCGTGACGTAGCCGGGCGCGGTGACCCCGCCGGCGACGGCCGCGCCGATGACCCAGCAGGCGTACAGCGCGGCGAGCGTGGCCAGGCTCAGCCCGGCGTAGATGGCGGCGCGCAGCGGGCGGCAGTTGAACGAGATCATCCCGTCGATGCCGTAGTTGACGAGCGAGCCGAAGCGCCACTTGGTCTCGCCGGCCTCGCGGGCGGCGTTGCGGTAGTCGAAGGTGACGGTGTCGAAGCCGATCCAGGAGAACAGGCCCTTGGAGAAGCGGTTGTACTCCGGCAGCGCGAGCAGCGCGTCCACCGCCTTGCGGGACAGCAGCCGGAAGTCGCCCGCGCCGTCGACGAGTTCGACGTCGATCCAGGTGTTGACGGCGCGGTAGTACAGGCGGCTGAGGGCGGTGCGCAGCCGCCGGTCGCCGTCCCGGCTGCGCCGGGCGATGACCTGGTCGTGGCCGAGCTGGTAGAGGTCGAGCATCTTCTCGACCAGGCCGGGCGGGTGCTGGAGGTCGGCGTCCATGAGGATGACCGCGTCGCCGGTGGCGGCCCGGAGCCCGGCCAGCATCGCCGCCTCCTTGCCGAAGTTGCGGCTGAAGGAGAGGTAGCGGGTGGTGGAGCGGTGCTGCTGGGCGAGGGCGCGCAGCCGGGGGAGGGTCCCGTCGCGGCTGCCGTCGTCCACGTAGCACAGCTCGTACTCGACCGCGAGGCGGTCCAGGACGGCGCGCAGCTGGTCGTCGAAACGGCCTATGACGGCTTCTTCGTTGTAGCAGGGCACGACGATGGAGAGCTTCATGGGCGGGCCTTTTCGCCGGGGACAGGGGGCGGCCGAAACGGCGCCCCCTGAAAGGCCATTGTACGAATCGGGGCAAAGCGCACTATTCGGGCGGTGGCTCGGGAGTGAACCGCTGCCTCCGGCGCACCGCTCCGACGCCCGCCACCGCGCCCGCGGCCAGCGCCCCGGCCCCGCTCGCCGCCAGCCCCGCGGCCAGCCCCGGCGGCGTGTACGCGCACTCCAGCCGGGCCGCCCCGGCGGGCAGCGGCACGGCCGCCAGCCCCTCGAACGCCCGCGGCGGCCGGGCCGGCCCGCCGTCCACCGAACAGCCCCACCCGGGCACCGCCGGCAGCGTGAGCACCGTCGTCCCGGCCCGCCCCGGCCGCAGCCGCGCGGCCAGCCCGTGGCCGCCCGCGGTCAGCCGCACCGGCCCCTCCACCGCCCGCACCGCCGCCGCGAGCCGGCCCGGCGGCAGGCAGCCCACCGCCCGCTCCGGCACGTACGGCAGGCCCGGCCCGGCGAACCGCACCCGCACCACCCCGTCCGCCGGGACGGTCCCCAGCCGCCGCAGCGGATTGGCGGTGGTGTCCCACCGGCCCACCGCCCGCCAGCCCGTCCCCGGCCCGGCGACCTCGCCCGCGAACCACGGCACGTACACCAGCACCTGCCCGCCCGGGGTGCAGCGCGCGGTGAAGACCGTCCCGGCGGGGGCCGCCGCGCCGGGCGGGGCGGCACCGGGGGCGGCCGGCAGCAGCCAGCCGCCCGGGGCCCGCGCCGGGGCCGGGCCGCCTGCGGGCACCAGCCGCGGCACCTCGTAGAGGCGGGCGCCCAGCACCCGCTCCTGGCGGGCGAAGACGGTGTCCGGGCCGGGCGCCGGCAGCGGGCCGCGCCGCACTGCCAGCAGGGGCGCCGCCGGGCCCCGGGCGACGGTGTACCGGCCGCGCGGGCCCCCGCCCGGCGGCGTCAGCTGCGAACTGCTCACCGCCATCAGCGCCCGGCCCACCGGGTCCTCGAAGCTCAGCGTGTGCCGGCCCCGGATGTACCAGCCGGCGCCCAGCCCGCGCAGCGCCCGCGCGGTCGCCGCCGGCACATAGCTGCTGTAGTACGCGCCGCCCTCGCCGCCGAGCAGCAGCGGATCGTTGTCGGCGAACTCGTGCGGGCCCGGGTCCGTACGGGAGCGCGGCCAGTCGTCGCGCGCCAGCAGCCCCCGCCGGGTGGCCAGCGCCCCCTGGGTCAGCGTCAGCTTCGGCCGGAACCACGGGATGGCGTCCCGTACGGCCGTCACCGTGTACGCCGTGTACGCCGCGCCCGCCGTGACCGCGCAGACCAGCGCCCCGGTGGCCGCCGCCCGCACCCGGGGCCGCACCCCGCCGCCCGCCAGGGCCAGCAGCGCGGCCAGCGCCACCGCGCCGCCGCCGGCCGCCACCACCCACGTCGCCGGGCCCACCGCCGCCCGGTCCCGGCAGCACCACAGCACCACCGCGACCAGCCCCGCGCCGGCCGCCAGCTCGCGCCGCCGCGGCCGGTGCGCCAGCGCCAGCCACGCCATCATCACCAGCACCCCGCTGAGCACGAACGCGGCCCGGAACGGGCTCCCGTTGGGCAGCGCCAGCCCGTGCCACACCAGGATCGCCGGCCGCCACCCGAACGACACCGCCACCCCCACCGCCAGCACCGCCCACCCGGCCCGCACCCGGCCCGGTACCGCCCGGACGAACGGGAACGCGGCCACCAGCAGCAGCCCCAGCACCCCGATGGCGATCCGGGGCGCCGGCACGCCCGCGTAGCCGCCCGGCAGCAGCTGCGCCAGCATGTCCAGCGGCGGCGGCGCGCCCCGGTACACCGCCTCCGGCGGCGGCTGCGCGGCCCGGCTCGCCGCGAACGTCACCGTCAGCACCGGCGCGGCCAGCGCGATCCCGGCGGCCGCCATGCCCGCCGCCCGCCCGGCCGCCCGCAGCCGCGCGCCGGCCGGCCCGGCGTCCTCGGTCAGCAGCCGCACCGCCAGCACCAGCCCGGTGGCCAGGGTGGCCATCGCCGCGGTGTAGAAGTTCCCGGCCCAGGCCAGCGCCACCAGCAGCGTCCCGGCCACCCAGCGCACCCGCCGCAGGCACCAGTCCGCGGCGATCCCCAGCAGCGGCAGCGAGACCAGCCCCCACATCCACATCGGGTCGGCGTACCCGTCGTGCAGCACCCAGGCGCACAGCCCGTAGCCCACCGCCAGCAGCGCCCGCGGCACCCCCGGGCCCGGCCGCAGCCGCCCCAGCAGGACGGTCATCGCCGCCGCCCCGAGCCCGACGCACCCCAGCGTCACCAGGAACACCGGCAGATCCACCAGCTCCCGGGGGAACAGCTCCACCAGCCACGACAGCGGATTCATCAGATACGTGACGAAATCCGGCAGGAACGGGACGCCGTAGCCGCTGCCCCAGTTGAAGAACAGGTCCCCGCGCGCCGTCCCGTGCAGCAGGTCCCACAGCCGGGCGTGGAAGGGAACGAACTGGTTGCCCAGGTCGTTCACGGCACGGGAGCGGGGCCCGAGCGGATAGCTGCCGTACGCCGCCAGCGCCAGGCAGTACGCGCCCATGGACAGCAGCGCCGCGAGCCCGGGGGCCGCCGCCGCCCGCCACGGCCGGCCCGCGGGCGCGCCGCCGCCGGCCCGCGCCCGGGGGCGGGCAACCTCCCGGGCCCGTACGCCCTCTTGCGGTGCGGAAGGTGTCGGGCTCACCGTCGCTCCTCCCGGGTCGGCGCAGCAGCCCGCGCACGGGGCGCGACGACCGAGTTAGATGGCTTGACGAGGTGGATGGATGTGGCGTGGATGAATGTGGCTTGTTATGACGACTTGGGGCCTTGATTGCTCAATGCCTTGATGATCCGTTTTACCCCGGAGGGGGCGGGGTAGGGCGGGGACCCGCAGGGAAGGAACGGAGGCCGCGCTTCCCGTGTCCGAGAACGCCGCCGGCGCCACCGACGCCGGCCACGCCGAACGGCGCGATCGCTCATCCGACCGCGCCGCCGCGCCGGGCCGCCCGGACGGTCCCGGTCCGGCCGTCACCGTGATCGTGCCCGTCCACAACACCCGCCGCTACCTCGACCGCAGCCTCGGCTCGGTCTTCACCCAGACGCTCGACCCGGACCGGATCGAGATCATCGCGGTGGACGACGGCTCCACCGACGGCAGCGCCGCCTGGCTCGACGCGGCCGCCGCCGAGCACCCCCGGCTCACCGTCGTCCACCAGCCCCCCTCCGGCGGCGCCGGCAAGCCCCGCAACGTCGGCCTGGACCGCGCCACCGGCGACTACGTCTTCTTCCTCGACTCCGACGACCACCTGGGCCCCGAGGCCCTGGAGCGCATGGTGGCGATGGCCGAGGAGCACGGCTCCGACATCGTCCACGGCCGGATCGTCGGCGCCGGCGGCCGCGGCGCCCCCGTGGACCTGCGCACCACCAGCCCCCGCGTCTCGGTCTTCGACTCGCCCGTCTACTGGACCCTGGCCGCCTACAAGCTCTTCCGCCGCGCGTTCCTGGAACGGCACCGGCTGCGGTTCGTGGAGGGCCGGCTGCTCGCCGAGGACCTGCCGTTCGGCATCGCCGCCCTGCTGCGCGCCGGCACCGTCTCCGTCGTCGCCGACCACGACTGCTACTACCTCCACGGCCGCCCCGACGACAGCAACGCCTCCCGCCAGGACGTGGACTGGCCCGACTACCTGGACTACATCGGCACCGTGCTGGCGGGCCTGGCGGACGAGGTGCCGCCCGGCCCGGACCGCGACCGGCTCATGGTCCGCCACTTCCACGGCGAGATACTCATGCCGTTCGCGGCCCCCTACCTCGCCCGCGACGAGGCCGGCCGGCGCGCGATGCGCGAGGCCGCGCGGCCCCTGGTCGACCGCTACCTCACCGACCGGGTCCTCACCGCCCTCCCGCCCCGCCTCCGCCTCCGGGCGCACTGCCTCCGCACCGGTCTGGCCGCCGAACTGGCCGCCGTGGTCCATGCCGATACCGGGCCCGGCCCGGTGCCGATCCGCGTCGAGAACGGCCGCGCGTACGCCGCCTATCCGACCTTCCGCACGCCGGTGGGGGCGGTGCCGGACGGCCCCGAGGACGCCGTGCGGCCGCTGCCGGACGGGCCCCAGGACTCCGTACGCCCGCTGCCGGACGGCCCGGACGTCCCGCTACGCCCGCTGCCGGACGGCCTCCACGACCTCACCGACCGGGTCGCCGTCCGCCAGCGCCTGGACCGCGTCGAGTGGGTCGGCGGCGTCCTCCACCTGCACGGCACCGCCGCCCTGCCCCCGCTCGGCCCCGCCACCGCCGAACTCGTCCTGCACCGCGCCGGCGCCCACCTCCGCGTCCCCGCCGACACCGCCCCCGACGGCAGCTGGCACGCCGCCCTCGACCCGGCCGCGGCCGCCGCCGGCCGGCCGCTCGCGGACGGCGTGTGGGGGCTGAAGATCGCGGTCACGGCGTACGGGGACGCCGGGCCGGCCGGAACGGAGGAAAACGGCGGCGGCCCGGCGGGGCCCGGGGAGGCCCGGCCCGGCCTCCGCCGGGAGGCGTGGCTCGTCCCCGAGGGCGGCGCGTCCGCCACCGACACCACCGCCCGGGTCATCAGCCACGGCCCCGAGGGCCCCACCGTCGCCGCCCTCTTCCTCTCCACCCCGCACGGCCATCTGCACCTCGACCTCGACCACGACGGCGCCCGCCGCCCGCTCGGCACCGACCTGCACGGCGAGGCCACCCGCACCCGCACCGGCCGCGCCACCGTCGACGCCCGCCTCACCCTCCCCGGCTGCCCTGCCGACGCCGCCCTCCAGCTCGTCCTGCGCGACGCCACCCGCACCGTCGCCCTGCGTACGACGGTCGAACGGGCCGCCGGCGACCGCTACCGCACCTGCTCCCGCCTCCGCGGCGGCCCCCCGGGCACCTGGCAGGTCGCCCTCCGCCTCACCGCCGGCACCCTCCGCCGCGAACTCCCGGTCCGCACCCGGGGCGGCCGCCGGACACTCCGGCTGACGGTGCCGGGAGACGGCGGGCCCTGAGGGACGGCGGCCCTGAGGAACCGGGCGGCTGACGGGGCACGAGCCGAGGAGTGGGGGCGGGGGCAGGGGTGAGGCGCACGGCCCGTCCGGCCGCCCCGCCGCCTCAGACCGCCGCCGGGAACGCGTACCGCACCCCCGTCAGCCGCTCCGACACCTCCCACAGCCGCCGCCCCGTCCCCGGATCGGCCGCCGCGTCCGCCAGCCGCACCCGCACCGGCGCGCCCCGCAGCTCCCCCGGCCCGTCCGGCCCGATGAACTCCCCGCCCGCCACGCCCGGTTCGGTCGCCGCGTACAGCTGCGGCAGCGCGCCCCGCTCCGGCGGCTGGGCGAGCAGCGGATTGCCGATCCGCCCGAACACCACCCGCCACAGGCCCACCGTCCCGTTGGTCTGCAGCCCGGTCGCGGTGTAGCCGGGGTGCGCCAGCACACTGCGCACCGGGCTGCCGGCCGCGGTCAGCCGCCGGTGGAGCTCCCGGCCGAAAACGGCGTTGGCGAACTTCGACCGGTTGTAGAAGCCCATCGGGGAGTAGCCGCGCGCCCCGTCGAGGTCGTCGAAGCGCAGCCGCGCGTTCCGGTTCCGGTGGTTGACCGAGCTGACCGTCACCACCCGGGGGTCGCGCCCGGCCGCCAGCCGCTCGAGCAGCAGCCCGGTGAGCGCGAAGTGCCCCAGGTGGTTGCAGGCGAACTGCAGCTCGTGGCCCTGCGCGCTCAGCGTGCGCGGCGGGGCCATCACGCCCGCGTTGTTGACCAGGACGTCCAGCCGCGGGTGGTCGGCGCACAGCCGCTCGGCGAAGGCGCGTACCGAGTCCAGGTCGGCGAGGTCGAGCCGGCGCACCTCCAGCCGGGCGTCCGGCTGCCCGGCGGTGATCTCGGCGGCCGTCCGCCGCCCCTTGGCCTCGTCGCGCACCGCGAGGACGACGTGCCCGCCCCGCCGGGCGAGCGCCCGCGCGGTCTCCCGCCCGAGCCCGCTGCTGGCCCCCGTCACGACGAACACCCGCCCCCGCAGCCCGGGCATCCGCTCGGCGTTCCACGCCGGCCCCGGCTCCCGCTGGTCTTTCCGCTCCCGCTGTCCCCGCTCATCACGCGTCATGCGGCACACCTTGCCCACTTTGGCACTCAGTGTCAATACCGCCCATCAGTGCCGCGTCCGCCGCGCGGTGCCATCCCCCCTTCCCCCCTCGGTACCCTGGTCCGGTGACCACCCGCCCCGCCGCCTCCCTGGCCCAGCGCAAACGCCAAGTCGTCTCCGACGAGCTGACCGGCGCCGCGCTCCAACTCCTGGCGCAGAAGGGCTACGACGCGGTCACCATCGACGAGATCGTCGCCACCGCGGGCGTCTCCCGGCGCACCTTCTTCCGCTACTTCGCGTCCAAGGAGGACGTGGTCGTCCGCTTCCTGGCCGACCTCGGCGCCGGTATGTGCGCGGAACTGGCCGCCCGCCCGGCCGCCGAACCGCCCTCCGCCGCGCTCCGGCACGCCGTCGCGGCCGCCCTCGCCCCCTGCGGCGACCGCGGCGACCACGCCGACCGCGCCCTGCGGGTCGTCCAGCTGATCCTGGGCACCCCGGCGCTGCACGCCCGCTTCCTGGAACGCCAGGCCCAGTGGCGCGACGACCTGACCGCGGAACTGGCCCGCCGCCTGGACCTCGACCCGGCCACCGCCCTGCGTCCCCACCTGGCCGCCGGGATGGCCCTCACCGCCTTCAACACCGTCCTCGCCCGCTGGAGCGGCAGCGACGGCACCGAGCGGCCCGCCCCCCTGGTCGACCGCGCCTTCACGGTCCTCGCACCGGCCCTGGACGCGCACGAGCCGGAGCCCGGGCCGGCCCCCTGAGAGGCCCGACGGCTTGACCCTCCCGCAACAGGAGGCCCTACCGTCCAACCCCATGAAGATCGTTGTCCACGACACCGCGGCCGCGATGGCCGACCTGCTCCGCCGCCCGCCCGCCGAACGCCCCGACTCCTTCCGCGAGATGCTCGCCCCGCTCCAGCGGATGATGCCCCCGGGCGCCGGCCTGGACCTCGCCCAGCAGTACAGCAGCGGCACCGGCCTCCTGCGCGACCGCGACGACCCGCGCCTCCCGACCGCCCTCCGGCAGATGGAGGAGGCGAACGTCTGGGGCCGCGTCGAGGACGCGCTCACCACCGCCTGGGACCGCATCCGTACGGCCGTGCCCGGCATCAAGCACGCCGAGACCGTCCACGTCGCCCTCGTCCTCGGCGACCCCGACGACGACCACCTGGTCCGCCGCAGCGCCGGCTACCTGGGCTTCGGCGGCATCCCCGGCGCGATCGTGCTGGTCATGTGGCCCACCGCCACCAGCCTCCGGAAGATCCCGCACGCCGCCGCCCACGAACTCCACCACAACGTCCGCTACGCCAACGTCGTCTGGAACCCGATGACCGTCACGGTCGGCGAACACGTCATCTCCGAGGGGCTGGCCGAGGCGTTCGTCCGCGAACTGGCCGGCGAAGAGGCCATGGGCCCGTGGGCCACGGCACTCACCGGCGCCGACCTCGACGCCGCCTACGAGAAGATCGCCGCCGCCGTCGACGTCGCCGGGATGGCCAACCTCACCCCGTACGTCTTCGGCGACGCCACCGCCCGGCTCACCGGCCAGGAGCCCGTCGGCCTCCCGGACTTCGCCGGCTACGCCGCCGGCCTCCGCATCGCCGACGCCCACCTCACCGCCACCGGCCTCACCGCCGCCCACAGCACCGCCCTTCCGGCCCGCGAAATCCTCACCAACGCGGGCATCCCTACGACGGCGTAACGGCTTTACGCGGCAGGGGCAGTGGCGCTCAACGCCCGGCAGTCACTCCAACCAGCAGGCGTACGCGGCCATGAACGTCTCCCCAACGAGGCAACGGCATACGGGGACGAGCCCAGCCGGGCATCGGCGGGCTCCCCTGACCGTGCGCCCACCCACCCGACAGCAGTGGCCGGAAATCCGCCCGAGGCGGCTTCGGCCAAGCCGGCGCGCCAGGCACGCCCGGGGCGCTTTCTCCATAGCCCGGGGGCGTGTTGTTGTTCTATAAAGGCTAGAACAAATGGATGGGGGCGGGGTCGGGGAACGGTGGACGGCCTCCCCGCCAAGTCATAGGGAGATTGCATGCGTTGGGGTTGGCGTCGGGGGCGGGGCAAGGTGCTCGCGGTGGCGATGGCGGCGGTGGTCGTTGGGGGAGTGGCGCCGGTGTGGGGTGCGGGTGGGGCGGTCGCGGCGACGCGGGACGTCGGGGTGGACTCGCGGGATGGCCGCGTGGTGCCGGGGGTGGAGCGGGAGGTGCGGTTCACCGTTGATGGGGTGACGGCGTACGGGACGGTGCGTGTGCCTGCGCACCGGGTGGGGCGGAGGATTGCGGCGGCGTTGTTGATACCGGGTAGCGGGCCGACCGATCGGAACGGGGACCAGCCGCCCGGGTTCACGCCGCATACGTTGGCGCTGGTGGCGGAGGGGCTCGGGGCGGACGGGGTGATGAGCCTGCGGTTCGACAAGTACGGCACCGGGCGGACGGGGATGGGCGGACGGCACACCGCTCCGGACATGGCCGCGTACACCCGGCAGGCGGTGGCCGCGTACGAGGTGCTGCGGGCGCAGCCGGAGGCCGATCCGCGGGCGATGCTCGTGGTCGGGCACAGCGAGGGCGGTCTGCAGGCGCTGCTGGTCGACCGCGCGGTGGCGGTGAAGCCGGCCGGGCTGGCGCTCCTCGCGCCGCAGGGCATGCGGTTGCTGGACATGATCGCGTTTCAGGTGGCGGACGGGCTGGACCGGGCGGTGCGGGCGGGGCAGATCAGCCGGGAGGAGGGGGAAGTGAACAAGCGGGGGGTGGCGCGGGCGATCGCGGCCTTCCGGGGTGGGCGGGAGGTGGATACGGCGGGGTTGCTGCCCTCGGTCGCGGCGCTTCTGGAGGGGATGTTCGGGCCGGTCAATGGGGACTTCGTGCGGAGTGATGACGCGATTGATCCGGCGGTGGTGGCCCGCGGGGTTGCGCCCCGTACTCGTACGCTCGTCACCTGTGGGACGGCGGATGCCAATGTGCCGTGCCGGACGGTGCCGGGGCTGATGGCGGGGCTCGCTGCCGCCCGGACCACTGGGCCCGGTCTGCGGGTGCTGCCGGGTGTCGATCATCTGCTGCATCAGGCTGGGACGCCGGTCAATGATCGGGTGCTCGCCTCGGGGGTGCGGCGGGTGCTGCACGAGTTCGTCCGGCCGTGGCGGAGCGGGGTGCGGTGACCCTTGGGCCTCCGGGGCGGTGACCCCTGAGCCGCCGGGGCGGTGGGGTCAGGTCCGGGGCGGGGTGTCCAGGCCGTCGACCAGGCGTTCCAGGAAGCGGGTGAAGGTGGCTTCGGGGGTGAGGGGGCGGCCGGGGGCGGCCAGGGCGCGGGCGAGTTCGGGGTGGTGGCCGTCGGCGGCGACGGCGGCGAGGTAGCGGGCCTCGGCGGCGGCGCGGGCGGGGGAGTCCGCGGCGGCGGCGCGGGTGAGTTCGTGGCTGACGTGGGTGGCCACGAGGCCGGTGAGAAGGCTGAAAATCTCCAGTTTCGCGGCGCCGTCCAGGGGGAGGGGGCGCAGCGCGGTGAGGGCGTGCTCCAGGAAGGCCAGGGTGTGCGGGCCGAGGGTCCGGCGGGCGGTGAGGGCGCCGGGCAGCCAGGGGTGGCGGAGCATCAGGGCGCGCTGGCGGTGGCCGATCGCCTTGAGGTCGGTGCGCCAGTCGCCGGTGAGCGGGCCGGGCGGCAGCAGTTCCCCGCTGACGTGGTCGGTCATCAGCTCCAGCAGGGTCTCCTTGTCGGGGGCGTAGCTGTAGAGCGACATCACGCCGGCGCCGACCCGGGCGGCGACCGCACGCATGGTGACCGCGTCGAGCCCTTCCGCGTCGGCGAGTGCGACGGCGGCCGCGGTGATCGCCTCCCGGGTGAACGCCGGGCGGCGCCCGCGGCGGGGCCGGCCGGCCTCCGGCGCCGCCCAGAGCCGCGCGGGGTCGATGAAGCCGGGGGCGGGGGAGTGGCTTTCGGGGGCGCCGGACGGGCTTTCGGGGGTGGCGGGGTGGTCGTCGGCGGGCAACGGTGCTCCTTCTCTGCTTCCCGGGCGGGTTCCGCTTCCTGGCCGGCGGTCGCCGGGGACATCCAAGCATCCCGCCCGGCACCGTCCCGCGTCCGCTATTCTCGTACGACGTACGAAAAATGGTGGAGGGGTGGCGTGGTGTCGAAGGTGATGGGGGCGAGGGGCGAACGGTTGCCGGTGGCGGCGCGGTGGCTGCGGGCGTCGTGGCGGAAGCTGCCGGCGGGGCCGTACGCGGTGGGGTGGGAGCCCGGCGTGAGCGTGCCGGGGGAGGGTGGCGTTCCGCTGCTGACGGACCATTACTTTCCGTCCGGCGAAGGCGCGTCGGGGGAATTCCCGACGCTGCTGGTGCGGTCGCCCTACGGGCGGGGGGCGCCCTGGTCGGCGCTCTACGGGGTGCTCTTCGCCGAGCAGGGGTTCCATGTGGTGGTGCAGAGCTGCCGGGGAACCGGCGGGTCCGGCGGGACGTTCCACCTGTGGCGGAACGAGGCGGCGGACGGGCGGGCCACCGTGGCGTGGCTGCGCGAGCAGCCGTGGTTCAACGGCGCGCTCGGCACGATCGGTCCCAGCTATCTCGGGTACGTGCAGTGGGCGCTGGCGCTGGACCCGCCGCCGGAGCTGCGCGCGATGGTGGTGCAGGTCGGGCTGCACGACCCGTACGCGTACTTCCACGCGGGCGGCGCGGTCCATCTGGAGAACGCGCTGGTGACCGGCGTCGGCATGGCCTACCAGCACCAGGGGTGGCGGCCGTTCCTCCGGGGCGCGCTGCGGCTCCGGCGGTGGCTGCGCGGCGCGCACCGGGAGCCGGTGCCGTACGCGTCCGGGCCGCCGGCCGAACTCCCCTGGCTGGCCGAGGCGTTGGCGCGTACGGACGCCGATGACCCGTATTGGGACGGGGCATCGGTGGCGGCCGCGGCGGACCGGGCGGCGGTGCCGACGTGCCTGATCAGCGGCTGGCAGGACGTGTTCCTGGACCAGAATCTGGCGCAGTACGGGCGGCTGCGGCGGGCGGGGTGCGAGACCGCGCTGCTGATCGGGCCGTGGACGCACACCTCGGCGCTCCAGGAGGGCTGGCCGGAGGTGTTCGCGGAGAGCCTGGCGTGGCTGCGGGCGCACCTGTGCGGGGAGCGGGACGGGCTGCGGCCCGCGCGGGTACGGGTGCACGTCGGCGGCGATGGTGTCGACGGCGGGGACGGGACCGGCGGCGGGTCCGGCGGCGGGGGCGCGTGGCGGGAGCTGGCGGATTGGCCGGTGGCCGAGGGTGGCGCGGTGGACCGCTGGGACCTGGCGCCCGGCGGCCGGCTCGAACGATCGGAGGCGGAAGGTCCCGTTCCGGCTGCCCTCGGCCCGGCCGCCTCCGACCCGGCCGCCTCCGGCTCAGCCGCCTCCGGCTCAGCCGCCTCCGGCTCAGCCGCCTCCGGCCGGTCCGTCTCCCCGCCCCTCGCCGAATTCCGCTACGACCCGGACGACCCGACGCCGTCGCTCGGCGGGCCGGTGCTGTCGCGGGGCGCGGGGCGGCGCGACAACCGGGCGCTGGAGGCGCGGGCGGACGTGCTGGCGTTCACCGGGCCGGAGCTGGCGGAGCCGCTGGAGGTGCTGGGCGGCGTCCGGGCGCGGCTGCGGGTGACGGGCACCGCCGCCACCGGCCCCGGCCGCCCCTTCGACGTCTTCGCGCGGCTGTGCGACGTGGACGGGCGGGGCCGGTCGGTGCACGTGTGCGACGGGCTGGTGCGGGTGGCCGCGCCGGGCGCCGCGCCGGGCGGGACGGGGGAGCCGCTGGAGGTGGTGGTGCCGATGAGCGCCGCGGCGCACCGGTTCGCGGCCGGGCACCGGGTGCGGCTTCAGGTCAGCGGGGGTGCGTTCCCCCGGTACGCGCTGCCGCCCGGCGCCCGGGAGGCCGGCCCGCTGCGCATCGCCGTCCACCCGGGGTCGGCCCTGGAGCTGCCCGGGAGCGCCTGACGGACGGGGCCGGCCGATCGGAAGCGGGGGCCTCGCCACGGCGGGGGACCGATGCGCCAGGCCCCCCGCCCGGGCCCCCGCCCAGCCCCCTCAGCTCTCCGGATGGTGGTGCCGCCACCCCGCCCACGCCGACGTGATCATGTCGCGGACGTCGTGGCGGGCCTCCCAGCCCAGTTCCTTGGCGATCCGGTCGGCGGCGGCGACGACCCGGGCCGGGTCGCCGGGGCGGCGCGGGGTGACCTCGGGGACGACGCCCTCGTAGCCGGTGATCCCGGCGATGAGGTCGACCATCTCGCGGACCGAAACGCCTTCGCCGCGGCCGATGTTGAGGGTCAGATCGCGGACCGGGCCCGGCTCGGCCAGCTTGCGGGCCGCCGCCACGTGCGCGTCGGCGAGGTCGGCGACGTGGATGTAGTCGCGGATGCAGGTGCCGTCGGGGGTGTCGTAGTCGTCACCGAAGATCCGCGGCGCGGCGCCCTGGGTGAGCCGCTCGAAGACCATCGGGACGATGTTGAAGACACCGGTGTCGGCCAGCTCCGGGGTGGCCGCGCCGGCGACGTTGAAGTAGCGCAGGCAGGCGGTGGAGATCCCGTGGGCCTTGCCCGCGGCGCGGGCCATCCACTCGCCGACGAGCTTGGTCTCGCCGTACGGGTTGATCGGCGCGCAGGGGGTGTCCTCCGTGACCAGGTCCACATCCGGCATGCCGTAGACGGCGGCGGAGGAGGAGAAGACGAAGCGGGGGACGCCGCCGGCGGCCATCGCCTCCAGCAGCGTCTGGAGGCCGTGGACGTTCTCGCGGTAGTAGTGCAGCGGCATCTCCACCGACTCGCCGACCTGCTTCTTCGCGGCGAGGTGGACGACGTCGGTGACGCCGTGGGCGGCGATCGTCTCGTCCAGCAGCGCGCGGTTCAGCGTCGAGCCGACGACCAGGGGCACGTCCTCGGGCACCCGGGCGCGGACGCCCGTGGTGAGGTCGTCGAGGACGACGACCGTCTCGCCGGCGTGCCGCAGGGCCCTTACGACATGGGAGCCGATGTAACCGGCACCACCCGTGATCAGGTAAGACATAGCGCCAATCCTAGGCAGGGAGCGGAGGGATCAAGGACCGAGGGTCAGCGGCCGAGGCGGCGGGCGGCGATCTTCCACACGCTGCGCGGCCCGGACGCCACCCGCAGCGCCAGCGCGCCGCCGGTGGTCGCGTACGGCTGGGCCAGCAGCACCAGCCGCTGCCGGCTCGGCAGCATCCGGCGGCGCATCCCGGGCCCGGCCGGCCGCAGCGTCGCCCCGAGCCGGGTGCCGTCCGAGCAGATCACCCGGGCCGTCAGGTCCCACGCCTCCGGCTCGGCCGGCCGCGTCCCGGGCAGCTCGGTCAGCGGCGCCAGGTCCAGCGCCAGCGCCGCCGTCCAGGCCGTGCCGTCCGCGGTCGGCGACAGCGCGCCGGTCCGCATCGGGCCGGGCCGGTCGTCGCGGCGCCGGTGCAGGACGATGTCGATACTGACCGGCCCGGCCTCGGCCAGCCGCCTGTACAGGTCGTGCACCCGGATCCGCAGCAGCCCGCCGTCCGTGCCCAGCACCGGCTCGGCGTCGATGACCACCGGCAGCCGGGCCGGCGCCGCCGCGCCCGGCACCTCCTCGTCGGACGGGTCCGCGCCGTCCCCGGCGCCCAGCCCGTCCAGCCGCACCTCCGGCAGGTCCGCCGACCACACGGGCGCGCCGTCCGGGCCGGTGGCGTACGGGGGCAGCAGGCGGCCGGGGCGGGCCGCCAGCTCCGTCAGGCGGGCCAGGTCCCGGGGCGCGGGGGAGGCGAGGATCACCCGGGCCAGCCAGCGGGCCGGGGCGTACGCGGCGTCCACCGCCTCCGCCTCGAAGGTGGCTACGTGGTCGCGGGTCAGCCGCCACCACTCGGCGCGGTAGTCGGCGCCCCGGGTGTGCAGCTCGCGGACGTACATCCGCAGGTCGTGGTCGAGGAACTTGGTCGCCGCGGCCCGGGCCAGCTCCGGCTGCCCGGCGTCGGCGAGGGTCCGCAGCACGGTGCGGTGCGCCTCGATGCGCTGCCGCCAGTTGGCGACGTCCTTGCGGTCCAGGGAGATCGACGGCCGGGCCGCGGCGCGGCGCACGTGCCAGACGTAGACGGTGTCCGGCACGGTGGCGATGCGCGGGGCGGCGGCCAGTACGCGGGCGGTGAAGACGAAGTCCTCGTAGTGGTAACGGCCTTCGGGGAAGGCGATGCCGTTGCCGATGAGGAAGTCCCGGGCGTAGAGCTTGTTGACGCAGAGGGTGTCGCGGACCAGTTTCGGCGCGGCGGCGGGGCTGTCGTGGACCGCCGGGGCGCGGTAGAGGCCGGGCTGCCAGGGGACGTCGCGGCGGGCCGGCAGCTCGCGGCGGACGCAGGCGCCGGCGGCGACCGGCGCGCCGTGCTCGCGGGCGGCGGCCAGCAGGGCCGGCACCGCGCCCGGCGGCAGCACGTCATCGCTGTCGAGGAACATCACGTACCGGCCGGTGGCGGCCCGCAGGCCGTCGTTGCGCGGGGAGCCGCAGCCGCCGCTGTTCTCCCCCCGGTGCAGGACCCGCAGCCGCGGTTCGGCGCGGGCCAGGGCGTCCAGGGTGGCGCCGGTGCCGTCGGTGGAGGCGTCGTCCACCGCGATCACCTCGCCGACCGCGTCCCCCTGCGAGAGCGCCGACCGCACCGCCTCGGAGACGTGCAGCGCGTCGTTGTACGCGATGACCACGACGCTGACCTGCGCGGTGTGCGTGGGGGTGGGCCCTGGCTGTGACTCAAGGGCGTCATTCACAGTCACTAAATCTACATTTCGTGTCGACAGCGGCTCACGGCGCGAGCGGGCTCGGACCCCATTTCCCAGGGACAGAGTGCGAAATCCGTCGGGCGGTTGCACCACCACCCGCGTTTTTCCGCCATATTGCCGTCTCATAACCTGCCGGTATCCGGGGCTTGGCCGTACGTCGACCTGCGCGGACGCCCCGCAAGAACGCCTGCACCACCGGTAACGACGCGGGGCGGCAAGGCCGCTCCGGACGCGGGGCGCGGAAGGCGGGACGTGGGGGGCGCCAACACCGGCCGCCGCTCACCGTACCGTCCGCGCCGCCGCCCCGGCAGCCGGAACCGGCCACCTCACCGCCCGGCCCCGGCCCCGGCACCCCGCCGCCCGGCCGGGCCGCGCGCCCGGGGGCCGGGCCCCCTCACTCCGCGATCAGGTCCGCCACCCGCCCCGCCGCCCCGCCGTCGTCCAGATGGCAGAACGCCCGCCGGAACTCCGCGTACGCCGCCGCGCTCGCCCGCGCCACCCCCGGCAGATCCCCCAGCGCCTCGATCAGCTCCCCCGTCGACGACAGCAGCGGCCCCGGCGCCACCGCCTCGAAGTCCAGGCTGAAACCCCGCAGCGTGTCCCGGTAGTGCGCCAGATCGGGGGTGAGGAACAGCATCGGCCGCCCGGTGTTCGCGAAGTCCGCGGCCAGCGACGAATAGTCGGTGACCAGCACGTCCGCGGCGAGCAGCAACTCGGTGGCGTCCGGGTACGACGACACGTCCAGGGCGAACGGCGCGTGGTGCGCCGGCAGCCGGTCCGGCACCCGCGGATGGCTGCGCACCAGCAGCACATGGCCGCCCGCCAGCGCCGCCCGCGCCGCCGCCAGGTCCAGCGGCAGGTGCAGCCGGTGGTGCGAGGCGTCGTACGCGGCGTCATCGCGCGGCGTCGGCGCGTACAGCACCACCCGCTGGTCCGGCCGGATCCCCAGCCGCGCCCGGACCGCCGCCGCCACCTCGTCGCGGTCCGCGGCGTGCAGCGCGTCGATCCGCGGCAGCCCGGTCTCCAGCAGCCGGCCCCCGTAGCCCAGCGCCGACCGCAGCACCGGCGTACTGGCCGCGTTCGGCGACAGCAGGACGCTCCACTGCCGGCCCACCCGGGGCCGCGGCGCCAGATGCGCCAGCCCCCCGCACAGCGTCCCCGCCAGATCCGCCCCGATCCGCTTCAGCGGCGTCCCGTGCCAGGTCTGCACCACCCGCTGCCCGGCCCGCCGCACGAACCACCGCGGCAGATGCGTGTTGGTGACGATCCAGTGGCTGTGCGCCAGCGCCCCGTGCCAGGCCGCGCTGCCCACCACCACCGGCCGGGCCGTCGGCGGCACCGCGGTCTGCGCGTCCCGCACCGCCCACAGATGCGTCACCTCCAGCCCCCGCCGCACCAGCTCCTCGTGCACCGCCCGCGGCGAATCCCCGTACGCCCGGCCGCCGAAACTGCTGTAGAGGACGGCGTCCCGCAGCGGCCGCGAGCGGTGCAGCGGATAGTGCTCCTCGCGCAGCACCCGCCGCCGGTACGGGCCCCGGTCCACCGGCGGCACCGCCGGACCGGCCGCCACCAGCAGCTCGTCGTGGCCCACCCGGTCCAGCGTGAACGGCTTCCCGCGCACCGTACGGGACACCGGCAGCCCGTCGAACACCGACGGCGCGCACCGCACCGGCGGATCCAGCGGCGACCCGGCCGCGCCGCGCGCCCGCAGCCGCACCGACCAGCGGCCCTCCCGCAGCGGCACGTCCCCGGCCAGCGACGGCAGCGCGGCCAGCGGCAGCGCGCAGTGGAACCGGCCGCCGTCGCGCACCGCCGGGAAGACCGCCTCCGCGGCGTGCGCGCCGTGCCGGAGCACCACCTCCGGCGCGGGCGGCGCGGCGTCCGGCAGGGTGCCCGCCAGCAGCAGCGTCCCGTCCGACCGCCACACCACCCGGTCCACGTACGCCTGCGGGAGCCGGTCGTGCAGCACCAGGTCCCCGGCCGCGTCCGCCGCCACCACCAACTCCCGGCCGTGCGGCAGCGGATGGGCGGCCGGCGCCGTGCCCGGCGGACAGGCCACCGGGTCGGTGCCGCCGCCGGGCAGCACCAGCTCCGGCCGCCAGGTCTCGGTGTGCGGCGGCGGGATCGCGGCCGGCGCCCCGTCCGGCGCGGGCCGCGCGGCGTCGAGGACGTCGAGGGGGATGCGGAGGGTGTACGGGGTGGGGGGAGTGGTCGCGAACTCGCTTGCGGGGGTGGGCGGTTGGGGCGGCGTGTGGGTTCTGGCCGCTGCGGCCGCGCCCTGAGCGCCGCCGTCCGTCCCCGCCGACGGAACGGTCCCCCCTGCCGGAATGGTCCCCTCCGGTGCCGCCTCCACCGGGAACGACACCACCGTCCCCGACCCCTGGTGCGTCAGCCGCAGCGCCTCCGGGGCCGGGCCCGGGGCCGACACCACCAGGTCCAGCGCGCCCGCCGCCACCGCCGGGCGCCCCACCAGCCGCCGCTCCCGGCGCGCCACCGCGAGCCGCAGCCGCCCGTCCACGTACCGGGGCGTGATCCGCACCCCGTCCACGCCCTCGTACGCCGCCGGCGCCGCGCCCGAACCGCTCTCCGGCGCCGCCAGCTCACCGGACCGCACCACCCCCGCCGCCGCCAGCACCACCGTCAGCCGCCACTCGCCCGGCTCCAGGCGCCCGCCCCGCCGCAGCCGCGCCGGATCCACCCGCAGTTCGAAACCGGACCAGTCGTAGCAGTGCAGCTCCTGCCCGGACGCCGCCGTCGCCTCCGGCATCCGCACCGTCCGCAGCGGCAGCACGACCCGCCGCCGCCCGCACGACAGCACCGCCGTCCGCAGATAGCCGTGGCGCGCCCCGGCCGGCACGTTCCGCAGATACGCCCAGCCGCGCAGCAGCAGCACCCCGCCCCGCCACACCGCCTCCCGGACCTCCGCCCGCACCGGGAAGTCCGCCCGCGCCAGCCGCACCACCCCGGCCGGCAGCTCCACCGGCGGCGCCAGCGGCAGCACCGCCCGCTTCCGCAGCGGCGGCCCCGCCACCGCGAAACCGCCCGGGTTGCGCGCCTCGTGGTCCAGCAGCGCCATCAGCTCCGCCAGCCGCCCCGACCGCACCAGATACCACCGCATCCGCAGCTCCACGGGCAGCGCCCGCAGCAGCCCCGGCTCGGTCCGCGCCAGGAAGTCCCGCGCGCAGTCCAGGAACGCCGTCCGCACCTCCGGCGCCGCCCCCGGCACCGCCGCCACCAGGTCCAGCAGCCCGCCGGCCAGCTGCCCCCGGTCGTACGCCGCCCGGAACCGGCCCCGCTCCGGGTGCGCCGGATCGTCCAGCAGCGCCCGCACCCGCGCCACCACCGCGAACCGGTCCCGGACCTCCTGCGCGGTCGGCCGCCGCTGCCCGCCGGGGCCCTCCGGCAGCCGCCAATAGCAGACGTGCTCCCGCAGCACGTCCACCGCCTCCGCCAGGAAGTGCGCCGGCAGCGCCACCGCCGCGTCCGCGTCCGCCGCGCCCTCGGGGAACTCCAGCTTGTGCCGGTCCCAGAACTCCCGCCGGAAGACCTTGTTCCGGACGAAGTGGTCGGCCAGCAGGCCCTCGTCCTCGGTGATGCGGGTCCGCAGGACCGTCTGCCGGTCCGCCCGGTGGTCCGCGGACTGGGTGCGGCCCCCGGTGCCCAGCCGGTAGACGTTGCCGGTCGCCAGATCCGCCCCCGACGCGTCCAGCGCCCCGGTCAGATCCGCGTACGCGCGCGGCAGCAGCACGTCGTCCGGGGCCAGGAACGCCAGGTACTGGGTGTGCGGGAAGGCGTGCCGGGCACCGAAGTTCCACGCCGCGCCCAGGCCGCCGCCCCCGGGGTGCCGCACCACCCGGAACCGGGGGTCGCGGTCGGTGAGGCGGCGTACGGGGGCGGGGACGGGGGCGGGGGGTGGGGGGTCGGCGGGGGCGGGCGCGGGGCCGTTCCCCGGTCCTGCCGCCGGGCCGCCGGCCGAGCCGCCGCCCGGCCCGTCCCCCGGCCCGTCGACCACCAGCACCGCGTCCAGTTCCGCCAGCGTCTGGGACGCCACCGACGCGAGGCACTCCTCCAGGTGGTGCGCCGGCCCCTGGCCGCGGGGAACCGGGATGACGACGGTGAGCCGAGGCTTCATGGCGGACGGGCCTTTCCGGACGGGCGGACCACGGGACCAACCCCGGGGCGCGCACGGGACGATGCGGCCGGCGCACCCGGGACGACGCGGCCGGCTCGTCCCTCAACTCGTCCATCGGCGGCCCGGTCACCGGCGCTGCGCTGAAAGGGTGAGGCGAAGGTGCGGCGGTCCGGCCCGGCCCGCGCGATGGCGTAGACCGTGGGACAGCGCGACCGGTGCCGCACGCCCGGCCACCGGCCGCCACCGGCAATCCGCCCTGCCTCCCGCCCCGCCGCCCGCCGACCAGGAAGGTGACCGCCCCCGCGATGCCCGGCCGAACCGACAGCCCCGCCGCCACCGACCGCCCCGAC
>NZ_LLZI01000258.1 GCF_001509485.1 Streptomyces sp. NRRL F-4489
GATGCTGTTGGTTAATCCGGGGCCTGGCGTGACGTCGGCCTTCAAGACCTGGTTGTGGTCTTGAAGGCCGACGTTGTCGTATGGGGTGGGTGCGGATGTCGATGCAGCCGAAGGGATCTGGAGAGATCCCGGTGGAGACGGTGCGGGTGGCGCGGGCCGCGTTCCCGAAGGGGAGTCTGGCGATCCGGGTGCGGGACGAGCTGGGGCCGTTGTTCACGGACGAGGAGTTCGTGGACCTGTTCCCGGTGCGGGGCAGGCCTGCCTGGTCACCGGGCCGGCTCGCGCTGGTACTGGTGTTGCAGTTCGTCGAAGGGCTCACCGACCGGCAGGCCGCGGAAGCGGTCCGGGCCAGGATCGACTTCAAGTACGCACTCGGCCTCCAGCTCGACGATCCGGGATTCGACTTCTCGGTGCTGTCGGAGTTCCGGGACCGGCTGGTGGAGGCGGACGCCGGGCGGCGGGTGCTGGACAGCATCCTGGCTGCGGCCCGGGACAAGGGCCTGCTGAAGACGGCGGGCCGAGCCCGCACCGACGCCACGCATGTGCTGTCGTCGGTGCGGGAGCTGTCCTGGCTGGAGATGGTGGCCGAGACCCTGCGATCCGCGCTCAACGCACTTGCCCAGGCTGCCCCGGACTGGCTGGCCGGTGTCGCGGAGCCGGACTGGTTCAGGCACTACGCCACCCGCGCGGAGGACTCCCGGTTCCCCAAGGCCCGCGCCAAGCGCGAGGAGGTGGGCTTGCGGGTCGGTCGTGACGGGATGCGTCTGCTTGAGGCGGTCTTCGCCGCTGACGCACCGCCTGGCCTGGGCACCCTGACGGAGGTGGAGACCTTACGGCAGATGTGGGTCCAGCACTTCCACCTGGTGGAGGGCGAGGTGAGGCGGCGGGGCCCAAAAGACCGCCCGCCGGGCGCGTTGCGCCCGGTCACCCCCTATGACACCGAGGCCCGAGGCAGCGTCAAACGGGACACTGTGTGGAACGGATACAAGGTCCACCTGACCGAGACCTGCGAGCCGGAGACGCCGAACCTGATCACGAACGTGGCCACCACCCTCGCCACAGTCCACGACAGCGTGATGGTCCCCGAGATCCATGACGCGCTGGCCGCACGGGACTGCCTGCCCGATGAGCACTGGGTCGACGCCGGATATCCCACCGCCGGCCAGGTCGTCGCCGCCCGACGGGAGCACGGCGTCGTCCTGCACGGGCCGATGGCCGCCAACACCGCCGCGTCGGCCGACGGCCCCTTCGGGCAGGACGCCTTCACCATCGACTGGGACCGCGAGCGGGTGACCTGTCCGAACGGCGTCGTCAGTACACAGTGGGCCGAGCGGCGTTCCCAGCAGGGCCTGCCCGTCATCCGGGTCCGCTTCAGCCCGGCCGACTGCCGTCCCTGCCCTCACCTACGCGACTGCGTCAACTCACCCTCGCCACGACGCCGCGAGCTCAACCTCCGGCAGGGCCGCGACGAACACGAAACCGTCCGAACGGCCCGAGCCGAGCAGCAAACCGATACATGGAAAGAGCGGTACAACATCCGTGCCGGTGTCGAGGGCACCTTCTCCCAAGCCGTCGGACGCTGCGGCCTGCGCAGATCCCGCTACCGAGGCCTCGCGAAGACCAGCCTCCAGCACCAGCTCACCGGCGCCGCGATCAACCTCGCCCGCATCGACGCCCACCTCACCGGCCAACCACGAGCCCGCACCCGCACCAGCCACTTCGCAGCACTTCGCCCCGCCGATCAAACGATCGACGGGGCGAAGTAGACAGGCCCCGGATTAACCAACAGCATCAGCGGGAATCTGACCGGGGCTCCGGCATGTGTGCTGCCTGTGCCGACGCGAACGACAGAGCCGCCTCCGGGGCCGCTCGGCCCTTATTAGGCCGGCTTGTCGACCACCGTTAGCTGACACTCCCGCAGCGCGCGCAAGCCGCACGCGCACCTGACCGGACGAATCTTGGCTGGCGTGGTGCGTGTGCGGCTGTGGAATTGCTCCGGGCTGCGCGCCATCAGATTTTCGAGACTGCAAGCAGCACTCGTCGCTACCTACTTTTTGACGTACAGGTACTGGTGGAGAACCCAAGCGTCGGCAACCTTTACCATCTTCCCGTGGCAGACATACTGACGCCACGTACCTTCAGTTACGCCTCGGTCCCCCTCCATTCTGCAGCTGGCCTCGTCACCCATGAACGCGCGCTCAAAGACGTAGCCGGCTGGAGGATTCCAGTCCGTCTGGAGTGCGCGAGAGGCAGCTTCTCCGTCGGCGGCGATCGCGATCTGGCTGGGCGCCTTCAACGTAGAAACCTGGGGAGTGGGCGCCGCCTGCGCGATGCCCTGAGTGGCTACGATGAACGCGGCACCAACCGTGGCAATGCCCGCAGTCACACACTTCTTCTTGTTTTTCATGGCTCATTCCTTTGCGAATCGGTGTCATGGCCTGCCCAAGACATGGGAGAACCTGGCACTCCGTGAGTGAGTCGGTGGCCGTACGGGCACCGAGTTCGGACTGGCTCAGAAGCAGATGGATTCGCCGTCGGGCACAGCAACCCTTTTACGGGCTACGAGACTTTGGGTAGTGGCCGTCGCCGAGTGGGCCATCCTTCACCTCTTGAGCTTCTGCAGAGCGAGGCGAGTGGTGCGGCGGTGGTTTCTGTGGAGACGGTGCAGGAAGATCCAACGGCCGTCTTCATGGGCGGCGGCGAACGCGGATGCAGTTCGCGTTGCGCCGTTGTGCCAGAGAGCTGATCCGCTGCGGACCCATGTGGGAGCAGGTTCACCGAGCACGCGGTCCACTGCGAGACCGACCACCAGACGGGCTGCAGTGCGCGGGGTAGCCCATAGTCCGCCGGCTGGCAGGATTGGTCCCGTCAGCGTCCAGTGGGAACGGGGCCGGCCGAAGAAGTCGTAGGCTACGAGTCGTCGTTCAGGTGATGGCAAAGCAGTCACGGCACCTGGTGGTAGACCCAATGGGGCGAGCACGTATTCGTCCGTCAGCTGCTGAAAGGTGCGGCCAGTTGCTGTGGTGAGCGCATGACCGAGGATGGCGTATCCGAGGTTGGAGTACTCCTCCTTGCCCACGGGACCGGTTGCTGTCGTGTGCCAGTTCCTCAGCACTTCATGCAAAGCTGTCTCGGTGAAGGAAGCGTAGGGATCCGCAGTGAAGCCATGGGCCTGGGGAGGTAGGCGCGGTAGTCCAGAGGTATGTTCAGCAAGGTTCCGCAGAGTGACCCCCGTGTTCTTCGGAACGTCGGCGAGGCGGGTTTCGAGGGGGTCATCGAGATGGAGTACTTCCACGGTTGCGAGCTGAGTCAGGATCGTGCCGGTGACCACTTTGGAGAGCGATCCCAATTCGACGAAGTGGTTGAGAGAGTGTCCGCGCGATACGTGGTTCTTGACCCCTCTGCCGCCCAGAACACAGGTGGGCACCGACATCCTTGCTCCTGTCTGTTCTCATCTGTCGAGAGGTGGTAGAAGTCATCTCATGGCTGTGGTGGTGGCAGGCGGCATGCATAGGTTCCGCCGGGCATTCGGTGGCGGTTTCGAGCCACCCACCGGTAGACAGCATGAGCACACCGGATCACTCCAGGGAAGGTGATCACCGCGCCGGCTATCCGGTACCTGCGGCGTGGGGAGCGACGCAGATAGACCGCCAGGGCGTCAGCGCCGCCGGCCAGGACATGGCCGTCTCGCAGTATGAGGACCTCACGGTCGAGCTGCTCGATGTGGGGCCGTGTTGTCTCTTCTGGAAGAGACTGCCAGGGAACCGCTTCCATGAATGGGCGCCCCGGGGAGGAAATGCGGTTCATGACGTTCTGGCAAAACCCGCAGTCTCCATCGAAAACGAGCAGCGGTTCGGAGCGGATGATCGGTGAAGTCACGGAACCTTCCTCGTGGTCTGGTCGATCGGCAAACACGGCCGCCGAGAAGCAATCGTCCGCGGTCCGATCTGAATAGCTGTCAGCTCACCCATCGGAGGAGACAGCCGCAGGATGTGGCTGAGTCGGCGCCGTGCTGGCCGGTGGCGTTGCGACGGGTGCGGCGCTGGATTGCCGCTTGAGAGAGCCCGCAGATCGCAGACGGCGGATCAACGGGCTGCACCGTTTAGCTACTGTTTCGAGCGCCCCGCTCAGGAAGATGAGATCGCACGCCATCATGGTTAGTGCGAAGCTCGTGAGCCCCATGAAGATGCCAATGGCCAGGTGGAAGCTGATGGAAGCGACCGCAGCCCACGGGCGCAGGCGCGGAACCAGGATGCCCAGCGGGAAGTACACCAGAAAGATCGTTGTGGAATACGTTCCCAGAAATACCAGAAATTCATTCTGGTAGACGAGTTCAGAAACTCCAGGGAGTTTGAATTCGGACAGTCGAAGGACGTAGAAGAGGGCCGTACCCTCCTGCCACACTTTACCTTGCACCTTGTACAGGCCGCTCACCATGTATACCAAACAGATCTGGATGGCGATGGCCAGGATGCCGAGGTTATGCAGGGGATGCGAGAGTGATTTCACGATGCTGGGCACACGCCGCGAAATCTTTCGTGCGACTCCCGTGGAAAATGAAAGACGCCCGTAGCAGCGGGTGAGCAGTAGCATGGGAATAACTACGTAGGCTAGGTTGTCCCCACCGTCCAGAAGGATCGGCTGACGCTGGTAGATCGACCACAGGAACACCCAGTGGAGGGCCAGTACCAGCCTTCCGCCGACACCGCAGGTCACTGCCAAAGCGGTCAGCATTCCCAGATGAAAGATGGCCTGGAACCATGCTTCGGAATTACTGAAGGCGTAGAGGCTGAAGGTCCCGTTGTCGTGCAGTTGGGAGATGAAAGTTCGCCATGGAAGCACACCGTCGGGACCGAAAAGATAGGAACGGTCGCCGTACTGGCTCGCGTAGTACATAAATCCAACGAAGCCGAGCAAGGCTCGTGTTCCGCTGACACCGAGGACACTGAAAGACTGGGTGCCGGCCGCGTCCAGGAAGCGGGTTATCTTTTTCACTGCGGCCCCACTTTCACCCAGTCCATATCCTGTACGTCCGTTTTACTGCGAGCCTTCGGATCGTTTCGCTTGGACCACGGTGGCAGCTTCTCCACGTAGACGCGAACCTGCACTTTGTCCGGGCTCCCGCCACACACCTTGGGCATTTGGGTGAGCGAGTACTTGGAGAGGAATGCGACGGCTTCCCTGCGATTCTTCTTCTCAAGCGGAGTTTCTGGTAGTGGCCGCTCATGCAATGCCTTCTGCTGCTCTCTGAGCTCATCAAGCACCGGATCGCCACCACTTAGCTGCAGAACGTTTCCCGTCACAAGTCGTGACATGCGGGATGGGAAGAACCTGCTGCTCTGGGCTGCGTCGATGTATCTGCTCGTCACATCGTAGAAGCCGGTGATCTTGCCATTCGCGCACCTACCGCGGGCGAAAATACCTCGATTCTCGGATAGCGGGTTCGGGGCGAAGAGCTTCCAGTTCTGCGCCTGATATGGCTCCAGGTAATTGTTCACGAAGCCCATGACACGGAGTTTTATCGGGGTCAGCGGCATCTGCGAGAAGCTGGCTGCGCAGAAATGAAGGCCCAGGAGGGCAGCGCCGACGAGCAGCGCCACCCTCCTGGTTATAGTGTGTTCCTTCACTTGTCGAAGACCATCTCGACGGAGGAACCGTTCGGAACGGACGAAGCCGGAGCGACACCGAAGGCGTCAGTGACATTACCGGCCAGATCCGCAGCCGCATCTCCTGCCAGCTGAGCCGCAGCCTTTCCGTGCACGTACGCCTTCTGAGCCGCGCTGGTCAAAGCATTTCCGACCTTGCCGGCCAGCTTTCCAAGGCCACCGATGGCCTGCGGTGCGTTGTCCGGCCCCTGCGTCGTCGCGACGGCCGCAGAAACAGCCGGCGCCTTCGCCTCGGCAGCCTGCGCCGAACCCTGGGTCGTCACGACCAAGGCAGCACTCGCAAGAGCAACAGCGACCCCAGCGGCTATCTTCTTCATACTCTTCCCTTTCCTTTAAATGCCCGCTTCGACAGCTGGCAGGTGATACGCCAATCGCGGGCGCGAATGACGGCATGACGGGTAAACGAATCTCAGGATGCAAGCACGGCACATGAACCGGGTACCTACGTCCATCACAATCGCGGCCATGAAAAATTAGCCCGATAGGAAAGGTGAGGACGCGGCTAGACGCCACCGCACATCACTTCACCATTAACCCGCTAGGGAAGTTGCGCAAGGCAACAGAACGAATCCCCGTAACGCATGCAGCTTTCCCCCTGTTTACCCCCTGCAGCCCTCCAATTTGGAAGGGCTTTGCAATGCGCCATGAATACTTCCATGCCCCCACAAGGCGTGTCTACGAGATAAGAGGAGAAGAGACTAATCCGAGGTGTCCGGAAATCACGCGTGTCGGAGATGCCTCTCGGTGGCCAGATCGTCGAGAAACCGGAGGGAAATGCTCCCGTTCGCTAACTGCCTGCTTGTACTACTCTGCGAAGTTGAAGGCCGCCGATGAATCCAACGGATGCATCTCGCAATCTGGCGATGGATTCACGTCAGCGAGCGAGAGTCCTTCTTGCGCGCACTTGATCAAGCTGGCCTGAAACTTCGTTTCATTGCGGTGTGATCACGCCGCAATGGCCTGAAAGCATGTCTTCAGCAACCGATGTCGGTACAAGTCGTTACTGCGATGTCTCATGACGTTAGTTCCACAATGTCCTCGCACGTGAGGTGCCGTGGGAGCGTCTCGAGGGGTCGCTGCGACTGGCCGAAGGAGACGCGGGGAGTCGCTGCCGAGGTCCAACTGACCGACGATCGGCCAGCCTCCGAGAGTGGCGTGCAGCCGCTCGTGGCCGTAGCACTTGAGGAAGCCCACGAGCGCAACGCGCCGTTCACGCTCAGGCATGTAGTCATACGCATATGCCCCCTCGCTGGCGCCAGCGCGCGAAGGAGCCGTGCGAGCGGCACCGCCGCGACGCGAAGCTGACCGAGCAGACTCGGCAGATCCACCACAAATCCGGAGGTATCTGCGGCTCGCCACGCGTGCATGCCATCCTCAAACGCGCGAGCCTGGCGGTGGGTCGCAAACGTGTCAAGCGGCTGATGAGCGAGGCTCAGCTCTCGGGCCTCAGCCCCCGCCGCAAGGGCTTCACCCGCCGCGGCCCCAGGGCCACACTGCTCTAGGCCTGGCCAACCGCAACTTCACCGCGCCCGCACCGAACCGGTTGTGGGTCACCGAGCTGACCGTGATCCCCACCGGCGAGGGGCCACTATGGCTCTCCGCCATCCGGGACGCGCTCTTCCGCTGGCTGGCGGCCTGGGGGCCTCCGCCGGCGCCGATGCCAACCGAGTCCTCACCACGCTGGAGTACGCGCTGGCCAGCTGCGAGGTCAATCCCGGAACGCTCGTCCATCACGCGGACCAGGCTGCCAAAACACGTTGATCGAGCTCGCAACTTGCCGTTGAAGTACGCGAATTGAGGCGTCCATGGGACCAGTCGGGAACTCGTACAACAACGCCCTGGCGGAGAACCTGCCACTCTTCGAGTACATCGATGGTTTCCATAATCCCCGGTGCATCCAGGAACGGCTCGGCTTCCTCAGTCCCGTCGAGTTCGAGCAGAAGCACTACGCCGAGAAGCCGACGACCAAGCAAGCGGAACTGAAGCGCCGTCAAGGCACCCTGACCAACTGATCAGCACCTCCCGCACATCGGGGGAAGCTCAACGCATCGTCTCAATGCGCCCCTGGGCCAAGCGCACCCACACCCAGCTGGCTCGCTTCAGGCCGCCAAGCCACTCAGGGCAGAAGGCGGGGGCGGGGATCCACGGCTGCCCCGTCTCAGCGAGGGCTCAATTCAGACGGCGAACCACTTGCTGGCAGTGCGAGTCAGCGCCGCTTTGCAGCCCAGGCGACCAGGGAAACGATTCCAACGGACACCACGGCCGCCAACTTCGCCGACAGCATGCCGAAACCGGGGTTCCACCACCCCAGCTTCCACCCAATCCCCCAGAGCAGTCCCATGACCAGCAACGCACAGATCACAGCCAGCACGACACGTCCGGCCGTGCCGCGGTTTCGTCCGTCACCACTGCTGTTCTGCTCATCCATGAGGGTGATGCTATGAGCAAGATCATGGAGGACAACCGCTTCTCGCCATCTTCGAAGGCAGTGAAGGGGAGTGTCATGAACGCTCTCCTCCTGGACGCCGAGGGTGAAGTCCCCAACCCCAGCATCGAAGCGCATAACGTTCACGACCGGCTCCTCCATAGCGATGTCCCCGGCTGGTTCTCCATCAGTCGCCGTCGCGACTCGCCCAATTTATGAGAACCCGCCAACAGCGCTGTTGTGGGCAGCCCGGCGTCAGGGCCTCGCAGCCCCCATCACCGCTGGCACGACGTCCGGTTCTCATACGCCCGCCCGTCCACCGCTCTGCACGCTCGCTGCACGTCTGTCCACCGGTTGTCCACCGGCGATCTTCACGGGCGGCTCTCAGGCCGGATTACCGGCGCAACACGCGGTCACGGTACGTAAAAGGCCCAGGTCAGAGCACATCTGACCTGGGCCTTCCTTGAGCCGCCTTCGGGATTCGAACCCGAGACCTACGCATTACGAGTGCGTTGCTCTGGCCAACTGAGCTAAGGCGGCGTGGTGCGCGGCCCAGTCTACACAGGAGCGGGGGGTGCTCTGTACTCGGTTGGGGAGGGGTCAGGTGCAGCGGGTGTTCTTGGCGGGCGGGGTGCCTTCGAGGAGGAAGGTGTTGATCGCGGTGTCGATGCAGTCGCTGCCGCGGCCGTAGGCGGTGTGGCCGTCGCCGACGTAGGTCAGGAGGGTGGCGCTGGAGAGCTGGGCGGCCAGGCCCTTGGCCCAGGTGTACGGGGTGGCCGGGTCGCGGGTGGTGCCGACGACCACGATCGGGTCGGCGCCCTTGGCCTCGATGCGGTGGACGGTGCCGGTGGCCTTGACCGGCCAGTACGCGCAGTTCAGGGCGGACCAGGCGAAGTTCGCGCCGAAGACCGGGGACGCCTTGCGGAAGGCGGGCAGGGCGGCGCGGACCTGGTCCGGGCCGGTGAAGGACGGGGGGAGGTCCAGGCAGTTGACGGCGGCGTTGGCGTACATCTGGTTGGCGTAGTGGCCGGAGGGGTCGCGCTCGTAATAGCTGTCGGAGAGGGCGAGCAGGCCGCGGCCGTTGCCGTTCTCGGCCTGGGCGAGGGACTGGCGCAGGAGCGGCCAGGCCCCCTGGTCGTACATCGCGGCGATCACGCCCGTGGTGGCGAGGGACTCGGTGAGCTTGCGGTCCTGGCCGGTCTCCACCGGGTGGGCGTCCAGCTTGGCGAACAGGGCGGAGAGCTGCCGGCCTGCGTCCTGCGGGTTCTTGTGGCCGAGCGGGCAGTCCGGCTTCTTGACGCAGTCCGCGGCGAAGGCCGTGAAGGCGGTGTTGAAGCCGGCGGTCTGGTCGAGGTTGATCGTGCGGGAGTCCAGGGACGGGTCCATGGCGCCGTCGAGGACCAGGCGGCCGGAGCGCGACGGGAACAGGCCGGCGTACGTGGCGCCGAGGAAGGTGCCGTAGGAGGCGCCCACGTAGGTCAGCTTCCGGTCGCCGAGGACCGCCCGGAGGATGTCCATGTCGCGGGCCGCCTCGATGGTGGAGACGTGCGGCAGGATCTTGCCGGAGTGCTCCTCGCAGCCCTTGGCGAAGTCGCGGTACGCGGTGGCGAGCTTGCCGACCTCGGCGGAGTCGTCCGGGGTGGTGTCGGTCTGGGTGAAGCGGTCCATCTGCCGGTCGGTGAGGCATTCGACCGGTGCGCTGCGGGCGACCCCGCGCGGGTCCATGGCGACCATGTCGTAGCGCGCGCGGACCGCGGCCGGCTGGGGCGCGTACTGCTGGAGGTAGTCGATCGCGGAACCGCCCGGTCCGCCGGGATTGACCAGGAGGGAGCCGAGCCGCTGACCGGGGCCGGTGGCCTTCTTGCGGGCCACGGCGAGCTTCAGGTCGGTGGCCGCGCTGGGGTGGGCGTAGTCCAGCGGCGCCTTCATCGTGGCGCACTGGAAGCCCGCGACGCCGCAGTCGTGCCAGCTCAGCTTCTGGTCGTAGTACGGGCGGAGGGCCGCCGGGACGGCGGTGGGCAGGGGCGCGAGGGGCGCGCCGTCGGAGGCCGGGCGGCCGGATCCGGCCTCCGTCGAACGGCCGGGGGACGCCGGGCCGCTCCCGCCGGGCTCGGTCGTCCCGGACGAGCAGCCGGAGAGCAGCAGGGCGAGCGCCGCCGTGGCAGCGGCCGCTGCGGCAGCGGTGGAGCGGAACAGGCGGCTGGGCGGCATGACGTCACGGCTCCTCGGCGGTGCGCTTCCGGGTTCGGGGGTGCTCGGGGTTGATCGGGATACGGATTGCGGTGCACCGGTCACTGCTTACGTACGGAGCGTATCCAGAGACGGGTGGGGTGTGCTCGGCGATCGGGCGAGCGAGGGCTGTTGGGGGGCGGTCAGCCGGCGCGGAGGGCGGCTGTCATGGCCTCTACGGCGAGCAGGGGAGCCACGTTGCGCTCCAGGGCCTCGCGGCAGGCGATCACCGCTTCTATGCGGCGCAGGGTGCGCTCGGGGGTGGAGGTGCCGGCGATCCGCTGGACGCTGTCGCGGACCTCGTCGTTGGCGAGCGGGACGGTGGCGCCCATCTGGACGGCGAGGACGTCGCGGTAGAAGCCGGTGAGGTCGACCAGGGCGAGGTCGAGGCTGTCCCGCTGGGTGCGGGTGGAGCGGCGCTTCTGCTTGTCCTGGAGGTCCTTCATGGCGCCCGCGGTGCCCCGGGGCAGCCGGCCGCCGGTGCCGGCCGCGGCGCCGAGGGCGGCGCGCAGCTCCTCGGTCTCCTTGGCGTCGACCTCCTCGGCGACCTGCTTGGCGTCCTCGCCGGCGGCGTCGATGAGTTCCTGGGCGGCCTTGAGGCAGCCGCCGATGTCGTCGACGCGCAGCGGGAGCTTGAGCACGGCGGCGCGGCGGGCCCGGGAGCGCTCGTCGGTGGCCAGGCGCCGGGCGCGGTCGATGTGGCCCTGGGTGGCGCGGGCGGCCCGGGCGGCGGCCTCCGGATCGATGCCGTCGCGCCGTACCAGCAGCTCGGCGACCGCGTCGACCGGCGGCGTACGCAGCGAGAGGTGCCGGCAGCGGGAGCGGATGGTGGGGAGGACGTCCTCGATGGAGGGGGCGCAGAGCAGCCAGACCGTACGGGGCGCGGGCTCCTCGACGGCCTTGAGGAGGACGTTGCCGGCGCCCTCGGTGAGGCGGTCGGCGTCCTCCAGGACGATCACCTGCCAGCGGCCGCCGGCCGGGGAGAGCGAGGACCGGCGTACCAGGTCGCGGGTCTCCTTGACGCCGATGGAGAGCAGGTCGGTGCGGACGATCTCGACGTCGGCGTGGGTGCCGACGAGCGCGGTGTGGCAGCCGTCGCAGAAACCGCAGCCGGGGGCGCCGCCGAGCGCGCGGTCCGGGCTGACGCACTGCAGGGCGGCGGCGAACGCGCGGGCGGCGGTGGCCCGGCCGGACCCGGGCGGGCCCGTGAACAGCCAGGCGTGGGTCATCTGGGAGGCGCCGCTCCGCTCCGGCGCCGGCTCCTGCGGCGCGCCGGAGGGCGGCTGCCGCGGCGCGCTCCCGGCCGTCACCAGGGCATCCGCATCGCGCGCGGCCGCGGCGAGCTGCGCCGTCACCCGGTCCTGGCCGACCACGTCGTCCCATACCGCCATCGCTGCTGCCGTCCTGTCCGTTCCGCGGGGCGTCGCGCGGGGCCGGGCCGCCCTGGGGTGGGCGAGGGCACCGCGCACGTACTGCTCGGGTCACCGGGTCACCGCGGCGCGGCCGCCGTGACCCGCTCCCACCATTGTGGTGCAACCCACTGACAACCGGTTCTGACAACCGATTCTGACAACCGGCCCTGGCGGCCGGGGCGGCGGGATGCGGCGCCCGCCGCGGCGGGCCGGCCGTGACGACCGGTCCCGCCCCGGGAACGCGGAACGGCCGTGACCGCGGCCTACGCGCAGGTGCGCGAGCCACGACCACGGCCGTCCCGGCGGCCTGCCGGCCCTCCGGCCGGTTCAGTCGCCCCGACCGGTCAGCCGCGCCGCCCCCGGCGGCCATTGCGGCCCCGGTCCCGGTCGGCGTCCTCGTCGTCGTCCCGGCGCGGGCCGAGGAGTTCGTCGGCCAGCGTCGGCAGGTCGTCCAGCGGCGTCTCCTCCGCCCACTCCGGGCGCGGGCGGCCGCTGCGCGGGGGCTCGGCGGGACGGCCGGTCTCCGGGTCGATCTGCGGCAGCTCGCGGGTCCGCTCGACACCCCCGTCGTCCGCACCGGACGAACGGGAGGGACCCGGCGCACCGGACGTACCGGCCTCCCCGCCCCGCCCGTTCTCCGGGGCGAACATCCACGGCGGCACCCGGTCCGCCGGGTTCTCCTCCCGTACGGACGGCAGCACCGCGGTCTCGTCCGCCGGGCCGTACCCGCCCTGCGGCTCGGGCCGCGGCAGCGCCGCCGTCCGCTCACTGTCCGAGTCACCACCGGACCCCGAACCGGACCCCGACGAACCGGACCCCGAAACGGAACCGGAACCCGAAGCCCCGGAACCGGAAGGACCGGCAGGACCAGAAGCCCCGGAACCGGAACCGGACCCAGAACCGGCCCCGGAAGCCCCACCAGCCCCCGCCGCAGAACCAGCCTCACCGACCCGCTTCCGCAACTCCGTGACATCCGTCTCCGCCGTAGGCGCCTCCGCCGACGCGGCAGCCTCCGCCCGGGACTTCGCCTCGGCCGCGGCCGCCGCCTCGGCCGCCTCGATGCGCGCCCGCTCGGCGCGCAGCAGCGCCTCCTCGGCCTTGCGCTGCTTCTCCAGGCGGCGCTCCTCGGCCTCCTGGCGCAGCCGCGCCTGCTCCTCGTGGACCTTGCGCAGCCGCTCCCGCTCGGCCAGCCGGGCCTGCTCCTCCGCCTCGCGGCGCCGCCGCTCCTCCTCGGCGGCCTGGCGGGCCTCCTCGGCGCGCCGGCGGGCCTCCTCGGCCTGGCGGGCCGCCTCCCGGGCCTTGGCCTCCTCGGCCTCCCGGCGCTTGCGCTCCTCCTCCTCGGCGCGCAGTTTGGCGAGCTGCTCCTGGCGCTCGCGCTCCAGGCGCTCCTCCTCGGCCTTGCGCGCGGCCTCCTCCTCGGCCTTGCGGCGGGCCTCCTCCTCGGCGGCCTTGCGCGCCTCGTCCCGGGCCTTGATCTCGGCCTCGGACAGCGGCAGCACCTGGTCGAGCCGGTGCCGGACGACGGTGGTGACGGCCTCCGGGTCCTGGCCGGCGTCGACGACCAGATAGCGCGCGGGGTCGGCGGCGGCCAGCGCGAGGAAGCCGGCCCGGACCCGCTGGTGGAACTCCGCCGGCTCGGACTCCATCCGGTCGGGCGCCTCGGTGAAGCGCTCGCGGGCGGTCTCCGGGGCGATGTCCAGCAGGACGGTCAGGTGCGGGACGAGGCCGCCGGTCGCCCAGCGGTTGATGCGGGCGATCTCCGTGGGGGCGAGGTTGCGGCCGGCGCCCTGGTAGGCGACGGACGAGTCGACGTACCGGTCGGTGATCACCACCGCGCCCCGCTCCAGGGCGGGCCGGATGACGCTGTCGACGTGGTCGGCCCGGTCGGCGGCGAACATCAGCGCCTCGGCGCGGTCCGAGAGCCCGGACGTGGACACGTCCAGGATGATCGAGCGCAGCCGCTTGCCGATCGCGGTGGCGCCCGGCTCCCGGGTCACCACGACCTCGTGGCCCTTGCCGCGGATCCACTCCGCGAGCGCCTCGACCTGGGTGGACTTCCCGGCGCCGTCGCCGCCCTCCAGGGCGATGAAGAAGCCGGTGGGGACGGTCGTCTGCGCCGCGTCGCCGCCGCGCACCGCCTCCCGCAGGTCGTGCCGGAGCGGTACGCCGTGCCGGTCGTCGGTCCGGCCCAGCACCCAGGCGGCGACCGGCAGCAGCAGCGCGCCCACCAGCATCAGCGCGTACGCGGCCCCGCCGTGCGCCAGGACGAACGCGCCGCCGCCCAGGTGGTGCGGGCCGATGACCCCGGCCAGCAGCGGCGCGACGACGGCGGCCAGCGCGATCGCGAGCCGGACGACGGCCTGGAGGTGCTCGGTGGTCCGCGCGGTGCGGGCCGGCTCGGTCTCCTGGTCCAGCAGGGCGTGGCCGGTGTTGGCGGCGATACCGGCGGTGAGACCGGCCAGCAGCGCCAGCAGCACCACCGTCGTGGTGTCCGGGACGAGGCCCATGGCCAGGAGGAGCAGCCCGGTGGCGGCGACCGCCAGGGCCAGCAGCCGGCGCCGGGACAGGCCGGGCAGCACCTTGCGCGCGCTCCGGATGCCCAGCGCCGTGCCGCCGGTCAGGGCGAGCACCAGCAGCGCGTACGTGGCCGGCCCGGCGTGCAGGTCGGCGGCGTGCAGGACGGAGAGCGAGGCGGCCGCGGCGATCGCGGCGGCCACCGCGGCGCAGGCCAGGACCAGCAGCGGGATCGCGCCGGTGCGTCCCTTCTCGGGCGTGGCCGGGCCCCCGTCCGGGGCGGCGGCCTTCGGGCGGCGCAGTCCCTCCAGAGGGGAGCGCGGGCGCGGCGTCTGCCCGTCGGGGAGTTCGAGGAAGTAGAGGATCGAGACGGAGGCGGCGAACAGCCCGGCAGCGAGGTAGGACCCCAGCGCCGCCTGGTGCAGGTCGAACCACCCGATGCCGGTCCCCAGCAGCCTGCCCACCAGCGCGCACACCAGCAGGGCGGCGGCCGCGGCCGGCAGCGCCAGGAAGCCGGTGCGCAGCGACAGCCGGCGCAGCGCGTCCAGATTGTCGGGCAGCGGGCGGACGGCGGCGCCCTCCGGGGGCGGCGCGGGCAGCAGGGCGGGCGCGGCGCTCTCCCGGGCGACCGTCCACAGCCGCTCGGCGACGCCGCTGACGAAGACCGTCACCAGCAGCCAGGCCAGTGCCTGGGCGGGCGTCCAGTCGATCCACAGGGGCGCGACGACCAGCAGGGCCAGCCGCACACCGTCCGCGGCGATCATCGTCCAGCGGCGGTCCAGCGGCCCGCCGGGCGCGGTCAGCGCGGAGAGCGGCCCCAGCAGGACGGCCCCGAAGAGCAGAGTCGCCAGCATCCGTACGCCGAAGACCGCGGTGACCGCGAGGGCGGCGCCGCGGTAGCCGCCGCCGAACGCGGCCTGGCCGCCCATCGGCGCGTACAGCGCCGCCTGGAGGGCGAGCAGGACCAGGACAAGCAAGGACAGGGCATCGCCGACACCCCCGGTGAACTGGGCGCTCCACAGCCGTTTCAGCGGCGGGAAGCGGAGCAGGGCCCGTACGGCGCGCTCGCGGGAATCGGCTGCGAGGGCGTCTGAGGTGGGGGTCACGACCGTTGGCTGCTCGGCACGCGTCATCCCGCCAGCCTATCGGGACGGGGCACTCCCCCGGGCGCCCACCCGAACAAATGGACGGATACCGGGAGTGTGCGGGACGGGCCGGCGCATATCCACCGACCCGCCCGTCCGCTCAGCCCCGGCCCGTCCGCTCAGCCCCGGCCCGAGCCCGCGCTCAGGCCCGGCCCACCCGTCCGCTCACCCGCGGCCCGCTCACTCCCCGTCGGCGACCGCGGCCTTCTTCGCCGCAGTCTTGGCCGCCGTCGCCTTCTTCGCCGTCGTCTTCTTCGCCGCGGTCTTGGTGGCGGCGGTCTTCGCGGCCGCTGTCTTCTTGGCGGTCGTCTTCTTCGCGGCGGTCTTCTTCGCCGCCGTCTTCTTCGCCGGCGCCTTCTTGGCGGTCTTCTTCGCCGGCCCCTTGGCCCGCTTCTCCGCCAGCAGCTCGTAACCGCGCTCCGGGGTGATCGTCTCGACGTCGTCGTCCCGCCGCAGCGTCGCGTTGGTCTCGCCGTCGGTCACATACGCCCCGAACCGCCCGTCCTTGACCACCACCGGCTTACCGCTCACCGGGTCGGTGCCCAGCTCCTTCAGCGGCGGCTTGGCGGCGGCCCGGCCGCGCTGCTTGGGCTGCGCGTAGATCGCCAGCGCCTCGTCCAGCGTGATCGTGAACAGCTGCTCCTCGCGCTCCAGCGAGCGGGAGTCCGTACCACGCTTGAGGTACGGGCCGTAGCGGCCGTTCTGCGCGGTGATCTCCACGCCCTCCGGGTCCGTGCCGACGACCCGCGGCAGCGACATCAGCTTCAGCGCGTCCTCGAGCGTCACGGTGTCCAGCGACATCGACTTGAACAGCGAGGCGGTGCGCGGCTTGACGGCGTTCTTGCCGGTCTTCGGGGTGCCCTCGGGCAGCACCTCGGTGACGTACGGGCCGTAGCGGCCGTCCTTGGCGACGATCTGGTGGCCGGTCTCCGGGTCCATGCCCAGCTCGTAGTCGCCGCTCGGCTTGGCCAGCAGCTCCTCGGCGTACTCCACCGTCAGCTCGTCGGGCGCGAGGTCCTCGGGGACGTCGGCCCGCTGGTGGCCCTCCTCGTCCTTCTCGCCGCGCTCGACGTACGGGCCGTAGCGGCCGACCCGCAGGGTGATGCCGCTGCCGACCGGGAACGACGAGATCTCCCGGGCGTCGATCGCGCCCAGGTCCGTGACCAGCTCCTTCAGCCCGCCGAGGTGGTCGCCGTCCCCGTTGCCGGCGTCCGCCGCGCCGCCCCCGGCCGGGCCCTCGCCCTCGCCGAAGTAGAAGCGCCGCAGCCACGGCACGGCCTGCGCCTCACCGCGCGCGATGCGGTCGAGGTCGTCCTCCATCTTGGCGGTGAAGTCGTAGTCGACCAGCCGGCCGAAGTGCTTCTCCAGGAGGTTGACCACGGCGAACGAGAGGAACGACGGGACGAGCGCGGTGCCCTTCTTGAAGACGTAGCCGCGGTCCAGGATCGTGCCGATGATCGACGCGTACGTCGACGGGCGGCCGATCTCCCGCTCCTCCAGCTCCTTGACCAGCGTCGCCTCGGTGTAGCGGGCGGGCGGCTTGGTGGCGTGGCCGTCGGCGGTGATCTCCCGCGCGGCCAGCGCGTCGCCCTCGGCGACCTGCGGCAGCCGGCGCTCGCGGTCGTCCAGCTCGGCGTTCGGATCGTCGGCGCCCTCGACGTACGCCTTGAGGAAGCCGTGGAAGGTGATGGTCTTGCCGGACGCGCTGAACTCGGCGTCCCGGCCGTCCGCGGCCTGCCCGCCGATCTTGACGGTGACGGAGTTGCCGGTCGCGTCCTTCATCTGGGAGGCGACGGTCCGCTTCCAGATCAGCTCGTAGAGCCGGAACTGGTCGCCGGTCAGACCGGTCTCCGCGGGCGTGCGGAAGCGGTCGCCGGACGGGCGGATCGCCTCGTGCGCCTCCTGGGCGTTCTTGACCTTGCCGGCGTACGTGCGCGGCTTGTCGGGGAGGTAGCCGGCGCCGTACAGCTGCGTCACCTGCGCCCGGGCCGCGGCGACCGCGGTGTCCGAGAGCGTGGTGGAGTCCGTACGCATATAGGTGATGAAGCCGTTCTCGTACAGCTTCTGGGCGACCTGCATCGTCGCCTTGGCGCCGAAGCCGAGCTTGCGGCTGGCCTCCTGCTGGAGGGTGGTCGTCCGGAACGGCGCGTACGGCGAGCGGCGGTACGGCTTGGACTCGACCGAGCGCACCGCGAACGAGGTCTGCTCCAGCGCGGCGGCCAGCGCCCGCGCGTTCGCCTCGTCCAGGTGCAGCACGTCGGCGTTCTTCAGCTGCCCGTTCGGCCCGAAGTCGCGGCCCTGCGCGACCCGGCGGCCGTCGACGGTGGCCAGCCGGGCGGTCAGCGCCGAGGGGTCGCTCGGGTCACCCTCGCGTCCCGTGGAGAACGTGCCGGTCAGGTCCCAGTACTCAGCCGAGCGGAACGCGATCCGCTCGCGCTCCCGCTCGACCACGAGCCGGGTCGCCACGGACTGCACCCGGCCGGCGGACAGCCGGGGCATGACCTTCTTCCACAGCACCGGGGAGACCTCGTAGCCGTAGAGGCGGTCGAGGATGCGGCGGGTCTCCTGGGCGTCGACCAGCTTCTGGTTGAGGTCGCGGGGGTTGGCGACGGCCTCGCGGATGGCGTCCTTGGTGATCTCGTGGAAGACCATCCGGTGGACCGGGACCTTCGGCTTGAGGATCTCCTGGAGGTGCCATGCGATGGCCTCGCCCTCGCGGTCCTCATCGGTGGCGAGGAAGAGTTCGTCGGACTCGGCCAGCAGCGACTTGAGCTTCTTGACCTGGTCCTTCTTGTCGCTGTTGACGACATAGATCGGCTGGAAGTCGGCGTCGACGTTCACGCCGAGCCGGGCCCACGGCTCGCCCTTGTACTTCGCCGGCACCTCCGCCGCGCCGTTGGGGAGGTCGCGGATGTGCCCGACGCTGGCCTCGACCACGTAGCCGGGGCCGAGGTAGCCCTTGATCGTCTTCGCCTTGGCAGGCGACTCGACGATGACGAGTCGGCGGCCGCCGCCCTCTGCGGTCTCGCTGGTCGGGGACAACTTGGCTCTTCTCTCCGGTCGACGCTGGGAATGGCTCCTGGGCCGGACGCCCGGGGCGCACTGCGGTGACGCTTGACGCTGCGGAGTGTGACGGTACCTCCCGCCCCCGTGTCAAACGGAAAAACCCCGCAACGCCACTCGAACGGTAACCCGACTACATGCCTTCGCGCCGCCCCGGCCGCTCCGGCCGCCCTGCGACCGGCCCGGCGCCGGGCCGGATGGATCACGGCACCACCGCCCGGCCGCCGGACCGACGCCGGCCGGCCACCCGGCGCGGCCTGGGTCCGATGCCGCACAGTAACCACCCGGTGGCCGATTCCGGTGCGGTCCGGGGCGCGCCGGTGCGGCGACCGGTACGGCTCGGGCGCGCCTCGGGTACGGCCCACTCGGGTACGCCTCGGATGCGGCGACTGTCACAAGGCGGCTCCGGTTGCCGTCATCACCTTGATACGTCAGGTGATCGGACTGGCAGGATGGGCGCGGCACGGCTCGCGCAGGAGCCGGCAGCCGCCGTCATCACGCACTCTCGGGGGGAACCTCACCCATGGCGCACCAGTACCCCGGACCGCCCCCGGAACAGCCGCCCGGCCAGCCCGGCGCCCAGCCCGGCCCGCAGCCCGGCCCGAATCCGTACGCCGCTCCGGACGGCGGCCGGCCCGCCGAGGCCGGCTACGGCTACCCGCAGGGCGGCAGCCCCGGCGAGCCCGGCTACGGCTACCCGCACGCCGCCCCGCCGCCGCCCGGTTTCCCGCCCGGCACCCCGCCGCCGCCCCCGCCGGGCGGCTTCCCCGGCCAGGCCCCGCCGGCCGGCGGGGTGGTCCTCTCGCTCGGCGACATCGCGGTCAGCGGCGACACGGTCATGACGCCGGCCGGTCCGATGCCGCTGCGCGGCGCGGTGTGGACGGCCACCGACATGTCGCGCACGGAGGAGAAGATCCCCGCGCACGCCATCGTGCTGGCCGTCATCTTCTTCCTCTTCTGCCTCCTGGGGCTGCTCTTCCTGCTGATGAAGGAGCGCACCACGACCGGCTTCGTGCAGGTCACCGTCAACAGCGGCGGCCGGCACCACGCCACGATGATCCCCGTGCAGTCCCGCGAGCAGGTGATGTACGTGATGAACCAGGTCAACTACGCGCGGTCGCTGAGCGTGTGAGCCCCGAGCCGCCCCTGGGTCCCGCCGGCGCGGCGGCCCCCGAGGCCGAGGCCGCGGCCGTCCGCCGGCGCACCCTGTGCCGGGCGGGCGCCGCGCTCGGCCTCGGCGCGCTCGGCGCCGTCTACCTCTGGCACACCGACCCGCACCAACCCGGCCAGCTGCTGATCCCGTGCCCGTTCCGCCTGATGACCGGTCTGCTCTGCCCGTTCTGCGGCGGTACGCGGATGGCCTACGACCTGATGCACGGCGATCTCGTCACGGCCTTCCACGACAACGCGGTGCTGCTCGTCCTCGGCGGGCCGGCCGTCGCCTGGGCCGCGGCGCGCTGGCTGGCCGCCGGGCTGCGCGGGCGGCACCGGCCGCTGCGGCTGACCGCCCGCGGCAATGCCGTGGTGCTCGGCATCGCCGCGGTGTGGATGGTCGCCCGCAACATCATCAGCTGACGCGCGGGCGGCCCGGGTCAGCGGACGGTGACCTTCACCACCGGGGAGAGCGTGCTGCCGGCCGCGATCCGCAGCTCGTTGACGCCCTTGATGCCGAGCTTGACGCGGACGGAGTACGACCCGCCGGTGTTGACCGGCGCCTGCGCGGGCAGCGACACCCACTTCTTGCCCTGCTTCTGCTGGACCGTGACCTTGGTGCCGGCCTTGATGCCCTTGGCGGCGCCGCTGATCCGGAATTCCTGCCACGCCTTGACCGTCGTCGCGCTGGCCTTGGCGGTCAGCGAGGCCGCCGCGGGCGCGGTGGCCACGACGGGGGCGGGGGTGTGGACCTGCTGCGGCGCGGCGAAGGCGGCGGCCGAACCCCCGGCGAGCAGGGCGGCGGTGGCCATCCCGACGGCGGCGTAGCGGAGTGCACGGTTCATGTCGGATTTCCTCACTGATGGGCCAATGAGCTGATTGGTGACCTTCACCGAGGAACACGGGCGGGGGCAGGCGGAGGTTCCCCTTCCGCCGCCCAAATCGCCGAAATCACCGGAACTGGCCGAAACTGAACGTCCGTATACGGACGGCTAGTTGGCCCCGGAGCCGCGCCGCCGCACTCCGTACGCCCGGACCGCGCACCCTCCGCCCGGCCGCGCGCCCCGCTCCGTACGGCCGCGCCCCCGCCCCGTACGCCCGCGCCGCCCGCTCAGTCCACCGGCTCCAGGAACCCCTGCTCCACCAGCGTCCGGATCGACGCCGGCGTGCGGTCCCGCAGCAGCACCGGATCCTCGCCGACGAGCTGGGCGATGGCGTCCAGGATCCGCCCGGCCGGCAGCGAGCCGTCGCACACCCCGGCGAACCCGGCGCCGACCGTGTCCACCTTCGTCGCCCGGCGCATGCCCCGGCTCTGACGGAGCACCACATGCTCCGGGTCCTCCGCGCCGGGCAGCCCGACCTGCTCCTGCACCACCTCGCCGGCCAGCTTGAACCGCGCGGCCAGCAGCGCCGCGTCATCGGTGGCCCGGAGGTAGTCCTGCCGCGCGAAGTGGCCCAGCACCGCGTCGCCCAGCGGTTGTTCGACCGGGTGGGGCCATTCCTCAAGGGTGATCGAGGGGTTCTCGGCGCCGGACTTGCGCAGCGTGATCCAGCCGAAGCCGACCGCCTTCGTCCCGCGCGCCTCGAACTCGTCCAGCCAGGCGTCGTACCGCGCCGCGTACTCCTCCGGCGCGGCGCGGTGGTCGCCGCCGTCCCGCAGCCACAGCTCGGCGTACTGCGTGATGTCCTGCACCTCGCGCTGGACGATCCAGGCGTCGCAGCCGCGCGGCACCCAGGAGCGCAGCCGGTCCTGCCAGTCCTCGCCGGCCACGTGCTGCCAGTTGGCCAGCAGCTGGCAGTACCCGCCGTCGCTGAGGTGCGCGGCGGCCTGCTGGACGAGGGTGCGGCACAGGTCGTCGCCGCCCATCCCGCCGTCCCGGTAGGTGAGCCGCGCCCCCGGGGAGATCACGAAGGGCGGATTGGACACGATCAGGTCGTAGGTCTCCTCGCCGACCGGCTCGAACAGTGAGCCCTCGCGCAGCTCCGCCGGCCCGGCCCCGGACAGCGCCAGCGTCAGCGCGGCGATCCGCAGCGCCCGGGGGTTGAGGTCGGTGGCGGTGACCCGGGTGGCGTGCTGGGCGGCGTGCAGCGCCTGGACGCCGGAGCCCGTGCCGAGGTCGAGCGCGCGGGCGACCGGGCGGCGCGCGGTGATCCCGGCGAGCGTGGTGGACGCCCCGCCGACACCGAGCACCAGCTGGGAGCGGTCCACCCCCGCGGCGCCCTGGATGCCGCCCGCACCGCCGACCGCGCAGCCCAGGTCGGAGACGATCCACCAGTCCTGCCCGTCCGGGCCGGCGTACGGGCGGACGTCCACGGTGGCGCGCAGCTCGTCACCGTCCCGCACCAGCCAGCCGTCCGCCAGGCAGTCGGCCACCGGGAGCACCGCCGCGGCGCGCGCCTCCGGCACCGGCCGCTGGAGCAGGAACAGCCGCACCAGCGTCTCCAGGGGCCCGCCGCCCCGGGTCGCGCGCAGCGCGGGGACGGTCTCGCTGCGGGCCAGCGCGGCGTACGCGGGCGCGCCGAGCAGGTCCAGCAGACCGTCGGCGGTGAACGCGGCGGCCAGCAGCGCCGCGCGCAGCCGGCTCGTCCGGGCGCTGCTCTCGGGGTCCTGGGCATCTGCGGTGGGGAGGTGCGTCGTCACCCCACCATTGTCGGTGCTGCCACTGACAATCGCCGACGGCCCGGCGCCACGCCCCGTCCGGGCGCGTCGCCGGGCCGCCGCCCGTATACGTCCGCCGAGCTAGGCGCTCTTGGAGGGCGCCGCGGTCGGCCCCTCCGAGCCGCCCTGGTTCTGGCAGCCCTTCTGCCGGGCCATCGCCTTGCCGACGTCGCCGGACTCCAGCTTCTTGAAGGCCGCCTCGCTCTTGGCGTTGAGCTTGTTGATGCCGTTGGAGAGGTTGCGCAGCCCGTCCGCGAACTTCAGCTTGTCCGAGGTGTCCAGGCCGTCGACCTGCTTCTTGAGGTCCTGGTATCCCGTGGAGAGGGAGTTGAGTTCCTTGACGGCGTTCTTCTGGGCCTGGTCGCCGCCCTCGCTCGGCGGCGCGCCCGCCTTGTCCAGGGACTTGGCCAGCTGCCCGTAGGCGTCGGAGATCTTCTGGAAGGCCGCGGAGTCGGTCTGCTGGACCTTCTTGGAGTCCGTGTTGCCGCTGTCGGCCGTCTGCATGGCCGCGTTGGCGTCCTGGATCTGCTTGAACGGAGCCTGCGCGGGGTCGCAGAACGACTTCGCCCAGTTGTCGAGCTTCTCCGTGTTGTCGCTGCTGCAACCGGTCAGCCCGAGCAGGAGTGCGGCACCGCCGGACAGGGCAGCCACAAGCTTCTTGTTCACCGGATTGGTCCCTTCCATGGCTCTCGGCCCCGGAACATACACGTCCAAACGGCCTGGTCCATGGGTCGGGCCTCGGCCCCGGCCCGCATTGCAGCCATTTGCACCAAGGGCCGCCGGCCGGGCCGGACGCACCGCGGGCGGGTGTCCGGCGCGCGCAAGAAGCGCCGTACACCCGCCCGTTGAGCGGTCCCCGGGCCGGTCGGGCGGCCCTTCCGGTCAGGAGGCCACGGCCGTCTCGGTCGACTTGGCGACATTGCCGGCGTCGCCGGAGCTGTTGCCTTCGTCACCCACGGCGATCCCCCGCCGCTTGGAGACGTAGACCGCGCCGACGATGACCACGAGCGCCAGCAGCGCGACCGCCACCCGGATGCCCAGGCTCTTGTCGTGGCCGTACGAGAACTTCACCACGGCCGGCGCGATCAGCAGCGCGACGAGGTTCATCACCTTCAGCAGCGGGTTGATGGCCGGGCCCGCGGTGTCCTTGAACGGGTCGCCGACGGTGTCGCCGATGACCGTCGCGGCGTGCGCCTCACTGCCCTTGCCGCCGTGGTGGCCGTCCTCGACCAGCTTCTTGGCGTTGTCCCAGGCGCCGCCGGAGTTGGCCAGGAAGACCGCCATCAGCGTGCCGGTGCCGATCGCGCCGGCCAGGAACGAGCCGAGCGCGCCGACGCCGAGCGAGAAGCCGACCGCGATGGGCGTCAGCACCGCCAGCAGCCCCGGCGTGGCCAGTTCGCGCAGCGCGTCCTTGGTGCAGATGTCGACCACCCGCCCGTACTCGGGCTTCTCGCTGTAGTCCATGATCCCCGGCTTCTCGCGGAACTGCCGGCGCACCTCGAAGACCACCGCGCCCGCCGACCTGGATACCGCGTTGATCGCCAGCCCGGAGAACAGGAAGACGACCGAGGCGCCCAGTACCAGGCCCACGAGGTTGTTGGGCTGCGAGATGTCCAGGCTCAGCCCGAGCCCGCCGGCCGCCCGCCCGACGTCCCGTACGGCGTTGGCGATGGCGTCCCGGTACGAGCCGAACAGCGCCGAGGCGGCCAGCACCGCGGTGGCGATGGCGATGCCCTTGGTGATCGCCTTGGTGGTGTTGCCCACCGCGTCCAGGTCGGTCAGCACCTGCGCGCCGTCGCCGGTGACGTCACCGGACATCTCGGCGATGCCCTGCGCGTTGTCGGAGACCGGCCCGAAGGTGTCCATGGCCACGATGACGCCGACGGTGGTCAGCAGGCCGGTGCCGGCCAGCGCCACCGCGAACAGCGCCAGGGTGATCGAGGCGCCGCCCAGCAGGAACGCCCCGTACACCGCGAGCGCGATCAGCACGGCCGAGTAGACCGCCGACTCCAGGCCGACCGAGATGCCGGACAGCACGACGGTGGCCGGGCCGGTCAGCGAGGTCTTGCCGATGTCCCGGACGGGCCGCCGGGTGGTCTCGGTGAAGTAGCCGGTCAGCTGCTGGATCAGCGCGGCCAGCACGATCCCGATGGCCACCGCGACCAGCGCCAGCATCCGGGGATCGCCGGGGTGGCCCAGGATCTCCGGGTCGCTGACGCCGGCGAGGTCCTGGTAGCGCGCGGGCAGGTAGGTGAAGACCGCGGCCGCCACCAGGACCAGCGAGATGCCCGCGGAGATGAAGAACCCGCGGTTGATCGCCGTCATCCCGCTGCGGTCCCGGCGCCGGGGCGCCACCACGAAGATCCCGACCATCGCGGTCAGCACGCCGATGGCCGGGACGAGCAGCGGGAACGCGAGCCCGGCGTCGCCGAACGCCGCGGTGCCCAGGATCAGCGCGGCGACCAGCGTCACCGCGTACGACTCGAAGAGGTCGGCGGCCATACCGGCGCAGTCGCCGACGTTGTCGCCGACGTTGTCCGCGATGGTGGCGGCGTTGCGCGGGTCGTCCTCCGGGATGCCCTGCTCGACCTTGCCGACGAGGTCGGCGCCGACGTCCGCGGCCTTGGTGAAGATGCCGCCGCCGACCCTCATGAACATGGCGATCAGCGCGGCGCCGAGGCCGAAGCCCTCCAGCACCTTCGGCGCGTCCACCGCGTACACCAGCACCACGCAGGAGGCGCCGAGCAGGCCGAGGCCGACGGTGAACATGCCGACCACGCCGCCGGTACGGAATGCGATCTTCATCGCCTTGTGCGAGACCGCGGTGAGATCCTTCTGCGCCGCGCCGTCTTCCGGAGTGGCCTCTCTGGCCGCAGCCGCCACACGCACATTGCTGCGCACCGCCAGCCACATGCCGATATAGCCGGTGGCCGCGGAGAATGCCGCGCCGATCAAGAAGAAGACGCTGCGCCCGATGCGCTGCGGCCAATTGTCCGCGGGCAGCAGCATGAGCAGGAAGAACACGACGACGGCGAATACGCCGAGGGTCCGCAACTGCCGTGCCAGGTAGGCATTCGCGCCTTCCTGCACCGCCGCCGCGATCTTCTTCATACTGTCGGTCCCCTCACCGGCCGCGAGCACCTGGCGGACCAGCACCGCCGCGACCGCCAGTGCGGCCAGGGCGACGACGGCGATCACCAGCACGATCCCGCGGTTGCCCGCGGTGAGCGACGGTGCGGCAAAAGTGAGGGTGTCCATCAACTGAGGGGTGTAAGGCCCCGCCATTCGTCCTCCTTGACGTTATGGCACATGGGCGCGCGGAAGCACGCTCAGGCGTCCTGAGCAAGATGTGGACGGATTCTAGGGAGCCCCGGTTGATCAAAACAGGGCGCCGCAAAGGGAATTCGCCTGCTCCCCCTGAAGATCAATAGTCCGGCGGCCCCCCCGAATTCGCCCGGACGAAGGAAACCTCTGAATTCACTGACCCCGGCCCGATGATCCCTCTTTCCCACCGGCACCGCACTGATCGCCGCTGCTCAATGGCCCGCCGGGGCTTCCGGCACCAACTGCCGCCCGTGAAAGGGGAGGAAAGAGAGACCTGAGTTGACACGGGTAATCGCCTGGGGGTGCCGGGAGCGGTTGATCCACTGGGCGATGACGTGGCGTCAGATGACGGCTTGATCGTGTCGATCGGGGGGGTGGGCGCGGGGATGCAGCGCGCAGGGATGCAGCGCACGGGGGTGTGTGCGAGAAGGGGGCGTGTGCGGGAAGGGGGTGTCGGCCGGCTACGGCAGCAAACGGGCCCGCCACAGCGGCAAGCCGGGGCCGGTCCGCCTACGACAGGACCGTTTCCCCTACGGCGGAACAGGTGCCGCTACGGCAGAACCGGCGTCGCGTGCGCGGGCCAGCTCATCCGGATGCGCCCGCCGCCTTCTCCCGACGTCACCTCGACGTCGTCGACCAGCCCGCTGATCACCGCGAGGCCCATCTCGTCCTCGCCCTCGGCGTCGCTCTCACCGGCGCCCGCGCCGGCCGCCGCGGCCGCGCCGGACCCGGGGACCTCGTCCCCCACCTCGATCGAGAACTTCTTCTCGTCCTCGATCAGCACCACCCGCACCGGCGCCGACAGGCCATGGCTCTCGTGCAGCCCCACGGCCCGGCTGCACGCCTCACCCACGGCGAGGCGGACCTCGTCCAGCACGGCCTCGTCCACTCCGGCGCGCCGCGCCACGGCAGCCGCGACCAGACGCGCGGTCCGGACGTGCTCGGGAAGGGCGCTGAAGCGTAGTTCGACGGTGGCCATGCCATCCCCCTCGTGATGCGGGCGTGCGACGCGGGGGGCCGGACGGACGCGCCCGGTACCCCCCACTCTTCCACCCCCGCGCCGGAAGCGCGGGGGACCGGCGAACCGTCAGTCAGTGGCCGCGACGGCTTCGTCGACCGAGGTGTGGATCGGGAACACCTTGGTCAGACCGGTGATACGGAAGATCTTGAGAATGCGCTCCTGGTTGCAGACCAGGCGCAGCGAGCCCTCGTGGGCGCGCACCCGCTTGAGCCCGCCGACCAGGACGCCGAGCCCGGTGGAGTCGAGGAAGTCGACACGTTCCATGTCCACCACGAGGTGGTAGCTTCCGTCGTTCACAAGCTCGACCAGCTGCTCGCGCAGCTTGGGCGCGGTGTATACATCAATCTCGCCACCGACCTCGACGACCGTACGGTCGCCAACGGTCCGGGTCGACAGGGACAGGTCCACGGATCCTCCAGCACCTTGCTATCGAGCGGTCGCCCCCCTGGGGCCTCCCCACCGAGGTAGGGGCGGATCGGCAGCCGCCATGGCATTCAATCACTTACCAGCAGGCGTGCACGACGCCTTGTGAGCATTGTCCGTCACACCGGTGACACACTCGGTGCCGATGGCCTCCAATCGACTTCCGCCGGACCGTGGCGCGCGCACTTCCCCAGGCATGATTCTCGACCGTCTCGCCCGGGGCGCGACCCGCGCTGCGCGCATCACTCATACGGAGCACTTGCCCCCGCGCATCGGGACCCATGCCGAATGGCCGGCACGGATCCGGCCGGAAGTGATCGACGCCATCCGTTCGGCCGGAATCGAGCGCCCCTGGGCCCACCAGGCACGAACCGCCGAACACGCGCTGCGCGGCGAATCGGTCGTGGTCGCCACCGGCACCGCCTCCGGCAAGTCCCTGGCGTATCTGGCGCCGGTCCTGTCCGTCCTGCTGGACGGCGCCGAGGCGCCGAACGGGCGGGGGGCCACGGCCCTGTACCTGGCGCCCACCAAGGCCCTGGCGGCCGACCAGCGCCGGGCCGTGCGCGAGCTTGCCGCCCCGCTGGGCACCGCCGTCCGGCCCGCCGTCTACGACGGCGACACCCCGGTGGAGGAGCGCGAGTGGGTGCGCCAGTACGCCAACTACGTCCTGACCAACCCCGACATGCTGCACCGCGGCATCCTCCCCGCCCACCCCCGGTGGTCCTCCTTCCTGCGCGCCCTGCGCTATGTCGTGATCGACGAGTGCCACACCTACCGCGGCGTCTTCGGCTCGCATGTCGCGCAGGTGATCCGCCGGCTGCGCCGGGTCTGCGCCCGCTACGGCGCCGAGCCGGTCTTCCTGCTGGCCTCGGCCACCGCCGCGGAGCCGTCCGTGGCCGCCTCCCGGCTCACCGGCCTGCCGGTGGCGGAGATCACCCAGGACACCTCCCCGCGCGGCGAGTTGGTCTTCGCACTGTGGGAGCCGCCGCTGACCGAGCTGCACGGCGAGCAGGGCGCCCCGGTCCGCCGCACCGCCACCGCGGAGACCGCCGACCTGCTCACCGACCTCGCCGTCCAGGGCGTGCGGACCGTCGCCTTCGTCCGCTCCCGGCGCGGCGCCGAACTCATCGCGCTGATCGCCCAGGAGCGGCTCGCCGAGGTGGACCGCTCGCTGCCCGGGCGGATCGCCGCGTACCGGGGCGGCTATCTGCCCGAGGAGCGCCGGGCCCTCGAACGCGCGCTGCACGGCGGTGAGCTGCTCGGACTGGCCGCCACCACGGCGCTGGAGCTGGGCGTGGACGTCTCCGGCCTCGACGCCGTGCTGATCGCCGGCTATCCGGGCACCCGGGCCTCGCTGTGGCAGCAGGCCGGCCGGGCGGGCCGCGCCGGGCAGGGCGCGCTGGCCGTCCTGGTGGCCCGCGACGATCCGCTGGACACCTATCTCGTCCACCACCCGGAAGCGCTGTTCGACCGGCCCGTCGAGTCGACCGTGCTCGACCCGGACAACCCGTACGTCCTCGCCCCGCACCTCTGCGCGGCCGCCGCCGAACTCCCGCTCACCCAGGCCGACTTCGCGCTCTTCGGCCCGGAGACCGAGGGGCTGCTGCCCCAGCTGGAGGCGGCGAACCTGCTGCGCCGGCGCACCAGCGCCTGGTACTGGACGCGCCGCGAGCGGGCCGCCGACCTCACCGACATCCGCGGCCAGGGCGGCTCGCCCGTCCAGATCGTCGAGGCCGGCACCGGGCGGCTGCTGGGCACCGTGGACGCCGCGGCGGCGCACACCACCGTGCACGAGGGCGCCGTCCACCTCCACCAGGGCCGCAGCTATCTCGTCCGCCACCTGGACCTGGACGACGACGTCGCCCTCGTGGAGGAGGCCAGTCCGCCGTACTCCACGACCGCCCGCGACACCACCGCGATCTCCATCCTGGAGACCGACACCGAGGTGCCCTGGGGCGAGGCCCGGCTCTGTTTCGGCTCCGTCGAGGTCACCAACCAGGTCGTCTCCTTCCTGCGCCGCAAACTGATCACCGGGGAGGTCCTGGGCGAGACCAAGCTCGACCTGCCGCCCCGTACGCTGCGCACCCGCGCGGTGTGGTGGACGGTCACCGAGGACCAGCTCGACGCCGCCCGGGTCAACCCCCAGCAGCTCGGCGGCGCGCTGCACGCCGCCGAACACGCCTCCATCGGCATGCTGCCGCTCTTCGCCACCTGCGACCGCTGGGACATCGGCGGCGTCTCCGTCCCGCTGCACCCCGACACCCTGCTGCCGACGGTCTTCGTCTACGACGGCCACCCCGGCGGCGCGGGCTTCGCCGAACGCGCCTTCCACACCGCCGCGGACTGGCTCACCGCCACCCGCGGTGCCATCGCCGCCTGCGAGTGCGAGGCCGGCTGCCCGTCCTGCATCCAGTCCCCCAAGTGCGGCAACGGCAACGACCCGCTCCACAAACGAGGCGCCATCCGCCTCCTGACCGAACTCCTGCGGGGGGCGCCGGGCGAATAGGGCCGGGGCGCGGGCCGCGAGGGCGGCGGCTACCGGGGTGGGGGCCGGCCGGGGGCCGACGGTCCGCGTGGCGCGGGCCGTCGTGCCGGTCTCCGCGACCCGGTCGCCCGGCGGTGCGGCGGGCACCCGACCGGCGTCCGTCGCGCCCGTGGCGGGACCCGCACGGGCCCGTACCCGGGCGGTGAACGGGCCGCTCCCGGCCTCCGCCGTGACATCGGCGACCGGCCCGGCCAGCGCGCAGCGCACCAGGCGGGTGTGCTGCCCGGCGGCCACCCGGCGCGCGGCGGCGCAGGCCGCGTCCGGGCCGCGGAGCGCCCGGTCCGCGGCAGCCAGCGCCGCCAGGTCGGCCGCGCCGCCCGCCCGGTGCCGGACGACAACGGCCTGTCCCACGGCCATCAGCGCCGCGAAGACCGCGCAGAGCACCGCCGCCGCGAACACCGTCCACACCGTCGCCGACCCCTCGTCGTCACACCGCTCCCTCCGCAAGGGCTCATTCCGTTTCCTCCCTAAGGGCTCACACCACTCCCTCCCCAGGGGCTCGTTCCGTTTCCTCCGTAAGCGCTCATACGGTTTCCTCCGCAAGGGCCACCGCCTCTCCCCGCACCCGTAGCGCCAGCCGGGCCATTCCGGGCAGCCCGGCCTCGACCCGTACGCGCACCAGCTCGCCGTCCCGCGCCACCGCGATCCGCGCGCCCTCCGGGGCCGCCTCGCGCGCCGCGGCGAGCACCCGCGCCGGGGGCTCCTGCCGCGCCGCCGCCCGCGCCCCGGCCCGCGCGGCGTCCACGCAGGCGATCCGGGCGCAGGCGGCCACCAGGCCCCAGATCAGCGCCGCCGCGACCGCCACCAGCACCGGCAGCACCAGCGCCGCCTCCGCGGTCACGAACCCGGCGTCCCGCGCCCGCCGGCGCCCCCGGCCCTCAGAACGGCACATCGAGCGCCCTCTGGAGCAACGACCGCAGCGCCGCGACCACCGGCCCGCTCGTCACGAGCTTGTAGAGCACCGCCGCGAACGCACACGCGGCGAGCGTCCCCACGGCGTACTCCGCCGTGCTCATCCCGCGGTCCGCCCGCGCCGCCCGCACCCGCTTCCACCACTGACGGAACATCTCCTGCCTCCTTGATCTCGCTGAATCGATGAATTGATGGATGGATCCGTGGATCGTTGAACTGGCTGATGGCAGATGGCTGATTGCCGTCTGTCGCTTGCCGATTGCCGTTTGCCATTGGTTGATTGCCGATGGCTGATTGCTGGTGGATCACTGCTCGTCGCGTTGCCGCCTCGTTGGGTTGTCGCGTCGTTGGGTTGTCGCGTCGTTGGCTGCTCCTTCCGCAGTCGTTGGGGTGTCGGCCCGGTCGGCGGATGGGCCGGTCCGCCGCCCCGGGGCATCTCTGGCCTCACTCACCCCCCAGCAGGTCGCCCGCCAACCCGATCAGGACCGGGGCCAGGCCCAGGATCAGGAAGGCCGGGAGGAAGCAGCCGGACAGCGGGAGGGTGACCAGTACCCCGGCCCGGCGGGCTCTGGCGGCGGCGGTGCGGGCCCGGTCGGCGCGCAGTCCGGCCGCGATCCGGGACGCCGGTTCGACGGCCGGAGCGCCCGATATCCCGGCCCGCTCCATGCACCGGGCCAGCTCCCCGGCTCCGGGCAGCTCCGCCAGGCGCGCCCAGACGGCGGCTGGTTCGCCGCCCAGGCGGAGCTCCGCCGCGATGTGGCGCAGCCGTTCGGCGACCGTCCCGTCCAGTGAGCGGCCCACCGCCTCGGCCGCCGCCCGCGGGCCGGCACCGGCCGCCAGGCAGGCCGCCAGCAGCTCACCGGCCGGGGCGAGTTCGGCGGTCACCCGCGCGGTAGCCGTCCGCTCGGCCGCCGTGGCCCGCTGCCACCGCAGCCAGCGGTACGCGGCCCAGCCGGCGGCGAGCCCGGCCAGCACCCCGGCCACACCGCCCAGCAGCACGGCCAGGCATCCGGCCACCGCCACCGGCCCGACCCACCGCGCCAACCGGCCCTCTGGACCGCCCTCTCCCGGACTGCCCTCCCGGCCCGCTGGCGGCCTCCCCCGCCAGGCCCGACCACTCCCCCGAGCCCGGCCACGCCAGCCCTCCGCACCGCCGTGCGGGCCGCCGTACGGGCCGCCTGGGGCGCCCACCAGCACGACCGGGATCCGCCGCCGTACGGCACGCTCCACGCGCACCGCCCGGAGCAGCTCCGGCCCGTACAGCACGGCCGCCCCGACCGCCACCGCCATCCCCACCCTGTGGACAACGTCCGGGCTCATCACACCCACCTCCCCTTCGCTCCCACTCCCGCTTTCGCCCCGGCTTCCGGCGCCGGGTATCCACTCCCGGCCCCTCGCCCGCTTCCGTCCCAGTGCCTCGGCGCGTACAGCCGGAGCCGGTACGGCGCATCGGGCCCGTCCGAGCCGCCCGACGCCCCCGGCGCGGCCGCCGCACCCCGCTCATACGCCCCACCCGACTCCTCCGGCGCACCCCTCCCGCCCGGCACACCCCTCTGCTCGCCCGGCACACCCCGCCTCCGCCGACCCGACGCACCCCGCTCACAGGCCCCGCCCGGCTCCTCCGACGCCGCCGCGACGATCCGGGCCGTCCAGGCCACCCCGCCCCACTCCAGGAGCCCGCCGACCAGGAGGCAGCCCCACCCGGCGGGGGTGTGCAGCAGCACGCCGAGGGGGTCGGCGCCGAGTGCCCCGCCCATCAGGAGTCCGCCGGCCGGCAGCAGGGCGAGCATCAGGGCGGTGGCCCGCGGACCGGCCAACTGGGTCCGCAATTCCTCGCGTTGGTTCCGTTGCGCGGTGAGTCCGGCGGCGATCCGCTCCAGCCCGCGGGCCAGCCCGGCGCCGCCCTCCACCGCCACCTGCCAGCACGCCGCCGCCGCGGCCAGGCCCTCGGCGCCCGGTCGCCGCGCCGCCGCCCGCAGGGCCCCGGGCACGTCCCCGCCGTAACGGGCGGCCGCCAGCACCGCCGGTTCCACCTCGCCCAGCGCCGGCGCGCCGGCCTCGACCAGGGCCCGGTCCGGTTGCCGGCCGGCCCACAGCTCGCCCGCGACGGCCGCGCAGAACCGGATCACCGCCGCCGCCCGCCGGTCCGCCGCCCGCCGCCGGGCCCGTCCGGCCAGCCACCGCCGTACGGCGACCAGCGCCACCGGCGCGGCCAGCACCGGCAGCACGGACCGCCCCAGCAGCCCCAGCGCGATCCCGGCGGGCAGGCACCACAGCTCGGCGCCGGCCTCGCCGAAGCGCCCGAACCGCCACCGCCGCCCCGTCCCGCCGTCCGTCCGCCCGGCGCACCACTCCCGCAGCGCCGCACCGCGCCCCCGGCCGGACCCCGCCGGGCCCGACCCGCCGCCGTCCCCCAGGACCGCCGCCGCCCGCCGCCGCAGGGCCCGGCCACGCCACGGCCACCGCACCAGCAGCACCGCGCACCCCGCCAGAACCGCGGCCACCGCCGCGGCCGCCACCGGCGCCGCTCCGCCCGTCAGCACCCCTCCCCACCCCTTTCGCACAGCCGCGCCAGCCGGGCCCACCCGGGCGCCTCCTGGAACCCCTCCGGGCTCCACACCGCCGCCGGGACCGTCACCACGAAGCCGTCCCGGTCCCGGTCCAGGACGTGGATCTCGGCGATCCGCCGCCGCCCGGAGCGGTCCCGTACGAGGTGCAGCACGGCGGACACCCCCGCCGCCAACTGGCTGTGCAGCGCGGCGCGGTCCAGCCCGGCGGTCGAGCCGAGCGCCTCCAGACGGGCCGGTACATCGCACGCGGCGTTGGCGTGGACCGTTCCGCAGCCGCCCTCGTGGCCCGTATTGAGGGCCGCCAGCAGATCGGTGACCTCGGCGCCGCGCACCTCGCCGACCACCAGCCGGTCCGGCCGCATCCGCAGCGCCTGCCGTACGAGATCCCGCAGGGTGACCCGGCCGACGCCTTCCTGATTGGCCGGCCGGGTCTCCAGCCGGACGACGTGGGGGTGGTCCGGCCGCAGCTCCGCGGAGTCCTCGGCCAGGACGATCCGCTCGGCGGGGCCGACCAGTCCGAGCAGGGTGCTCAGCAAGGTGGTCTTGCCGGAGCCCGTACCACCGCTGACCAGGAACGACAGCCGGGCCGCCAGCAGCGCGCGGAGCAGCTGGCCGCCACCCGGCGGGATCGTGCCGGCCGCGGTCAGCTCCGGGAGCGCGAAGGCCCGGTGCCGCAGCACCCGCAGTGACAGGCACGTCCCGGCCACCGCCACCGGGGGCAGTACGGCGTGCAGCCGGGTGCCGTCCGGAAGCCGGGCGTCCACCCACGGGCGGGCGTCGTCCAGCCGCCGCCCGGCCACCGCCGCCAGCCGCCGGGCGAGCCGGCGCACCTCGGCCTCGTCCCGGAAGCGGACGGAGGTGCGCTCCAGTCCGGCGCCCCGGTCCACCCAGACCGCGTCCGGCGCGGTCACCAGGACGTCCGTCACCTCGGGCGCGGCCAGCAGGGGCTCCAGCGGCCCGCTGCCCACCATCTCCGACCGCAACGCGCCCACCTCGCCCAGGACTTCGGCGTCCCCGAGGAGCCGCCCCTCCTCGCGCAGCGCCACCGCCACCCGGGCCGGGGTCGGCTCCGCACCGGCCTCGGCGAGCCGCCGGCGCACCCCGTCGAGCAGTTCCCGGCTCATCCGGCACCACCACCCCAGGCGACCGCCCCGGCCCGTACGGACCCGAACGCGCCCGCGGCGCCCCGGCTCCCGCGCGGCCACCAGCCCGCCCCGCACCGCAGCCCGTCCCGCCACCAGCCCCCGCACCACGGACCCCAGGCGAGATCACGACCCGCTCGATTCCCCTCCGGGCACCGGCCGCCGAACCGCGGACCGCGCCCGGATCGGGCACCGGCCCGATACCCCTCCGGCCCCCACCGGCC
>NZ_LLZI01000259.1 GCF_001509485.1 Streptomyces sp. NRRL F-4489
CACCGAGCGGACCGGCAGCGACAAGGGCGTCGGCCTGGGCCTGTCCATCGTCCGCTCCGTCGTCCGCGCCCACGACGGCACCATCACCGCCGTCCCCCGTGAAGGCGGCGGCCTGGACATGCGCGTCGTCCTCCCGCTCTGACCCGGTGCCTGGCACGCCCGTTCCGCTGAGAGTGTGCCAGGCACGTCGTGGTGCGGGCGGGGGTCAGCCCTCGATCACCGGCCGGTACGTGCACACGTGGACGCCCGTGCCGCTGGTGGTCGACGAGACCAGTTCCAGGCGGCGCAGGGCACCGTCGTCGGGGAAGATCTTCTTTCCGCCGCCGAGCAGAACCGGCATGATGACCAGCCGCAGTTCGTCCACCAGGTCGGCGCCGAGGAGGCTGCGGACGAGGGCGGAGCTGCCCATCACCAGCAGGTCGCCGCCCTCGGCGCCGCGCAGCTCGCGGATCCGGTCCAGGGCCTCGCCGCCCGGGATGAGGCGGGTGTTCTCCCAGGTGAGCTTGGAGTCGTCGAGGACGCCGGAGACCACGTACTTGGGGATGGCGTTCATCCGGTCGGCGAACGGGTCGCCGGCCCGCTCGGGCCAGGCGGCGGCCATGGTCTGCCACGTACGGCGCCCGAAGAGCAGGGCCTCGGCCGTCGAGAGGGCGTCGGTGAAGGCACCGCCGACGACCTCCGGGTCGAAGAACCGGTGCGACCAGCCGCCGTGGGCGAACCCGCCGTCGGTGTCCTCCTCGGAGCCGCCCGGTGCCTGGACCACGCCGTCCAGGCTCATGAATTCGCTGATCACAACGCGCATGGGAGGTGTTCCTCTTCCTTGTTCTGTCGGCCCGGGGACAGCGTAATGGCGACCTCGGCGCCCTCGGTGCCGCCAGGCCGTACCGGCCGCCCCGGGCCACCTCCCTTGCGGGACAGGCGCGTTAGCGGACGCGCATGCCTGGCAGCTCGCGCAGTGCGGTACGCGGGCGGGCGGCCCGGCCGTTGATGCGGTCGAAGACATAGCCGACCCGGCCGCCGTGGCGGACGCGCCGCAGTCCGCTGATCAGGTCGCCGGTGGCGTAGCGCAGGGCGGGGAAGCAGTCGCGGGCGAAGGAGGTGAGCAGCAGCGCGCCGCTTCCGCCGCCGGGGGCGGCGCCGTCCGCGCCCGGGGGGACGACCTCGGGCAGGATGTGGTCGTGGAAGCGGTAGTGGCCGGCCGCCGCGTCGTAGTGGGCGATGGCGCCGATCTCCACGCTGTCGAAGACGTCGAGGACGTCGGCGAAGCCGATGCCGAACCGCTCGGCCACCCGGCGGCGCCAGCCGGCCGGGGCCAGGCCGCCGGCGACGATCACCTTGCGCGGTGCGATGCGCAGCGGGTCGGGGGACCGCAGCAGCTGGTCCAGGATCGCCGGCGTGGTGAACAGCACGTCCGGGCGGTGGTCGTTGAGGAGCCGGACGCGTGCGCCGAGCGGGCGGTCGCTCTCGATGTCATGGGCGTCGAACCCCATCTCCAGGAAGATCCGCCGCGCGGAGGCCGCCGCATGGCAGGCACCGAGGTCGGTGACGGCGACGCCGCCGAGCGGGAGACCGGCGAGGAACGCCTCGAAGAGTTCCCTGCGCTGGGTGGCGTAGGCGTCCTCGTCGGCCGGGCTGTAGAGCACCCGCTTCGGCCGCCCGGTGCTGGTTCCGGAGCTGAAGTACACGCCCGCGCAAGGGAATTGGGGGTGTTCGGCGGTGTAGTAGTGCGCGGTGAGGAGGTCCGGGCCGAGGACCGGCAGCTCGTCGAGCCGGTCCGAGCCGAGCACGCCGCGCCGCGCCAGGAGATGGCCGTACCAGGGGAAGCGCACGGCGTAACGGGCGGCCAGACAGGCCAGGTCGGCCGAGTGTTCGGCACCCCACTGAGCGGTCGGGGCCACGATGTCGACGGTCATGAGCGGGTCTCCTCGTGCGGTGCGGCGGAGTGAGGGGGGTGAGGGGGGACGGTGGAAGCGGCGGCGCGGGGAGCGGGGTTGCCGTCACCGAACGGCCCGGTGCGGCGGTGGCGCGGGTCCGGGGCGAGCGCCAGCACCCGCGAACCGCTGTCGATCGACGGGGCGGCGCGCACCACTGCCGCGAGGACCGCGCCGGTGGGCCGGCCGGCCGCCAGTCCGTGCTCAGCGGCGAGCCTGCGGCACATCCGGACGGCCTCCGGCGCGGGGATCAGCAGCAGGGCGTCGGTGGCCTCGGGAGGGCCGCCGGGCTCCGGGAATTGGTCGTCGGGAACGGCCACCGCCGTCACCCTCGTACGCGGGGAGAATTCCCGGAAGTGGTCCAGGCAGCCCCGCAGCGTACGGAGCGCGCCCGCGGCGAGGAAGAGATGATCGACGCGGCCCAGCTCCGCCAGGATCGCCGCGGCGGTGCGGGCGGACCGGGCGGCGGAATGCGCGGAATAGGCATACGGATTCAGCCATACCAGACGCGGATCGGCCGTCAGCAGTTCCCGGACGCGCTCGATCCGGCTGAGCAGAAATCCGCCATTGGCGTCCCGCCTGGTCACGCCGGTGATCTGCGCTCCCAGCCTTTTCAGCAGTGCCAGCCGGCCGGGTGGTACTTCGGGATCGGTGACGCAGAGGAACCCATAGCCTTTTCCGGCGCAGACGGCGGCGAGGGCCACGCCGAGGCTTCCGGAGGAGGCTTCGACGACGGTGCCGCCGGGCCGCAGCAGCCCTTTGGCCTCCGCGTCCTCGATCATGCCGACCGCGGTCGCCAGTCCGGGGAAGCCGGCCGCTTCGCTTCCCTCGGTGACGAGATGGACCTCGCTTCCCGGCACCAGGCCGTTCAGTTCCCGAAGTCGTTCGGCGAAAGCCTGCCGCCGGAGAATCCCCGCACAACCGGGAGCGGGAAGAGATGAGGGAAAATTCAACAAGGTCTTAGCGCCGCCAAAGACTCACAGATCTCGACACCCCCGCACGAAACAAGGAAAAACCACCTGGAACCGCTGGCCTCGACTATGCCGAGCCATCCGCGAGCGTGTCCAAGACCTGTTGATCATCAATCTTATAACCTCTGGGCATGGCAATGACCCTGAGACAGCTTCAATACTTGGTGGCCATCGTGGAGACAGGCTCCTTCACCCGCGCCGCCGACCGGCTCCATGTCTCACAGCCCGCCCTCTCGCGCCAGTTGCAGATCCTGGAACGGTCCTGCGGCGGCCCGCTGATCGAACGCAACGTCCGCCCCATCACCCCGACCCCGCTCGGCCGCGCGATACTCCCGCACGCCCGCGCCGCACTGGCCGAAATAGACCGGGCCAACTCCGCCGCCCTGCGGGTGGTCGGCGTGCACGGCGGCGAACTCCGCCTGACCACCCTCCACTCGATCAGCCTGGGCGTCCTGCCCGCCGTACTGGGTGTCTGGCGCCGGCAGCACTCCGGCGTCCGCCTGTCGCTCACCGAGAAGCTCTACGACAGCGAGCTCCAGCTGACCATGGCCGCGGGACAGGCCGATGTGGCGATCGGCCCGCCGCCCATGGACTGGCCCGGCGTCCTCTTCCCGCTGGACGCCGAGGAGTTCGTGGTCGTACTGGCCGCCGACGATCCGCTCGACTGGCCGGACGGCTCCCGGCTGCCGCTGTCCGAACTCGCCGCCCGCGAATGGGTCCACTTCACCGAACCCAACGGCCTGTCCAAGATCCTCGACCATGCCTGCGCCGACGCCGGCTTCCAGCCCCTCATCGCGGTACGCACCCAGCAGACCGCCGCGGCGCTGCAACTGGCCCTGGCCGGTGTCGGGCCGACCCTGCTCCCCGCCAATATGATCCCCGCCAACCCGGCCGCCCGGGTCTACCTCCTCGACCCGCCCATCCGCCGCCCGCTGGCCGCGTACACCCGGGGCCGGCCCGACGCACTGACGGCGGCCTTCATCGACGTCCTCACCCACCACGCCCGGCCCCTGCCGGCCCATGTCGCGGCCCTCGCGGGAGTGCCCGGGAAGCGGGCGGCGGGCCAGGCATCCGGCGGTGCGGAGCGGGCCGCTGACTGATCGCCCCGGGTCACCCCGCGGGTTCCGTGTCGGAGCGCGGTCGCCGTGCGGGACGCGGGTAGCTTGCTGTCGGCTGTCCGCCGTGTCGTACGTACGCGAGGCGCCAGGCATCGCCGGTCTCCGCGGCGCCAGGCATCGAGGCTGGAGGGAACGTCACCCGATGCGTCCGTGCTGCTCCCCCGGGCCCAGCCGCCGGCACCTCCTCACCGGCATCGCCGCGCTGGCCGCCACCGGCACCGCCTGCTCCGGCAACGCCACGCCGAGCCCCGCCCCGACGGGTACCGGCCCCGGCTACCCGCAGCCGCAGTGGGTCCCGGCCGCCGCCACCAACTACACACCGGCCGACCGGCCCGACGGGCACCCGGTGCGGATGGTGATCGTGCACGTCACCCAGGAGACCTTCCCCGACACCCTGATGCTCTTCGGCCGCCCCGGCTACCGCGCGTCCGCCCACTACGTCGTGCGGTCCGAGGACGGCCATCTCGCCCAGTGCGTACGGGAGCGGGACGTTGCCTGGCACGCGGGCAACGCCGCGTACAACTGGCGCAGTATCGGGATCGAGCACGAGGGGCGGGTGGACGAACCGCGGTGGTTCACCCAGGCACTCTACGAGCGGTCGGCGGGGCTGACCGCCGCGATCTGCCGCCGCTACGGCATTCCGGTGGACCGCCGGCACATCATCGGCCATGACGAGGTGCCGGGCGCCGACCACACCGATCCGGGGCCGCTGTGGGACTGGGCTCGCTATATGCGGCTGGTGCGCGCCGCGTTCTGACGGGACTCTCCGAGAGCGGCCGGCCCGCCGGTCCCCGGCCGCCGCGGATCACCTACCGGGGCCGCCCGCTGCCGGGATCACCGGCCGGGCGCGGATCACCGGTTGCCGTTGAAGTAGGTGATGTCCCAGTGGGAGCCCTCGCGGGCGTAGACGTTGCCGGCCGGTGACTTGTACGTCTTCGCCCTGTCGCCGGGGCGCGGACCGGTGTAGCGGAAGTGGCGGGTGATGTACCTGTCGACGCACGTCGTCACATGCATATCGACCTTGTAGCCGTTCCAGTGGCTGTACTTGCCGGCCGCGTGGCCGCGTTCGGTGCCGGCGGTGAGGGAGACCGCGCAGCCGCTCGCCCTCTTGAACGCGATGACGCCGGCGACGGTGGTCCGGTTGATCTGGTCGAACGAGGTGCACCTCTTGTTGTTGCGGTCGCTGCACCGGCCGGAGGAGGTCCAGGTGATACCGGCCTTCCGGAACTGCTGGGCCGCGGCGGCGTGGGTGTACTTCGCCGGTGCGGCGGTCACGGCGGGCGCCGCGGCCACGGCGGGCGCCGCGGCGGCCAGCAGCCCGGCCGCCAGCAGGGATGCGCACGCGGCGCGGATGCGTACGGTCATGCTCCGTCCTTTCGGAAGGGATCTCGGACCCCCGTACAGTGCCGCATCCCGGGGGCGGCTCCAAGGGGCCGGGCGGGGGCGCGCGAGGGCACCCGGCGGGTTGCCGGATGGCTCCCGCGCCAGGGCTTCACACCCCCACCACGGCTGTGGCGGGGCGCTACCCCCATTCCATCCCTTGCATCCGCTACGTCTGCTACTTCCGCTACGTCCGCCTGGGCTCGTCGGGCCAGGCGTAGCCCAGCGCCAGGGCGTGCTCGCGGCTGCCGCCGCAGACGTCCGCGTAGCGCTTCGGGTCGGTGGTGGCCAGCCGGTGCAGCGCGGCCGCGGCCCGTTCCTCCGGTGGCCTGCCGTCGTCCGGGATGCGCCAAACGAATTGCAGCCAGGGCGAGTTGAGGGCGCCCTGCCCATCGGGGGTGCTTGGGGAGGTGCCTGGGGCGGCGCCTGGATCGGCGCCTGGTTCGGGTCGGTCCTGGGCCGGTGGACGAAGTAGCACACGACCGTGTCGGAGTCGTCCCAGTCGACGCCGGTCCAGCCCGGCTCGACGTCCCACTGGGCCAGGAGGCCGGGGCGTGCGCGCAGCCCCGCCGTGACCCGGCCGGGCGTTCCCAGGCACCCCATACGACGTGGTCGCCCTCGCGGCGGATGGTGACGTACAGCGCGCCGCAGCAGCCTTCCGTGCAGTACGCCTCGGCGAGCCGGACCCGCGTGGGCTCCGGCCCCGCCCGCAGCCGGCCGCTGTCGAGCAGGTACTCCGGGGTGTGCCCGGGGCCGAGGCCGAAGGCTCCCGGCACCAGCGGCCGGCCGTCGAGCAGGAAGCGGGTCTCGACCTCGGCCCGCTCCGCCGGATCCCGCACGACCACCTCGATACGCAGGACGTTGGAAGCCGAAGCGTCGCCGCGAGCGCCGTGGTCTTCCACCTCTTCCGCCCCGCCGGCCCCGTCCGCCCGCTCAACGGTGCCGAAGAGCCGACGCGTTGCGTTGCGGATCCAGCCCAGGCGGGTGCGGCTGTTCCGGCCGTCGACATCGGCGAGTTCGATGGGGTCGCTACCGGAGGTGGCGGAGAGAGCAGACCAGGCAGCCGACGTGAGCAGCCGCGCCAGTTCATCGAGCAATGCGTGGCGTTGGCCGGGCTGCCAGGCAAGCAGCGCGCAGGGGCCGCTGTGCAGTTCCTGGGCGAGGGTGAGGAGGATGGCGAAGTGGTCGGTGGTGGGCGGGAGTTGACCGGCCAGCCGGCGGTGACTCTCGGCCGCGGCCCAGGCAGTGTCCTGGCTGGTCAGCAGGGGAGCGAGCGCGTCGGTGAGCGCGTCCTGGGCGGCGGACCAGCTGAGGTCGGTGGCGCGTTGCCCGGGTGGTGGTTCCGGTAGGCGGTAGCCGCCCCGCGGCGGGTGGCCGTCGGGCGCCGCGCGGTGCCGGCGCAGAGTGCGTACGTAGAGGGGGAGCGGCGGGTTGGGAGCGGAGCGCTCCGGACGGGCGCTCACCAGGCGGGGTGGAACTCGATTCCGTAAGCCATGGGGCGATCTTGCCAGTCACCCTCGACCGCGCGCCAGGCATTTCCCCAACCCGGCAGGCATGCACTCCCCTACTCCCCCGCCTCCTGGAAGGCCGCGAGCATCTCGGGCGTCCAGGTCAGCCTGCCGTCCCGGAGGTCGTCGAGGACGCCGCGCAGCCAGCGTTCCTCGGCGCGGAGGAGGGTGATCAGGTACTCGTTCTCGATGAGGGTGATGCGCGGCAGTCCGGCCGGGGCCGCCGCGGTCTGGCGCTCGGTCTCGGCGCGTTGGGCCGTGATGTGCCGCAGGCGCCGCTCCAGGAGGGGGGCCACCTCGTCCGGGGTGAGCATCAGCATGTTCGACAGCGCGACCGGGAAGACCGGGAACTCCGCCTTGGGGACCGCGAGCATCTGCTCCAGCCACTCCCGGGTCGCCGCCCGGCCCTCGTCGGTGACCTCGTAAACGGTCCGCTCCGGGTACTGCTGATCGCGCTCGGTCTGGCGGACGGCGATCAGTCCGCCGGCCTGGAGCCGTTCGATGGTGCGGTAGAGGCCGGTGCGCTGGCCGACGTTGACCACGTGCTCCTTCCCCCACTGCTTGAGCAGCTGCTGAATGCCGTAGGGGTGCAGCGGCCGGTGATGCAGCAGGACCAGCACGGTCAGGCCGAGTGGCGAGCTCTTCACGGTGGTGGTCATACCGGCCATCGTAGTCAGCGAGGTAACTAGTTGCGTTGAGACTAGTTGCTCTGCAACTATGGCCAGCAAGGGGGACGCAACCGACACGGCACCCGGGAGGGGTCATGCACGTCAGCAGCACGGACGACAGCAGGAACGACAGGGGCAGCGGGGACGCCAGGGGCTACGGAGCGATGGCCCGCGCAGCCCGGGCCCGGACCGCGCTCGTCATCGGGGGCGGGGTCGCGGGCCCGGTGGCGGCGCTCGCGCTGCGCCAGGCAGGTATCGCGGCGACGGTGTACGAGGCGTACCCGGCCGCGGCGGACGGGGTCGGTGCCTGGCTGGGGCTGGCGCCGAACGGACTGGCCGCGCTGGCGGCGGTCGGCGCCGACGCGCCGGTACGGGCCGTTGGGCACCCGGTCCCGGGGGTGGTGATGGCGGACGGCGCCGGCCATCCCCTCACCCGCTTCGGCGGCTTCCCGGAGCTGCCGCCGACGATGACGATGCCGCGGGAGCGCCTGTTCCGGGCGCTGACCGACCACGCGGCCGCGGCGGGCGTCCCGTTCGCGTACGGCAAGCGGCTGATCGGCGCCGAGGAGACGTCCGGCGGCGTCACCGCGCACTTCGCCGACGGGAGCTCCGCCACCGCCGATCTGCTGATCGGCGCCGACGGCATCCGTTCCACCGTCCGCACCCTCATCGACCCCCAGGCGCCCGCGCCCGAATACGGCGGGGTGCTGAGCTTCGGCGGGTACGCGGCGGCGGACTGCGGGGTCGAGGCGGAGCCAGGCACCATGCACTTCGCGTTCGGCCGGGCGTTCATGGGCTACTGGCGGGGCGCGGACGGGCGGCTGATCTGGTTCGCCGGGCTGCCCGTGGACAACCCGCCGAGCCAGGCAGAGGTGGCGCGCGTACCGGCCGCCGAGTGGCTGGCCAAGCTGCGGGAGCTGTACGCCGGGCACGTCCCCGGCGAGCGGCTGCTGCGGCACAGCGGGCCCGGCGAACTGATGGCGGTCGGCCGGATGGAGCGGATGCCGCCCGTACCGCACTGGCACCGCGGGCGCATGGTGCTGGTCGGCGACGCGATGCACGCCCCCTCCTCCAGCTCCGGGCAGGGCGCCTCCCTGGCCATCGAGAGCGCGGTGGAACTGGCGCGCTGCCTGCGCGATCTGCCCGTCCACCAGGAGGCGTTCGCCGCCTACGAGGCGCTGCGCCGGCCGCGGGTGGAGGCCATCGGCCGCAGCGCCGCGGCCGTCAACAAGGTCAAGGCCGGCAAGAGCGACCTCCCCGTACCGGAATTCCCTTCCCCGGAGCAGATGTTCCGGCCGCTGCACTTCCACCGGATCGACTGGGCGCAGCCGGTACGGAGTCCGGCGGGGGTGTGACGGCCCGCGCGGCGGCGGGCGTCCGGCCGGGCGCCGGGGGGGGGACGGCGCCCGGGCGGATCGGGTGGCCGCCGCCCCGCGATACCGTCCCGGCATGGCTGATTCCCGCAGGGCCGAGACCCGCCTGACCACGCCCTCCTTCCTGGTGCTCGGATTCATCGACCAGCTGGGCGAGGCCAGCCCGTACGACGTGAAGGTCGAGGCCGCGCGCACGGTGGCCCCGTTCTGGTCGATGCCGCATGCGCAGGTCTACGCGCAGTGCGACCGGCTCGTCGAAGCGGGCCTGCTGTCGGAGTCGCGGCAGAGCGGCGGCCGCAACCGCCGGCTGCTGAAGCTGACCCCCGCGGGCAAGGCGGCCCTGGAGAAGTGGCTCGCGGACGCGTCGTTCGTACCGGTCGAGGCGCGCGAACGCAGCATCCTGAAGCTGTGGTTCGGGGCCCGGCCGGAGGTGCACTCCCCCGTGCAGATCGAGGAGCACCGCCGGACCCTGGCCGAGTACGAGGAACTGGCCGACAGCGTCGGTGAGTTGATGAGCCGGGGGCAGCGGGAGGCGCTGGAGTTCGGGATCCGCTACGAGCGGATGATGGTGGATTTCTGGCAGTGGGTGGAGGAGCGCGGCGCGTAGCCCGCGCCGCAACGCCAACAGCGCATCGCACGCGACCCATTGACCGCTCCCGCCGATCCCCCTTACCTTCTCGATGGTCCAGTTAGGACGGTCCAGTCCGGACCATCACCGTCGGGCACCGGCCCGCCGGCTCACGGCCGCGATCCACCCAGGGAGTCGCCATGAACCGTCCGAGCAGGGCCGTAGGGCGCCGCGCGGCCGTATCGCCCCGGCAGGCCGTATGGCGCCGCGCGGCCACCGTCGCCGTGATCGCCGTCTGCCTGGGATACGCGCCGATCGCGGTGACCGAACTCTGGCCGTACGCGCACCGGGGCGCCCCGGCGGTCGGCGAATGGCTCCTCGCCCGGACGGTCTCGCCGCGTTACGTCGCCGACGCCTTCGCCACCCGCACCGGACCGTACGGGCACAGCCTGGCCGCGTTGATCCTGCACACGGTGCTGGGCGGCGCGCTGATGCTGCTGGGCCCGGCGCAACTGCTGTCCGCGGTACGACGGCGGATCCGGCTGCACCGCGCGCTGGGGGTGGTGTTCGCGCTGGCGGTGTACGCCTCGATGGCGGGCGCCGCGGTCTATCTGGCGCGGACCGCGCCGCGCGACGCGTTCAGCGGGGCGACGTTCTGGATCGTGCTCGCGACGCTCCTGGCCGGGACGGTCATGAGCGTGACGTACGGGATCGCCGCCGCGGTCGGCCGGTTCCCGGATCTGCACCAGCGGTGGATGCTGCTGTGCTACGGCTATCTGATGACCGCGCCGCTGCTGCGTCTGGAGTGGGGCGCGCTCCCGGTGCTGCTGCCCGGACTTTCGATGGCGGACGTCAACCGCGTGGCGGTGATGCACCTCGGGTTGGTGGTGGTGTTCGGGGCGCTGGTCGCGTCGCGGGCGATGGACCGGCGGGCGTCGGTGCCCGGTGTACGCGGTACGTGGGTGCCGGGGCCGGTGCTGATCGCGGCCCATCTGGCGGGCGCGGCGGCCCTGGTGTGGATCGCCCGGTCGTTCCTGGTGTGGGGGGCCGCGGGGCAGCGGCTGCTGGCCGGCTACCTGGTCCCGTTCGCCGCGGTGTACGCCGTACTGGCCGTCTGCCACCGGCGGGCGGGCCGGGCCGGGCGGGGCTGGGCCCGCGAGGAGTGGCGGCTGCATCTGACCGCGCTGTGCCTGGCCCCGCCGTTCTCGGCCGGCGCGACCGTGCTGCTGGAGCGGTACGCGGCGCTCGACCGCTACACGGCGCTGACCGCGGGCGTCGGAATCGGCTGCGGAATGCTGGCGTTCGCGGCGACGACGGCGGTCAGCCTGCGCGTACTGGCCGGCCGCCGGGAGGCCCAGGCCGGCAGGCGGACGGCCGCGAGCGCCACCGACGGGCCGGGGCGGGAAGCGGCGGGGGTGGGGCGAGGTGAACGGGCTGCCGGGTAGCGGTTGACGCCACCTACGCGATCCGGCCAACGACACCTCAACCAAGCCACTCGGCCCGCCCGCGCCGAACGGCTCAAAACCGACCCTCACCAGCCGTCATTACCAACTCATGGTTGTGTCATGACCAATCCTTTTCCTAACCTGCTGGCGCGGAGGGCGCAACGCGCGCTCCCCACGGGCCAGTTCAGGCATGACACAACCGGGGGCACGCCGCAGCGGCGTACCCCCGGTGGGTTCGGCCCGTGACGCCTCGCACCGACCACGGCTCCGGCAGGCAACGGGTCGGCCGCGACGCGTAGTCCACGCGACCACGCATCGGAGGGTACCGTGAACCACCCCAACCGATTAAGAGCCGCGATCCAGGCGGACGGCACCACCCCGCTGATCGGCGTCTTCGACATGTTCTCCGCGTCCCTGGCGGCGCGCCACTACGACGGGATGTTCGTCTCCGGCTTCGGCTTCGCGGCGTCCCACTACGGTCTGCCGGACATCGGGTTCATCGCCTGGCCCGATATCGTCGCGTTCGTCCAGCGGCTCCGGCTGGCCTTTCCCCGGCAGCACCTGCTGGTCGACATCGACGACGGCTACGTCGACCCGGAGACCGCCTGCCATGTCGTCCAGCAGCTGGAGGCCATCGGCGCCTCCGGGGTGATCCTGGAGGACCAGCAGCGTCCCCGGCGGTGCGGCCACGTCGACGGCAAGCGCGTACTGCCGCTGGAGGAGTACCTCGCCAAGCTCGACCTGGTCCTCCGGTCCCGCCGCGACCTGGTCGTCGTCGCCCGCACCGACGCCACCGAGGAGGAGGAGATCCTGCGCCGGGCCAAGGCGCTCTCCGCGACCGACGCCGATGTGATCCTCGTGGACGGCGTACGCAGCGTCGACTGGATCCACAAGGTGCGCCGCGTCATCGGCGACAAGCCGCTGCTGTTCAACCAGATCGCGGGCGGCAAGTCGCCCCGGCTGTCGCTCACCGAGCTACGGCGCCTCGGGGTCGACATCGCGATCTACAGCACCCCCTGCCTGTTCGCCGCCCAGACCGCCATCGACCAGGCACTCACCGAACTGAAACGGGCCGACGGCCGCCTGCCCGAGCACGTCCCGGGCGCCATCGGCGTCGCCGAGTGCCTGTCCCTGCTGGAACGCAACATCAGCCGCCACCACGCCCCCGCCCCGACCGAAGCCCAGGCATACGCGTAAGTGCCTGACTGCCTGAGTTGAGTGACTGAGTGCCTGGGCGCCTGGCTGAGGCCCAGGCACCGGCACAGAGGCCGCGCCGGGATGTTCCCATCAGCCCGAATGGCCGCCCGGCGCGGCCTTCGGCCTGGGGGCTTGGGCCCCGGGCCTCGGGCCTCGGGCCTCGGGCCGTTCAACTCCCCGCGCATCGACCGTCAAACCGCTGGACGGCGGGTCCGCGCGCCGGAGACCATGAGACGTGGAATTCCTTTGTTATCACCGCGACCGCAGCGGCTCCCTGCCATTGCGGGAGGAGCTTCTGGAAGCGCACTGGTCCTACATGGACGGGTACGCGCAAGAGATGATCGCCCGGGGACCGACGTTCGCCGCGGGCAGTGACACGCCCACGGGGAGCGTGCACATCCTCGACCTGCCCGATCCCGCGGCCGCCCGCGCGTTCGCCTTCGACGAGCCGAACTACCAGGCCGGCGTTTACCGGGACGTACTGCTGCGCCGCTGGCACAACACGCTGGGACGCACCATGTGGGAGTTCCCCGGCGGCCGGACCGGCGGCGACCGCTACCTGGTGCTCGGCCTGGGTACCGGCCCGGCCGCCGACCTCACCCCGCCGCCCGACCAAGGTGAACTCATCGCCTACGGACCGCTGCTGTCGGACGACGGCGCCACCTGGCTGGGCACGGCCGCGCTCCTCAGGGCGCCGGACCCGGTCACGGCACGCTCCCTGCTGACCCCCGACCGGTACGCCGACATCGAGGTACACGACTGGCATTTCGGCGGGCGGGCATGACGTGATAGCGAGGTGATCAGAATCAGGTAGCGGCCGCCGTAGTTGAGGATGGACTTCCTGGCCGCGGATGCGTAGACGAGGCCGGCCTCCTCATCGAATACATCGACGTTGACGATTACGTAAGCGAGCACGTCTCGCTCGACCGGGTCGCCGCGCTCGCCGGCGTCGGCAAGGGCACGGTCTTCCGCCGCTTCGGCAGTCGCGCCGGACTGCTGCGGGCGCTGGTCGAGGAGCGCTCCCACGAGTTGCGGGCGGCGATCGCCGACGGGCCTCCCCCGCTGGGCCCTGGCGCGCCCGCCCGGGAACGGCTGATCGTCTTCCTGGACGGCCTGGGCGCTATCGCGGAACGCAACGCGGCGCTGCTCTCGGCGCATGAACAAGCCTGCGCCTCGGACAAATTCGCCGACCCGAGCTATCAGCTCTGGCACCGTCATCTGAGCGGGTTGGTCGCCGAGGCACGGCCCGGGTTGGACAGCGACTTCGCGGCGCATGCCCTGCTGGCCGCGTTCGATGGGGAACTGGTCCGCCGGATGGCCGCGTCGTCCGGCGAGCCCCGGGCGTTCACCCGCGCCGTCACGGATCTGGCGCCGGCCCTCGTCGGCCCGGTGTGAATGCGCTTTGCGTCAACCTGAAAGCGTTGGCGGGCCGGTCCGGGGCGTCGTCCGGGCCCGTGGCGCGTACGGCGTCGGTCGCCTCGTTACGGGCGCAGGGCTCCGTAGACGGACCAGATCACCGATGTCAGGGGTACGGCGACCACCGCGCCGAGGACGCCGGCCGTTACGCCGCCGCAGACGACGGCGAGGGCCACTACGACCGGGTGGAGGCGGACGGCGCGGCTCATCACCAGGGGGTGGAGGACGTGGCCTTCGAGCTGCCCGATGACGACGATGAGGAGGACGACGATCAGGGCCACGAGGGGGCCCTTGGCGGCCAGGGCCACGACTGCGGCCACCGCGAGGGCGACCGGTGAGCCGACGAGGGGGATGAAGGCGGCGAAGAACTCCAGGACGGCCAGGGGCAGGACCAGTGGGACGCCCAGGACGAACAGGGCGAGGCCGACGAGGATGGCGTTGGTCGCGGCGACGATCACGATGCCGCGGGTGTAGCCGGTGAAGGTGGCCCAGGCCGCCCGGCCCGCCGTCCCGGCCCAGCGGCGGCCGCGCTCCGGGAGCTGGCCGCCGAACCACAGCCACATCCGGGTTCCGGAGTGCAGGAAGAAGACCGAGCAGAACAGGGCGAGCGCCGCCACCGTCAGGACCTCCACCAGCCGGCCCACTCCGCTCACGGCGGTGTTGATGAGGTTGCCGCGGTTCTTGCTGACGAAGCGGGAGATCCAGTCCTGGAGGTGGGCCAGGGCGCCGTGCCGCAGGTGCAGCGGCGGGCCTTCCAGCCAGCGCTCGATCCGGTTCACCCCGCCGCCGAAGACCTGCCGCAGGCCGGGCCACTCCCCGGCGACGTTGGCGCCGATCAGGCTCAGGACGCCGAGGAGCAGCACGATGCCCAGCAGCAGCGCGGTGGTGACCGCGAGCGCACGCGGCAGGACGCGGGCCAGCAGGCAGGTCAGCGGCTCCAGGAGGGCGGTGAGCACCAGGCCGAGGAAGACGGCGAGGGTGACCAGGTGGAACCGCCCCAGCGTCATGAACACCACGTAGACCGCGGCCCCGACGACCAGCAGCCGCCACCCGTACGCGGCGGCCACCCGCAGCGGTCTGGGCACGACGACGGTCTCGCGCAGGCGGGGTTCCGGCAGGCGGCGGGGCCCCGGGTGGGCGCGGCGGGCTCGGATCGGCACCTTGAGCCGCCACCTCCTCCCGCCCATGGGCCTCCGCGGGCCCTGGCGGGGCCCTTACGTCACCGGTATCACCGCGCGGCGGCCACCGAACGCGACCGGCCGGTATTCCCTCGAAGGCACCCGGTGGGGACCGGGTCGGGCCGGTGGCGTTCGCGGGCCTGCCCTGGTCCGCCCGGGGCTCCCGGGACCGCCGCACCCGTCCGCCGGCTTTCGCGGGGCCGGCGCCCGTCCGCCGGGTTTCTCCGGGCCCGGCCCGGCGCCGTGCGCGCGCTGGCTCAGCCGGGCTCCTCCGCCGCCACCTGCCGCAGTGTGCGGCCGCTGAGTACGGAGCGGGCCCGGTGGGCGTCGGGGGTGCCGCGGTGACCGGCCCGGTCGTCGTTCTCCTTCACCAGCAGCCAGGATTCCCGTTCTCCGGAGTCCGGGCCGCCGCGGAAGCGGGTGAGGGCGTAGCCGCCGTGGAGTTTGCTGCCGTCGAGCCAGAAGGTGATGTGGCCGTGCTCCAGGGACTCGGCGAAGGAGCGGTGGCGGGCTTTCCGTTTGCCGGGGAGCGGGTGGTAGCTGCCCTCGTCCCAGACGATCACGGTGCCCGCGCCGTACTCGCCTTGCGGGATGACGCCCTCGAAGTCGCGGTACTCCAGCGGGTGGTCCTCGGTGGGCATGGCCAGCCGCTTATCGTGCGGGTCGGTGGACGGGCCCTTGGGGACGGACCAGGACTTCAGTACCCCGTCGACCTCCAGGCGGAAGTCGAAGTGCAGGGTGCTGGCGTCGTGGATCTGGACGACGAAGTGCGGTTCCTGGGGGGTGGTGGTGTCGTGCGGCTCCTCGGGGCTGTCCGGCGCTGGTCCACCGGCCGTCCGTCCGGGTTGTGCCGGGCCGCCCGCCGGTTCCCGGGTGCGGTCGAAGTGCCGCTTGCCCCGGTAGGTGGTCAGCCGGTCGGTGTCCTCGGGGGCCTTGGGTGCCGTGGCCGCCCCGGTGGCCGCGGCTCGCTTACGGTGCCCGACTCGTTTGGCGTTTCTGCTCTCCTTCGTCCCTCCGCCCATGTCGTCCGCCTCCCCTCGCGGCGCTCGTCGCGTAGTGGTGTGGTGTCCCGTTATGGCCGCGTACCCGTAAGCCGGCCGTGCGCACGGCCCGCAATCGGGCCAGGCCAGTCGGCCGAGCCGCACGCACACCCACCGCCCCTCCACTGTGGCGCGCCGCCCACCCGCCCGCATGTGCGCGCTCCCGCCCCGGCCGGCGCCGCCCGGAAGGCCCGCCGCGCCCCGGGAACCCGGTTGGAGGAGTATCCGCCCCGCCGGGCGGGCACGCGGAGCCCACGGGCGGAAGGTTGGAGAGCCTGAGCGCCGCGCCGCGCGCCCGATGTGCCGGCGCCGGCCCGCCCCGGGAGCGCCCCCGAGCGCCCCCAGCCCGCCACCCCCGAACGTCCTCGACCGCAGGAGTGCACGTGACGAACCGCCGTCGTCCTCGGATCGTGATCGTCGGAGCCGGTTTCGCCGGCTACCACTGCGCCCGCGCGCTGGCCAAGCAGGCCCGGGGCGCGGCCGAGATCGTGCTCGTCAACCCGCACGACTACTTCCTGTACGTACCGCTGCTGCCCGAGGTGGCCGCCGGGATACTGGAGCCGCGCCGGATCTCCGTTTCGCTCACCGGGACGCTGCCCGGCGTCCGGCTGGTCCTCGGCCAGGCCCACCACGTCGATTTCGACGCCCGCCGGGTGCTGTTCACCGACCCGGAGGACCGGGAGGGCGAGCTGACGTACGACCGGCTGGTGCTGACCGTCGGGAGCGTCAACAAGCTGCTGCCGATCCCCGGGGTGTCCGAGCACGCGCACGGCTTCCGCGGGATGCCCGAGGCGCTCTACCTGCGCGACCACATGACCCGCCAGGTCGAGCTGGCCGGCGCCGCCGCGGACCCGGCCGAGCGGGCGGCGCGGACCACGTTCGTGGTGGTGGGCGCCGGCTACACCGGGACCGAGGTGGCCGCGCACGGGGTGCGGTACACCGAGCAGCTGGCCCGCCGCAACGCCGGGCTGCCGGACGGTTCCCGGCCGCGCTGGCTGCTGCTGGACATCGCCGGCCGGGTGCTGCCGGAGCTGGACGAGCGGCTGTCGCGGACCGCCGGGCGGGTGCTGCGCGACCGGGGCGTGGAGGTCCGTACGGGTACCTCGGTCAAGGAGGCCACGCCGGACGGGGTGCTGCTCGACGACGGCGAGTTCGTCGCCAGCCGGTCGCTGATCTGGTGCGTCGGCGTCCGGCCGGACCCGCTGGTGGCGTCGATGGGGCTGCCGACGGACCAGGGCCGGCTGTGCGTGGACGCGTTCCTGCGGGTGCCGGGCCGGCCGGAGGTCTTCGCCTGCGGCGACGCCGCCGCCGTACCGGATCTGACCCGGCCCGGCCGGCTGACGCCGATGACCGCGCAGCACGCCCAGCGGCAGGGCCGGATCGCCGCGCGGAACGTGGCGGCGTCCTTCGGCCAGGGCACCGAGCGCGCATACGAGCACCACGACCTGGGCTTCATGGTGGACCTGGGCGGCGCGCAGGCCGCCGCGAACCCGTTCCACATCCCGCTGTCCGGCCCGCTCGCCGGCGCGGTCACCCGCGGCTACCACCTGATGGCGATGCCCGGGAACCGCACCCGGGTGGCCGCCGACTGGCTGCTGGACGCGGTGCTGCCCCGCCAGGGTGTCCAGCTCGGGCTGGTGCGCTCCTGGTCGGTGCCGCTGGACACCGCCTCCCCGGAAGTGGCCCGGGTGCCGCGCGACTCGGATGGCGGTCCGGCGTGAACCGTGCCGCGCCTCCTCGTACCGCCTCTGAACAGGCGCTTTACGCGCTCCAGTGCCTGCCGGGACACGAGTTGCCGTTGCTCCGGGCGAGGCACACAGTGAGAGGGACACATCACAACGAGATCGGAGCACATCGTGATCGTTCTCGGCATCATCCTGCTCGTGGTCGGCTTTCTGACCGGCATTTCCATCCTGTGGACGATCGGCATCATCCTGCTGGTCATCGGAGCGATCCTCTGGCTGCTCGGTGCGGTGGGACACGCGGTCGGCGGACGGCGGCACTACTGGTAACGGCGGCCGGCGCCCGCCCTACGGGAGGCGCCCGCCGTACGGAACCCACCAGTGAGGCCGCCGGAGAGGAGCACGGCGAACGGCGGCGTGCCAGGGAGGCCGGAGCCTGACATGTCTTCCTCGACCCCGACCCTCGACCACACCAGCGCCCCCGTCCTGGAGGCCCTCGCCGAGTACCACGCCGCGGGCCGGCTGGGCTTTTCCCCGCCCGGCCACAAACAGGCCCGCGGCGCCGACCCGCGCGTCCGCGAGATCCTCGGCGACGCGGTGTTCCGCTCCGATGTGCTCGCCTCGGGCGGCCTGGACGACCGCCGCACCAGCAACCGGATCCTGGACCGCGCCGAGGAGTTGATGGCGGACGCGGTGCACGCCGCGCACACCTTCTTCACCACCTGCGGCAGCTCCCTGTCGGTCAAGGCGGCGATGCTCGCCGTGGCCAGTCCGCACGAGACACTGCTGATCGGCCGGGACGCGCACAAGTCCGTCGTCTCCGGCCTGATCCTGGCCGGTATCCGCCCCGTGTGGGTGGAGCCCCGGTGGGACGCCGGACGCCATCTCGCGCACCCGCCGTCCGCCGAGGAGTTCGAGCGGGCCTTCGCCGCCCACCCGGACGCCCGCGGCGCGCTGGTCACCAGCCCCACCCCGTACGGCGCCTGCGCGGACCTCAAGGCCCTCGCGGAGGTCTGCCACCGCCGGGGCCGCCCGCTGATCGTGGACGAGGCGTGGGGCGCGCATCTGCCGTTCCACCCCGCGCTGCCGTCCTGGGCGATGGACGCGGGCGCGGACATCTGCGTCACCAGCATCCACAAGATGGGCAGCGGTCTGGAGCAGGGGTCCGTCTTCCACCTCTCCGGCGATCTGATCGACCCCGCGCTGCTGAAGTCGCGTGCCGATCTGCTCGGTACGACCAGCCCGTCGGTCCTGGTGTACGCGGGGCTGGACGGCTGGCGCCGGCAGATGGCGCTGCACGGCCGGGAGCTGCTGGGCCGCACGCTGGACCTGGCGGCGGAGGTCCGGGCGGCGATCGAGGAGATCCCGGGGCTGCATGTGCACGACCGCGCCGACTTCTGCGGGCCGGGCCGGGCCGACGACTTCGACCCGCTGCCGGTCGTCATCGACGTCAGCGGTCTGGGCACGACCGGGTACGCGGTGGCCGACTGGCTGCGCGCCCACCGCCGTGTGGACGCCCACCTCTCCGACCACCGCCGGATCAACACCCAGCTCACCCACGCCGACGACGAGGCCACCGCCGCGGCGCTGCTGACCGCGCTGAAGGACGCCGCCCGCCACTTCACCAGCACTCCCCCGGCCGAGCGGGAGCGTCCGCCGGCCGTGGCCGTCCCGCCGCCCGCCGAGCTGCGGCTGCCGCAGGACCGCCTGCCGCGCGACGCCTACTTCGGTCCGGTCGAGGACGTCCCCGTGCAGGAGGCGGTGGGCCGGATCGCCGCCGAGATGATCACGCCGTACCCGCCGGGCATCCCCGCCGCGCTCCCCGGCGAACGCCTCAACGAGCCGGTGCTGCACTACCTCCGCACCGGCGTGGCCGCCGGGATGAACCTCCCCGACGCCACCGACCCCCAGCTCCGCACCGTCCGCGTGCTGGCCCGGGACACCGAGTCCGACGATGCCTGAACTGCCCGATGTGGAAGCCTTCCGGGAGGTCCTGGCCTCCTGCGCGCAGGGGCGGACGGTGCGCGGGGTCGAGGTGCGCGACGCGGGGGTGCTGCACGGGGTGAGCGCCGCGCGGTTGCGGCGCGCGGTGGAGGGGCGGACGTTCGCCGCGCCCGAACGCCGCGGGAAGTGGCTGCTCGCGCCCCTGGACGACGGCTCCCCCACGCTGCTGCTGCACTTCGGGATGACCGGCTCGCTGGTGTGCTGCCGGCCCGAGGACCCCATCGCACCGCACGACCGGGTGCTGTTCGCGGTCCCGCCGGACCGCCAGCTGCGCTACCGGGACCAGCGCAAACTCCAGGGCCTGTGGCTGGCGGCCGGCCCGGACGACCCGGTGCTGGCCCGGGCCCTGGCCCACCAGGGGCCGGACGCGCTGAGCGTGGACCGCGGTGCGTTCGATTCGGCGCTCGGCCATCGCCGCGGCGGCCTCAAATCGGCCCTCACCGACCAGTCCGTCCTGGCCGGTCTCGGCAATCTGCTGGCCGACGAGATCCTCTGGCGGGCCCGGCTCCACCCCACCGACCGGGCCGGTGCGCTCACCGACGCCGAACGCGCCCGGCTCTACCGCAGTATGCGCCGCACGCTGCGGTCCGCCGTCAAGGCCGGCCGGGTACCGCCCGACCGCGGCTGGCTCACCGGCCACCGCGACGACCGCGAACCGGCCTGCCCGCGCTGCGGCACCGCCCTGCACCGCGACCGCGTCGCCGGCCGCGGCACGGTGTGGTGCCCGCGGTGCCAGCCACCGCCGGACACCCGCCGCAGACCGCGCGAACGCCAGGCAGGCTGAACGAACGGCAGGCACCCCTCGCAAGACCGGCACCGTTCGCAGACAGACACCGTTCAGAAGACAGGCACCCCTCGCAAGACCGGCACCGTTCGCAGACAGACACCGTTCAGAAGACAGGCACCACTCGCAACGCACGACAGGACCCGGAAGACAGGCACCGTCATGGCAGCGAACGACCGCGAGGACCCGCCGGAGACCAGTGGCGCGGAGCCCGCCCCCACCGACCTGCTCACCGAACTCGCCACCGACCACCGCGAGATCGAGACGCTCCTCGGCCGCCTGGACGCCGCCGCCCCCGGCAGCCCCGACCGCAAGCAGCTGCTCGACACCCTCACCATCGAACTGGTCCGCCACACGGTCGCCGAGGAGGAGCACCTCTACCCGGCCGTACGCAAGCACCTGGCGGGCGGCGACGGCCTGGCCGACAAGGAACTCGCCGACCACCGGCGCGTCGAGGAACTGCTCAGGGAACTGGAGGGCCGGAGCGCCGGCGAGGATCAATTCGGCGTCCTGGTACGCGAGTTGAGCGTTACGGTGACCGCGCACATCGCCGACGAGGAGCGCACCCTGTTCCCCCTCCTCCGCGAGGGCGTGCACCCGTTCGTACTGGAAAGCCTCGGCCGCAAGGCGCAGGAGGCCAAGAAGACCGCCCCCACCCATCCGCACCCGCGCGCGCCCAGCACCCCGCCCGTCATCGGACTGCTGGCGCCGGGCATCGGCCTCGTGGACCGCGTCCGCGACTACCTCACCGGCCGCCACTGACCCCAGGCCGCCCGGCCGGGCCCTCACCCCACCGCAGGAACTTCCCGGAAACGGGTCGCACCTCCGCCCCGATGCCCCGCCCCGCGCCTAACATCACCGGCACACCCACGACCCGACATAGCCAGTCAAAGTCACAGCCACAGTCACAGACAGCCACAGCCAGTCAGGAGGCGGCCTTATGAGCGCGGAAGCGGGCCACGGCCGGGCGTACACCATCCAGCCGGCCGGCAGCACCGGGCAGCGCGCCTGTCCCCACGAGGTCTTCCCCTACCCGCTGAAGGTCCGGGTCGTGGACGAGGACCAGTCACCGGTGGCCGGGGTGCCGGTGACGTTCACCTGGGACGCGATGGGCGAGCAGGCGCTCTTCGACGGGGTCGACACCACGGTGACCGTCCTCACCGACCCGGAGGGCTACGCGGAGACCCCCACGCTCGTGGCCGGGGACGCGGCCGGCACCGCCGCCTTCACCGTCACGGCGGCCGACGCGCCGCCGCTCAAGGTGGAAGTAGCGGTCGCCCACTGACACACTCCCGGCCGGTCACCCCGCCGCCCGGTCACTCCGGGCCCGGGGCCGCCAGCGTCCGGACATCGGTGTTCGCGCCGCACAGTACGATGCCCGCCGTCGCCGGCGTCCCGCCGTCCGCGCCCGCCCCGGCCCGCCAGGCGGCCCAGCCCGCGAGCGCGGTGGCGGCGGCGTGTTCGACCACGATGCGCTGTTCGGCCCACAGCCGCCGGCGGGCGCGCTCGATCTCCTCGTCGGGCACGGTCAGGCAGTGCACGCCGTCCTGCTGCGCGGCGTGCAGCGCGAGGGCCGAGGCGCGCCGGGCGCCGAGCGAGTCGGCGGCCACCGAAGCGATCTCCACATCGACCGGGTGCCCGGCCCGGACCGCCGCGTTCAGCGCACAGCAGTGCTCCGGTTCGACGGCCAGGACGCGGATGCCGTGGTGCCGGGCGGCGGCCGCGATCCCGGCGAACAGCCCGCCGCCGCCCACCGCGACCACGACGGTGTCCAGCTCCGGCACCCGGGCGCGGAACTCCGCAAGGACGGTGCCGGCCCCGGCGGCGATCAGCGGGTCGTCGTAGGCGTGCGAGGCCAGTGCGCCGGTTCCGGCCGCGAACTCCTGACAGGCCGTCAGGGCCTGGGCGTACTCCGTGCCGACCAGCCGCACCTCGGCGCCGTACGCGGCCAGCTTGGCGACCTTCACCTCGGGGGCGTTCCGCGGCAGGAAGACGGTGGCCGGGACGCCCTGCTGCTGGGCGGCCCAGGCACAGGCCAGGCCCGCGTTGCCGCCGGACGCGATGGTGACGCCGGCGTCCGGCAGGGTCCCGCCGGCGCGGTGCGCCCGCAGGAAGTTCTGCGCGCCGCGGGCCTTGAACGATCCGGTGTACTGCCGGAACTCCAGCCCCAGCCAGGCACCGCCGCCGACGCCGTCCCGGGAGCCGTCCGGCGCCGCGACGGCGAGCGGCCGCACCGCTCCGGCGATCCGCTCACCGGCCGCCGCGACCTCCGCGTGGCTCAGACATCTCTCGTCCTCACCCCGCCGGTCCTCGCGCTGCTCATGCTCACCCTCGCCGTCGCCCATATCGCTTCCTGCCCGTTGCTCCGTTCGGCCGGAACGGCCTCCTTCACGATAGGCCGACCGCCGGGGCGTTCTAGTGTCGCCGTATGGACGAGGTGCGGGTGGTACTCATCGGCGGGACGTCGAATGTCGGCAAATCGACCATCGGGCAGGCCCTCGCGGAGCGGCTGGGCTACGCGTACCGGACCACGGACACGCTGGCCCGGCATCCGGGGCGGCCCTGGCGGACGCCGGAGCGGGAAGTTCCGGCGCATGTCGCCGAGCACTACGCCTGGCTCGGCCCGGACGAGTTGATCACCTCCGTGCTGGACCACTACGCCCGGCTCTGGCCGCGGATCGAAGCGCTGGTCACCGCGCAGGCGACCGGGGAGGCGGCGGAGCCGGGGCTGGTGCTGGAGGGCTCGGCGCTCTGGCCGGAGCGCGTCGCCGGGCTGACCGTTCCGCACACCGGCGCGGTGTGGCTGACCGCCGACCCGTCCGTGCTCGGCGCCCGGGTGCGCGCCGCCGGGCGCTACGCCACGGCGACCGAGGAGGAACGGCACCTCATGGACAAGTTCCTGGCCCGCACCGAGCGGTACCAGACCCTGATGCTGGCCGCCGTGCGCCGCCTGGGTCTGGACCACCTCGACGCCGGCGGCGGCCGCTCCCCGGCGGAACTGGCCGGCGCGGTCCTGGCGACCGTCGCCGCGCAGCGGGCCCCGGGCCGGCCGCCGGCCCCCGCCGACGTGCCCCAGGGGTCGGGCGCCTAAATCTCCGTCCCGGCGACCTTGAGCACCAGCTTGCCGGTGGTGGTGCCGGACTCGATGCGGCGGTGCGCCTCGGCGGCCCGGTCCAGCGGGAGTTCGGCGACCCGCACCCGGAGGCCGCCGTCGGCCGCCGCGGCGACCACGTGCCGCAGGGCCCGGCCCGCGGCGGCCGGGAACGCGGCGGAGAACGCCGCGAGGTTGAAGCCCGAGACCGTCTTGCCGGACAGCCACAGCTCGTTGGCGGAGAGGCCGACGTCGTCGGCGCCGGAGGCGTTGCCCATCACGATCAGCCGCCCCATCGGCGCCAGCGCGTCCAGCCCGGCCCGGCGCGCCGGCCCGCCCACCATGTCGACCACGACGTCGAACTCGCCCGCCCCGGCGACCTGGTCGCGCGGGATCACCTCGTCGTAGCCGAAGGCCCTGGCCGACTCGGCCTTCGCCGGGCTGCCGACCGTGCCGACGATCCGCCCCGCCCCCAACCGCCGTGCCACCTGGCCCAGTTGACTGCCCACTCCGCCCGCGGCGGCGTGCACGAGGACTCGTTCCCCGGGCTGGAGGCGCGCCACCTGGCTGAGGACGAGGTGGGCGGTGGTGCTGTTCGACGGCAGGGCCGCCGCGAGGTCGAGGCCCAGCCGCGGGTGCGCGTCGAGCGGGGCGACCAGTTCGGCGGCGGTCACCACCACCTCGGCGTACCCGCCGCTGTCCACGATGGTCAGGGCGGCGACCGGCTGGCCGACCGCCAGTCCCTCGACGCCGTCGCCGAGGGCGCGGATGTGTCCGGACACCTCGATGCCGGGGACGAAGGGCAGCGGTACGTCCGCGAGGCCCTGCCGGTAGAGGATCTCGGCGAAGTTGGCGCCCGCGTAGGCCACATCGATGGCGACCTGGCCCGGACCGGGCTCCGGCACGTCCACCTCGGCGGCGGTGAGCACGTCCGCACCGCCGAACTCGGGGATGACCACGGCCTTCATGCGCCGCCCCGGGCGGCCGGTGGTGAACTCGTTGTTCGTCATGGGGACGATCCTGCGGGATCGGCGCGGGGTGCGGAGAGTGCGGGCTGATCCTGGGTGTGGCACCACCAGGCTGCGGTGGGCCGCGGATCTCTGGACGCGAATATCCGGATGAGCCCGGGCCCGGGTGCCGCTACGGTGCCGGGTATGGGTGGTGGTGGCGGAGGAGGGGCCGGTGCGGGTGTGCGGCGGGCGCTGATCGATACGGCGCCGCTGCGGGCCTCGCGGCCGTTCCGGCGGCTGTGGGCCGGTGGGACGCTGTCCGCGCTCGGCTCCCAGATGACGCTGGTCGCCGTCATGTTCCAGGTCTGGGGGATGACGCACAGCACCACATGGACCGGCGCGGTCGCCCTGGCACAAGCCGTTCCGCTGATCGGGCTGGGGCTTTTCGCCGGCGCGGTCGCCGACCGGGTGGACCGGCGGCGGTTCTACCTCGTGATGACCGCGGGTCAGGCCGGGTGTGCGGTGCTGCTGGCGGTGCAGGGGTTCCTGGGTGACGTGGTGCCGGTGTCGGGGGTGCTGCTGCTGGTGGCGGCGCAGTCGTGCTTCGTGGCCGGGAGCGGGCCGGCGGCGAAGACGTTCCTCCCGGCGCTGCTGCCCCGGGAGCAGCTGGCGGCGGGGCTGGCATCGCAGCGGATCGGGTGGCAGGGCGCGATGCTGGTCGGGCCGGCGCTGGGCGGGCTGGTGCTCGGCGGGCTGGGCGTCGGCGCGTGCTACGCGGTGGACGCGCTGAGCTTCGCGGGAGCGCTGTACGGGGCGCTGGCGCTGCCGCCGCTCGCCGCCGAGGGCGCCGCTCCGGCCCGGCCGGGACTGGGCGGCGTCGCGGACGGGCTGGCCTTCCTGATCCGTACGCCGGTCATCCGCGGGGCGCTGCTGACGGACCTGGCGGCGACCGCGCTGTCCATGCCGATGAGCCTCTTCCCGCTGGTCAACGCCGAGCGTTTCGGGGGCGATCCGCGGACGCTGGGGCTGTTCCTGTCCGCGGTGGCGGTCGGTGGCCTGGTGGCGACGCTGTTCTCGGGGACGTTCACCCGGCTTCCCCGGCCCGGGCTGGTGATGCTGTGGGGTGCGGCCGGCTGGGGCGCGGCGCTGGTGCTGTTCGGGCTGAGCCCCAACAGGTGGCTGGGGCTGGGCTGTCTGGTCCTCGCCGGCGCGGCCGACACCGTGTCGGTGGTCTGCCGGAGCACCCTCGTCCAGTCGCGCACCCCGAACGCGCTGCTGGGGCGGGTCGGTGCGGCCGAGCAGATCGTGGGGCAGGCCGGGCCGGACCTCGGGAACATGCGGGGCGGGGTGGTGGCCGACGCGACGTCGGGGGTGGTGGCGCTGGTCAGCGGCGGTCTGCTGTGCCTGGGGACGGTGGTGCTGGTGGGACTTGTGACGCCGGGGCTGCGGCGGGGCACGGCCGCGGGGACGGACAACGGAGACCGGGGCGAGGAGACGGACCCCGGCCGGCCGCGCGAGGCGGCGGCCGACGCGTGAGTCCGCCGCCCACCGGTCCCAGCCCGTTGGGCGAGGGCGGTGGTGGGGCCGGCCGGCGGCAGCGGCATACTTGCCCGTCGGCGCGACGCGATCTTTGCCGTATGTGAGGAGCAGTCATGTCCGACCAGTCCGCCGCCGAGAAGACGACCTTCAGGACCGTCTTCGAGGTGGCACCCGCCGTCCTGGAGCAGGCGGAGGCCATCGCCGGAAAGTTCCAGCGCGCGATCGCGCCGGCCACCGTGGACTTCGACTTCGGCGAGATCAGCCGGGCCGCCGCCGCCATCCCCGACAGTTCGACGGTGAAGATCGTGCGCGGCTGGGGCCTCCAGGAGACCGCGCCCGTCGGCGTGATGGTGATGTCCCTGCGGGAGGCCGTCCGCCAGGCGCTCAACGAGCCGTACGCCAACCCGGCTTTCTGGGAGAAGGCGGAGGCCGCGCTCACCGAGGTCTTCCTCGGCCTCGGCGAGCAGGAGGGCACGCACCTCTCCTTCTACGGCGACCCCTTCGACAGCACCAGCTACTACTACAACCTCCTCTTCGCCCTCCACGACGAGGAGACCGGGGACTTCGTCTACGCGATCGCCCTGTGCGTGAACGTCACGCTGGCGCTGAGCCCGGAGAAGGCCCGTTCGCTGACCCTGGACGACGTGGTGCGGTGCGCGATCCGCCTGAACGCCATCGCCGTCCGGCAGCCGGTGCCCGCGGCCGGCTGACCACCCGGCGGGCGGCCCGCCCGTACCTGCCGGGCCGCCCCCCGCAACGCGGCGCCCCGCCCCCGGCACAGCGGGGGCGGGGCGCGCTTCATCGCTCGCTTCCTATCGGATTCGCGTGTACGGCGGCCGCCCAGGCGGCGAGCAGCTGCTCGTACTCGGTCAGTTCCTCGGGCCAGAGCGGCCGTCCGATGCGGGCGGCCATGAACGCGCGTATCGCGCGGTTGGCCTCGGCGGTGGCGTCGGGGACGCAGGTGGTCGCCATACGCAGATGATATTGCGCTCGGGCGGTCTGCGGCTATTACCGCGTTTGGATGAAACTGGCAAGCTCTGCCCTTGATGTGACGGACCCGTAGGCGCCGGTCCGCACGGACGGCGCGGCGTCAGTCGCGCGGGGCCGCGGCGGGGGCCTGGGCCCAGGCCGGTCGCCAGACGCCGCCCGGGTGGGGCTCGTTGAGCGGGGCGGTGGCGAGGTGGGCGCGGAGGGCGGCCAGGCCGGGGTGCGGGTTGTCGGCGTGCCAGACCAGGGAGTGCGGGTACACCGGGGTGGGGTGGTGGACGGTGATCCGCCGCAGGTCGTGGCGGACGGGCCAGACGAGCGGGGTCCGGGCGCCGAAGAAGCTCGCCAGCGACGAGGAGTCGGCGAGCGCGTCGAGCAGCGCCTCCACACCGAAGTTGGGGCCGATGGTGTCGATGGTGAGGCCGAAGGCGGCGGCGAGGTCGTCGTAGTAGGCGCCCCATTCCGTACCGGGGGCGTTGCCGGGCATCCAGATGCGGTGGCCGGCGAGTTGGGACAGGGTGACGGCGGGGGCGTCGGCGAGTTCGTGGGCCGGGCCGGTGCACAGTTGCAGCGGTTCGTCGAAGACGGGGGTGGCCTCGATGCCGTCCGGGAGCCGCCGGCCAGGCATGGTGACGGCGCGGAACGAGGCGTCGATGGTGCCGGCCTGGATCGCGGCGAATGCCTCGTCGGCGTCGAAGAGGGTGACGACGTCGAGGGCGGTCCCCGGGTGGGCGCGGTGGAAGTCGCGCAGCAGGCCGGCCGTGGCGACCCGCCGGCCGATGACGTCGACGCGCAGCGGGCGGGAGCCGGGGCGTACGGAGGCGGCGGCCCGTTCGGCGGCCTGGAGGAGGGCGCGGGCGTGCGGCAGGAACGCCTGGCCGTCGATGGTGAGGTCGGCGCCGCGCGCGGTGCGGGTGAACAGCCGGACGCCCAGGCCGCTCTCCAGGCTGCCGACGCGCTTGGAGACGGCCTGCTGGGTGAGCGAGAGGTCGAGGGCGGCCTTCTGGAATTGCCCCGCCTCGGCGACCGCGACGAAGGTCCGCACAGCGTTGATATCCATGGGCGGGACTCTAGCGGCACAACGGTGATTTGTGGAGCGGTACTGGATTCGTCACGTGGATGCCCTGATTCAGCGGGCAAGACAACTAGAGAGAACGCAACCCACAACTATCAGTTGTGACTCAGCGCTGCGGATGCCATTCGATCAGCAATATGGTGGCGTCGTCGCGGAGGACGTCGTTCTGCTGCTCGACCAGTGAGTGGATCAGGCGGCGGAGCGCCTCGGCGGGGAGTTCGCCGGCGGCGGTGGCGCGGATGATGCTCGCGGTGAAGCCTTCCAGGCCGAGCGGGCCGCCGGCCATCCGGGACTCGGTGACGCCGTCGGTGTAGAGGAGGACCCGGTCGCCCGGTTCTAGGGCGGCCTGGTGGACCTGGCGGCGGATGCCGGAGAGCCGGGCCGGCATGCCCATGGGCGGTTCGCCGGGGGTGTCCAGCGCTTCCCCGATGACCTGCTGGTCCCGGATCAGCAGGGGCGGCGGATGGCCGCAGTTGCACCAGGTCAGCAGGCCGCGGGCCAGGTCGAGCTGGGCGGCGATACCGGTGCAGAACTGGTCCGGCAGCCATTCGGCGAGCACGTCGTCCACGGTCTCGACCAACTCGGTGAGGGAGCCGCCCCGGCGGCGGGCGCTGCGGCAGCCGGCCAGGGCGAGCGCGGTGGTCATCCCGGAGGCGAGGTTGTGGCCCATGGCGTCGAGGATCACGGCGTTCAGGGTGGACTCGGTCAGCGAGTGGTCGAAGCCGTCGCCGCCCAGTTCGTAGGCGGGTTCCAGGACGGCGGTGGAGACGGCGCGTTCGTTGCCGATGCTGCGGGGCGGCAGCAGGGACCGGACCATCTCGGCGGGCAGCGTCATGGTCTCGGTGCGGGCCTGCTGGATGAACCGGTCGCAGAACGCCCGCCGCGAGGTGATCACCATGGCGAGTACGGCGGCCAGCGTGCGGCAGCGGCGCAGCCGGGTGGAGTCCAGGACGTCCACGTGGGCGCCGAGCACGCCGATCCGGTCCTCGCCGTCGACCAGCGGCAGCCAGACGATCAGCTGCCCGGGGCGGGCGGAGTCGCCGGTCTGCTCGACGCGCAGGCTCAGCGTGCGGTACGTCCAGCCGGCCAGCGACGCGTCGACCGCGAGCCGTTCGCCGCCGGACATGGGGGTGAGATAGCGCTGCTGGAGGTCGACGACGTAGAGGCAGACCTTGCGCAGGCCGAGGTCGGCGGCGTAGCGGTCGACGAGATTGGACAGGCTGGTGGGGGCGGTGGTGTGGAGGTCCGCCAGGAAGTCCTGGAGCAGCCGTTCGCCCTCCCCCGCCGGGATGCGCTCCGCCTCCGCCATCCGTTCGCCTCCGGGGCCAGTGCCGACAGTGAGGGGCCCGTGCGCCGGGGCGGGCCCGGTGCGGCGGCCGCGTCCGCGCGCGGCCGGCGCTGTGACGAGCCAAGTCGCTCGGGGCCGGGCGCGCCATCCGGGGGCGCCATACGGGGACGCATCCGGGTCGCGCCGTGGCCGGGAGCCGGCGCCGCGGCGCCTCTCAGTCCAGGGCCTGCGCCGCCACGCGGAGGTCGGAGACCAGGCCCGCGTAGGCGGTGTCGCGCTCGTCGGAGCGGAGGATCGCCGAGGGGTGGAGGGTGGCCAGGACCAGGCCGCCGGGCACGGGCGGCTCGCCGTCGCGGGCCGGCGGCATCGGCAGCAGCGCGCCCCGGTCCTTGGTGACGCGGAACGACGACCCGAGGAGCTGCTTGGCGGCGGTGGCGCCGAGGGCGACGGTGACGTCGGGGGCGACCAGCCGCAGTTCGGCGTCCAGCCAGGGCCGGCAGGCGGACAGCTCGCGGAGGCTGGGCGCCTTGTGGATGCGGCGTTTGCCGCGCGGGGCGGTGGTGAACTTGAAGTGCTTGACCGCGTTGGTGAAGTAGGCCCCGCCGGCGTCCAGACCGGCCTCTTCCATGGCCTTGCGCAGCAGCCGCCCGGCCGGGCCGACGAAGGGCTCGCCCTGGCGGTCCTCCTGGTCGCCGGGCTGCTCGCCGACGAGGACGAGCCGGGCGCGGTCGCTGCCGGCGCCGAAGACCGTGCCGGTGGTGTCGCGGAAGAGCGGGCAGCCGCGGCAGCCGGCGGCGGCCCGGCGGTAGGCGGCGAGCCCGCCGCCGCGGGGGAGGTATGGCGTGGCGTCGTAGCCCTCGCCGGCGTCCGGGGGCGGGGCGGTGGTGCCGGTGTCGGGTGGGGTCATCGGGTGCTTGCCTCCTCATGGGTCCGCCGGCGTGTCCCGGGGGCGGCCGGGCCCGGCGCTCCCCCGGTGGTTCCATGGTCGCCGCCCGTGCCCCCGGGTGCGAACGCTCCTTCGGGCGCCGATCCTGAGAGGCGTAAGGAGTCGCACGTCGCGGCGACCACGCACCGGAATGAGCAGGACGTACCCGACGAGGCAGCGTGTCGCGGCACCGTCGTGACAGCGGAACGGACACACATGAGCAACGGATTCGTGGGTCCGGAGGGGTCTGGACCGGACTCGTTTGGTGACTTTCTCGCGCGGTTCTTCGGACGTCCCGCGCAGTCGCACGGCGACGGCGGCACGCCGATGCCCCGGCAGGCGGACATCGCCCGGCTGATGAGCGGGCCGGCCCGCGACCTGGTGACCTCCGCCGCCGCGTACGCCGCCGAACACGGCAGTCCGGAGCTGGGCACCGAGCACCTGCTGCGGGCCGCGCTGAGCACCGAGCCGACCCGTACCCTGCTGCGGCAGTCCGGCGCGGACCCGGACGCGCTGGCGGCCGAGATCGACCGCAACGCCGGGTCGGGGCCGCACCAGCGGAGCGTCGCGGTGACGCCGGCGGTCAAGCGGGCGCTGCTGGGCGCGCACGAGCTGGCGCGGGGTACGGGGGCGTCGTACATCGGTCCCGAGCACGTCCTGGAGGCGCTGGCGGCGAATCCCGATTCGGCGGCCGGGCGGATCTTGCATCTGGCGCATTTCGATCCGCAGGCCAGCGCGGGCGGGCACAGCGGTGCCGGGGCGCATCCGCCGTCCGGGTCGAGCGCCGAGCACGGGCCCGTACCGCACCACGACACGCCGACGCTGGACAAGTACAGCCGGGATCTGACGGATATGGCGCGGGCCGGGCGGATCGATCCGGTGATCGGGCGCGAGGAGCAGATCGAGCAGACCATCGAGGTGCTGTCGCGGCGCGGGAAGAACAATCCGGTGCTGGTCGGCGACGCGGGCGTGGGGAAGACCGCGATCGTGGAGGGGCTGGCGCAGCGGCTGGCCGACGGGGAGGTGCCCGAGACGCTGGCGGGGCGGCGGATCGTGGCGCTGGACCTGACCGCGGTGGTGGCCGGTACGCGCTACCGCGGCGACTTCGAGGAGCGGATGAACAACATCATCGAGGAGGTCCGGGCGCACTCCGACGCGCTGATCGTCTTCATCGACGAGCTGCACACGGTGGTCGGGGCGGGCGGCGGCACCGGCGAGGGCGGGGCGCTGGAGGCCAGCAACATGATCAAGCCGGCGCTGGCCCGCGGTGAGCTGCACGTCATCGGCGCCAGCACGCTGGAGGAGTACCGGCGGCACATCGAGAAGGACGCCGCGCTGGCCCGCCGCTTCCAGCCGATCCTGGTGCCGGAGCCGACGGTGCCGGACACGGTGGAGATCCTGCGCGGGCTCCAGGACCGCTACGAGGCGCACCACCAGGTGCGGTACTCCAACGAGGCGGTGCTGGCGGCCGTGGAGCTGTCCGACCGGTACATCACCGACCGGTTCCTGCCGGACAAGGCGATCGACCTGCTGGACCAGGCGGGCGCCCGGGTCCGGCTGCGGGCGGCGGCCAAGACGCCCAGCGTGCGGGATCTGGAGCGCGAGGTGGAGCAGCTGGGCCGGGACAAGGACCAGGCGGTCGCGGCCGAGCAGTACGAGCGGGCGACCGAGCTGCGGGACCGGATCGCCGCGCTCGCCGAGCAGATCCGGGTGGCGCAGGAGTCGCCGGGCGAGCGGCCGGTGGGCGGTGACGGGCGGATCGTGGAGGTGACCGCCGAGGACATCGCGGAGATCGTGTCGCGGCAGACCGGGGTGCCGGTGAGCAGTCTGACGGAGGAGGAGAAGGACCGGCTGCTGGGCCTGGAGGGGCGGTTGCAGAACCGCGTGATCGGGCAGGGCGACGCGGTGGCGGCGGTGTCCCAGGCGGTGCTGCGGTCCCGGGCCGGGCTGGCCGATCCCAACCGCCCGATCGGCAGTTTCCTCTTCCTGGGCCCGACCGGTGTCGGCAAGACCGAGCTGGCGCGGGCGCTGGCCGAGGCGCTGTTCGGCAGCGAGGACCGGATGGTGCGGCTGGACATGAGCGAGTACCAGGAGCGGCACACGGTCAGCCGGCTGATCGGCGCCCCGCCCGGATACATCGGACACGAGGACGCGGGCCAGCTGACCGAGGCGGTGCGGCACCACCCGTACTCGCTGCTGCTGCTGGACGAGGTGGAGAAGGCGCACCCGGACGTCTTCAACATGCTGCTCCAGGTGCTGGACGACGGGCATCTGACGGACTCCCAGGGCCGCCGGGTGGACTTCAAGAACACCGTGATCGTGATGACCAGCAACCTCGGTTCGGAGGCGCTCAGCGGCGGCCGCGGGGTGCTGGGCTTCGGGCCGGCGGAGGGCTCGGCCGCGGACGACGGGGCCCGGGAGCGGGCGCTCGGCGCGCTGCGCGGCCACTTCCGGCCGGAGTTCCTCAACCGGCTCGACGAGATCATCGTCTTCCGCCAGCTGACCGACGAGCAGCTGCACCAGATCACCGGGCTGCTGCTGGAGGGCACCCGCCGCCGGCTGCACGCGCAGGGCATCGCGGTGGAGTTCAGCCCGGCGGCCGTGGACTGGCTGACCCGCCGCGGCCACCAGCCGGAGTACGGGGCGCGGCCGCTGCGCCGGACCATCCAGCGCGAGGTCGACAACCGGCTGTCGCGGCTGCTGCTGGACGGCGCGCTGGCGTCCGGCGACCGGGTCGAGGTGGAGGTGGAGGACGACGCGCTGGCGTTCCGGGCCGCGCAGGAGCACCGGCAGTGAGCGGCCCGGAGACTCAAGTCCGGTCAAAAGGTAGGGAGTTGAGCTGAACGGGCGGCGGAAGGACCGGGACCCGGGCGAGCCGGAGCTGATCCTGCCGCGCGGCCGGGACGAGACGGAGGAGCAGCGCGCCGACCGGCGGTGGACCGAACTCCTCCAGGAGGTGCGGGTCATCCAGACCGGGGTGCAGATCCTGTTCGGTTTCCTGCTCACCGTGGTGTTCACCGCGCGGTTCACCACGCTCGGTACCGCGGACCGCGTCATCTACGCGGTCACGCTGCTGCTGGGCGCCTCGACCACCGGCGCGCTGGTGGGGACGGTGACCTTCCACCGGCTGCTGGCCGGCCACCGGCTCAAACCGCAGACGGTGCTGTGGGCGGCGCGGCTGGCGCTGGTCGGGGTGGTGCTGCTGCTGGCCACGGTCGCCTCGGCGCTGCTGCTGATCCTGCGGCTGGCGCTGAACGACACGGTCGCGCCGTGGGTGGTGGCGGGGCTGGTGGCGTGGTTCGTGCTGTGCTGGTTCGTGCTGCCGGCGTGGGTGCTGCGCCGCTATTCGTCGTCGGACTGAGGCGGCCGCGGCCGGCTCTGCGGGCCGGCGGGTGCGGTGCGACGATGAGAGGGCCCGGGGGATCCGCGGAAAATGGAGGGTGCCATGACGGTCTGCGAGGTCTGCGGGAACGACTACGCACGCGGTTTCGAGGTGCGCATCGACGGCGAGTCGCACAGCTTCGACTGTGTGGAGTGCGCCGCGCATCTGCTCGCGCCGACGTGCGAGAACTGCCGGTGCCGGATCCTGGGGCACGGCCTGGAGGCGGGCGGCCGGATGTTCTGCTGTGCGCACTGCGCGCGGCTCCAGGGGGTGCGGGAGCTGGCCGACAGCGTGGCGTAGGGCCGCGGTCCGTACACGCGATGCGGCGGCCGTCCCCGGGGACGGCCGCCGCATCCGCGCGCCGGTCTCTCCGCTCGCCGGTCAGACACCGGCCGGCGCGGGGGCCACCCGGCGGGGACGCAGCAGCAGCGCGGCGCCGGCCAGGCCCGCGCTGAGGATCGCCAGGCCGACGGCCAGCAGCTCGGGCCACGCCGAGGTGTCGCCCAGGCTGCTGCGCAGCGGGACCAGGACGCCGGCCCGGGACAGCGCGTGCAGCACGATCACGGTGACCGCGGCCGCCGCGCTGGCCGCCCAGACGGCGGCGGTGTCGCGCATCGCCAGGCAGCCGGCCAGCAGCAGGTACACCGCGGCGATGGTCATCGACAGGGCGTCCGACGAGCCGCCGTGGGTCTCCGCGGCGCCCACCGGCAGATGGCTCAGCCCGCACAGGGCGAGCGCGGCGGCGGCGGGCCAGCGCAGCACGGACCGCAGCACCCCGCCCATCGCCTGGCCGGGCGCCCCGGGTGCGCCGGGGGGCTGCCAGCCGCCGCCGGCCGGCGGAACGTTGGCGGACGGCCAGGGGGCGCGCTGGGGGCGGGGC
>NZ_LLZI01000260.1 GCF_001509485.1 Streptomyces sp. NRRL F-4489
CCTCGGCCCCCGCCCCGCCGATGGCCCCCACCGGCACCACCGCCGACACCCGGAAACCCCCCGCCTCGGTCGGCCCGGAGACGAACACCCCGCCCAGCGCGGTCACCCGCTCCCGCATCCCGACCAGGCCGTTCCCGCCGCTCGGCAGCCCGGCGTCGGTCGCGCCGCGCTCCGAAGGACCGTTCTCCACCTGCACCGCCACCTCGCCGGCCCGGTGCGCCAGCCGCACCCGCGCCCGCGCGCCCGGCGCGTGCTTGTGCACGTTGGTCAGTGCCTCCTGCACCACCCGGTACACCGTCTGCTCCACCCGCGCCGCATACCGGGGCCCACCGCCACCGGCCGCAGTACCGACACCGCTACCGCCGTCCCCGTCGCCGTCGCCGTCCCCGTCCAGCACCGAGAACTCCACCGCCATCCCGGCCGCCCGCGACTGCTCCACCAGCGCGCCCAGCTCCGCCAGGCACGGCCCGTCCCCCGCCGGCTCCGCACCGCCCGCCGGCTCCGCCGCGGCCCGGTCCGCCGCCGCCCCGTCACCCGGCGCCGCGCCCGACGGCTCCGCCGCGCCCCGCACCGGCGTCCGCGACAGCCGCGACGCCACCTCCACCAGCCGCTCCGGCGCGTCCGAACCCGCCGCGCCGCGCGCCGCCGCCCCGTCCGCCGTCCGCAGCACCCCGAGCATCTCCCGCAGCTCCGTCAGCGCCTGCCGGCCCATATCCCCCACCAGCGCGGCGTTCCGCGACGCCTTCTCCGGATCCTTCAGCGCCACCGCCTGCAACGCCGCCGCGTGCACCACCATCAGGCTCACCCGGTGCGCCACCACGTCATGCATCTCCCGCGCGATCCGCGTCCGCTCCTCGTTGCGGGCCCACTCCGCCCGCTCCTCGGCCCGGTCCGCCAGCAGCGACAGCTCCCGCTCCAGCCCGTCCGCCCGCTCCCGCAGACTCTCCACCAGCCGCCGCCGGGCCCCCACGTACAGGCCCCACAGCACCGGCGGCGCCGTCAGCACCAGCCCCACCGCCAGCGACATCACCGGCAGGAACCACCCCGGCGGATTGAAATCCGGCTCCGACGCCACGTCCTGCCGCATCCCGATGAACGTCGTCACCACCGTGGCGACCACCGTCATCCCGGCCAGCAGCCCGATGATCCGCCGCGGCACATCCGACGCCGCCAGCGTGTAGAGGCCGACCACCCCCAGCAGCGCGCCCATCTCCGCCGGCATCACCGCGACCGACACCAGCACCACCGCGACCGGCCACCGCCGCCGCACCAGCAGCACCGACCCGGCCACCAGCCCCAGCAGCACCCCCAGCACCACCGGCAGCCCCGCCTTGTGCGCGAACGGCACCCCCTCCGCACCGCACTCCGCCGCCGACACCACCGCCAGCAGCACATCCAGTACGGCGCTGCGCCGCCGCGCCCACCACCACGGACCGCCGCCCGGCCCGCCTCTCACAGCCTCACTCACCCATGCCCCCGTCGCGGTCATACCGCCCAGCCTACGGGCGCCACACCCCCTCCCCCGGGCCCCGCTCCCCTCTGCATCCGCCCCGCTACCGCCCCCTACGGGCGCCCATCCCTCGAACTGCTGAATCGCTCACATTTCCGCCCACCACGCACCCCGCCCCCGCCAGCCTGTTCCCATGACGTACACCACTCCGCACGGGCCCAGCCCGGACATCGAAGCCTTACGCACCCAGGCCGTGACCCTCCGCCGCGCCGGCCTCAGCCGCCGCCAGATCCGCGACCGGCTGCACATCCACAACAACGATCTCCTCAACCGCCTCCTCGAAGGGGTCCCTGCCCCGGACTGGACGAAGCGACCCAACGCGAAGGATGACCTCCGGGCGAAAGCCCGCGAATTGCGCGCACAGGGCTGGACCTACGACCGAATCCAGCTCGAACTGGGCTGTTCCAAGAGCTCGATCTCCCTGTGGGTCCGGGACATGCCGAAGCCGGACCGGACGCGCACCCGGGAGGAGGCTTCAGCGATCGCCCGTCGCGGCTGGGAAGCCACCCTCCGGAGGCGGGAGGAGGAACGGCAGCGAACGAAAGCGGAGGCGACTAAGGAGGTCGGTGCGCTTGCGGACCGGGAGCTGTTCCTCATCGGCGTCGGCCTCTACTGGGCCGAGGGCACGAAGGACAAGCCGCACGCCCGGCGGGAGCGCGTCGCCTTTGTCAACAGCGACCCCGGGATGATCCAGGTCTTCCTGGCCTGGCTGAGGCTGCTCGGCGTAGAGCCGGAGCACCTGACGTACCGGGTGATGACCCACGCCACCGCGGATGTCGCAGCCGCCGAACGCTACTGGGCCGACCTCGTGGGCATCGATACCGCGGAGCTCCAGAAGACGACGATCAAGAAGCACAACCCGAAGACCGTCCGCAAGAACACCGGCGAGGGGTACAACGGCTGCCTGGTGGTTGTGGTCCGGCAAAGCGCTGACCTATACCGTCGCATCGAGGGCTGGTGGTACGGCATAGTAGGGGGCGTCCGTGATCCCGGAGGATCAAAACGGACATAAAAGTAATCCCGGGTCGTCTAAGGGCAAGACGGTAGATTTTGGTTCTACTTATGGGGGTTCGAGTCCTCCCCCGGGAGCAAAAGCACACGGGTCCCGACCATCCGGTCGGGACCCGCGCTCGTTTCCCCCGCAAAACGCCCCGGTATCCTTCGGGTGACCACCACCCGAAGTAGCCAAGAAGCCGAAGGGCATTCCGTGAGCGCCAACCGCCCGGCCGCCGTCGTCGTTCTCGCAGCGGGTGAGGGAACCCGCATGAAGTCGACGACCCCCAAGGTCCTGCACGCGATCTGCGGCCGCTCCCTCGTCGGCCATGTCGTCGCCGCCGCCCGTGAGCTGGACCCCGAGCATCTCGTCGTGGTCGTCGGCCACGCCCGCGAGCAGGTGCGCGAGCACCTCGCCGCGATCGACCCCGCCGCCCGCACCGCCGTGCAGCACGAGCAGAAGGGCACCGGGCACGCCGTCCGCACCGCGCTCGAGGAGCTGACCGGCGACGGCGTCACGCTCGACGGCACGGTCGTCGTGGTCTGCGGTGACACCCCGCTGCTGACCGGCGAGACGCTGCGGAAGCTGAGCGGTACGCACGCGGCGGACGGCAACGCCGTGACGGTGCTGTCGGCCGAGGTGCCGGACGCCACCGGCTACGGCCGGATCGTGCGCGACGGGGCCAGCGGCGCGGTCACCGCGATCGTCGAGCACAAGGACGCCACCGACGCCCAGCGCGCGATCCGGGAGATCAACTCCGGGGTGTTCGCGTTCGACGCGCGGCTGCTGGCCGAGGCGCTGGGCAAGGTGCGGACGGACAACAGCCAGGGTGAGGAGTACCTCACGGACGTCCTGGGGATACTGCGCGCGGACGGGCACCGGGTGGGCGCCGCCGTGGCCGCGGACCACCGGGAGATCCTGGGCATCAACAACCGCGTGCAGCTCGCCGAGGCGCGGCGGCTGCTGAACGGCCGGCTGCTGGAGCGGGCGATGCTGGCCGGTGTGACGGTGGTGGACCCGGCGTCGACGTGGGTGGATGTGTCGGTGACGTTCGGGCAGGACGCGACGGTGCTGCCGGGTACGCAGCTGCTGGGGGCGACGCACATCGGCGAGGGCGCCGAGGTGGGTCCGCATTCGCGGCTGTCGGACACCCAGGTCGGGGCCGGGGCGTCGGTGTCGTTCACGGTGGCGGACGGCGCCGAGGTCGGTCCGCAGGCGTCGGTGGGTCCGTACGCGTATCTGCGTCCGGGGACGGTGCTGGGCCACAAGGCGAAGGCCGGCACGTACGTGGAGATGAAGAACGCGCGGATCGGTGAGGGGACGAAGGTCCCGCACCTGTCGTACGTGGGCGACGCGACGATCGGTGAGTACACCAACATCGGCGCGGCGAGCGTGTTCGTGAACTACGACGGTGAGGCCAAGCACCACACGACGGTCGGGTCGCACTGCAAGACGGGGTCGGACAACATGTTCGTGGCGCCCGTCACGATCGGGGACGGCGCGTACACCGCGGCGGGTTCGGTCATCACCAAGGATGTGCCCCCGGGTTCGCTGGCGGTCGCGCGCGGCCAGCAGCGGAACATCGAGGGCTGGGTCGCGCGCAAGCGGCCCGGAAGTGCCGCCGCGCAGGCCGCTTCGGCCGCTCGCCAGGAGTCGGAGCCGGGCCAGGGTGCCGGCCGGGATTCCGGTGGCGAGCGGTGATTGTGCCGACGACGGGTACGCCGTGCGGGGCGTACCGTGATGAGCGCACGCAAACTGTGATGCAAGGAGATTTGCTGTGACCGGGATCAAGACGACCGGCGAGAAGAAGCTGATGCTCTTCTCCGGCCGCGCCCACCCCGAGCTTGCCGAGGAGGTCGCGCACCAGCTGGGTGTGGGCCTGGTCCCGACGAAGGCTTTCGACTTCGCGAACGGCGAGATCTACGTTCGCTATCAGGAGTCGGCGCGCGGCGCGGACTGCTTCCTGATCCAGAGCCACACGGCTCCGATCAATAAGTGGATCATGGAACAGCTGATCATGATCGATGCGCTGAAGCGGGCTTCGGCCCGGAGCATCACCGTGGTCGTGCCGTTCTACGGCTATGCGCGGCAGGACAAGAAGCACCGCGGCCGGGAGCCGATTTCGGCCCGGCTGATCGCGGATCTGATGAAGACGGCGGGCGCGGACCGCATCGTCACGGTGGATCTGCACACGGATCAGATCATGGGCTTCTTCGACGGCCCGGTGGACCATCTGTTCGCGCTGCCGGTGCTGGCGGATTACGTGGGCGCGAAGGTGGACCGGGACAAGCTGACGGTGGTCTCGCCGGACGCGGGCCGGGTGCGGGTGGCGGACCGGTGGTGCGACCGGCTGGGTGCGCCGCTGGCGATCGTGCACAAGCGCCGGGACAAGGACGTGGCGAATCAGGTCACGGTCCACGAGGTGGTCGGTGATGTGAAGGGCCGGGTGTGTGTCCTGGTCGACGACATGATCGACACCGGTGGCACGATCTGCGCGGCGGCGGAGGCGCTGTTCGCCAATGGCGCGGCGGATGTGATCGTGACGGCGACGCACGGTGTGCTGTCGGGTCCGGCGGCGGACCGGCTGAAGAATTCGAAGGTGAGCGAGTTCGTGTTCACGAATACGCTGCCGACGCCTTCGGAGCTGGAGCTGGACAAGATCACGGTGCTGTCGATGGCGCCGACGATCGCGCGGGCGCTGCGTGAGGTGTTCGAGGACGGTTCGGTGACGAGCCTGTTCGACGAGCAGTGAGCCGAGCTGTGAGCTAGCAGTCGCTAGATCGATTTTCGGGGCGGCCTCCCGGCCGGGTAGACTCTGCGAGTTGCTCGGCGAGGGAGGCCGTACTCATGTGGTGCGGCGGTCCGTTATCGACGCGCTCTTCGTAGCAGGTCTGTCGTGGGCCGGGTGACGTTCCGCAGAGTTCGTCAGATTACGAGGAGTGCGAGATGGCTGAGATCAAGCTGACCGCTGAGGCCCGGAACGACTTCGGCAAGGGCGCCGCCCGCCGTCTGCGCCGTGAGGCGAAGGTTCCGGCGGTCATTTACGGTCACGGCGCGGAGCCGAAGCACGTGGCGGTCGACAGCCACGCGCTGATGATGGCGCTGAAGACCCCGAACGCGCTGATCCGCCTGGAGGGCGAGGGCGGCAACGAGCTGGTCATCCCGAAGGCCGTCCAGCGTGAGGCGATCCGCCGCTTCCTGGTGCACGTGGACTTCCTGGCCGTGAAGAAGGGCGAGAAGGTCTCCGTCGAGATCCCGATCCACACCGAGGGCGACCTGGCCCCGGGCGGCAACCTCCTCGAGCACCTGCTGGACACCCTGCCGGTCGAGGCCGAGGCGACCCACATCCCGGAGTCGGTGACGGTGTCGATCGCGGGTCTGGACGCCGGTCACACGGTGCTGGCGAAGGACATCGCGCTGCCGGCCGGTACGTCGCTGGCGGTCGAGGAGGACACCCCGGTTCTGCAGGTCGTGGCCGCGCAGGCCGAGGCTCCGGCCGAGTCCGAGGGTGAGGGCGAGGAGGGCTGAGCCTTCTCGCGGTAGTTTCTTCCCAACCGCTGTCGCGGCGCCGGGCGGCGCCGGGGCGGCGGTTGGGTCGTTTTGAGGAGACGTGGACATGACGGATGCGGCGAGCCCCTGGCTCATCGTGGGGCTGGGCAATCCGGGCCCGGAGTACGCGGGCAACCGCCACAACGTGGGTTTCCTGGTGGCGGATCTGCTGGCGGGGCGGATGGGCGGCCGTTTCAAGGCGCACAAGGCGCGGGCCCAGGTGGTGGAGGGGCGGGTCGGTGCGCCGGGTCCGTCGAGCCGCCGGGTGGTGGTGGCCAAGCCGTCGTCGTTCATGAATCTCTCGGGTGGTCCGGTGACGGCGCTGCGGGATTTCTACAAGGTGCCGGTGGAGCGGATCGTGGTGGTCCATGACGAGCTGGACATCGATTACGGCGCGCTGCGGCTGAAGCTGGGCGGCGGGGACAACGGGCACAACGGTCTGAAGTCGATCACGAAGTCGCTGGGTGCGGAGTACCACCGGGTGCGGTTCGGGATCGGGCGGCCGCCGGGGCGGATGCCGGTGGCGGATTTCGTGCTGAGGGATTTCTCGTCGGCGGAGCGCCGGGAGCTGGACTACTTCGTGGACCGGGCGGCGGACGCGGTGGAGACGCTGCTGGTCGACGGTCTGGAGCGGGCGCAGTCGACGTACAACACGTGAGGCGCGCGCCGGTGGCGTGAACGGCGGGCCCGTCCGGAGGTGTTCGGGCGGGGCCCGCCGTTTTCGTACGTGCGCCCCTGGGTCAGCCGGTGTTGCGGAGGCCGGCGGCGACGCCGTTGACGGTGAGGAGGAGGGCGCGGGACAGGAGGGGGTCGGGTTCCTGGCCGGCGGCCGCGGCGTCGCGCTGGCGCTTGAGGAGGGTGACCTGGAGGTAGGAGATCGGGTCGAGGTAGGCGTCGCGGACGTGGAAGGTCTGCTTGAGGACGGGGTTGGAGTCGAGGAGTTCGGCCTCGCCGGTGATCTGGAGGACTTCGGCGACGGTGAGCGCGTGCTCGGCCTTGATGATGTCGAAGATGTGCTTCAGCTCGTCGGGGACGAGGGTGTCGACGTAGTGCTGGGCGATCCGCAGGTCGGTCTTGGCCAGCGTCATCTCGACGTTGGAGAGGAAGTTGCGGAAGAAGTGCCAGTGCTCGTGCATTTCGTCCAGGACGGTGCCGAGGCCGGCGTCGCGGGCGGCCTTGAGGCCGGTGCCGACGCCGAACCATCCGGGGACGATCTGCCGGGACTGGGTCCAGCCGAAGACCCAGGGGATGGCGCGGAGGCCGTCGAGGCCGGCGCCGGAGTCGGGGCGGCGGGAGGGCCGGGAGCCGAGGTGGAGGTCGGCGAGCTGGTCGACGGGGGTGGAGGCGAAGAAGTACGCGGGCAGGTCGGGGTCCTCGACCAGGCGGCGGTACGCGCGGTGGGCGGCGTCGGAGACGGTCTCCATGGCGGCGTCCCAGCGGGCCAGGGCCTCGTCGGACTGGCGGGGCGCGGTGTGCAGCGCGGATGCCTGGAGGGTGGCGGCGACGGTGAGTTCGAGGTTTTCCCGGGCCAGGGACGGGACGAGGTACTTGTCGGAGATGACCTCGCCCTGCTCGGTGACCTTGATCTCGCCTTCGAGGGTGCCGTAGGGCTGGGCGAGGATGGCGTCGTGGGAGGGGCCGCCGCCGCGGCCGACGGTGCCGCCGCGGCCGTGGAAGAGGCGGAGGCGGACGCCGTGGCGGTGGGCGACGTCGCGCAGCAGCCGCTGGGCGCGGTGGATCTCCCACTGGCTGGTGGTGATGCCGCCGAACTTGGAGGAGTCGGAGTAGCCGAGCATGACCTCCTGGACGTCGCCGCGGAGGGCGACGAGGCGGCGGTAGGAGGGGTCGGCGAGCATGTCGTCGAGGAGCTGGTCGGCGATCTTCAGCTCGTCGGTGGTCTCCAGGAGGGGGACGATGCCGATCTTGGCCCAGCCGGCGTGCAGGTCGATCAGGCCGGCTTCGCGGGCGAGGACGGCGGCGGCGAAGACGTCGTCGGAGCCCTGGCACATGGAGATGATGTACGACTCGATGACCTCGGGGCCGAACGTTTCCTTGGCCTTGAGGATGGTCCGGAAGACGCCCAGGGTCTTGGCGCCGGCCTCGTCGAGTGGCGCCGGGGTGGGCGCGAGGGGGCGGCGCGAGCGGAGTTCCTTGGCCAGCAGCTTGCGGCGGTAGTCGCGGGGCATGTCCGCGTAGCGCCAGGATTCCTCGCCGAGGCGGTCGAAGAGCTGGCCGAGGGCGTGGTGGTGGGCGTCGGCGTGCTCGCGGACGTCCATGGTGGCGAGCTGGAGGCCGAACGCGGCGAGGGTGCGCAGGGTGCGTTCGAGGCGGCCGTCGGCGATCAGGCCGCCGCGGTGTTCGCGCAGTGAGCGCTGGATGAGGCCGAGGTCGTCGAGGAGTTCGGCGGTGCCGAGGTAGTCGCGGCCGGGGACGTGGGGGGTGTCGGCGGCCAGGCGCTCGCGGGTGTTGAGGAGCTTCTGGCGGATGCAGGTGGCCTTGAGGCGGTAGGGCTCTTCGGCGTTGAGGCGCTTGTAGCGGGGGCTGATCTCGGGGAGCAGGTCGAGGTCGTGCTGGAGGGAGGTGAGGAGTTCCTCGGTGGCGCCGCAGTTGCGGATGGAGTTGGAGAGGGCGCCGCGGAGTTCGTCGATGTGCTCCAGGGCGTCGGTGATGCCGTGCTCGTGCTGGAGGATCAGGACGTCCCAGGTGACCTGGGGGGTGACGTTGGGGTTGCCGTCGCGGTCGCCGCCGATCCAGGTGCCGAAGGTGAGCGGGCGGGTGCCGGGGGGCAGGGGGGTGCCGGCGCGTTCGAGTTCGGTGGCCAGGTCCTCCAGGACGTCGCCGACCGCGCCGCGGTTCAGTTCGTCGAGGTAGTAGATGGCGTTGCGGGCCTCGTCGGTGGGCTCGGGGCGGGCGACGCGGAGTTCGTCGGTCTGCCAGATGAGGTCGATGTTCTCGGCGAGGCGGAGGTCGGCGCGGCGGCGCTCGGTGGGGTCGGTGCGGTCCAGCAGCTCGGCGACCTTGCGGAGCTTGGTGAGCACGGAGCGGCGGGCGGCCTCGGTGGGGTGGGCCGTGAAGACGGGGCGGACGCCGAGGTTGCGGGCGGTCTCCCGCAGGTGCTGGGGGTCGGCGTCCTTGAGCATGTCGGCGGTGCGGGCGAGGATGCCGCCTTCCGCGGCGCGGCGGGCGCGCAGTTCGCGGCCGCGGTGGACCTGCTCGGTGACGTTGGCGAGGTGGAAGTAGGTGGAGAAGGCGCGGACGAGCCGGGCGGCGGTGGCGAGGTCGGTTTCGCCGAGGAGCCGGGCGGCGGCCTCGCCGTCGGTGCGGGTCAGGGCGCGGACGCGTTCGACGAGGTCGAGGAGGTCCTGGCCCTCCTGCCGGACGAGGGTTTCGCCGAGGAGGTCGCCGAGCCGCCGGATGTCGGCGCGCAGCGCACCGTTGCCGCCGGTGCGGCCGGGGTTTCCGGTGGACACGGTCTCGGCGGGGGTGTTGTCGGCACTGCTCACAGGTGCGGCTCCTTGCAGGGATGGTGCAGTCATTGAGCACGTCTGGGCGGGTGGCGGACCGCGCTGTCCGACGTCCCCAGGATAGGTGTCCCGGCCGGGCGGGGATCACACCGTCCGCAAGGTGGGATCCGGTGCGGCGGGCGGGTGCCGGAGCCTGTCACGCCCTTGCCCGCGGCGGTGTCGCTGCCATACTTACGAGACCGTAGGTTACGGTCCCGTAGGGCCGTAGCCGTGCCCCCGAGCCCCCGACGAGGGACACCATATGACCGCTGGTCCGAACGCCGTGGAAGAGTCACCGATGCCGCTCGACGCGTCCGCCGGTTCCGCTGCCGCATCCGCTCTGCCGTCCGCGACGCTGGGCGGTGAGCAGCGCAGATCGCTGGAACAGATCACCCTGCTGTTGTTCATCACCGTGCCGTTCCTGGCCTTGCTCGCCGCGGTGCCGCTGGCCTGGGGCTGGGGCGTGAGCTGGCTGGATCTGGGGCTGCTGGTGGCGATGTATTTCATCGGCTGCCACGGCATCACGATCGGCTTCCACCGCTACTTCACGCACGGGGCGTTCAAGGCGAAGCGCCCGCTGCGCGTCGCGCTGGCGATCATGGGGTCGCTGGCGGTGGAGGGCCCGCTGGTCCGCTGGGTGGCGGACCACCGCCGGCACCACAAGTTCTCCGACGCGGAGGGCGACCCGCATTCGCCGTGGCGGTACGGCGAGACGGTCCCGGCGCTGCTGAAGGGCCTGTGGTGGGCGCACATCGGCTGGATGTTCGACGAGGAGCAGACGCCGCAGCACAAGTACGCCCCCGACCTGATCAAGGACCCGGCGATCCGCCGGGTCTCGCGCCAGTTCGTGCTGTGGACGGTGGTCTCGCTGCTGATCCCGCCGCTGGTGGGCGGGGTGGCGACGTGGTCCTGGCAGGGTGCGGTGACCGCGTTCTTCTGGGGTTCGCTCGTCCGGGTGGCGCTGCTGCACCACGTCACGTGGTCGATCAACTCGATCTGCCACGCGGTCGGCAAGCGGCCGTTCAAGTCCCGGGACCGCTCCGGGAACGTGTGGTGGCTGGCCGTCCTGTCGTGCGGTGAGTCCTGGCACAACCTCCACCACGCCGACCCGACGTGCGCCCGGCACGGGGTGATGAAGGGCCAGCTGGACTCCAGCGCCCGGCTGATCCGCTGGTTCGAACGGGCCGGGTGGGCGTACGACGTGCGGTGGCCGAGCGCGGCCCGGATCGACGCCCGGCGCCAGGGCGGCGCCCGGCGGGAGGAGAACGCCTCGCTGGGGGCATGATTGACGGGTGGCGATCGACAGCAGCAGTACGAACGACGGCAGCCGGAGAAAGACGTCCCGGCCTGCCGGGTCCGCCCGGTCGGCCGGGTCCTCCGGTTCCGCGGCCGCCCCGGCCCCGGCCCCGGGTGGCCGGCGGGCCCGCCGGGTGCGGATGACCGGCGCGGAGCGCCGTGAGCAGCTGCTCGACATCGGCCGCACGCTGTTCGCCGAACGGGGCTACGAAGGCACGTCGGTGGAGGAGATCGCGGCGAAGGCCGGGGTCTCCAAGCCGGTGGTCTACGAGCACTTCGGCGGCAAGGAAGGGCTGTACGCGGTGGTCGTGGACCGCGAGATGCGGCAGCTGCTGGACATGGTCACCGGCGCGCTGACCGCCGGGCATCCGCGGGAGCTGCTGGAGCAGGCGGCGTTCGCGCTGCTCGACTACATCGAGACGTTCACCGACGGGTTCCGCATCCTGGTGCGGGATTCGCCGGTGGCGCAGTCGACGGGTACGTTCGCGTCGCTGATCAGCGATATCGCCACTCAGGTCGAGGACATCCTCGGCCTGGAGTTCAAGGCCCGCGGCTTCGACCCGAAGCTGGCGCCGCTGTACGCGCAGGCGCTGGTCGGCATGGTGGCCCTGACGGGGCAGTGGTGGGTCGACACCCGCAAGCCGAAGAAGGCCGAGGTGGCGGCGCACCTCGTGAATCTCGCCTGGCATGGGCTGGGCAATCTTGAGCCCAAGCCGAGGCTGATAGGTCACCGCAAGAGCTGAGTTTTGTGGCCGCCCCCACGTTGTTGTCTGCCGCGCCGTGCGGGGTTGCGGTGGCCTCGGCGTTCCGCCGTTGGTGGGGGCCGGAGGGGCTGTCCCGGGGTAGGTCCTCGGTGCGGGCGCATCTGGTGCGTGGGATGAGGAATGCCCCGCGGTTCGCTCCAGATCTGCGGGCGCACCCCGGGACATCCCCTCCGGCCCGCGCCGTCGCCGTGTGCACCCCGGTGGTCCCAGGACAGCCGCCTCGGCCTCGCGGCCGGTTGCGTGGTCTCGTGCCCTTGAGGGGAGGGCGGGTGTCTGGCGTGCCGAAGGGCACGCCAGACACCCAAAACAAACACTCCCCTACCGCTTGTGCGCGACCACGAAGATCCGCCGGAACGGGAACACCGTCCCGTGCCGCCCCGTCGGATACGCGCGCCGCAACTCGTCGCGGTACTGGGCGAGGAACGCGTCGCGGGCCTCGGGGTCGTCCTCGAGGGCGGTGAGAACGGGCCGCAGGGCCGTCCCCTTGACCCAGTCGAGGACCGGGTCGTCGCCCTGGAGCAGCTGGACGTAGGTGGTCTCCCAGACATCGGTGCGGCAGCCGAGGTCGGTGAGGCGCTGGAGGTAGTCGGCGGGATCGAGGATGTGGACGAAGCGGCGGCCGTGGGTGTCGAGGCGGTCGCGCCACTGGGGGGAGTCGCAGAGTTCGCCGAGGAGGGCGTGGCTGGGGGAGGTGAAGTTGCCGGGGACCTGGAAGGCGAGGGTGCCGCCGGGCGTGAGGGCGTCGATCCAGCGCGGGAAGGACTCCGGGTGGTTGGGAACCCATTGCAGGGCCGCGTTGGAGACGATCAGTTCGTGGGGTTCGGCCGGGGCCCAGTCGGCCGCGTCGGCGGGGGCGAAGTCGAGGTGGCCGCCGCCGGGGGTGGGGCCGGCGTGGCTCTCGGCCTCCTTGAGCATCTCGGGCGAGTTGTCGTAGCCGGTGATGTGGGCGTCCGGCCAGCGGTCGGCGAGCTGGGCGGTGACGTTGCCGGGGCCGCAGCCGAGGTCGGCGATGCGGGCGGGGCGGTCCGTGGGGGGCAGGTCCGGTATGCGGGCGAGCAGGTCGTGGAAGGGGCGGGTGCGGTGGCCGGAGTGGTGGAGGTACTGCTGCGGGTCCCAGGTGGGCGCATCGTGCATGGTCGATAACCCCTTTGGCTGGCGCAGGGCGGGCTCGGGTTCAGTTGTGGCGTGTTTCCGGCGGATTCCGGAGGGTGTGCGGTCGAGTTCCGGCCATCTCCGAGGGGAAACCGGGCTCGCGCCGACGATGCCCAGCGGATCGGTAAAGTATATCTCGACAGCGAGATTCTTTGCTTCAAGATTCTTTATCGCAAGAGACTTTATGTCGACAGACCCTTTACACTGATCGTCATGGAGGACGAGGTCGACCGACTGGTCGCAGCATGGCGCCGGGAGCGCCCGGACCTCGACGTGGAGCCGCTTGAGGTCCTCAGCCGCGTCTCCAGGCTGGCCAGACACCTGGACCGGGCCCGCCGCCTCGCGTTCTCCGAGGTGGGGCTGGAGCCCTGGGAGTTCGACGTGCTGACCGCCCTGCGGCGGGCCGGCGCGCCGTATCAGCTCTCCCCCGGCGCGCTCCTGACCCAGACGCTGGTCACCTCCGGCACGATGACCAACCGCATCGACCGGCTCGCGAAGAAGGAGCTGGTGGAGCGGCTGCCCGACCCCAGCGACCGGCGCGGTGTGCTGGTCCGGCTGACGGCCAAGGGCCGCGACAAGGCCGATGAGTCGCTGGCCGGCCTGCTCACGCAGGAGCGCGCGATCCTGGCCGAGCTGTCCCGGCAGCAGCGTCAGGAATTGGCCGGTCTGCTGCGTAAATTGACCGGGCCGTTTGACAACGTGCCCGGTTAGTCACTCACTCCGGCCGTGGCCGGTTCGAGGTCGGCGGGGCCGACGCCGGCCCGGCGGGCCAGGGCGACCGCGGCCAGCGTGGAGTGCACGCCGAGCTTGCCCAGCACGTTCTGCATATGGGTGCGGACGGTGTGCGGGGAGAGGAAGAGGCGTTCGGCGACCGCCTTGCGGCCCAGGCCCGCGACCATGCAGCGCAGCACCTCCCGTTCGCGCGGGGTCAGCGACTCCACCAGCCGTTCGCTCTCGGTGCGGTGCCGGCGGGCCGCGGTCAGCTCCCGCAGCACGCCGGTGAGCAGCGCGGGCGGGAGATGGGTCTCGTCGCGCAGGACGCCGCGGATGACGGCCAGCAGCCGGGAGAGCGAGGAGTCCTTGGCGACCCAGCCGGACGCGCCGGCCTGGAGGGCGGCGGCGGCCCGGCGCGGGTCGTCGCGGTCGGCGAGGACCACCGTCCGCAGGTACGGGTGGCTGCCGCGCAGGACGGCGACCAGCGCGATACCGTCCGGCGGGCCGCCGCGCGGCGGGCTGTCGCGGGGGGTGCCGTCGCGGGCCGGTCCCTGGGCGGGCACCGCGAGCAGCGGCGCGGCGAGGTCGGCGTCGGCGAGGAGGACGTCGAAGCGCCGGCCGTCGGCCGCGGCCCGGTCCAGGGTGCGCAGGGCCGCCGGGGCGCTGCCGGCCGCGGTGACGTCCACGTCCGCTTCCGCGGCCAGTGCGGCCGCCAGGGACTCGGCGAAGATGCGGTGGTCGTCGACCACCAGAACCCGGATGCGTTGCACGCAAGACCCCCTGTCTCGGTGAACGGACCTTAGCGGGCACGGCGCCCGGTTTGAAGATCGCCTCAGCCGCGCGGCCGGCGCCGCGGACCGCCGGCCCCCGCCCCGGGCACGGCGCCCGGCCGGGCCCGCCCCCTGCTCGGCGCCGGCCCCCACCGGCGCTGCTGCCAGCGTACGGACGGGGTGCGGCGGCGGAAGGTGATTGACGAAAGTGGCGGGGGCCCGGGGGCGCGTCGGGGCGTACGGGCGCCCGCTACGGGTCGAGGCGGCGGGCGCCGGCGCCGGGGACGGCGGGGAAGATCCGCGGCGCGGTATACCCGGCGGTGGCGAACGCGGTGTCCACCGCCTTGGTGACGGTCGCGGCGGCGGCCTCCTCGACGAGGACGAGGGCGGAGCCGCCGAAGCCGCCGCCGGTCATCCGGGCGCCGAGCGCGCCCGCCGCGATGGCGGTGGCGGCGGCGAGGTCGAGTTCGGGGCAGGAGACCGCGAAGTCGTCGCGGAGCGAGGCGTGGGAGGCGGTGAGCAGCGGGCCGAGGGCGTGCGGGCGGCCGGCGTCGAGGTGGGCGACGGCCTGCTCGACGCGGTGGTTCTCGGTGACGACGTGGCGGACGAGGGGCACCAGGGCAGCCCCGTCCGTGAGGGACGCCAGGTCGGCGAGGGCTTCGGGCAGATGCGCGTACGGGATATCGCGCAGGGCGCGTACGCCGAGCGCCCGCGCGGCGCCTTCGCAACCGGCGCGCCGCCGGGCGTACGCGCCGTCGCCGAGCCGGTGGCGGACGCGGGTGTCGACGACGAGCAGCCGCAGCCCGTGCGCGGCCGCGTCGAACGGGACTTGACGCTGCGTCAGGTCGCGGGTGTCGAGGAAGAGGGCGTGCCCGGCGGTGCAGCAGGCGGCGGCGGTCTGGTCCATGATCCCGCAGGGCACGCCGGCGTAGGCGTTCTCGGCGCGCTGCGCGAGGCGGGCCAGGTCCGGGCGGGAGAGCCCGAGGCCGTGCAGCGCGTCGAGGGCGACGGCGGTGGCGATCTCCAGGGCGGCGGAGGAGGACAGGCCGGCGCCGAGCGGGACGGTGCTGGTGTAGTGCAGGTCGGCGCCGCCCACCGGGAGGCCGGCCTCCCGCATCGCCCAGAGGACGCCGGCCGGGTACGCGGTCCAGTCGGCGCCGGGGTGGCCGGGGCGGAGGTCCTCGGGGCGGATCTCCACGATGCCGCCGGGGGCGCCGGCGGAGTGCAGCCGCAGTACGCCGTCGGTGCGGGGGGCGGCGGCGGCCAGGGTGGTGTGCGGGAGGGCCAGGGGCATCACGAAGCCGTCGTTGTAGTCGGTGTGTTCACCGATGAGGTTGACGCGGCCGGGGGCGGCCCAGAGGCCGGTGGGCTCCGCCCGGTAGAGCGCGCGGAACGTGGCCGCGGCGCGGGCGGGGTCGGCGGCGGGTGCCGTGTCGGTCACGCGGGCTCCTTGTCGTGTCGCGGGCGTTCGTCTGCGCGGCGCGCGCCGTCTCTCGGGGCTCCGCCCCGGACCCCGGTCCTCAAACGCCGGACGGGCTGGATTTTCGGGCGCCGTCCCGGGCCTCGTCCTCAAGCGCCGGACGGGCTGGATTTTCGGGCCGCCGCTGGATTTTCGGTCGCCGCCCCGTACGCGCGTGCTCAATCGCCGGAAGCACCGGAAGCGCCGGCCTGGGCGAAATTCCACGCGTCCGCCACGATCGTCCTGAGGTCCGGGCGGCGCGGGTCCCAGCCGAGGCGGGTACGGGCGGTGCGGGCGGAGGCGACCAGGACGGCGGGGTCGCCGGGGCGGCGGGGGGCCGTCACCTCGGGGATGGGGTGGCCGGTGACGGCGCGGGCGGTCTCGATGACCTCGCGGACGGAGAAGCCGCTGCCGTTGCCGAGGTTGCAGATGAGGTGTTCGCCGGGCGTGGCCGCGTCCAGCGCCAGGAGGTGGGCCTCGGCGAGGTCGGCGACGTGGATGTAGTCGCGGACGCAGGTGCCGTCCGGGGTCGGGTAGTCGTCCCCGTAGACGGAGATCGCCTCCCGCTTGCCCTGGGCGACCTGGAGGACGAGCGGGATGAGGTGCGACTCGGGATCGTGCCGTTCGCCGCAACTCCCGTACGCGCCCGCGACGTTGAAGTAGCGCAGCGAGACCGCGGCCAGGCCGTGGGCCGCTGCCTCGCCCCCGATCATGTGGTCCACGGCGAGCTTGGTCGCGCCGTAGGGCGAGGTCGGGGCCGTCGGATCGGTCTCGGTGATCGGGGTGTGCGCCGGCTCGCCGTACGTGGCCGCGGTGGAGGAGAAGACCAGCGTGCGGACGTCCGCCGCGCGCATCGCGGCCAGCAGCGCCATCGTGCCGCCGACGTTGTTCTCCCAGTACTTCTCCGGCTTGGCGACGGACTCGCCGACCTGCGAGAACGCGGCGAAGTGCAGCACCGCGTCGTACGAGCCGTCCAGCCACTTCGCCGCGTCGCGGATATCGCCCTCGAGGAACGCGGCGCCGGCCGGGACCCCGGCGCGGAAGCCCGTCGAGAGGTTGTCGAGGACGGCGACCTCGTGGCCCGCCTCCAGCAGATGCTGGGCGACGACGCTGCCGACGTATCCCGCACCGCCCGTGACCAGGTATTTCCCCATCAGTCGCTCGCAACCTCTCGCAGTCGTCCGGCCGCGGCCTCCGGCGGCACGTCGTTGATGAACACGTTCATGCCGGACTCCGAACCCGCCAGGAACTTCAGCTTGCCGGAAGTCCTGCGGATGGTGAAAAGCTCAAGGTGGAGCGCGAACCGGTCGCGGTCCGCGGCGCGTACCGGCGCCTGGTGCCAGGCGGAGATGTACGGCGTCGGGGGCGCGTCCGGGCCGAAGATCCGGTCGAACCGCCGCAAGAGTTCCAGATAGATCTGTGGGAACTCTGTGCGCGCCGCCTCGTCCAGCGCGAGCAGGTCGGGGACCCGGCGCTTGGGGTAGAGGTGCACCTCGTAGGGCCAGTGGGCGGCGTACGGGACGAACGCCAGCCAGTGCTCGCCGTCGAGGACGATCCGGCGGCCGTCGGCGCGCTCGTCGGCGAGGACGTCGTCGAAGAGGTTGCGGCCGGTGGCGGCGTGGTGGGCGGCGGCGGAGGCGAGCATCCGCTCGGTGCGCGGGGTGGTGAAGGGGTACGCGTAGATCTGGCCGTGCGGGTGGGCGAGGGTGACGCCGATCTCGGCGCCGCGGTTCTCGAAGCAGAACACCTGGGCCACGCCCGGGAGTTGGGAGAGTTCGGCGGTGCGGTCGGTCCAGGCGTCGAGGACGAGTGCGGCCTGCTCCTCGGTGAGGTCGGCGAACGAGGCGTCGTGGTCGGGGGTGAAGCAGACCACCTCGCAGCGGCCGTGGTCGCCGGCCAGGGAGGGGAAGCGGTTCTCGAAGACGGCGACGTCGTAGCTCGCGGCGGGGATCTCGGTGTGCCGGCCGGGGCCGGAGGGGCACAGCGGGCAGGCGTCGGCCGGCGGGTGGTACGTACGGCCCTGGCGGTGCGAGGCGATGGCGACGGTGTCGCCGAGGAGGCGGTCGCGGCGCAGCTCGGCGGCGGTGGTGACCGGGTCGAGGGGGCGCGGGTCGAGGGTGGCGCGGACGGCGGCGTCGGACGCGTCGTAGTAGATCAGCTCCCGGCCGTCCGCGAGCCGGGTCGTCGTCTTCTTCACCGGGGCTCCTCACCGCGCAACCGAAAAAACTCCAACACAAACGAACATAACTAAGCATGGGGGCGCGATGTCGTCAACGCGGACGGACCCAGCAGACCCGCGGGCGACCGCCCCCGAGCCCCCTCCCCCAAACCAAATCCAACAAAAGTCTTCAGTTTTCGGCCAAGCGTGCGTACGTTTCTGTGCGTTCGTCGCCGTCCACGCGTCGCCGTGCACACATCGCCGTGCACGCACCGCCGCGCGTTCGCTTCCGCGTCCCGGAAAGAGGGCCCATGATCACCCTGGCCGAAGGGCTACGACTCCCGACCAACGGGCTGGACTACGCGATCCTGGCCGTCTACTTCGCCGTCGTCCTCGGGATCGGCTTCGCCGCCCGGCGCAGCGTGCGGACGAGTCTGGACTTCTTCCTGTCCGGGCGGTCGCTGCCGGCCTGGGTCACCGGCCTGGCGTTCGTCGCCGCCAACCTCGGCGCGACCGAGATCCTGGGCATGGCGGCGACCGGCGCGCAGTACGGCGTCGCGGTGGTGCACTGGTACTGGATCGGCGCGATCCCGGCCATGGTCTTCCTGGGCCTGGTGATGATGCCGTTCTACTACCGCTCGAAGGTCCGCTCCGTACCGGAGTTCCTGCTCCAGCGCTTCGACCGGTCGGCGCATCTGCTCAGCTCGGTGCTGTTCGCGTTCGCCGCGGTGCTGATCGCGGGCGTGAACCTCTACGCCCTGTCGATCGTCGTCGAGGCGCTGCTGGGCTGGCCGCAGTGGGTGGCGATCGTCGTCGCCGGGCTGTTCGTGCTGGCGTACATCACCATCGGCGGGCTCTCCTCGGCGATCTACAACGAGGTGCTGCAGTTCTTCGTGATCCTCGCCGCGCTGATCCCGCTGGCCGTCCTCGGCCTGAAGCGGGTCGGCGGCTGGGGCGGCCTGACCCACGCGCTGACCGACGCGCACGGGCCCGACTTCCTCACCGCCTGGGGCGGTACGGGCATCGGCGAGGCCAATCCGCTGGGCGCCAACTGGCTGACCATCGTCCTCGGCCTGGGCTTCGTGCTCTCCTTCGGCTACTGGACGACGAACTTCGCCGAGGTGCAGCGCGCGCTGTCCGCGAAGAACCTCTCGGCCGCCCGCCGCACCCCGCTGATCGCCGCCTTCCCGAAGATGTTCATCGTCTTCCTGGTGATGATCCCGGGCCTGGTCGCCGCCGTCCTCGTCCCGAAGATCGGCGCCCCGGGCGGCCTCCAGTACAACGACGCGATCCCGTACCTCATGCAGGAGCTGCTGCCCAACGGCGTGCTGGGCCTGGCCGTCACCGGTCTGCTGGCCGCCTTCATGGCCGGTATGGCCGCGAACGTCTCGTCGTTCAACACCGTCTTCACCTACGACATCTGGGCGAAGTACGTGAAGACCGGCCGGCCCGACGCGTACTACCTCCGCTTCGGCCGGCTGATCACCGCGATCGGGGTGCTGGCGTCCATCGGGACGGCCTTCATCGCCTCGTCGTTCTCCAACATCATGGGCTACCTCCAGACCCTCTTCTCCTTCTTCAACGTGCCGATGTTCGTGGTCTTCATCATCGGGATGTTCTGGAAGCGGGCGTCGATGAAGTCCGGTGTGTGGGGGCTGCTCGCGGGCACCACCGCAGCGATGGTCAACTACTTCTGGATCTACAAGCAGGGCGTGATCTCCATACCGACGGACCAGGGCGCGAACTTCGTCTCGGCCATCGTCGGCTTCGTCGCCGGTGCCGTGGTCATGGTCCTGGTCACGCTCTTCACCGCGCCCAAGCCGTCCGCCGAACTCGCCGGTCTCGTCTACGGGACGACGGCGCCGGGGCTCGCCGAGCCGCCGGCCGAGGGCGATGACGCCTGGTACCGCAAGCCCGCGCTGCTCGGCTGGGGCGCCGTCGTGCTGGCCGCGCTCTGCTACCTGCCCTACTCGCTCTGACCCGACCGGAGACCCCGCCATGTCCCAACCGCACGACGACGTGAGCGAGCTGGAACGCTCCTCGGCCACCGCCACCCGGCTCTTCGACATCCGGCTCATCATCGGCGGCCTGTTCACCCTCTACGGCGTACTGGTCACCGGCGCCGGGATCACCGCCTCCGACGCCGACCTGCGCAAGGCCCAGGACATCAACATCAACCTCTGGACGGGCCTGGGCATGCTGGCGCTCGGGGTGTTCTTCCTGGTCTGGCTGAAGCTGCGGCCGGCCGTCCCGCCACCGGCGGACGGTCAGGAGGAGGGCCGCGGCGGCGGTACGACAGGCTGACCCGGCTGCCCCCGCTGCCCCCTCTGGACGCGCTCCAGCAGCCCCGTGCGGGCCGCCAGCGCCGCCGCCTCCAGCCGCGAGCCCACCTCCAGCTTCATCAGCACCCGCTGGACGTGGGTGCGGGCGGTGCTCGGCGCGATGTCCATCCCCGCCGCGATCACCCGGGTGTCCTCGCCCTCGGCGACCCGGACCAGCACCTCCACCTCGCGCGGGGTGAGCAGCGACAGCAGCCGCGCGCCCTCGTCGTCGGGCTGCGCGGCCGGGTGCAGCAGCTCCTCGAACGCCTGCTGGAGCAGTTGCGGGGCGACCGCCGCCTCCCCCGCCCGCGCCTTGATCATGGCCCGTTCGACGCCCTCGATGCGCTCGTCGTTGCGTACATAGCCGGAGGCGCCCGCGGCGAAGGCGGCGGCGATGCCGCGCGGGCTGGGCACCGGCCCGAGCACCACCACGGCGATCTGCGGCCGCTCCTTCTTGATCCGTACGACCGGGTCGAAGACCCCCGGCCCCTCCGGCCCCGAGGTGCCCAGCAGGCACACCTCGGGCGCCCGGCTCACCACCAGCTCCGCGGCCCCGGCGCTGGGCGCGGCGGCCGCCAGTACGCGGTGCCCGCGCAGCTTCAGGGCCGAGGCGAGCGCCTCGGCGAGCAGGCGGTGTTCGTCGACCACCATGAGCCGCACGCCCATGCCGACCCCCTCAACTCCCCGACTGCACCGACTCGCTGGGTGTTCCCGGAAGCTACACGCTCGGCCGCCGAAGCGCGCCCCCTCGGCCGGAGAAGACCACCGGAACGCGGGAATCCAGCCCGATCGGGGCCGAGAGCCGCCCTTCGGGGCGTCGGCGGGCTCACGCGGAGGGCGCCTCGCCGGTTACCCGTCAGGCGTTACGCGTCCTCGGCCAGCTCCAGCCACCGCATCTCCAATTCCTCGCGCTTGGCGCCCAGTTCGCGCAGTTCCGCGTCCATCCCGGCGATCTTCTCGAAGTCGGTGGCGTGCTCGGCCATCCGCGCGTGCAGCGCCGCCTCCTGCTCGCCGATCTTGTCCAGCTGGCGCTCGATGCGCTGGAGTTCCTTCTGCGCCGCGCGGTTGACGGCGGCGGGCTTCTTCGGCGCCGCGGCGGCCGGCTGCGCGGGCGCCGGCGCCGCCGCGTCGATCACCTTCTGCCGCCGCTCCAGATACTCGTCCAGCCCGCGCGGCAGCATCCGCAGCGCCGCGTCGCCGAGCAGCGCGAAGATCCGGTCCGTGGTCCGCTCGATGAAGTACCGGTCGTGGCTGATGACGATCATCGACCCCGGCCAGCCATCGAGCAGGTCTTCCAACTGCGTCAGCGTCTCGATATCGAGATCGTTCGTCGGCTCGTCCAGGAACAGCACATTCGGCTCGTCCATCAGCAGCCGCAGCAGCTGGAGCCGCCGCCGCTCACCGCCGGACAGGTCGCCGACCGGCGTCCACTGCTTCTCCTTCGTGAAGCCGAACTTCTCGCACAGCTGGCCCGCGGTCATCTCCCGGCCCTTGCCGAGATCGACGCGGTCCCGCACCTGCTGGACGGCCTCCAGCACCCGCAGCGCCGGATTCAGCTCCGCGACCTCCTGCGAGAGGTACGCCAGCTTCACGGTCTTGCCGACGATCACCTTGCCGCCCACCGGCTGCCGCTCGCCGTCGCTGCGGGCCGCCGCCTCCAGCGTCCGCAGCAGCGAGGTCTTGCCCGCGCCGTTCACGCCGACCAGCCCGATCCGGTCCCCGGGGCCCAGCTGCCACGTCAGATGCTTGATCAGCACCTTCGGCCCGGCCTGGACGGTGACGTCCTCCAGCTCGAAGACCGTCTTGCCCAGCCGCGAGCTGGCGAACTTCATCAGCTCGGAGGTGTCGCGCGGCGGCGGCACGTCCGCGATCAGCTCGTTCGCCGCCTCGATCCGGAACCGCGGCTTGCTCGTACGGGCCGGAGCGCCGCGCCGCAGCCACGCCAGCTCCTTGCGCATGAGGTTCTGCCGCTTGGCCTCCTCGGTGGCCGCGATCCGCTCCCGCTCGGCGCGCGCGAAGACGTAGTCGGAGTACCCGCCCTCGTACTCGTGGACGGTGCCGCGCTGGACGTCCCACATCCGCGTCGCCACCTGGTCCAGGAACCACCGGTCGTGGGTGACGACCACCAGCGCCGACCGCCGCCCCGCCAGATGCCGGGCCAGCCAGGAGATGCCCTCCACGTCCAGGTGGTTGGTGGGCTCGTCCAGCACGATCAGGTCCTGCTCGGCGATCAGCAGCTTCGCCAGCGCGATCCGCCGCCGCTCGCCACCGGACAGCGGCCCGATGACGGTGTCCAGCCCCTGCGTGAAGCCGGGCAGGTGCAGATCGCCGAACAGCCCGGTCAGCACGTCCCGGATCTTGGCGTTCCCGGCCCACTCGTGATCGGCGAGGTCCCCGATCACCTCGTGCCGGATCGTCGCCGCCGGATCCAGCGAATCGTGCTGGGTCAGCACGCCCAGCCGCAGGTCACCGGCGTGCGTGACCCGCCCGGTGTCGGCACTCTCCAGCTTGGCCAGAATCCGGATCAGCGTGGTCTTGCCGTCGCCGTTACGGCCCACGACGCCGATCCGGTCCCCCTCATTGACGCCGAGGGAGACACCGTCGAGCAGCGCACGCGTCCCGTACACCTTGTCGACGGCTTCCAGATTGACGAGGTTGGCGGCCATCTCACTCCTGGTCTGTGAATCCCTGATCCGGGGATCGATCAGCCTCCAGGGTAGTCGCCGGCGCGCGGACCCCTTCGGGGGAGGACGGGCGGGGCCATCAGGGGGCGTGCGCGGGGCCAGTCACTCTTTGTGATGACGTGAGGGGGATATCGCCGCTACCTTGAAAGGCAGGCAGCAGGATCTCGTCCATGGGAGGAACCATGATCGCCGAGTCCGTCGAGCACCACCCCTGGCCGGTGCCGCCCCCGGCCGGCTACACCGTGGACGACCTGTTCACACTGCCGGATCTCCCGCCGCACACAGAGTTGATCGACGGGAGCCTGGTCTTCGTGAGTCCGCAGCGCGTCTTCCACACCGATGTGATGCACGTCTTGTTCTCCGGCCTGCTGAGTACCGCGCCACCCGAGGTGAAGGTCAAGCGGGAGATGACCGTCGTGATCGACAAGCGCAACGGTCCCGAGCCGGACATCTCCGTCGTGCGTGCCGAAGCTGTCACCGGCCGGCGCCAGACCCACTTCAAGGCAGCCGACGTCCTGCTCGCCATCGAGGTGGTCTCACCGGACTCCGAAGCCCGCGACCGCGACGCCAAACCGCGCAAATACGCCGCGGCGGGCATCCCCCACTTCTGGCTGGTCGACATGGCGGGCCTGGACGACCACCCGGTCGTCCAGGTCCACGAGCTCGGCGAGGCCACCGGCACGTACGCGCTGACCGGCATTTACCACGACCGCGTCAAGCTCAGCGTGCCTTACCCGATCGACATCGACCTGACCGCCATCGACGAGCTGTAGGCATCGCCCTTCACGGCCGCGACGAACGACGACCAGCCGGCGGCGGAGAACACCAGCGCGGGCCCGGACGGGTCCTTGCTGTCCCGGACGGGGACGATCCCGGGCAGGCCGTCCGAGACCTCGACGCAGTTGCCGCCGGTGCCGTTGCTGTAGCTGCTCTTACGCCATGAAACGCTACTGAAGTCGCGTGCTGCGCTTGCCATTTCGATAGTCCCCTGGCGCTGTCTCGATCATGGACAGAGACGCCGCGGGCGACAGTGCGGCGGCCCTGAGCAGATCGTACGACTCGCGATACTGCTTCACGAGCGGCGGATAGTCGATCACTTGCCCGCTGTGCAGGCTCTCCGCGTAGACCACCGGAGGTGCATCCGGGAAGGTCATGAGGCGGAACTCGCCCATCATGAGCGGACGCAGGCCCCCGGATTCCGGGAGGACCTGAAGAATCGAGTGCGTGGCCCTGATGACCTTTGCGACGTGCTCCAACAACTCCGCCATGTGCTCGGGAGCGAGCGCCGGACGATGGATCAGCGACTCATCGATGATCGCCCAGAACTTCGGCGGGTCCTGGGAGTCGAAGAGCCCTGCCCGCTCCACACGGGCGTTCACCTTCTCCTCCACCTCTTCGTCCGAGGCCCTCGGCATGGCCGCCCGCACGACCGCCCGCGTATACGCCGGTGTCTGAAGCAGACCCGGAACGAGCATCGGTGCCCATTCCTCAATCGTCTCCGCGCGCTGCTCCATCTCCAGTACGTCACCGAAATACTCGGCGTGACCGGCTCGGCGGGCTCTCGCCACCGCCTCGCAGCGGCGCTCGAAAAACCCGTTCGTCGTGAGCTTCTTGTCGACGTAGAGGGCCAGATCCATCGGCATGCTGCGTTCACCGCGCTCGATCTGGCTGAGCAGCGAGATACCGCGGAAGCTGCCTTCTGCCAGTTGCTCCAGCGTCAGGCCGGCCTGTTCCCGGAGGTAGCGCAGCTCCGCGCCGTAGAAGCACGGAACGCTGGCCGAGGGGTTGGTGTCCTTGCGAGGGGGCATAACTCACCACCGCTGTGCACGAGTTGTCCCGTACAACCCGATTCCCCGGCACGCTACGCCCGCGCCGTTCCGCCTCGTGAGCGTTTCGTCACAATACGCACGTGTGGGTGTGCGGGGCGGGCACCGGATCGTGGGTTTCCGCGACCCGGTGGGGCGAGTCCCGGTGCGGCGCGACGTAAAGGCTTTAAGGACCCGGGGAAGTACCTCACCCAACCCCACCGGCCTCCCGGGCGTCCCGCCACCCACACGGGTGACGTGCGCCAACTCAGCTGGATTTCCGGGAGGTTGATGGGCATATGCTCGCCGCGTCACGTGCACAAGTGCACACATGCTTCGGCCCCCGGCCGGGACTGGCATCCCGAACGAGGGCCTAACCAACAAGGAAGAAAGCACCTTCCCGATGGCTCCGCATCAGGTTAGCGCGCCCTCGCGCGCCGCGTCCCGTGTTCCCGCGCCGACATCCTCGTCCGGCGTCGTCCACGTCAACTTCCGTCACACCAGCCGCTACACCATCGTTGGCAACCACCTCGCCCAGCATCGCGGGCTGACGCTCGTCGCGATCGGGCTCGCCGTGCACATCCAGTCGCTGCCCGCCGGGGCGCGCATCGGCATCAAGTGCCTGACCGCCCGCTTCCCGGAGAGCGAGGCCCGTATCGCCGCCGCGCTGCGGGAGCTTGAGGCGGCCGGTTACCTGGCGCGCACGCGGGAGCGGCTGCCGAACGGGCGGGTGGTGACGCGCACGGTCTCGTACAACCAGCCGGGCGCGGCAGCGCCCCGCCACCCCGCACCCCGTGCCGTAACGCGACCCGCGCCCCGGCCCACGTCCCGTACCGCGCCCCGTAACGCACCTCGTCCCGCCCCCCGGGCGGCCGAGCGGGACGCCGGGCCGAAGCCGAACCCGAAACCCGTACGTACGCCGCTGCCCGCACCGCGCCGCCCGGACCCGGCGGGTACGCGCCTGGCCCACCGCATCCTGGCGGGCCTGCGGTGCGACGATCCGCGGCTGCTGCTCTCCGAGGCGGAGGTGGCGCGCCTCACCCCGGCCGTGGCGTCGTGGCTCGAACGCGAGGCGCCGCCCGAGGCCGTGCGCCGCACCCTCACCGCCGACCTGCCGCCCGCCCTCCGCAACCCGGCGGCCCTGCTCGCCCACCGCCTCACCGCGCTGCTGCCACCGCCCCTCCCCTCTGCCCCACCCGCCCCCGCACGCCCGGACCCCTTCCACACCTGCGACGGCTGCGAGCGGGCCTTCCGGGCCCCGGCCCCGGGCCTGTGCCGCGACTGCCGCACCGGCGGCCCGGAGGCGGACCGGCCCTGAACGCCCGGGCGCCGGGCGGGGCCCCGTCAGCCGTCAGTCGGTGTACTCCACCGTGATCGGGGCGGTGTTGTTCGTCAGGTCCGGGTCCGGGTGCCTCGGATCGGGTTCCACGTAGACCGAGCCCTTCGCGCCCTCGACGCGCTTGGCGATGCGGACCCGGAGGACGGGATCGATGCTGGTGGAACCGGGGCACGAAACCTTGCGGCTCGCCCGGTCGCTGTACTCGCAGAAGAGGAGATCGCCCGACTCCCCCTCGCGGTGGCCCTCCACGACGACGCCCTCCGGGAGGGTGAACTGCTTTACGCCGTCGGAGAAGCCGTCCACGTCCACCACGTCGAGGCTGATCTCCTCGCCCACCGCGCCCTTGATGGTGAAGGCGTCGGCCTGCATGTCGTAGGTGCGGGTGGTGATGAACCGGAAGGTCCCAGAGGAATGCCCGGCGCGGGAGTAGGGGGAGTAGTCACCGCCGTCGGCCGGGCGGAAGCCGAGTGCCGGGCCGGTTCCCCGGGGGGCCGAGTCGGGCAGCTGGGCGCGGACGGGGGTGTCGCGGGCGGGGTAGAGGCTGTAGGTGATCAGTCCCTGCCTGCCGGTCGGGGTGGTGGTGGCCGTGAACGGCCGGTCGGTCTCGTACGCGGTACCGGCCGGCAGCGGGCCGGGGAGGGTGCACACCGCCTTCGTCGGTGCGTCGGCCTTGTCGTAGCGGCAGTTGCGGTACTGCCTGCGCAGCGTCGCCTGGCCCGTGACGTCCACGACGACGTTGAGGTCGCCCTGGATGCCGGTGTCCCCTTCGTTGCGGAAGGCGGGCGTCACCGCCACGTCGGAGCCGGGGGCCACGCCGCCCCGGCCCCGGGTGACGCGTGCGGTGACGAAGGGCGTGCCGATGACCACCTGGGTGGTGTGGTGGATGGTGGGGGCGTTGGTGCTGCTGACGGTGACGTCGATATGGCCGGCCGGGCCCTTCGGCGCCTTGCTCCACGGTGACATGGTGAACAGCCGTAGCTTCGCGTCCCAACCGACTTTGATGTTCTTCGGGGCGCAGGTGAGGAGAGCGCCGGAGCGCTTGCAGCCCAGGTCCCGATTCACATTCGCGGTGTGGAACGTCACGGCCTTCGCGGCGGAGAAGTCGACCGTCACCTTGATGTTCTCCGCCGCCGCCGGCCCGCTGCCCGGGGAACGCCGGCTCGCCGCCAGATTGACGTAATAGAAGTAATACGGGTCGGACGGCAAGCTGGAGCTGTCGGCGCCGCCGGCGTCCGACTCCGTGTCCTGGCGGACGTAGGTGGTGTCCAGGGTGTCCTGGAACGACAGCTTCACCCCTTGGGCGTCCGGGTCCGCATCGGTCGACCCCGCCGCCCCGCAGGCCACCGCCGAACCACCGAGCACTGCCACCAGGACGGCGGCCGACCCGGCCCCAACCGCACGCCGCCGCCCACCCGTTCGAGAATCCGTCATGCATCGTCAGACTCGCGCGGGGCGCCGGACGGTTGCCGAGGGGCGGACACGGTAGGGCAACGGGGTGGTCACGGGGTGGCGGCCTCTGCCTCGGCGTCGTCAACTCCTCGGATGTGGAGGGACGTTTGCCGTGATCTCTCAGTATCGTAGCCGTGGCGGTGCGTTACATCAGGGAGCTGGAGGTGCGCTCATGGCCCGTACGTGGGAAGCCGATCCATCGGCCTTATTCGTCAAACGGCTGGGGAAGTCCGCGGCGGAACTGGGTCACTCCCAGGGCCGGGACGAGTGCCCGGACATCTGGCAGCTCAGCAACGGCGATATCGCCGTCATCGGCCGCGATCTGACCGACGCCTACGCCCCGCGCCTGCCCGACGGCGTAACGCTGGGAGCCGGGGAACGCCTCGTCGTCATCCCGGGCAGCATGCTCAGCGCGGCGAAGCCGGACATCGCCGATGCGTGACCTCCACCGCCCCGCGCTGCCCGCCGAGCGCGGGGAGCGGCTCAGCAGCGAGGAATACCGGCGGGATTTCCGTGCCCGGGACGCCTCAATCCGCGACGGCGAGTCCTGGAAGCTGGAGCGGCTCCAGCACTTCGAGGAGGTGGGGAGTCCGGCACGGGACGCGTTGCGGCGCGGGGACTGGGCGGCGGTGCTGCGCCATCTCGAGGAGGGCCGGGAGAGCCTGCGCGGGATCCAGGCGGACGAGGAGGCCCGCGGCTCGGTGTTCCACCGGGTGCGGGTGGTGGAGGAGCCGCTGACGCCGTATCTGCAGTACGAGCTGCATTCGCTGCGGATCAGTGCCGAGTACGGGGAGCGGGTGCGGGTCCTGTCCGCCAAGGAGGTCGCGGCGGACGAGGCCGGCGGGCTGCTGCCGGAGCTGACGATTCAGGACGGCAAGGTGCTCTTCAAGGTTCTCTACACCGAGGACGGGGCACCGGACGGGGCGATCCGCTTCACCGATCCCGGGATCGTCGCCCCGTGGACGGCGTACGTGCAAAGCGCCTACGCGGCCGCGGAGGACATCGCGTCGTACTTCGACCGTGTCGTCGCGCCGCTGCCGCCGCCCCCGGCGGCCTGACCGGGAAGGACGTAGCGATCGGTATGCCGGCGGACGCCAGCGGATGGTCCGGGGACGCGGCCAACGATGTCTCCGGGACGTCCCGTGACGTCGTGCAGGCCGGGAGCGTCTCCGGCGGCATTCATTCCACGGGGCGGCGGAGGGGGCGGGCCGTGCGCCGGGGACCGTGCCCCGGCAGCTCCCCGCGGACGTGCCGGCGTTCGTCAACCGGACGGCCGAGCTGGGGCAGTTGAACGCCGTCCTGACGGGGCGGGGCGGCGGGCAGGTCGTGGTGTCCGTGCACGTGGTGGCCGGTACGGCCGGGGCGGGCAAGACCTCGCTCGTCCTGCACTGGGCCCACCAGGTCAAGGACCGCTTCCCCGACGGGCAGCTGTTCGTGAATCTGCGGGGCTACGATCCGCGCGAGCCGGTCACCGCCGAGCAGGCGCTGCGCGGCTTCCTGCGGGCGCTCGGGGTGGCGGCGGGCGACGTACCGCGGGACGTGGACGACGCGGCCGCGCTGTACCGCTCCCTGCTCGCGGACCGCCGGATGCTCATCGTGCTGGACAACGCCGCCACGGTCGGCCAGGTCCGGCCGCTGCTGCCCGGCAGCGGGGACAGCCTCGTCCTGGTGACCAGCCGCAACCGCCTGGCCGGCCTGACCGTGCGCGACGGCGCGCGCCGGATCACGCTCGGCACGCTGCCCGAGCCGGAAGCCGTCGCCCTGCTGCGGGCCGTCACCCAGGACTACCGGCCGGGGGACGACCCGGATCAGCTGACCGAGCTGGCGCGGCTGTGCGCGCACCTCCCGCTCGCCCTGCGGATAGCGGCCGAGCGCGCCGCCAGCCACCCGCACTTGAGCCTGGACGACCTGCTGGCCGATCTGCACGACGAGTCCGCGCTCTGGGACGCGCTCAGTACCGGCATCGATGACGAGGCCGAGGCGGTGCGGACGGTCTTCGCCTGGTCCTACCGCGCACTGCCGCCGCACTCCGGCACCCTCTTCCGGCTTCTCGGGCTGCACCCGGGGCCGGAATTCGGGCTGCCCGCGGCCGCCGCGCTCGCGGGCCTCGGCCTCGGACGCGCCCGGCAGCTCCTCGACGACCTCGTCGGCGCCCACCTGCTGGAGCAGACCGGGCCCGACCGCTACCAGTTCCACGATCTGCTGCGCGCCTACGCCGCCGACCAGGCGCACGACGAGGAACCGGCCGAGGAGCGGGAAGCCGCCCTGCGGCGCGTCCTGGACTGGTACCTGCACACCGCGGACGCGGCGCAGACCTGGCTCCAGCCCGGCGAGGAGCACCTGCCGCTCCCCCGGTCCACCACACCCCTGCCGCCACTGGCCTTCGCCGACTACGACGCCGCCGCCGACTGGGCGGAACGCGAACGCCCCACTTTCCCCCACCTCGTACGCGCCGCGGCCGCGGCCGGACTCCACCGGCACGCCTGGCAGCTGACCGCCACCGCCTGGAACGCGCTGGCGGCTTCGGCCGCGCACGCCGACTGGCTCGGTTTCGCCCACCTCGGCCTGGCGTCGGCCGAGCGGGCGGACGACACCGACGGGCAGCTGCTGCTGCTCAACCAGCTCGGCATGTCGTACCGGTCCGTGAATCAACTCGGCCCTGCCGCCGACCACTTGGGCCGCGCCCTCGATCTCGCCCGCGCCACCGGGAAGCGGATGGACGAGGCACACGCGCTCAATCTCCTCGGACTGCTCCATCTGCGCACCCGCCGGCTCGACGCCGCCGCCGCCGACTTCACGCAGGCCCTCGGCATCTTCCGCGCCGTCCGCGACGCGGGCGGGGAACACTGGGCCGCCACCACCCTCTCCAACCTCGCCGGAACCCATCTGGAAGCCGGGCGCCTCCAGGAAGCGGACGCGGCGGTACGCGCCGCCCTCACCGCACACCGCGCCTTGGAGAACCAGCAGAGCATCGGCAACGCCCTGTGGCTCACCGCCCGGCTCCACCACGAACGGGACGAGCACGCCTCGGCCCGGGCGGCCCTCGACGAGGCCCTCGGTGTCGCGCTCGGCCTGCGCAATCGCGGGCTGGAAGGCTTCTGGCTGCTCACCCTGGGCGATGTGCAGCGCGACACCGGGCAGTACGGCGACGCGCTGGCCTCCTTCCAGCGGTCGGCCATGCTCCACCGGCGCCTCGGCGACCGCAGCCGCGAGGCGCTGGCCTGGCGCGGTACGGGGCGGACGTACGCCGCACTGGGCCGCCCCGGCGAGGCCGCCGGCTTCCACCGGCGCGCCGCCGCCGCCCACCGCGACCTTGGGGACGCGTGGCAACTCGCCGTCGAACTGGACTGCCTGGCCGCCGCCGTCTCCCCGGCGGACCCCGAGGCGGCCCGCGTCCACTGGACCGAGGCCCTGTCGCACCTCACCCCGTACACCGACCCCCGGGCCACGGCCCTGCGCAGGCGGGTGGCGGGGCAGTTGGGGTCGTAGGCACGTACGGCTGGCGCGCCGGTTCAGGAAGGGGCGCCGGTCAGGATTTCGACCTTGCCGGTGTCGAGCGAGTAGTAGGCGCCGACCACGGCGAGGGCGCCCTTTTTGACGAGGGGGGCGAGGTCCCGGTTGGCGCGGAGGTCGGTGGCGGTCAGCTTCACCTGGGCGCGGGCCATGGTCTCGACGGGGTCGGCGCCGCCTTGCCGGGCGGCCTGCTCGTACGCCGGCTGCAGGGCCTTGGTGATCGCCTGGAGGTTGCCGGACAGCGGTTTGCCGTCACGGATGGACGTGTACGCCGCCTTGACGGCGCCGCAGTGCTGGTGGCCGAGCACCATGAGGAGCGGGGTGCCGCTGGTCAGGGGCCCGTACTCGGCGGAACCGGTGACCACCGGGCCGACGGCTTCCCCGCCCGTGCGCAGCACGTACAGGTCGCCCAGGCCGGTATCGAAGAGGAGTTCCGGCGGCACGCGGGAGTCGATGCACGAGAGGATCGCCCCGAAAGGCTTCTGCTGCTGGGACACGAACTGGCGCCGGTCCGGGTCCCGGTCGGGGTGCTGGAGGTTTCCGCTCACCCAGCGCTTGTTGCCTTCCATCAGTCTCGTGAAGGCCGCGGCAGGGGTACTCGGGCTCGGGCTCGGGCTCGGGCTCGGCGACGTGGTGGCCGATGCCTGGGCGGTCCTTGTCGACGAGCACCCTGTGAGGGCGGCCGCGGCACTCGCAAGGCCGCCGGCGAGAAGCGTTCGACGGTCGAGACGTCCTCCTCTGTCCATCGGTCGTCGTCCCTTTCGATGCCGCTCGGACACGCCACTGCCCCTGACCGGCACATTGTCCAGCCGGATGGGGGCGACCTGGCGGCAGGCGCGAGCGGGCGCGGGCCCCGTTGCCACAGACGGCCCACAGTTGTCAGTGCGGTGCGCTTCACTGGCCGCCATGGAGCTCACGCAAGCCGCCCTCAACGACCTGCTGGACCAGCTCGGCCCGGCGGGCGGCCACCTCTACCTGCCCGGCGACCTGGACCCGGAGGAGCTGACCGACCTGCTCACCGACCGGTACGGCGCCCCGCGCACCCTCGTGCTCGACGGCCGCACCGATCCGGCGGTCGACGCGTCCAGGGGCGCGGCGCTCCTCTCGCCCTTCGGCGACCGGGCCGTGACGCTACGGGCCTGGGCGTACGGGGATCAGTGGGTCGGCGCGGGGACGACGCGGGATGCCGAGGGGGGCGAGCGGGCGGTGCTGGCGGTCGCGCGCAGGGAGGTGCCGGGAGCCTGGGCGGTCGCACCGCGTGACGGCGAGGAAGAGGACGCTGACTGGGTGGGGCGGCTGCGAGGGATCACCGGGTGGGCGGAGGCCGCCCGGCGGCCGGATGTGGACTGGGTGGGGATGGAGTCGCGGCTGGGCACCGCGCTGCCAGGCGACTACAAGCGCATGGTGGAGACGTTCGGCGCGGGTGCCTTCGACGCGTTTCTGGACCTGCGCCAGGAGCCGAGGACGGGTCCGAGGGCGGACGGGCTGCTGATCTGGGCGGGGACGGAGCACGAGGAGCTGTACTGCTGGCGGGTCGAGGGCGACGATCCCGACCGTTGGCCCGTGGTGGTCCGTTCCTTCGATGACGGGGATGTCCGCTTCGACTGCGGGGCCGCGGAGTTCGTGTGCCGGGTGCTCGTCGACCCGGAGCACCCTTTTACGATGGCCCGCTATTTCGGTACGCACTGGTTCATGAACTACCGGACGGGTCAGTCAATATGACGGGTCATCGGGCGGGTGACCTGGCGGCGTCGGGGTTGTGGGCGCGGGCGCTGGGCCGGGAGGCCGGGCGGGTGCGGGGGTGGCTGGAGGCCGGGGAGTGGCGGCCTGGCGGGGCGGACCGGGCGGCGGTGGGGGCCGTGCTGGGGAGGCTCGCGGCGCCGCTGCCCGCTCTCCGGCTCCGGCCGGGGCGGCGGACGGGGCGGACGGACCGCCGACCGCGGCGGGTGAGGCGCTGCTTCCCGAGTTGATCGCGCTGTTCACCGCGCTGGCCTCGGCGGGTCCGCCCGGAACCGTTCCGCGCACGCCGCCGGTCGAGCCGTGGCAGGTCCGGTACGCGGGCCGCTTCCGCCGTTACGGCCGGCCCGCACGAGCGGGGTCACCCTGGTGACCCCAACTGCCCGCTGGCAGTGGGCAGTTGGGGACCGTTCACGCCCCGCTGACGACCGTGGCCCCCGGTGCCGGGCCGGTGGTGGGGCGGGCGGTGCGGCAGGTGCCGGAGGTGCGGAGGGTGGTGGCGATGCGGTCGGCGTCCTCGGGGGTGGCGGCGAGGAAGGCAGTGGTGGGGCCGGAGCCGGAGACCAGGGCGGCGAGGGCGCCGGCGGCGGTGCCGGCGGTGAGGGTGGCCGCGAGGGAGGGGCGGAGGGAGAGGGCCGCGGGCTGGAGGTCGTTGTCCAGGGCGGCGGCGAGGGCGGCGGGGTCGCCGGTGCGGAGGGCGGCGAGGAGGGCCGGGGAGGGCTCGGGGTCGGGGATGTCGGCGGTGGTGGCGCCCTGGCCCGTGGCGTCGCGGAGGCGGTCGCACTCCTTGTAGACGGCGGGGGTGGAGAGGCCGCCGTCGGCGACGGCGAAGACCCAGTGGAAGGTGCCGCCGACGGGGAGGGGTTCGAGGAGTTCGCCGCGGCCCCGGCCGAGGGCGGCGCCGCCGACCAGGCTGAAGGGGACGTCGCTGCCCAACTCGGCGCAGAGGGCGAGGAGTTCGTCCCGGCTGGTGTGCGTTCCCCAGAGGGTGTCGCAGGCCAGGAGGGCGGCGGCGGCGTCCGCGCTGCCGCCGGCCATCCCGCCGGCGACCGGGATGTCCTTGGCGATGTGGAGGTGGACGCGGGGCTCCAGGCCGTGGCGGGCGGCGAGCGCGGTGGCGGCGCGGGCGGCGAGGTTGGAGGCGTCCAGCGGCACCTGGTCGGCGTCCGGGCCGGAGCAGGTGAGGGTGAGGGTGTCGGCGGGGGTGGCCGTCACCTCGTCGTAGAGGCCGACCGCGAGGAAGACGTTGGCGAGGTCGTGGAAGCCGTCGGGGCGGCGGCCGCCGACCGCGAGCTGGACGTTGACCTTGGCGGGGACGCGGACGGTGACGGGGCCGGGGCGGCGGCCGGGCGCGGCGGCGGTCATCGGGCGGGCTCCTGGGGGGGTGCTTTCCACGGCGGGGGCGGGGCGGGTCACGGGGCGGGTCAC
>NZ_LLZI01000261.1 GCF_001509485.1 Streptomyces sp. NRRL F-4489
CCCTCGCCCCATCCATCCCCCTCACCCCGCGTATTCCGCAGCCGCTACCCCGCCGTCGCCCCCGTGGACCTGCCCCTCCACGAGGCCGTCCTCGGGCGGGCCGCCGCGCACGGCGACCGGCCGGCCCTGATCGACGCCCGCACCGGCACCACGATCAGCCACGCCCGGCTCGACCACCTCAGCCGCCGCCTCGCCGGCGCGCTGGCCGCCGCCGGGCTCCGCAAGGGCGACGTGCTGGCCCTGCACAGCCCCAACTCGGTGCTCTTCCCCGTCGTCTGCTACGCCGTCTCGCGCTGCGGCGCCGCCGTCACCACCGTCCACCCGCTCGCCACCGAGGCCGAGTTCGCCCGGCAGCTCGCCGACTCCGGGGCGCGGTGGATCGTCACCGTGGCGGCGCTGAGCGGCACCGCCCGGGCCGCCGCACAGCAGACCGGCGGGATCGCCGAGATCCTCCTCTGCGACCGGGCCGAGGGCCACCGCTCCGTCCTCGACCTGCTCGACGGCGACCACCCGGAACCCGCCCCGGACATCGACCCGGCCACCGACCTCGCCGCGCTCCCGTACTCCTCCGGCACCACCGGAACCCCCAAGGGCGTGATGCTCACCCACCGGAACATCGCCACCAACCTCGCCCAACTGGCCCCCGTCATGGCCGCCGGCCCAGGGGACCGCGTCCTGGCGGTACTCCCCTTTTTTCACATCTATGGCTTAACGGCCCTGATGAACGCCCCCCTGCGCAACGGCGCCACCGTGGTCGTCCTCCCCCGCTTCGACCTCCGGGAGTTCCTGGCCGCCCTCCAGGACCACCGCATCACCGAGGTCTACACCGCGCCCCCGATCGTCCTGGCCCTCGCCAAGGACCCCCTGGTGGACGCCTACGACCTCTCCTCCCTCAAGCGCCTGGTGTGCGCCGCCGCGCCGCTGGACGCCGGGCTCGCCGCCGCCTGCGCCCGCCGCCTCGGCCTGCCCGGCGTCCTCCAGGCGTACGGGATGACCGAACTCTCCCCGGCCACCCACGCCGTACCGCCCGGCGCCGACAACCCGCCCCCGGGGACGGTCGGCACCCTGCTGCCCAGTACGGAACTCCGCACCCTCTCCCTGGAAACCGGGCGGGACCTCGGACCCGGTGAGAGCGGCGAGATCCTCATCCGGGGCCCGCAGGTGATGAAGGGCTACCTGGGGCGGCCCGCCGAGACCGACGCGACGATCGACCCGGACGGCTGGCTGCACACCGGCGACATCGGCCGCACCGACGCCGCCGGCTGGCTCCATGTCACCGACCGCGTCAAGGAGTTGATCAAATACAAGGGCTACCAGGTCGCCCCCGCCGACCTGGAGGCGGTGCTGCTCGCCCACGAGGACATCGCCGACGCGGCCGTCATCGGGACCGCCGACGAGGACGGCAACGAGGTCCCCAAGGCGTTCGTGGTCCGGCGGCCGGGGGCCGCGCTCACCGCCGCCGAGGTCATCGCCTACGTTGCAAGCCGGGTCGCCCCCTACAAGAAGGTGCGCCGCGTGGAATTCCTGGACCGCGTGCCGCGCGCCACCACCGGAAAGATCCTGCGGCGCGAACTGCGCGCCAGGGAAAGGAGTTCGACGGACCGATGACGGACGTGGAGCGCTCCCACGAGCGCGGAATCACCACCCTGACCCTCAACTCCCCCCGCAACCGCAACGCGCTCTCCACCCGCCTGGTCGCCGCCCTGCACCAGGCCCTCGCCGACGCGGCCGCCGACGACACCGTACGGGCCGTGGTGCTCACCCACACCGGCGGCACGTTCTGCGCCGGCGCGGACCTCTCCGAGGCCGCCTCGGGGGCCGCCACGGACGGCCCCCTGGGGCTGGCTCGCCTGCTGCGCGCCCTGGTGGAGCTGCCCAAACCGGTCGTCGCCCGGGTCACCGGCCACGTCCGGGCCGGCGGCCTCGGCCTGCTCGGCGCCTGCGACCTGTCCGTCGCGGGCCCCGGGGCCACCTTCGCCTTTACGGAGGCGCGGCTCGGCCTCGCACCGGCGGTGATCTCGCTGCCCCTGCTGCCCAGGCTGGAGCCGCGCGCCGCCGCCCGCTACTACTTGACCGGCGAGACGTTCGGACCGGCCGAGGCGGCCCGGATCGGCCTGGTGACGCTCGCCGCCGACGACGCCGACGCGGGCCTCGCCCCGCTCCTCGACGGGCTGCGCAGGGGCTCGCCGCAGGGCCTGGCCGAGTCCAAGAAGCTGGTGACCGCCGGGGTCCTGGCCGCGTTCGACCGGGACACCGGCGCGCTCGCCGAGCAGTCCGCGCGGCTCTTCGCCTCCGCCGAGGCCCGCGAGGGCATGACCGCTTTCCTGGAGCGGCGGGACCCGGCATGGGTGCGCTGACGCCGGCCCACGGGCCTTCGCCGGCCCGCGCCGCCGAGCCCGCGGCGGCCCGCGCCGCCAGGGCGACCCCGGCCCGCGCCGCCAAGGAGCCCCAGCAGGAGCGCAGCCGGGCCACCCGGCTCGCCCTGCTGGAGGCCGCCGTGGCCTGCCTCGCGGAACGCGGCTGGAGCGGCAGCACGGTGTCCGTCGTCGCCGAACGGGCGGGCGTCTCGCGCGGGGCCGCGCAGCACCACTTCCGCACCCGCGAGGACCTGTTCACGGCCGCCGTGGAACACGTCGCGGAGAAGCGGCAGGGCGCGCTGAAGGCCCTGGCGCGCGAGCTGCCGCCCCCGGGGTCGCCCGCCCGTACCCGGATAGTCGTCGAGGAACTCGTCGGCCTGTACACCGGGCCGCTGTTCCGCGCCGCGCTCCACCTCTGGGTCGCCGCCTCCGACGAAGAGCTCCTACGGGAGCGCGTGACCGCGCTGGAGGCGCGGGTGGGGCGGGAGGCGCACCGTACCGCTGTCGCGCTGCTGTCGGCCGACGAGTCCGTCCCGGGCGTCCGGGAGACGGTCCAGGGGCTCCTGGACATGGCCCGGGGGCTGGGCCTGGCGAATCTCCTGACGGATGACGCGTCGCGGCGTGGGCGCGTGGTGGCGCAGTGGGCGGCCGTGCTGGACGCGGCGCTGTCACGCGAAGCGTGACGTTTTTCGCGCCTGCGGCGCGTTGTGCTGCGCCTGCGGCGCATCGCTTTGATTCCGCTGCGCGGGGCTGGTCGGCCGCGGTGCCGGGTCTGCGGGGTGGGGGTGTGCCGGACTGCTTCGCTTTACGTCCGGCACACCCCCACCCCGCAGACAGGGGGGTGGATTTCCCTGTCCGTTGGGGCCGGTCCCGGTGGGCAGGTGCGCCTCGTCACTGGTTGCCGGGCGCTCACCCTCAACGAGACGACCCGCACCAACCCACCCACGTCAGCCCCCACCCACCTGAAAACTGACCCCGAACGGGAGGGGACGGGTCTCCGGGGGTGGTGTGTCGGACGTAAAGCGAAGCAGTCCGACACACCACCCCCGGAGACCCGGCACCGCACCCGAAAAGCCCCGCGCAGCGGACTCAAAGCCCCGCGCCGCAGGCGCAAACAGAACGCAACCCGCGGCGGGAAACCCGACATCGTGGGAGGCCAGCCAAGCGCAGCGAACCGGCGCCGCAGGCGCAAACAAAACGCAACCCGCGGCGGGAAACCCGACAACGTGGGAGGCCAGCCAAGCGCAGCGAACCGGCGCCGCAGGCGCAAACAAAACGCACCCCGCGGCGGGAAAGCCGACAACGTGGGAGGCGGCTACAGCCGGACTAGGCCGTCGTACCCGACGATCGACTGCGGACTGCGGCTAGCGGGTCCCACATACGTCGCGGACGGGCGCACAAGCCGCCCCGTCCGCTTCTGTTCGAGGATATGGGCGCTCCACCCCGCCGTACGGGCGCAGGTGAACATCGACGTGAACATGTGGGCCGGGACTTCCGCGAAGTCCAGGACGATCGCGGCCCAGAACTCCACGTTGGTGGCCAGCACGCGGTCGGGCCGCCGGTTGTGGAGCTCTTCCAGGGCGGCCTTCTCCAGGGCCTCGGCGACCTCGAACCGAGGGGCGCCCAGCTCGCGCGCGGTGCGCCGCAGGACGCGGGCGCGCGGGTCCTCCGCGCGGTAGACGCGGTGGCCGAAGCCCATCAGCCGCTCGCCGTTGTCCAGCGCCCGGCGGACGTACGCGGCGGCGTCGCCGGTCCGCTCGATCTCCTCGATCATGCCGAGGACCCGGGAGGGCGCGCCGCCGTGCAGCGGGCCGGACATCGCGCCGACCGCCCCGGAGAGCGCCGCCGCGACATCGGCCCCGGTGGAGGCGATGACCCGGGCGGTGAACGTGGAGGCGTTCATGCCGTGCTCGGCGGCCGACGTCCAGTAGGCGTCGACGGCCTTGACGTGCTTGGGGTCCGGCTCGCCGCGCCAGCGCTTCATGAAGCGCTCGACGACCGTCTCGGCCTTGTCGATCTCCCGCTGCGGAACCATCGGCAGGCCCTGCCCGCGGGCCGACTGGGCGACGTAGGACAGCGCCATCACGGCGGCCCGGGCGAGGTTGTCGCGGGCGGTCCGCTCGTCGATGTCGAGCAGCGGTTTCAGGCCCCATACGGGCGCCAGCATGGCGAGCGCGGACTGGACGTCGACCCGGATGTCACCCGAGTGCACCGGGATCGGGAACGGCTCGGCGGGCGGCAGCCCCGGCGTGAACGCCCCGTCGACCAGCAGTCCCCAGACGTTCTCGAAGGACACGTGCCCGACGAGGTCCTCGATGTCCACCCCGCGGTAGCGGAGCGCGCCGCCCTCCTTATCGGGTTCGGCGATCTCCGTCTCGAACGCGACGACTCCCTCAAGCCCGGGAACGAAGTCGGACATCAGGCGGCTCCTCAAGATGGGACGGCGGGCCGGCGGTGACCGGCTGCCGAGCGGTCGAGTCAGTTACGGCACCGGTGCGGTTACGCGGCTGCGCCGGGCAGCTCGCGGTCCGTACCGGACACCCCGGTGATGCCCCGCCGGGGCCGGTGCCACGCGACGGTTCCGCCCGCGGGGGGTCGGTCCACGGGCGCGGGCCGCCGCCGGTGGTGCTGTGCGGCGGCCTGAAGTCGGACACGATAGCTTCCGGTGTCCGGGGCCCACAGAGGGCCGGGCCATGATTTTGGCGGGTTCATCACCTGCGGGGAAGCGTGACATCCGGCACACTGGGCGATTTGCCGACGGGAGGGTTACGGCCCGGCGACGGGGGGCAGACTTCCGGCCCTCCGGGCTGACCGGCGCGGTGCGGATGCTGCAAGATGAGGCCGTGCATCCCGCCGATATGCCTCCTGCCGATACCCCCGATCCGTCGTCCATGCGCGCGCACTACCGCGCCGAGGGAATCGTCGAGTCCGATCTCGCCGCCAGCCCCTTCGACCAGTTCGCGCGGTGGTTCAAGGACGCGGCCGCAGCCGGTCTGCACGAGCCGAACGCGATGGTCGTCTCGACGGCGGACGCCGCCGGCCGGCCCAGCTCAAGGACCGTGCTCCTCAAGGCATTCGACGAGCGCGGCTTTGTCTTCTTCACCAACTACACCAGCCGCAAAGGCCGCGAACTGGCCGAAAACCCAGCGATCTCCCTGCTGTTCCCCTGGCACCCGCTCGCCCGCCAGGTCATCGTCTCCGGCACCGCCGAACGCATCGGCCGGGACGAGACCGCCGCCTACTTCCGCACCCGCCCGCACGGCTCCCAGCTGGGCGCCTGGGCCAGCGACCAGTCCGCCCCGATCGCCTCCCGCGACGAATTGGAGCGCGCCTACGAGGAGTTGGCGGCCCGCTACCCGGAGGGCGAGCAGGTGCCGGCGCCCCCGCACTGGGGCGGCTACCGCGTCGTCCCGGAGGCGATCGAGTTCTGGCAGGGCCGGCTCAACCGCCTCCACGACCGGCTGCGGTACGTCCGCGAGGGCGCGCCGGAGGCCGGGCAGTGGCGGGTGGAGCGATTGGCTCCCTGAGAGGACGGCTCCTTGAGGGGCCGTGGCCCGTGGGTTGGGGCGCCGTCTCCGGGCGCCCCTGGCCCGCCCGCCGTGCGGGCGCCCGCACGCAGACGACCCGCGGGCTGCTTCCTCCGCGCGTGGTGCGCGAAGGGCCGGTCGGACGAACCGGCAGCCCGCGGGTCGGGTGACTGCTTGGGATTGGCCGGCTGCGCATCTGCAGTATGCGCTGACCCGGCGCTGCACTTCGGTGATGCGACGGGCCGCTAGCCCGCAGCCACCTCACGTGTCCGGTGCGAAATCATCTGCCGAACCACCTCCCTTCTCGTGTACCCCACACGTTAGGAACCGGCCGGGCGCCGCGCAAAGGGTTTTTTCCGGGGGAGCGGAATCCCTGGCGGCGATTTCGGCGAATCGGGTGTGTCCCACGTCACGTTCCAGTTGAATGACCCCACGTGGAGCATGTGCGGCCGCGTTCGTAAGGGGTGCCAGTGACTGCCTCGTCAGCTTCTTCGGCCTCGTCGGCCTCATCGCCGCAGCGGTCCGCCGCGGCCGGCCCGCCCGGACCGGCCGGCGGCCCCGGTGGAACGGCCGGCGGGCCCCCGCCACCCGGTGCCGGCGGCGACCCCGACCGCCCTCCGGACGCCGGCGACTCCGGACTGCTCGCCGCCCTCCTGGACGGTATGGACGCCGCCCTGATGGCCTTCACCGCGGACGGTACGGTCACCCACTGGAACGCCGAGGCCGAGCGGATCCTCGGCTGGAGCGCCGAGGAGGCCATCGGCCGCCGGGGGCTGGCCGGCTGGGCGGTGCGCGACGGGGACGCGGCCGGCGTCACCGCCGCGCTGGCCGCCGCGATGCGCTCCCCGGGACGCCAGGTGCACGACTTCGCCCTGATGGCCAAGGACGGCCACCGCGTCCTGGTACGCACCCAGTCCTCCGCGGTCCGCGGCCCCGACGGCCGGGCCACCGGCGCGTACTGCGCCTTCGGCGAATCGCACAGCCAGCTCGATCTGGAGCGGGCGGTGGCGCTCAGCGAGGCGCTGTTCGAGGAGGCCACCTGGGGCCTGGTGCTGATCGACGCCGATCTGCGGCCCGCGGCCGTCAACGCCTACGCCGCCCGCACCTTCGGCACCGGCCGCACCGCCCCGCTGGGCCGCCCGCTGGGCGATCTGCTGGCCCAAGGGGTGGAGGAGCTGGAGACCGCCCTCCAGCACGTCCTGGCCGAGGGCTCCCCGCCGGCCGTCGCCGAGCTGTGGGTGACACTGCGCGACGGGGACGCCGAACTCCCGCGCCGGTGCTGGCGCAGCGGTTTCGTACGGCTCGCCTCACCGCTGTCGGAGGAGCCCGTTCCGCTCGGTGTCGCCTGGCTGTTCCAGGACGTCACGGACGCCAAACGGGCCGAGCAGGACGGTTCCCTGCTGCGCTTCCGGGCCCACCAGCTGCACCGCGCGGGCCGGGCCGCCGCCGAGTGCCCGGACCCGGCCGAGGCCGCCGCGGTGCACCTCGACTTCGCCCTGGCGGGCTTCGCCGACCACGCCCTGGTCGACCTCGCCGGGCCGCCGGCCCCGGCCCCGTACGGCGCGGTGGACGCGGACGCCGAATGGGACGCCGACCCGTCGCCCGGTGAGGACGGCACCCCGGGCGCGCCCGGTGGTACGGCCCGCGCGCCCCGGCTGGTGCGCGCCCTGGCCTCCCCGGCCGGAGCGCCCGGCCCCTCGGAGGCGCTGCCGGCGACCGGCATCCCGGTGGCCTACGCCCCCAACCACCCGGCCTACCAGGCGTACGCCCGGCGCGGCTCCGTCCGGGCCGGTGCCGGCCCCGGCGCCGCCGAGGGCTGGGCGGCCGCCCGCGGCTGGCCGGACGGCACGGTCCACGGCCTGTGCGTGGTGCTGCGCAGCCGGGGCCGGACCCTCGGCGTCGCCACGTTCCTGCGCACCGCCGCCCGCCGCCCCTTCGACCGCGCGGACGCGGACTACGCCGAGGAGGTCGCCGCCCGGATCGCCGCCGCCCTGGACCTGGCGGGGGCGGCGGGGGGCTGAGGCGGGGCCCGCCCCGGTGGCGGCGGGGGCCTGCCCCGGGGTGGCCAGGCCAGGGGGACCCGGGCCCCGGGGTCCGGCCGGGTCAGTGCCGGTAGAAGATCCGGTCCGCGTACTCCCGCATGACCCGGCCGTTCCACTCGTGGCCGCCGTCCACGTTGCCCGAGCGCAGCAGCGGCGGCTGCCCGCCCCGCTCGGCCAGCGCCCCGGCCGCGCAGGCCACCACCGCCTGCATGATCGCGCTGGTCACGACCGTCGAGGCGGGTGCGAACGGCGCCTCGATCCCGGGCAGCGTCAGCTCCGCGTCGCCCACCGGGATGCGGCTGTCCACCACGACGTCGCAGTGGTCCTTCAGGTACGTGCCGGAGGTGTGCCGGGACTTCGTCGCGTCCGCGTAGGCCACCGACGTCACGCCGATGACCTTGATGCCCAGCGCCCGCGCGTTCATCGCCATCTCGACCGGCAGCGCGTTCCGCCCGGACAGCGAGATGATCACCAGCACGTCGCCGCGCTCCAGGGGGCTGGTGTCCAGCACCGCCCCGGCCAGCCCGTCCACCCGCTCCAGCGCGCTGCCCAGCGTCGCCGGGCGGACGTCGACCCCGACGACCCCGGGGACGGACAGGAGGTTCATGACGGCCAGGCCGCCGGCGCGGTAGACGGTGTCCTGGGCCGGCAGCGAGGAGTGCCCGGCGCCGAAGGAGAAGACCCGGCCGCCGGCCGCCACGGTGTCCGCGATCAGCCGCCCGGCCTCGGTGATCCGCTCCCCCTCCGCGTCCCGGACCTGCCGCAGCAGGTCGATCGCGGCGTCGAAGTACCGCCCGGCCAGCCCCTCGCCCCGGTCGCTCTCAGCCATTGCCGCGGGCCCCTCTCGTCGCGTCTACGTCGGATCCACGTCGGATCTGCGGCGGTCCGGCGCCGGTACGCGGCCGCGCCGCCTCGTGGATCAGTGGCCCGGATCACGTTGCGGTCTGGACCAGTGCGCTGTCAATACGCCGGGCTCCGCACCCGTCCGCCCGCCCGGGGGCCGTCCGGTGCGCGGACGAGCGCGCACCGATGTCAGTGGGATGCGTCAGAATTGAGTCCAGGGCCACCGCACGACATATCGAGGGGCACGCATGTCCGGACTGATCGACACCACGGAGATGTATCTCCGCACCATCCTCGAGCTGGAAGAGGAGGGTGTGGTCCCCATGCGCGCCCGCATCGCGGAGCGGCTGGAGCAAAGCGGCCCCACGGTCAGCCAGACCGTGGCGCGCATGGAGCGGGACGGCCTGCTGACGGTCGCCGGCGACCGGCATCTGGAGCTGACGGAGGAGGGCCGCCGGCTGGCGACGCGGGTGATGCGCAAGCACCGCCTCGCCGAATGCCTGCTGGTCGACGTCATCGGCCTGGAGTGGGAGCAGGTGCACGCCGAGGCGTGCCGCTGGGAGCACGTGATGAGCGAGGCGGTCGAGCGCCGCGTCCTGGAGCTGCTGCGCCACCCCACCGAGTCCCCGTACGGCAACCCCATCCCGGGCCTGGAGGAGCTGGGCGAGAAGGCCGAGGCCGATCCGTTCCTGGACGCCGGGATGGTCAGCCTGATGGATCTGGACGCCGGGGCGGACGGCAAGACGGCCGTGGTGCGCCGGATCGGCGAGCCCATCCAGGCCGACGCCCAGCTGATGTACACCCTCCGGCGGGCCGGGGTGCAGCCGGGCGCGGTGGTCAGCGTCACCGAGTCCCCGGCCGGGGTGCTGGTCGGCAGCAGCGGCGAGGCCGCCGAGCTGGACGCCGGCATCGCCAGCCACGTCTTCGTCGCCAAGCGCTGATCGCGCTCAGCGCCTGCTGATCGCACGCAGAGCCCGCTGATCACACACAGAGCCCGCTGACTGCCCTCAGAGCCCGCTGAGGTGCGCTGACGCGCATCCCGGCGGGCTCGCCAACTCTCGCCGCGCCCAACGGCCTTAGAGGATCCGGGCTTTTACGGCTTTACGGGAGCCCGGGCGCGCGATCTTGCGCGAATCCGTGCGCGGCGGCCGCTCCCGTGCCACTCTGGCGCTGGCGCATGGCCATGCGTCGTCACTTCCGCGTGATGCGCTCACGGCCAAGGGGGCTCGATGCGTCCACGAGAGTGCGGTGCGGGATCGCGTCCGCGTCCGCGATGGTGCGGTGGGCGATGCCTCCGCGACGGTGCGGTGACGGTCAGGGCCCCGGCGCTGCGAGCAGCCGGGGCCCTGCCTCCCCATGTCCCCCCGCCAAGACCCGGAGCCCCGAGCTCTCAGGGTCTTTCCCCACGGGCTCCCTTCCCGGTGGAGCCCGCCTCCCGGCAGATGTCTCCCCGTGGTGGGCGTGGGCAATCCCTTCGCAAGGTCACTCGAAAGTGGGTAGTTGGGCGCGAGAGCGGTCTGTTCGAATACGAGTTCGATACTCTGAGGGTCACGGGGTCGGTGAGGGGACGTAAGCGGACGATGGGGGGTGCCAGGGCACATGGTGCGGCGCAGCGATGTGAGGGGTTCCGGCGGTGTGCGGCTCGCGGCCTGGGAGTTCACCGACCCGCCCAAGAGCGGCGGCGGTTCGGAGGAGGGCGGGCGGCGGCCCGGTGTGCTGCTGCTCCACGGCCTGATGGGGCGCGCCTCGCACTGGGCGGCCACCGCCCGCCGGCTCGCCGCCACGCACCGCGCGGTGGCCCTGGATCAGCGCGGCCACGGCCGCAGTGAGAAGCCCGCCGCCGGCCCGCCCGCCCGCACCGCTTACGCGGACGATGCCATCGCCGCCCTGGAGCAGCTGGAGCTGGCTCCGGCCGCCCTGGTCGGCCACGGTATGGGCGCGCTGACGGCCTGGCAGGTGGCGGCCCGCCGCCCGGATCTGGTCAGCGCCCTGGTGATCTGCGATATGCGGGCCTCGGCGCTCGGGGCGGCCTCGCAGCGCGAGTGGGCGGAGTGGTTCCGGTCCTGGCCGGTGCCGTTCGCCACCCTCGCGGACGTCCGCAAGTGGTTCGGGGAGGACGATCCGGCGCTGGAGCGGCCCCGCCCGGTCCGCGGCGACTACTTCGCGGAGGTGATGGCCGAGCGGGCCGACGGCTGGCGGCCGGTGTTCTCCCGCCGCCAGATGCTCGGCGCCCGCGAGACCTGGGTGCACGACGCCCACTGGGACGAGCTGGCCCAGGTCGTCTGCCCGGCCCTCGTCGTCCGCGGCCTCGACGCCGAACTGGGCCGCGCCGAGGCCCAGGAGATGGTCCGCGTCCTCCCGCGCGGCGCCTACGCCGAGATACCCGACGCCGGCCATCTGCTGCCCTGGGAGCAGCCCGAAGCGTGGTACCGCGCCATTGAGCCGTTCTTGCAGGCGGTGGCGGCTCGACCCTGAGCCGGTGCGTAACGCGGTGCGGGAGGTGGGGAATTGGCCCGGCGCGTGCGCGGGGCGATCGCCCGATCAGCTCGACAGGCAGGACCCGCAGCCCCCAGGCCGGCCGGGTCACGCCGTATCCGGCGTCCGTGACGACGGCGATGTCCGGCTCGGCGGGCTGCCACTGCCCCCGCGGCGATGGGCCGTTCGACGACGTGGCGGAGCTGAGCGGCGGTGACTGCCGTGGCGCCGTCGGCCAGCGCGTCCGACCGGAGCCACGGCGAGACGTCAACCGCCAGGAGCAGACGGCCGCCCGGGAAGGGGGCGGCGGCGTCCGGTGCGTGATCATGTGGGCGGAGCAGTTCGAGACGCTGTTCGAGGCGTGCGGCCGGCTCAGTCGGGCAGCGCGACGGTGAGGTCCAGCTCGACCAGCTGCCCTGTGAAGCCCAGTTGCGCAACCCCCAAGAGCGTGCTGGCGGACGTGAAAGCCGGTCCGAGGGCGGAGGCGGTAAGCCGGTGCCAGGCGAGGCCCAGGTCCTCCCTCTCCTCGCTCCGCACGTAGATCACCGAACGCACCACGTGCCGCGGCTGGGCATTCACCGCCGCAAGGGCAGCGAGCGCGTTCACGACAACCTGATCGACTTGCGCCTCGAGGGAACCGGGGCCGACGAGAGAGCCGTCCCGGTCGAGGGGGCACTGCCCCGCCAGGTAAGCCGTGCGGCCGGTCTCCACCACGGTGATGTGGTGGTAGCCCGGCGTCTCATGCAACTGATCGGGATTGATGCGGCTGATGTTCGCTGTCATGCCGCGAGTCTGACCAGTCCGCCCCCGACGCGCACCGGAATTTGCCCCACCGCGCGGCCGTCCGACGCGACACGAGGTCAAAGGGCGAGCTCAGCCCGTGTTGTCGAACTTCCAGATCAGCGGGTTGGGCGCACCGTCGTCGCCCCAGTGGACCTCCAGGGACCTGGCGCCCTTGGGGATCATGTAGGTCTGGCAGATGACATGGCTCTGGCCGACCGCCCAGTTGTCGATATCGATCGAGTCCTCGCAGCCGGGGAGGTCTTCCGGGGCGCCGATGAGCAGACCGCCGCGCTGGCCGTCCGCGTAGATCTCGGCGCCGTTGTCCACCCTCGCCAGGCCCTTGACGACCGCGGGGCCCTTGTTCGTGTACTTCACATACACGGTGGCGGCTACCAGGCCCGTCGCGTCCTTCGGATCCTGGACCATTTTCCGGGCCTCGGCCTCGGTTCCGACGCGGACCTTCTGCGCGGCGACCTCGTAGGTGACTTTCCCGGATTCTTCCTTGTACTGCCCGGTGCCGCTCTGACCGGGCTTCAGCGCACCGGCGCCGGCCGGAGCGGTCGGGCCCTTGCCGGTTTCCGGCGCGGCGTCCGAGGAATCCCGCGCGTTCACCCCGGAAGCGGCCGAACTGCCGGAACCGCCGGAACCGGCCGTGGGAGTGGGCGCGTCCTTCTTCCCGCCGCAGGCGGTCAGCGCCAGCGCGAGTACGGCGACCGGTGCGGCGGCGCGCAGCCATGCGGCCCTCGTGTGCGGCAAAACGTCCTCCTGGACCGTGTTCTCCCCCGTTGCGCAGCACCGTTGCCCGGTGCTCGCGAACGGCTGTGCGAGCGGAGCATAAGAGCGTGCTTTCGCGCTTGTCGAAACGGGGAAAGGGGTCCGGAGGCCGTCTTCCGGCGGCCGCTCGGTAATACCCCGGCGGATTGCCGCGATTGTTGTGTGCCAGCTCGTGGAGGGGGCATGCGGACACCGCCGCATTGCGGGTGAATTACGCATCATTGGGCGCGGCCGAGCGGCTGTTGGTAATCCCTCGATAAAACTTGGTGCGGGATTCCGTAGAACGGTGCGCATCGGACGACGGGGTGGGGCTCCCGCCCAGCTCACCGGCCGGAAGCGGTCACTCCGGGGTGCGTCACTCCAGGGTGCGGGTGAAATCGCCGCGCCGGACCCGTTCGGTGAGGGAATCACCGGACAGCAGGGAGCCGTAACCCGTCGCGGCCCAGAGGCTCTTGTCGGCCGGCACCTCGAAATACGGGACCGGGCGGCCGTCCAGCCGGTCCGTCAGGACCTCCGGCGCGCGCCGGGTCCGCACCGCGCGCAGGCAGGTCTCGCAGGCGGCTATCCGCAGCTGCTCGCGGCGGCCCAGGGGCCGCCAGGGTATGCGGCGGACGGCCGGGCCGTGGAGCGGGTGGAAGAAGCACAGCGGGAGCGCGCCGGAGGCCGGTGAGAGCGCCGCCCGGCCCTCGGCCACCAGCGCGAACACGCCCGCCAGATCCGGCACTCCGCGGGCGCGGTCCAGCACCGAACCGGCCGCGGCGTAGGCGTCCAGCGCCCGCTCGATGCCCGCCGGGTCGCCCGCCGCGGACCGGGCCTCCTCGCCGAGCCGCACCACCTCCTCGCCGGCCCGCTCCCGCAGCCCCTCCTCATCGGCCTCGCGGGCCGCGGCGAAGACCGAACGGGGCAGCGCGAACGGCGTGCCGAAGTCGCGCAGCCGCGCCCGGCGCCGCAGCAGCAGCCAGGCCGCGGCCAGCACCAGCAGCGGCCCGACCGCCAGGGTGAGGATCCGGACGACGGGGGAGGAGCCGTGCGCCGCTGGCTTCCCGGACGCGCCGCCCCCGCCGGAGGACGTGCCGAGATGGGCGGTGAGGCGGTCGTAGACCCGGTCGCCGTCACCGGACTTGATGATGTCGATGGCCCGGGAGACCCGCTTGGCCAGCCCGGCCCCCTTGAGGGAGTCGTCGAAGTACACCGAGGCGGCGGCGTGCTCCGCCTGATGGGCGCCGGCGGGCCACTCGCGGGCCTCGACGTCGTCGGGGAAGTCGCCGGGCGTGAGGAGGATGGCCGGGCCGCCGCCCAGCCGCTCGTGCACCACCTCGGCCAGCTGCTCCGGCTTGCCGCCCCAGTTGTCGCCCTCGACCAGCGGCACCAGTACCACCCGGATCGGCAGACCGGTGCCCCGGATCTGCGTCACCAGCGCCCGCTGCTCCTCCGGGCCGACCGCCGCGGAGAGCGACGGATCGACGTACACCGGCGAGGTGCGCAGCGCGTCGGCGATCTTCTGGCCCGGGCTTGCGCCGGCCGGGCCGGCGGCGTCGGCCGCGGCGGGGCCGGCGGTGCCGCACAGCAGCGCGGCGGTGGCCGCGGCCGCGGCGAGCACGGAACGCACCGGGCGCCGGAGACGGCCGAGACGGCTGGGGCGGCCGAGGCGGCGGGGGCGGCGGTGGGGAAGGTCAGTGGACACCGAAGGACTCCCGTACCTCGCGGGTGAGTTGGTCTATGGTGGCGCCCTGGGCGAGCCGGGCCAGCGGGCCGGAGTGGACGGGATACGGGGCGTACCCCCGCCGCCCGAAACCGTCGGAGCCGTGCAGCCGCAGCATCTCTCCGGGCGTCTCCCGGCAGGCCGCGCACACCGGGCGCGGCGGCGCACCGCGGCGGCCCGGATGCCGCCGCTCCGGCTTCCCGGCCGGGCCGTGCAGCGGATTGCGGTAGCAGACATGGTCCGCCGCGGACGGCTCCGCCACCACCGCCCGGCCGGCCCGGGCCAGCACGATCGCACAGGCCAGGCTCGCGGAGTCGGCGTCCGCGTCCGGGCGGCCGTCGCTGTCACCGTCGATCAGCAGCGTCGCGGCGTCCAGGCACTCCCACGGCCGGAGCCGGGCCGCCTCCGGCAGCTCCGCGCTCCGCTCCAACTCGGCGCCGAGCGCGGTGCATTCGGTGGCGGCGGTCCGCCGCAGCCAGGACGGCTTGGGCTGGGTGGGCGACGCGGTGGTGTCCACGGCGGTGCGCGCGCACAGCCACCGCACCAGCGCCCAGAGCGCCAGCACCAGGCCGGAGAAGAGCAGGGCGGTCAGCGCGCCGATCACCAGGCCAGGCCAGAAGTCCCCGGTGAACAGGCCGGGCAGGGTCTGCTGCGCCACCGGATCCTCGACCGGCCCCGGGTTGAACGGCTCGTGGGCCGTGGGGGACATCGGAAGCCTGGCCGCCGAGGCGAGCAGCGCGTCGAGCCGGGGGCCCAACTGCTCCGCCGGGTCCTGCCCGGGCTCGGAATCCCGGGTCGGGGGGCTCAGGGCGCCGGTGTCCAGCCGCGTGCCGTAGTTGGCGACGTCGAGCTCGCCGGTCACCGGGTCGGCGAGGACGAACACGGCGTCCCGGCGCAGCCGGTCGTGGAGCGACGCGAGCAGCCGGTCCCCGGAGCCGCCGGACTCGTCGTCCAGCGAGGTGGGCACCACCGCGACCAGGACGGGGACGGGCAGCGCGGCCAGCCGCGCGCGCAGCCGGGTCCGCGCGGCGGCGTCCAGGTCGGCCGGGGTCTCGGGATCGGTGTAGAGCGGATCGCGGTGCAGACCGGCGGCGATCCGGTCCAGGCGCGCCCGCATATCGGCGGCGGTCGGGACCGAGCCGTCGCCGCTGGAGGTGGCGTCGAAGACCTGGGCGGCGGTGAACGCCAGCAGCCCGGCGAGCACCGGCGCGGCGAGCAGCAGGATCAGCCGCGCGCGGTGCGCCGGGCGGGCCGCCCCGGCGCCGGACCGCTCGCGCCGGAGCCGCCACCGGCGCACCCCGTACCCCCCGATCAGCAGCGCGGCGAGCGGCACGCCGGTGACCACGACCCCGGTCAGGAAGCTTTCGTTCTCCCGGTCCGTACGCGTGGTGTGGAGCGCGGGCGGTTCGTGGCTTCCCTGTGCGCCGCCGTACGCCTCGCGGGCCTGCTCGGCGCGCTGGTGGGCGTCGCCGGACGTGAGGACGTCCACGAAACGGCGGAACGACTCGCGGGCGGTGGCGTCGTACGGCAGCTCGTAGCGGGTCGCGGTCGCGGCGTCCTGGGCGCCGGGCACGCTCAGGCCGTAGGTCTGGACGTCGGTCAGCCCCGCCTCGGAGAGGGCGACGTAGAGGCCCTTGCGGCCCAGGTGGTCGTGGATCCCGGCGAGCAGACCGGACTTCAGGCCGCCGGCGAGCCCGGGCAGGACCACCACATACGTCGGAACGCCGAGCCGCCGGGCCAGTGCGGCGAACTCGGGGGCCGTGGAGCGCGGCACGGCGCGCGGCAGCTCGTCGGTGACGTAGACCGGACTGCGGCGCAACTGCTCGGCGAGGTAGGCGGCCGGGCTCGACACGGCCGCATCCGCGGTCCCGCCCGGTGCCGCCGCGGCCGCTCCCGTCGCCGCGCCCGGGACCGTCGCACCGGCGGCCTGCGCCGCGCCGGCGGTGAACAGCACCGCCAACCAGACCGCCACCAGCACCCTTCCGGCGCGCAGCATCACGTCCACCCCCTCTTCGTCCGCCTCCCGCGAGGACCGACGCGATGACGCTACCGCTCGCGCGCGGCGGGCGGGGAAGCCTGTGGATAACGTCCCGGCAAAGCCGTTGAGCTGGGGAGATATGGCGGAGATGGGGGCGAAAGGGAGAGGGGGGGGGGCCCGGACGCGCCGGGGCCCCCGCCGGCTCAGCCCTTGCTGACCGCCGCCAGGATCTCCGGCAGCCGCCGCGCCACCAGCGGCGCCGCCACCCGCAGCCCGAGCGCCGCGACGGCCAGGCCGTACAGCGCGCCAGCCGGCAGCAGCACCCACAGCAGGCCGGTCAGCCCGGCCACATGCAGCCAGATCGTCAGGGCCAGTATCGGCGCGATCAGCACCGCCGAGGTCACGAAGCCGCAGAGCAGGCTGATCCAGGCGATCGCCGCCTGGCCGGGGCCGGCGCTCTGCCGGCCCTCCGACGGGATGGAGTACGGGAACAGCGCCGAGGCCATCGCCCCCGTGGCCAGCAGCGCCCCCAGGAGGGCCAGCGAGATGCCGTAGACCTGCGGGAAATCCGACCAGGGGCCGATGAGCGCGGCGGAGCCGGCGACGACCAGCGTCGTATACGGGAACGCCACCAGCGCCAGCGCCAGCGCCCGGGCCCGCAGCTCCGCGTGGGCGTCCCGCGGGGTGGAGATCGTCGAGGCCACCATCCAGAACGCCGAGGTGTCCTGGCCGAATTGGTTGTACATCTGCATGCCGAGCAGCGCGGACGCCGAGAAGGCGGTGTAGATGCTGCCCTGGCCCTGGAGGGCGGAGACGACCGGGACGATGATGCCGAGGCCGAGCGCCATCGACCAGGACATCTTCGCCTTCGGGTCGCGCCAGGCGTAGCGCAGCGACCGCAGCATGACCGCGCCGGTGTGCCCGCCGGGCAGCAGCCGGGCGAGGCCCCGCTCCGCGCCGCCGGACCGGCGGGCGCTGTCCTTCTCGACGGCCTGGAGGGTGGAGGAATCCGGCGCGGTCATCAGGGCCGTCAGGGTGCGCCGCCACCACCACAGGAGCAGCACCAGGGCCAGCGCCGCCAGGGCCAGGCCGGCCGCGGCGCGCCCGTAGGAGCCGTGCCCGGCATCGTCCACCGCGCCGATCGCGGAGGCCGGCGGCAGCCAGCGGAGCACCCCGGCGAGCGGCTCCAGCGCCGTCAGGCCGTCCGGCCGGCTCAGCGGCTCGGCGGCCAGGCGCACGCCCTGGCCGCCGAGGGCGACGAACAGACCGCCCAGCACGGCCAGATCGCGGCCCCGGCGGCTGGTCAGCAGCCGCACGCAGGCGGTGGCCACGGCCCGCGCCAGGACGACGCAGACCAGCACCGTCAGGACGACGGCCGGAACGGCGAGGAGCGCGGCGGCGGGCCCGTCGGCGACCGCGACCGCCGCGCCGGTGACCATGGCCAGGGTGACGAGCGGGCCGACCCCGACCAGGGACGTCACCAGCAGCGCGCCGGTCAGCGGGCCCGGCCGCAGCGGCAGCATCACCAGCCGGGTCGGGTCCATGGTCTCGTCGCCCGAGGGGAAGAACAGCGGCATCACCGCCCAGCCGAGGGTCAGTATGGCGGTGAGGAGCACGGCCAGCGCCCCGGCGTGCGGCACCCCGCGCAGCGCCACCAGGCCGAGGACGGCCACGGCGGCGACCAGCAGGGCGGCCAGCATGGAGATGACGGTGGCGGCGGCGCGGCCCGGGGACTGCCGCAGGCCGTTGCGCAGCAGGGTCAGCTTGAGGCGGACGAAGACGGCGACCGGCGACGGGGCCGCGGCGGCCGGGCCAGGCCGCGTGGGCGCGGTGAGGGCGTCGGTGCTCATCGGGTGCCGCCGCCCAGCCAGTCGAGGCTCTGCCCGGCGCCGCTCTGGGCGCCGGCGCCGACCAGCTCGAGGAACGCCTGCTGGAGGGAGGGCGCGGCGCCGCGCACCTCGGCCAGCGGCCCCTGCGCGCGGATCCGGCCGGCGGCCATCACCGCGACCCAGTCGCACAGCGACTCCACCAGCTCCATCACATGGCTGGAGAAGATCACCGTGGCCCCGGAGGCGGTGTAGCGCTCCAGGACGCCGCGGATGGTCTGCGCGGACACCGGGTCGACGCCCTCGAAGGGCTCGTCGAGGAAGAGGATCTCGGGGTTGTGCAGCAGCGCGGCGGCCAGGCCGATCTTCTTGCGCATACCGGTGGAGTAGTCCACGACGAGCTTGTGCTGGGAGCCGGCGAGGTCGAGCACGTCCAGCAGCTGGCCGGCCCGCTTGTCGACCTCCTCGCCCGGCAGGCCGCGCAGCCGGCCCATGTAGGCGAGGAGCTCCCGCCCGGAGAGGCGCTCGAAGAGGCGCAGGCCCTCGGGCAGTACGCCGATCCGGGACTTGACCGCCACCGGGTCCCGCCAGACGTCGTGCCCGCCTATCTCGACCACACCGGAATCCGGCCGCAGCAGGCCCGTCACCATGGAGAGCGTGGTGGTCTTGCCGGCGCCGTTCGGACCGACCAGCCCGATGAAGTGCCCGGCGGGCAGCGTCAGGTCGATGCCGTGGACGGCGATCTGCTCGCCGAACTTCTTCCACAGGCCCTCGATGCGTACCGCGGGCGGGCGGCCCGCGGTGCCCTCCGGGGCCGCGGCCCCGCTCCGCTCGTGCGTCTCTTCCCGTTCGCCTGCCACGGCCTGCCCTTCGACGTCCCCGCAGGGGCCCGGTCGCGGACCCCCGTCCGAGATCCCACGATACGGGCGGGTACTGACAGCGGGCCGGGCGGGCACGTCAGCGGGTGCGAACGGCCGCCGCGTCGCGCGCGCAGGCGTACCCGAGCGGGCTGATCAGCTCCTCGGCGTCCGGCAGCCAGCGGTTGCTGGCGGTGGGGCGGCGGGCCCACTGGACCGCGCCGTGCGGGCCCACCCGGGTCGGCGGCGCGGCGATGTACTCGCCCTCGCCACGGCAGACCAGATCCAGCGCCCCCGGGGCCCAGCCGAGGGCGCGGAGCAGGTGCGGGACCTTCGCGGCGGCGCCGGGCAGGACGAGGAAGAGCATCCGGCGGTCGGGGGTGCGGGTCACCGGGCCGGGGGTCAGGCCCAGCCGCTCCATCCGGGCCAGCGCCAGGAAGCCGGCCGTCTCGGGCACGTCGAGCGCCTCGAACGTCCGGCCCGTGGGCAGCAGGATCGACGCGCCCGGCTGCCGGGTCCACATCCGGCGGACCGCGCTGGCGCTGCCGGTGGCCAGGGCCGCCCAGCCGGGCGCGGTCGGATGGGCCCCGGGCAAGGGGCAGTTGACCGCGTCGCACGAGCAGCGCGGGGTGTCGCCGTCGTGCTCCAGCCACGCGCCGGGGAACACCTCCCAGTGGCGCTCCTCGACGTAACGCACCGCAGCGTCCAGCAGCCGCTCGCCGCGCTGCTGGGGGATCCGCGTGACTCCTGTGACTCCGATGGTGTCTTCCACGCCCAGGACAACTCCGCGTGTCACCAAGGGTTACGGCCGAATGGGTGACGACCCCCGGCGCATCGTTCCCGTCCACGGGGCGCATGGATGCACCGGTGGGGGCGCGTGTGCGGGGGCGGGCCGGGAAGCGGGTAGCCACCTGCGTGACGGGCGGAGAGGCCGCCCGGCGGCCGGCCGCGGAGCATCAAGGGGAGCACTGCCCCGCGGCGCCGTGACCGGTGCACGGACACCGCACGCCACCCCTCCCGCGTGGATCCAGCCCTCCCGCGCGGCCCACGGGACGCCGCGCCCCGCAACGACGAAGCACGGGTACCGCGTATCGCGCGCAACCCGGGCAACCGCTGCGAAGCGCAACTCCCGGTGGGTACCGCGCATATCCCGGATTTCTCGGATATCCGGGATATGTACGGGGAATTGATCGCGGGGACGGCGTTCGCCGGTGAACGCGCAGCAGCAGTAGGGGGTACCCACCATGGCCGCCAGGCCACTCGTCGCGCGCCAGCCCAATGAGCGGCTGCAGGCGCTCATCCAGGAAGCCGGCTGCTCCAACGCGGGGCTCGCCCGCCGCGTCAACATGTGCGGGGCGGAGCACGGCCTCGACCTGCGCTACGACAAGACCTCCGTGGCCCGCTGGCTGCGCGGGCAGCAGCCCCGGGGCCGCGCCCCGGCCGTCATCGCGGAGGCGCTGGGCCGCAAACTGGGCCGCACGGTCACCATCGACGAGATCGGGATGGCCGACGGGAAGAACCTCGCGTCCGGGGTCGGGCTCCAGTTCTCGCCCACCGTCCTCGGGGCCATCGAGCAGGTCTGCGAGCTGTGGCGCAGCGACGTCGGGCGGCGGGACTTCCTCAGCGGGTCCACGGTCGCCGCCTCCGCCCTGGTGGAGCCCAGCCGCGACTGGCTCATCACCGGGGCGGACGCCCAGGTCTCGCGCAACGCCGGTGCCCGGGTGGGCATTTCGGACGTCGCCGCCGTACGGGCCATGACCGCCGCGCTCAGTGAACTGGACCACCGCTTCGGCTCCGGCCACGTACGGCCCGTCGTCGTGCACTACCTCAACAGCGTCGTCTCCGGGCTGCTGGCCGGGTCCTACCGGGAGGCGGTGGGGCGGGAACTCTTCGCCGCCGTCGCGCGGTTGACCGAACTGGGCGGCTACATGGCCGTCGACACCGGGCAGCCGGGCCTGGCGCAGCGCTACTACATCCAGGCGCTGCGGCTGGCCCAGGCGGCCGGCGACCGCGGCTACGGCGGCTATGTGCTGGCCGCCGGGATGAGTCATCTCGCCGCGTCCCTGGGGAATCCCCGGGAGATCGCCCAGCTCGCGCGGGCCGCCCAGGAGGGCGCGCGCGGGCAGGTCACGCCCCGGGCGGAGGCGATGTTCTTCGCCGCGGAGGCGCGCGGGCACGCCCTGCTGGGCGACGCCCGCGCCTTCCAGGCGGTCGCGGGGCGGGCGGTGTCGGCCATGGAGCGGGCCGAGGCGACCGCCGAGGCGGGCGACGACCCCGCCTGGATCGCGCACTTCGACCCCGCCTACCTGGCCGACGAACTCGCCCACTGCCACCGGGACCTGGGCCAGCCGGTGCCGGCCGCGCAGCGCGCCCAGGAGGCGCTGGACGGCCATCCGGAGGGGCGGGCGCGCCGCCGCGCCATCGGGCTGGTGCTGCTGGCCAGCGCCCAGGTGCAGCAGCGCGAGATCGAGCTGGCCTGCCATACGGGCACGCAGGCGGTCGAGTTGCTGGGCGGGCTGCGGTCCGACCGGGGCACGGAATACCTGGAGGACTTCCGGCAACGACTGGAGCCGTATCAGGACGAACCCGTCGTAAGGGAATTCGCCGCCCGGATGGAGCTCCGCGCCGCGGCGTGAGCAACGCCTCAAGCGGCCCGGCGGGGCCGCGGTGGCGGGGGCCGGGGCGGGACGGAAGGAGGGTGCGGCCGGCGGGCGTCCGGCCGTGTGGCGCCGGGGCGGGCCGGGGGTCCGGTCCGCCCGCCGGGCGGCCGGCGGCACCGGTGGCGCGGCCGGGCGGCGGTCCCGGCGGTGACCAGGACACATGGTCGAACGTTGCTGCGAACCGGTAGCGTGCAGCCGACGATTCCGTAGGTCTGCACGATGGTAGGAGTCCCGGTGACGCAGAGCGGACAGGGTCAGGACCCGCAGAATTCTGCGGCCGGCCCGGCCAGGGAGGGCATAGTCCTGCCCTCCGGCGGCGGTGACGCATGGGCGCCCGACCAGCAGGCCGCCCCGCCCGCCGGCCAGCCGTGGGGCCAGCCCTGGGGGCCCGGGCAGCAGCCGGGGCGGCCCGGTGCCGCGCCGGGCGGCCCGCAGCCGTACGGCCAGGCTCCGGCCCAGGCCCCCGGCCCGTACGCCGCCCCGCTCCCGCCGGCCGCCGCCCCCGGCGCGCAGCAGCCGCTCCCGCCGCAGCAGCAGGGCTTCCCGCCGCAGGGCGGCCCGGCGGCCCCGCCGATGCCGGCCGCGCCGCCCCCGATGCCGCCGCAGGCGCCCCAGCAGCCCGGCCACGCGCCCCAGCAGCCGCAGCCGGGCGGTCAGCTGCCGCCCGCCGCCCACGACCCCGAGGCGACCACCGTCCTCCCCTACGGCGCGCAGCCCCAGCCGGGCGGCCCGGGGCAGGCCCCCGGCGCCCCCGGGGCGCTGCCGCCCCAGAACGCCCCGTACGGCACCCCGCCCCCCGCGCCCTCCGGTGAACTGGTCCGCGCGACCCGGCAGACGGGCGCGCCGCTGCCGCCCGCCGCGGGCCCCGGCGACGACGCGACCACCGTCCTGCCCCCCGTCAGCGGAGGCGCCCCGGGCGCCGCCCCGCTGCCCCCGCAGGCGGCCGCCACGCCGGAGCCGCGCGACCAGGCCACCCAGACGCTGCGCGCCGTCTCACCGCACGGCGGCCCGCCCGGGGCCGGCCAGGGTGCCCCCCGGTCCGCCCCGATGCCCGGTGCCGCCGCGCACGACTCCGAGGCCACCCAGCTGATCCCGCCCGTCGGCGGTCCCGGCCCCGCCGGCGGCCCCGGGGTGCCCGCCCCGCCGCCCGGCGCGCCGTTCGGCATCCGGCCCGGCGCCCCCGAGGACCGGCCCACGCCCGCCGAGTTCGACGGCCTGTTCCGCGACGGCCCGGCCGCGCCCGGCCCCGTCCCGGCCGCCGACGCCACCGCGCAGCTGCCCCGCTTCGACGACCCGTCCGCCCGCCCCCCGTACGGCCAACAGGCCGCCCCCGGCGGCCCGTTCACCCCGGATGGCCCGGACGCGTACGCCTACGAGGAGAGCGGCGGCGGGCGGCGCAAGCTCCCGCTGGCCGCCGTCGTCGGTATCGCCGTGGTGGCGCTGGCCGGTGTCGGCCTGGGCGTCGGCTGGGCGCTCAGCGGCAGCGGCGACGACCCCGCGCCCGGGAAGAAGGACCCCGGCGCCACTACGGCCGCGTCGGCGAAGGACGACACCGAGAAGCCCGCCGACGACCCGGCCGCCGCCCAGGCCAAGGGGCTGGACGCGCTGCTCGCCGACAGCAACAACAGCCGCTCCGCGGTCATCGGCGCCGTCCAGAACATCAAGTCCTGCACCAACCTCGACGGCGCCGCGAACGACCTGCGGTCCGCCGCCGGGCAGCGCAACGAGCTGATCAAGCGCCTCCAGCAGCTCCCCGTCGACAAGCTCCCGGACAACGACAAGCTGACCGCCGCGCTGACCCAGGCGTGGCAGTCCTCGGCCGCCGCCGACAACCACTACGCGGCCTGGGCCGACAAGGTGGCCGGCAAGGGCGGCTGCGACAAGGGCCACGCCAAGGGCGGCAAGGAGCCCGCCCAGGGGAACGCGGCCAGCGGCGCGGCCACCAAGGCCAAGCAGGAGGCGGCCGGCCTGTGGAACCCGATCGCCAAGAAGTACGGCCTCCGGGAGCACCAGCCCGAACAGCTGTGAACGGGGCGGCGGTCGGGGCCGCCGTCCCGTCGGGCCCGCCCGCGCCCGCCGTCCTCAGTAGTCGTCGGTGCGGCGCTGCTCCAGGGTCCTGGTGAGGTCCGCGAACCCCTCCTGGGCGGCGACCAGTTGGCCGTCCCGTACCACCTGGTACGTCACGTCCGCGTTGACGATGCGCGGGAAGTCGGCGACCGCCAGCATGTCGTCGTCGCGCCAGCGCAGCTTCGGCGTCAGCCCGCCGGTGTCGATGGCCCGCTCGCCGCGGTCCAGGGCGGTCTGCAGGGCGTGCGCGGTGATGTCCCGCACGCCCTGGTCCGCGAGCTGCCGGAGGACCGCGCCGAGCACCGTGTAGGCGATCCAGGTCGTCTGGACGCCGGGGTCGGCCGGGTCGATGCGGGTGTCGCCGAACGCCTCCTGGGTGATCACCCGCCGCATCGGCCCCCAGCGCGGGTCGTTGGCGGCCGGATACCAGCCGGTGATGTCCGCGCCCTCCAGGGGCCCCGAGGCGCCTCCGGTGCGGTCCACCAGCGACTGGTCCACACTGCCCAGCACCGACCCGATGCGCACCTTGGGGCTGTCCTCCTGGAGGCGCCGGAAGGCGTCGAAGAAGGTGTCGGTGTGGTCGCCGAGCGAGGCGTTCAGACAGGCGCCGGGTGCCGTCCCGTTGGCCGCGGGGCTGCTCCCCGGGGCGGCGCCCACCGCCTTCAGCGCGGCGGCCACCTGGGGCGAGTAGTCGGTGCCGTCCTCGGGGGCCTTGACGTCCGCGGCGGGGGGCCGGCTGCCGAGCCCGGCGTCGAGCAGCCCGGGCATCTGGTCGCCCTCCACGGTGTCCGGGCGGACCAGCGCCACCCGCCGGCAGTCGCCCGCCAGCTGGCGGCCGTTCCCGGCCAGCAGGGCCGCCGGGCCGCCGTTGACCGGGTACGACAGCGGACTGGCGAACTCCTCGGCGGAGGCGCCGTACCCGCCGATGTACGGGATGCCCGCCACCTCCAGCGGCGACATGAACGACTGCCCCCACCGGCTGTACGAGCCGACCACCGCGACCGCCCCCGCGTCCACCGCCCGCTGGGCGCACCGGGTGGCCTCCACCGAGTCGTCGTGCTCGTTGCAGGTCAGGACCTTCAGGCGGTGGCCGGCGATCCCGCCGCGGGAGTTGACCCAGCGGGCGTACGCCTGCGCCATGGCCGGCATACCCGGCATATTGGTCGTCCGGGTGCCCTCGGGCGCCCAGGTCATCACCGTGACCGGCTCCCGCTCCCCGGATTCCGCCCCGGGGAGGGAGCCGCAACCGGAGAGCAGCGACGCGATGACCGCCGTGCACGTCACCGCCGCGGCGGGGCCGTGCGCAAAGGGGCGGGGGGAGGGGCGTCGCCGTCCGGTCATGGCCCCGCAGCCTTCCGCGCCCCCCGGAACGCCGGTGTGACAGCCGGTCAACGGGTGGTGACGCCGGGGTGAACTCCGGGGGGCCGAACGCCCGCAATCGGGAGGAACGTACGATCGCATGCTGTGCAAGGTTCGGAGAAGTCTTCCCGTCGCGGCCGCCGCTCGACCACCATGGGCGGTATGCCGCTCACTGATATGCCGTGGTGGCGCTGGCGCAGCAATGTGCGCTCCGCGCTGCACATGCTCTCCGACCCGGTCTTCCAGCAGCACACCTGGCTGGCCGGGCGCCCCGGCTACGGAGACGTCACCGACGCCGTCTACCGGCTCGTCGAGGACACCTGGCTGGACAACTGGTCCGCCGAGAAGTACATCGGGACGATCTTCCGCGACGAGCGGGAGGCGCAGCTCGTGGACGCCGCCGTCCTGCGGGTGCTGCGGATCATGCACCAGGTAGGCCCGGACGCCCCGGTCGCCGCCTACCTGGAGCACACCGCCTGGCCCGACGCCGTACGGGCCGCGCGCGAGGCGCACGTCCAGATGGCGGCCGCGGACGGTGACGACCCGGATACCGCACCGCACTCCCTGGAGGCCCTGGCGGTGCTGACCGGCGCCGTTCCGGCCCCGGTGTGAGCGGTCCCCGGGACGCCCCGGTCAGGGCGGCCCGGCGGATATGCGACCCTATGAGGTCATGAGCGAGTCGCAGCCCACCCAGTCCGGTCCGCGCGATCGGAACGATCAGTACGTCCTCACCCTGTCCTGCCCGGACAAGCAGGGGATCGTGCACGCCGTGTCCAGCTATCTCTTCATCACCGGCTGCAACATCGTGGACAGCCAGCAGTTCGGCGACCGGGACACCGGGCTGTTCTTCATGCGGGTCCACTTCAGCGCGGAGGCGCCGGTGGACGTGGCGAAGCTGCGCGCCAGCTTCGCGGCGGTGGGCGACTCGTTCGGCATGGACTGGCAGATCCACCGGGCCGACGAGAAGATGCGGATCGTCCTGATGGTGTCCAAGTTCGGGCACTGCCTGAACGACCTGCTCTTCCGCTCCCGGATCGGCGCGCTGCCGGTCGAGATCGCCGCCGTGGTCTCCAACCACACCGACTTCGCCGAGCTGGCCGGCTCCTACGGGATCCCGTTCCACCACATTCCGGTGACCAAGGCCACCAAGGCGCAGGCCGAGGCGCAGCTGCTGGAGCTGGTGGAGAAGGAGCGGGTCGAACTGGTGGTGCTCGCCCGTTACATGCAGGTGCTCTCCGACGACCTGTGCAAGGCGCTGGCCGGCCGGATCATCAACATCCACCACTCCTTCCTCCCCAGCTTCAAGGGCGCCCGGCCGTACCACCAGGCGCACGCCCGGGGCGTGAAGCTCATCGGCGCGACCGCGCACTACGTCACCGCCGACCTCGACGAGGGCCCGATCATCGAGCAGGAGGTCGAGCGGGTCGGCCACGAGGTCACCCCGGACCAGCTCGTGGCGATCGGCCGGGACGTCGAGTGCCAGGCGCTGGCGCGGGCCGTGAAGTGGCACAGCGAGCGCCGGGTGCTGCTCAACGGCACCCGCACGGTGGTCTTCGCCTAGAGGCGCCCAGAGGCGCCCAGGAGGGCCCGGGGCCGGCGCGGAAGCCTCCCGGGCCGCCCGCCGCCCGCCGTGCCCCCTGCGGCCCGGCGGCGGCCCCTCACAGGCGCGACAGCGCCGCCGTCGCGAACAGCACCTCGCGGATCGCCTCGCGCTCGCCGTCCTGGCCCGCCGCGGCCTCCTCCGGCGAGATGTGCCCGGCCGCCAGCTGGCAGAACTCGTCGCTGTCCAGGGCGATATGGGCGACCGCGCACTCCCGTGTGCCGACCGCCCCGGGGGAGTCCAGGGCTATGTACCAGTCACCGCCGCCGTTGCCCTCGATCTCCAGATGGAGCGAGCGGCCCGGCGCGCCCGCGGCGACCAGCTGGCGCGGCGGTGCGGCCAGCCCGGCCCGCCGCCGCTGGGCGAGCGCCGCGGGCAGCAGCCGGGCCGCGAGGTCCACGAGCAGATGGAGATGGCCGGAACCGGGCGGTCTGTACGGATAGTCCACCGCCTCGGCGATGTCCCCGGCGTGCACCCACGTCTCGAAGGCGCGGTCCAGGAACGCGTCCCCCAGGGCGAGGGTGAACGTCCCGTAGGGGACGGGGAGTTCGGTGACCCCGCGGCCGGCGAACGAGACCGTTCTGATCAGCGACTGGCTCTGCTCGCGCCAGGGGCCGTGCGGCGCCCGCGGGTCCGGGGCCCCGCCCAGGGCGCGCCAGTACGCCTCGGTGCGCCGGCGCGGACCCGGGCGCTCCGGGGCGGCGCCGCCCAGCGGGTCGGGCAGCCCGAGGGCCGTCGCCGCCAGGCCGTCCACCGCCAGCAGATGCCCGATCACCCCGGCGACGGTGGTGCCGCGCTCGACCGGCTCCCGCCCGTCGAACCAGCGCAGCCGCACCGGCGCCCGCCACTCCGCGTCGCCCATGTCGCGCAGCAGCGCGTCCAGCTTGGCGCTCTCCGCGTCGTACGGCGTCGCCCACTCCGGGACCGGGATCCGGGCCGGGCGGCGGCCCAGGCAGCCCTCCAGCACCCGGGAGCGCAGCAGCGGATCGAGGTCGAGGCTGTCGGCGGGGTGCAGCAGCGCCACCGCGTCGCGCAGCCGCAGCGCCTCGTCGGCGCAGGCGGCGCAGTCGGTCAGATGCGCCTCGACGGCGGCCGTCTCCTCCGCGGAGCAGGCGGCCAGCGCCCAGGCGCCCAGCAGTGACTTGAGGACCTTGTGGGACGGGGCGGCCGGCGGGGGACCGTGCGGGCCGGTGGCGTCGCCGGTCGCGGTGGCGTCGCCGGTCACGGGGTCGTCATCGCTCTCGTGCTCCGCATCGGCGTCGGGGGGCGGGGCCGGGTCCGGGGCGGCACTCCGGCGGGGGACGGGCGGGAGGTCGGGCAGCGGGCCGCAGTCCTCCGCGGCCCGGCGCGGGGACGGTATCCGGGGGCGCTCACCGGGGCCGCCGGGGAGCTCGCGGCCGTCCCACTCGTCCGGGCCCCTCACCGCGGCCGCCCGTGGGCCGAACCGGGCGGGGTGGGGCGGGCCGGTCCCAGGGCGGCGCCGCGGCGCATCGGGACGGCGGGGAGCGCCTGGTGGTTGTGGGCCGTGGACAGCAGCTGGAGGCCCAGGCGGAGCCGGCGCCGGGCCTCGTCCTCGGTGACGCCGAGGTCGGCGGCGGTCTGGCGGTAGTCCCGGCGCTGGAAGTACGCCAGCTCCAGGGCCTCGCGCAGCGGGGCGGGCATGGACGTGACGATGTAGTCGGCGCGGGCCGCCGTGGACGCCTCGTGGATCCGCCGCTCCAGCTCGCGCTCCGCCTCGCCGGGCGCCGCCCCGTCGCCGCCGGGCGCCGGCGGGGCCCCGGTCTGGCGCAGCCGCTGGACGGCGTGGTGGCGGGTGATCCCGGCCACCCAGGAGCGCAGCGAACCCTGCTTGGGGTCGTAGGTGTCCGGATGCTCCCAGACGTAGCCGAAGACCTCGCGGGTGACGCGGTCGGCGGCGTCCTCGTCCTCCAGGACGCGGTACGCCAGGCTGTGCACCAGGGAGGCGAAGCGGTCGTAGAGCTCGCCGAGCGCGGCCGCCTCGCCGCGGGCGAGCCGCTGCTGCATCCGCCTGTCCCAGCGCGGTGGTGCGTCATGTGCCATGGGACCCCCATCCCTGCCCGTCCCGGCCGGGCTCACACCCCGGCCGGCGCGGCGCCGGGACCGTCCCCGCGGTCCGGCGCGCGTGTACGGGGCCGGCGGCGCTGCCGGGCCCCGTGCCGTCACTTCCGCCCACTGTCGTACCCGTGCTCACCCCTCCGCTCACGATCGCCGGTGCGTCACCCGATCCGGCGGCCCGCCGCGCGCGCCGTGACGCGGGCGTGCGTACCACCGCCACCGAATGTAGTGCGCCGGTATGACAGCGCAGGCGCGTTTGCGGCAAAGCCGGTCCGGCGGGCGCCCCGGATGGTAAGGGGGCGGCGTCCGGCCCGTAGGGAAGCGGCTGGAGGGCGTGACCGAAGTCGAGCGGGCGGGACCGTTCCTGCTCGTATTGCCCCATGTGTTACGCGGGTGTGACCGATTGCGGGCGAAAACCTCCCGTCCGCTGGGCATAGCCTTGGGGGGCACGGTCTGCCGGTGCCGCGGAGGCGCGGACGCGTTTCACGGGGGAGAGGCCGGGCAGTCGAGCCGGGAAGGGTGGGTTCCGGATGACCGTCGGGGGCGCATCCGGTCCGCAAGCGAGCGAAAGGCTTCGAGCGCGTGTCATTGAAGGTGGCAGAGGACGAAAAGGGCCCCTGGGCCGTACTCCAGGTCTCCGGCGAGATGGACCTGGTCACATCGCCGGCGGTGCGCCAGCACGTGCACGACGCGGTGGCCGAGGGCCGGCGCTCGCTGGTGCTGGACCTGTCCGAGGTGCGGTTCTGCGACTCCAGTGGGGTGGGGGTGCTGATCGCCGCCCGCCGGCTGATGCGCTCCTGCCAGGGGCGGCTGCGGCTGATCCTGCCCGCCCAGGGGGCCGTCGACGGCTCCCACGTCAACCGCGTCCTCGCCGCGCTCGGCGTCCGCCGGCTCTTCGAGGTCTACCCCGACCTGCCCACGGCGGTGGACGAGGCGGCGGCGCCGCTGTCGGCCTGAGCGGGCCGGGCCGCCGCCGTCCGAGCCACCCGGCTCCCTGAGTCCGTCCCGTAGGAGGACTCACCCCGCCCCGTAGGGGAACTCCGCCCGTACGACGAAACCGCCCTCCGCCGTCGGACGCGCCTCCAGCGTCCCGCCGAGGCTCTGCGCCCGCTCGCGCAGCCCCACCAGCCCGTGCCCGCCCCCGGGGAGCGCCGGGACCGGCGCCGCCGCGTCCGGCGGCCCGTTGCGCACCTCCACCCGCAGCCCCTCCCGCGCCCGTCCGGCCGCCTCCGCGCCGTCCGGCGCCGCCAGCTGCACCGCGTCCACCCGGACCCGCACCCGCGCCCCGGGGGCGTGCTTGCGGACGTTGGTCAGCGCCTCCTGGACGGTCCGGTACGCGGCCCGCTCCACGGTGCGGGTACCGCGCGCCGGCCCGGTGGCGGCCGCCGCCCCGCCGTCCCCGGTACCCGGCGCGGCCGGCCCCTCGTACGTGACGTCCAGCGCGCTCAGCTCGATCAGCCGGGGGAGTTCGTCCAGGCCGGGCTGCGGGGCCGGTTCGCCGGCCTCCCGGGCGTCGCCGCCGGCCGCCCGCAGCACCCCGACCATGTGCCGCAGCTCCTCCAGGGTGCGGACCGACAGCTCCCGGATGGTCCGCGCCCCGTCGCGGGCCGCCTCGTCCGCCGTGCTGATCTGGAGCGCGCCGGCCTGGAGGCTGATCAGGCTGACCTGGTGGGCCACCACATCGTGCATCTCCCGGGCCAGCCGGGCCCGTTCGGTGGCCTTGACCCGCTCCGCCAGCAGCCGGTCCTCGCGGCGCAGGCTGAGGGTGAGGTCGTCGACCCGCGAGGCCAGTTCGCGGCGGGTCCGGACGAGCAGCCCGAGCGCTATCGGGGCGGCGGAGGTCACACAGGCGTCTATCAGGACGAGGGTGTTCTCCCGGTAGGCGGTCGGCTCGAAGTCGGATATCGGATACGGCAGGAAGTGCGCGGTGATCAGCAGCAGCGCGCAGACGCCGAGCCGGACGCGGCCGGGCCGCAGCGCGGCCAGGGTGTACAGCGCGATCATCGGCGCGAACCAGATGTAGCCGATGTACAGCCCCGGCAGGGTGACCAGGAACACCAGCAGCGGCCACCGGCGGCGCACCAGCAGGGCCGCCGCCGCGACCACCGAGACGGCCAGCTCCAGCACCATCCCGAGCCCGTTGACGAGCACCGCGTCGGCGATCGCCAGCAGCGCCGGCACCACCACGGGGGCGATCCGGCGCAGCCGGGGGGCCAGGGGGCGGCGGGCCGGCCGTTCGCCATCGGGCCGGGGGCCCGGCCGTTCACCCTGGGGGCGCGGCTCCGGCCGTTCGCCAGGATGCGGCTCCAGGCGTCCCCCCAGGGGCCGGTCCCCCGCCCGCCCCAGGGACCGTCTCACCGCACACCCCCGGGAACCCCCGGCACCAGCCCGGCCCGGTCAGCCACGATCGCCGCCTGAATGCGATTGATTCCCCCCAACTTGCCCAGCAACGCCCGCACATGGTCCTTGACCGTGCTGGGCGCCAGCCCCATCCGCTCGGCGATCTGCGCATTGCCCAGGCCCTCGCCGAGCAGCGCCAGCACCTGCGACTCGCGCGGCGTCAGACCGCGCACCGCGCGCGCCGCGGCGGCCTGGTCCTCGGCCGTCAGATAGCCCCCGATCACCGCCCGGGTCACCCCGGGGTCCAGGACGCTGCCGCCCGCCGCCAGCGTCCGCACGGCCCGTACCAGCTGCTCCGGGTCGGAGTCCTTGAGCAGGAAGCCCGCCGCGCCCTCCCGGAGCGCCGCGGTCAGGTACTCCTGCGCGTCGAAGGTGGTGAGCATCGCCACGGCCGGCGGCTCCGGGGCGGCCCGCAGCCGGCGCAGTACGGTCAGCCCGTCCACGTCCGGCATCCGGATGTCGAGCAGGACCACCTCGGCCGCGCAGCCCAGCACGGTCTCGACGGCCTCCGCGCCGCCGCAGTCCGCGACCATCTCGATGTCCGGGGCCGTCCCCAGGATCATCCGCAGTCCCGACCTGACAAGCCGCTCGTCATCCACCACAGCGACACGGATCACCGGCCGCCCCTTTCTCCATCGCACCCGTTCCGAGCCCGGAACCGCCCGGCGCTGCGCGACTCCGTCCTCCGCCGCGGGTCCCCCTCGTGGAGGGCCCCGCACCCCCGCCGACCGGCGGGGGTCCGCCCCCGACCTGCGGACGATGCCGCGGGGCGGACCCGCGGGCAGAGTGGTTCTCATGCTGCACCACTGAAGAGGCCACAAGCCCGGTACGCGTTGCAGTTCACATCGACGACCGCCGCGGCCCCCACACACGGCGGCCGTCACCGGCGCGCGGGGGCGGTCGGGAGGGGAACCTCCCCCGCACCGCCCCGGGGCCTACCAGGCCCTACTGCCGCCCCCGCCGCCGTCTCCCTCCTCCGGCTCGCCACCACGCTCTCCCGCCCCACCGGCTTCTCCCAGGCCGCCTCCCGCCTCCTCCACGTCCCCCTCCTCCCCCTCGCCCCCGGAACACCGGCAGTCCGCCAGCCGGTCCAGCCGGTCCAGTCGGTCCCCCCTGCTCTCCGCGACCCGTACGGCGTCCCGCAGTGCCGCGCTCAGCTGCGCCGAGAGGAACCGCAGCGACCCGGCACCGGCCCCGGCGTCGGCGACGACCGCGTCCGCGTGCTCCAGCAGCCCGGCGGTCATGGCCAGTTGCACCTCCTCCACCTGATCGGCATACCGGGACACGACCCCGCCACCCACCCGATCGCTCACCAGAAAACAGCTCTGCCCCTCGGGCCCGCTCCACGGCAGCAACCGCGCCACGGGCGGCAGGTCGGGGCGGCCCCCTTCGGGGCGGGAGGGACGATCGGGGCGCGGCGACGCGTGCGACATGAGCGGCCTGCTTTCGTACGGGAACGGGGGGCACCGGTTGATCGACCGGCCCCTTCGGCATGCGAGCCACCCTCGCGCCCCAATCGCCCCCTGCCCATCCCAACTCCCTATAGGACGGCCCTATATTGAGCGCCCTATATTGGACCCATGGGCGACTTTGCTCCGGATCTGTGGTCGCACCCCCGGCTCGCGGCGGCCGTCGCCGCCGAGGACTGGGGCGCGGTCTTCCGTACGTACCGGCGGCTCACCGGCGCCAGCCAGATGGCGCTCGGGACCCGCGTGGGCCTCGTACAGCCCGATGTCTCCGAGATCGAGCGGGGGCGGCGGCGGGTCACCTCCGTGGAGGTGCGGCAGCGCATCGTCGCGGGGCTCGGCATCCCGCCGGAACGGCTCCCCGGCACCGGGACGGGCGCCGACGCGCTGCCCGTCCCCGGGCTGGCGTTCGCCGGAGTGGCGCCCGACGAGGACCTGCTCGACCGCGTCACCAACGCCGTGGACGGCACCCGGCGCGTCGACGCCGCCACCCTGGACTGGCTCGACCGCCTCCTGGCCGAGCACCGCAGGGCCGAGGACTTCATCGGATCGGGACCGCTCGTCGAGGTGATGGGGCAGCAGCTCCGCACGGTCGTCGGCCTCTACGCGGGCGCGCGCGGCCCGTTGGCGGAGCGCGTGGTGCGGCTGGCCTCCGAACACGCCCAGTTCCTGGCCTGGATGGCCCAGGACCAGGGGCGGTCGGCCGCCGCGCTGGCCTGGTACGACCGCTCCCACGAGTGGGCGCTGGAGGCCGGGGACGCCGATATGGCCGCGACCACGCTCAGCATGAAGGCCCATATGGCCTGGTCCGGCGGGCGGGGCCAGCGGTGCGTACGGCTCGCGGAGGCCGCCCGCTGGTCGGCGCCGGGCGCGTCACCCGGTGTGCGGGGCATGGCGGCCCAGATGGCGGCCCGCGGCCACGCGCTCGACCACGACGGCAACGCCGCCCGCCGCGGTCTGGACGAGGCCCAGGACCTCATCGCGCGGGCCGCGCGGCACCCCGAGGACGAGCCACCCTGGATGTACTTCTACGACGAGACGTGGTTCACCCTCCAGCACGGCATGGCCGCCATGCACCTCGGCGACTGGCGGTCGGCCGCCCGCCACCTCACCGCGGGCCTGACCGCGCTGCCGGCCGACTACCGCCGGGACCGGGCCTGGTACCGCTCCTGCCTGGCCCACGCGCACGCCGCCGCCGGCGACGCCGAACCGGCCCTGGCCGAGGCCCTGGCAGCCGTCCCCGACGCGTCCGCCGTCGGCCGCCCGCACGCGTGGGACGAACTCCACACCACGGCGGCGGTCCTGCTGCGCCGCGGCGCACCGCAAGGACGCCGGCTGATGGACGCGCTACGGGCGGAGGACTGACCGGGCGCAGCACGTCACTCGGCGTCCTCACCCCCGCCCACCCGCCCCATCGCCAGTACCACCACCGACGTCATGGCGGCCAGGCCGTACGCGGTGGTGGCCATGGAGAGGGCGCCGTCGGGGGTTTCGAAGGAGTGGTTGAAGAAGTCGGTGACGGTCAGCCAGACCACGGTGCGCACGGTGAGGTACAGCTCCACGGAGGCGAAGACCAGCAGCGCGCCCCGCAGGTCGTGGCGGGCCCGCACGGCCAGTACACCGAGCACCCCGCAGGCCAGTATGGAGCCGAGGGTGGTGAACTCGGCGGAGGCCGCGAGGTTGAGCGTCCCCAGGACGGAACCGTCCACGGCGCTGCGGAGGTAGCGGGCGGTGTCCATACCGGCCGTGGCCAGGTCGCGGACCGTCCAGGTGAGGCGGGCCAGGCCGAGTACGAGGAGCAGCACGCCGCAGATGCGGGAGAGACGGCGTTCCCGGGGGCGGGGTCCGCATCCGGGGCCGGGTTCGCGGCCGGGGCCAGGGCCGGTCTCGGGTCCCCGCCCGGCTTCCCTGGCCGGCAGCATCGTCACGAGCACGGCTACCGCCACCACCAGGCCCAGCACCCGGGTGGCCAGCGCCCAGCCGCCGAGGGGATCGGTGGCGTACTGGTCCCGGTAGGCCGCGTCGCAGAACCCCACCGCCTCGCGCAGCGAGACCGCCAGCAGGAAGAACGCGCAGAACAGCGCGGCGCTGCGGGCCGAGCGGCGGTGCGCGGCGGCCAGGCCCGCGGTGGCGGCGAAGGCGGCCGCGAACGCCCACTCGTAGGGGCCGACCAACTGGGACGCGGGCGACGCGCCAGGATTGAACAGGCCCTCGGCGAAGTCCCCCAGGGAGCCGTCGCCCTGCACGATCCCGTACACCGTCCAGGCGGCGAGCGCGGCAGCCTGGAGCGACAGGAAGAACGCGGTGGTGTGGTACGCGCCGTGGTGGCGCGGGGCCGCGCGGGCCGGGTCGGGGTCCGGGCGGACGTCCAGTGCGTCGCCGTCCCGCATCACCATGCCCGTTCCCCGTTCCGTGCCGCGTCCCGCACCGCCGCCCGGCCGCGACGCCGTCGCCGTTGCCGTCGCCGCCTCACTGTGTCAAGGACGGGCGGAGGGGCGGGGGAGGTTCCGCTCCGTGTGTCGTGAGTTGATCAAGATACGGGCCGGTGGCCGGGCGGAGCGGCCCGTCAACCGCATGTGGCGGCGCGGCACATCCGCCGTACACGGCCCGCTCACCGCACACGGCGGGCGGTGGCCGCCACGAAATCGCGGATGCCCTGCCGGGTGGTGTCCCGCAGCGCGTCGAGCGCGTCGCGGTCATCGGCCCAGTGGATCTCGGTCACCGCGGCCATGATCCGCTCGGTGAGGCCGAGGATCTCCGGGTCGTCGCTCACCATCTGCGCGCGGAACATGGCCTCTTGGGCCGCGTAGCGGTTCTTGTAGACCTCCTCGCGCAGCTCCGGCGTGTCCTCCCCGCAGCGCTCGCCCTCGTGCCGCACGAACCAGCGGTGGACGAGGACCCGCCGGTAGTCCAGCAGCGCGCCCGCGTACGCGCAGTACGCGTCGATCCGCTCCTGCCGGAGCCGTTCCGCGCGGGCGAAGTGCTCGCTGCGGTCGGCGGACCGGCGCTGGAAGAGGTGGGTGACGACGGACCCCAGCAGGGTCCCGAGCACGGCGACGACGCTCCCTATGACTGCCTCCATGGCTGGAAGTGGACCATACGGGGAGGGCGGATTCCGGTCATTTTCCCAATGAGGGGAGGTGTGCGGGGCGTTGTCGCGCGTCGTACGGTAACTCCCGCACCAGCGGACGGGGTTGGGGCGGGAGCCCGCCTGCGAGCCCCCGGTGCCGGTGCGGCAGGATGGCGCCATGGGCATTTTCGGGGGAGAAGGCCGGCTGATCGGTGGCCGGTACCGGCTGGGCATCCGCCTGGGGCGCGGCGGTATGGGAACGGTCTGGCGGGCCACGGACGAAGTCCTCGGCCGCCAGGTGGCCGTCAAGGAGCTGCACCTGGACGATGTGGCGGCCGAGCCGGAGGCGCGGGTACGGCGCGACCGGGCGATGCGGGAGGCGCGGGCGGTCGCGCAGGTCAAGCACCCGAACGTGATCGTGGTGCACGACGTGGTCGAGCAGGACGGCCGGCCGTGGATCGTGATGGAGCTGGTGGAGGGCCCGTCGCTGGCCGACCGGCTGGCATCCGCCGGGCCGCTCGCGCCGGACGAGGCGGCCCGGATCGGCCGGGCGCTGCTGGGCGCGCTGCGGGCCGCGCACGCCCGGGGCGTGCTGCACCGCGACATCAAACCGGCCAATGTGCTGCTGGAGGACGGCGGCCGGGTGGTGCTGACGGACTTCGGGATCGCCCAGCTGCCCGGCGCGACGACGCTGACCGACGCCGGCGGTTTCGTCGGCTCGCCGGAGTACACCGCGCCCGAGCGGATGGCCGGGCGCGACGCCGGGCCGGCGGCCGACCTGTGGTCCCTGGGGGTGCTGCTGTGCGCCGCGCTCACCGGGGCGACGCCGTTCCGGCGGGACACCATGGCCGGAGTGCTGCACGCGGTCGTCTACGAGGACATCGAACTGCCGGTGGGTGTGGGCCCGTTGGCGGAGGTGGTACGGGGTCTGCTGGAACGGGACCCGAGGCGTCGCCTGGACGTGGACGCGGCGGAACGGATGCTGAGCGGCGCGCATGGCGGCGGCTTCCCGGTGGATCCGCCTCGGGGTGGCGGCCTACGGGGCGGTGGCCTCCCGCGCGCCCTCCAGGACGGACCCCAGCCCCGCCCCGTATCCGCCGACGCCTTCCGGCCGGCCGGCACCCCGGTGCTCCAGCGGCCCGCGGCCCCGCCCCCCCTGGGCGCCCCCCCCCCCCCCCCTCCCTCCACCGCCCCCCCCCCGCGGCCCCGCCTCGCGCTGCTGATCACCGCCGCCGTCATCGCCCTCGGCGGCAC
>NZ_LLZI01000262.1 GCF_001509485.1 Streptomyces sp. NRRL F-4489
CGCTGAACCAGGCCGCCGGCGGCTTCCACAGCAACAGCTCGGTCTCCTGCCACACCGCGTCCGCGAGCTCCCAGGCGCCGGTCGCCATCGCATCGAACGCCTCCGTGCGCACCGACCGGTCGCCCTCGGCGCGGGCCTTGGCGTAGAGGGTGGGCCAGCGGGTCTCGGCTCCCGGCGAGCAGGCGGCCACCAGAGCCTTGTTCGTGTCGGCGACGACGCGCAGCGCGTGCTCGCTCCACACGCGGCCCGTACGGTGTACGTCGCGCCGTACGACCGTCTGTCCCGCCTTGAAGCGCTTCACCGGTTCCTCCTCCGCGACGGGCCGCCCGGGGCGTCCGGCGGGGTGGGCACCACCTCAGCGCGGTCCGGCCGGGGTGGGCAAGCCGCCGTTCGGGGGCGGCTAGACCAGGCTCGTGGTGGGCTTGCCCAGCAGCCGCGGCCGACCCGCCCGGCCTGCCGACCCTCCCGGCCTGCCCGGCCTGCCCGGTCTGCCGCCGCGTTCACCGCGGCTGGGGTGGCGAGGCCAGAGGCCGGCGGTCCTTGCCGGGGCCGACAACCCGCTACACCGGCTGCTCGGGCCCGTGTTCGGTCAGCAGGGGCACGGACGTGGTCGCTACCGTGATCCACCCCTTGGGCCGGGCACGGTCGGGGAAGGCGGTCTGGCCTCGTTGCCGGTGCCGCGCGGCGTGAGCGGGGGCGAAGAGGAACAGGAGCGGCGGGAAGGGCCGCTCCAGCGACGGCCCGGTGTATGAGTCTCCTGCCAGTGGGGCGCGGGGCGTGGGCGGTATTGCCGCGCGCGCGACGCCGGGGCGCTGCAGTAGTAGGTGTCGTAGCGTTCCGGATTGGCGAGCTGGCGGGCGTAGACATCGGGCGGTTGATCTCCACGAATGTGTGGGAGCCGTCAGGCGGGAGCAGGACGCCGTTGGGCAGGCGCCAGGGAGTCGGCCGGGGTGGGGCGGGGCGGGCTGGGGAGGGGTGGGCGACTTCCACCTGCCGGTCGCTGTGGTCGGCCGCCCCGGCGTGGTGGAAGGCGATGACGGTGTCGACCAGGGCGAAAGCGTGCTCATGCAAGGCTGTCTTCGCGGCCGCGCGCTGTTTCGGTGGCCCGGTCGGACTTCGGGGTGAGTTCGCCGCAAGGCGGCGGCTTGCCCGGGGCGCTGTCGCGGGAGCGGCGTGAGCGGCTGCGAGGAGTTCGCCCCGTCGTGGTGCCGGGCTTGGCCGGTGGAGTGGCAGCGGGCCTTCCACCTCCTCCGGCTCCGCCTGGAGGCCGGCGGCGCTGCCGACCGAGCCCGGTGACGTCGGGCATCAGGGCGAGGACCTTGGACGGTGGGTGTGGTCGGTCCGGCTGGGCTGAGCTGGGGCGAGCCTGACGATCGTGCAGCAGTGGATGTGCGAGCAGGTCCTCGCCGATTGAGGCCGCGGCCGAGGAGGAGAAGCCGCCCCCGCGCCGTATGCAGGCCGATAAGTGAGCGATGAACGATGCTGCGGCCGGCAGTTCTTCGAGGGCGAGGGGCCCCTGCGGGTGCCGAGGAAGCGCGTCGGACGGTTCGTCGTCGGCGAGGTCAGGAGGAGCGGGAGCTCCGGGTCGTGGTGTGGTTCGGGACCAGCGGAGCAGGGCCGTGACGCTGTCCCGGAGCGGGTGGAGCAGTTGTCCGCGATCGGGATGCGGTGGACGTAGTTGAGGAGGCCGCCTGCCGCGCCACAGCCGGCGGCGACCACCGGGCGCGGCCGGCACCGGAGCGGGCGCGCCTGAGCAGGCGCCCCTACGTAAGTGCGCAGCCCGGCTGCCCGGCCATCCGGTCTCACAGGCCCCTGGCCGGCCGTCGGCGCCGGGCTGATCGCGGCGGCCCGGCCGACAACGGCCCAACGGACCGGCGATGGCCTGACCGCAGACAGGCGCCTGCTCTGCACAGCGCGGCGCCGTACGGGCCGCGCAAGCTGGGCCGAGGGCCGTTCGCCAACCGCCGGCAGGTGGCGGGGACGGCGGCGCGAATGCCGACAAGCGCGAGACCCTCTTGTGAGGTGGTCGCCCGGCGTCGGGCGGAGCGGTCCCGGCCGGGCGGCGGACCGCCGGAGCCGAGCGGCCGGCGTCCCGGTAGGCCCGGCCCTCGCCCACCCGGGCGGCAGGCCGGAGGCGCAGCACGGGACCGGCGGCCGCCCGCTCGCCGCCCGAGCAGGAGGGCGTCAACCGACGGCCCCAGACATCCCTGCCGTTGCCGTTGCCGTTGCCGTTGCCGTTGCCGTTGCCGTTGCCGTTGCCGTTGCCGTTGCCGTTGCCGTTGCCGTTGCAAGGGTGCTCCATACGTCCGCGGGTCCTCCTCCAGCCGGTGGTACTGCGACTCGACGCCGTGTTCCGCCGTGGGCGGGCCGGAGGTTGGGGCGGTCCTTCACCCTGGTGACGAGCCAGCGTGGTGCAGAGCATCGGCGTCAATGCCCGAATTCGACACCCGTATCGGTTTCCTGGCGAAAAGACGTCTAGGCCGTGAGAGCAGCTAGGCATAACGTTCGCGGGGACAGATACCGTCTCGTCATTGACTGGGGGATTTATATGAAAAAGGGTCGTATAGCAGGGACAGTGGCCTCCCTGGCACTGGCCTTGGGGGGAACGATGGCCTTCACGCCGAGCGCGGTAGCGGACAGCGGGCCGCCGGTGACCGCTGTTCCTGCGTCCGGCACTTCCGCGGCGCAGGCGTGTTGGGGCCAGCCGGAGCGCGGCAGCGCGGGCCACTACGGCAACAGCGGCTGGTGCGACTCGGGGCGGTACCGGCAGGTGATCAGGTGCCAGACCCTCGGGGACTACCGCTACGTGCACTACGGTCCCTGGGTGTGGGCGCCCGAGAAGAGCACCGCGTGGTGCAACCTCGGCGACAGGGTCATCGATACCTGGCTGGAGTAAGCCAGGCACCCCTTTCGGCAGTAGGCGCCTGCCGGCCCGTAGGGATCCGCGGACGGGCCGGCAGGCGGCCAGCTGGGCGGCGGCGAGTGCTCCCCAGCCCGGCCCGTCGAGTGGACCCCAGCCCCAGCCCGACCCGGCCCGGTACCGCCCGCGGCGACGCGCCGGGCGGTCGGCCACGGTAGGACCCGGCGGGCGGCTGCCTCCAACAGGGGCATCGCCCGAGCGAGCGCCGGACGATGCGGGGCATGAGCGGCGAGCGCGGCCACGAGCCGGGAGACCACGGCCGCGCCGCCGGAGCCGGCGGCCCCCTCCCTTCAGTCGACGGCCGGGCCACCGAGCTGCTCAGCAGGGCGTGTGCGAGGTGCCGGCCGGCGCCGGGAAAGCGACCGGGCGCCGAGGCCGGGGACCGATCTCGGTCCCAAGCGGCAGCGGGTTCCGGGTCCGCCCCGGCGTGGTCACGCCGCGGCCGGTGACGGCCGGACGACGGCCGGCAGCGGCCAGGCCCGCATCCCCGCCCCACCCCCGCTACCGACCCCGTCGCGGGACGCCGGCGGAAGCCGCGCCGCCCTCAGTGCGCTGCGCGGCGCACGGCACGCCAGACGAGCCGCGCCAGGCAGGCACCGCGTCATGCGAGTCCTGGGAGGGAAGGCTTCACCGGGTCCGGTCCGTTGCCTGGTCTCCCCCCTGGGCGGCGGTCACCGACGCCCGCACTTCCCGGTCGCTACCGCGACGAAAACTCCCCTGTAGGGGGCGAGTTCCGGTACCCAGTACTGGTCGGGAATATCCGATACGGCGAGAGTCGCATGCCAATCACCTGACGTCAGGACAATCGTGTACGGTCCGACGAGTCCCAGCTTCCAACCCCGTTGCTGCAGTCGCCGCGCGACCAGATGAGCGTCCTGCATGGTGGTGACCCGATCGGACAGACGCCTCGCCGATACCATGCAGATCCCGGTCATCAGCTTGGGGTTCAAATCCGTGTAGACGCCAAGCCCTTCGCTGGCGGCGCGCATCTCAGCGGTCACCTCGGCCCGCGTCTTGTCAGGACGCGGAGACGATGACGATGACGCCGTGCCGGACGGCGACGACGACTTGGCGGGTACAGCGGTTCGCGTGTCCGCTGCCGAGCACCCCGCCACCGCCACCACCCCCACCGCAAAAACAGCCGCCAGGAACCCCAACCGCCTCATTCGCCCCCCGAGCACACGGCACCTTGCACTGCAATGAACAATCGAACGGAAGTGTGCCACGGTTCACAGGCCAGGTTTCTCTCTCAGCGTCTGGCGTCCTCCCCGGCGAGCACGCCCCGCCCGTGAGGCCCACGCCCGGCCCGGCAACCGGACAACCCGGCCATCGCCTACGGCCGGCCTCCCGGAGCACGAACGGCTGGCCTGCCACCGCAGCACAGCATCCTGGAGCACGAATGGCTGCGCCTGCCACCGCATGACGTTGCGTAGCGCACCAGCGGCATCCACTCGGCCCAGCCGCAGCGGCCCGACGGCACTCAGCGGCTCCGACCTTCCGCGGCGCTGCCGTCCCGCGGCGCCGACGAGACACCAGGCAGCGGCGGATCCCCGCCCGCGGGGCACCGGCACACGAAGAACCTTCCCACGCCCTTGCATGACACAACCGCGCGAGCGAGCAGGGGCGGTGGCCCATCCCGGTCGGCCCACTCCGCGCTGATCCGGACAACGGGCAAGGTGCGGAACGCTGGTGGCGCCGGCAGGCCGACAACGACGGCGGCGGTTCCGGGCGCCGGCCGACAACCCCCAAAATCCGGTGGCAGCACGCGGCACCACCGCGGAGCCAGCCGTGAGGGCTGTGCCGCGCCACGACGACATGCGGGCCGCCGAACCGCGGCCAGACCGCCGAACGGCGGCCGGATCGACGGACCCCGGCCGGGCCGCCGACAAACCGGCGGCTCGCGGGGCAACCCACAACGCACCGACGGCGAACGGCCATCCGCACGACGCCGGGCACGCGGGCCCACGAGGCAGCCGGAGCCGTCCAGCCACCACCGGCAGACGGCCGGACCACGACGGTGCAAGAGCCGACAAGCCCGAACCCACCGCCGGGCCCGCGGCGGCGCCCGGAGGGCTGCACCAGAGCGGCCGACTGCCGCGGCCCTCCGGGCGGCGCTGCGCGCCGGCAACGAGCAAGCCCGCAGGGCAGCGACCGAGCCGCGGCCGGACAACGGTCAGCGGTCAGCGGTCAGCGATCGGACAGCTGATGTCGGTGACAGCCGGTCCTGAGCCCAGCTGCAGGCGGCGCCCACAGCAGGCGACCCGGCCCCGGCCCGCCGCCAGGCCACGCAGAGCCGCGGACCCGACAACAACAGCAGCCGTTGCCCTGCCCATCGGCTGACGCTGCCCGCTGCCGGCTAGCCCCTGGCCACGCCCCGACCCCACCCCGGGTGGTTAGCGCGATCACAGCCCACGGCAAGCAGCCACCGCAGGCCCCGCTCAGGCCGACAACGCGCGCGGCCGCAGCGCCCCAACCACCCCCGGGGCGCAGGACGTAGCCGCCGCACGCAAGGGCCCCGCCCCAGCCGCGTGGTCACGCCAGCCGGGGCGGCCCAGGCCAGCAGCCGAACAGCAGCCGCGATGGACGCGTCATCGAAAGCAAGACCGGCGGCCCGCCCCGGTCCGGCCCGATAGCCGGTCGATCAGAGGTCGGCGGTATCGAAGAGGGGATCGAGTGGATCGCCCTCGTACCCAACGACACGACAAGCCTCGGCCAGCGGCCCCCGGGAGAGCTCCACGAGCCGGGCAAGGGCCGCCGTCTGGGATGGCAGCTCGGCGGGGTCGATACCGAGCGCCCGAGCCGCAAGATCGCGTCGCCGGTCAAGGTCCGGCACGTCATCCCGGAACGCGTCGACGACCGCCTGGAGTTCTCCGGCCGTCCGACCGGGAGCGTCCTGCCACCACGGTGCCACCAGACACAACCGCACCAACTCCGGCAGCCCAACCGCGAGCAAGCCGGCCTCGCCGTCCAGGCTCACATAGACCACCGGGCGTTCCTCACCGCCCTCGCCGACGAAGCAGAACGCATCCCCCGAGCCGGCCCGCGCGAACTGCTCCAGCCTGGCACCGGAGGCGAGTTGGATGCCTTCCTCCAGCTGGTGAGAGGCCGGGTCGGTCGCATCGAGATCCGCCACGCCGGCAAAGAACGCGACAGCCGCCTCGTTGGTTCCCAGGAGAGGCAGCAACGCCCCCGGCACGTTGGGGCGGCGGGCGGGTCCAGCGGACTCGGCCCGTGCATTCGATCCGTTCACCCCTCCACGCTATCCCGGGCCCTCACACAGCGGCCCGGGCAGGCCGCCAAGGCGGTCGGCGGCCGCGAGGGCGGTCGGCGGCCGCAAGCCGCCGCAAGGCTGCACACTCCGCATACCACCGGAGCAGCTGATGCATCACCACGACAGCGGATGCGCATCTACGTCCTCCAACCGAACCCCCGGGCATTTCGTGGGGATGCCTGCCCGGAACTGCTCCGCCCACTGGGAGTCGAGGCGACGGAGGAGCTCGACCTGCTTGGCAAGCCAGCCGATCCGCGTGTCCCGACCTTCGGGAAAGCGGTGCCGCTGCTCCAACTCCCAACGCATGGACAAAGAACAGGTGGCATCAAGGGCGATCCAATACAGGGCCTCGGTCAGGTCCGCGGTGGTGCGGTGCTGCAGTTCCTGACCGCGCTCCCGCACGATCCAATGGATGATCCCGTCACGGACCTCGATGTAGGGAACAGCGGCGTCCCGGCGGCCGAACGCAACCAGGTCATACCTACGCCCGCCGTAAAGCTTGGCGGACATCTCGTACACGGCGGCTTGTACATCCCCAACCATTATCGTCATGACGACGATTATCGCGGCTGGTCAACCGAGGACGCACGCCCCCCTCGCGTCGAACCCGCAGCCAAGCCCCGAGACCGGAACAACACCGCCACAACCCCAAGGGCGCCGACAGCGGTCCCGCAGACCGCGGAGTGCCGTCACCCCGCCAGTCGCCACAGCGGCGCGGCCTCCCGTGAAGGGGAAGCCGCGCGCAGGTGACTGCGGAGTTCGGCCCAAGCAGCGTGGTCCAGGCCCAGCTCCTCGACGATGCGGCGAGAGGTGACGTAGGAGATTCCTGCACGGGCGGTCCGGCGTTCCCACGAGGCGAAACGGACGCTCACGGGCGGCAGCGGGGCGGCATGGCTTGCGGTGGCGGGATGGCCGGCGGGGGCAGACGTGGCCGGCGGAGCGGCGGGACCAGTGACGGGACCGGGAGCGGCCGACGGGGCGCCGCGGTGACTGACGATGCCGGGAGCGGCCGGCGGGGCGGTGGGGTCAGCGATGGCGCCCGGTGCGGTCGGCGGGCTGAGGGATGAGGGGCTGCCGACCACGCGGGCGCGTTCACGTTCGCGGGCGATCTCGGAGAAACCGCACACCCGTTGACTTGCACGTTCCGCTTCGGCAAGGTCCCTCGTTCCGGCCAACTCCCTTGCCAACGGGTTCAGTTCGAGAGCGTGGGCCAGGGTGAGGCGGTAGACGGCGGGGCTGGTGGCGGTGAGGGTGACAGGGTGCGGGGCGTCCCGGATGCCGCAGACTCCGCGGATCCCGCGGGCCGCCGCGACCAGCAGGGCACTCGCCTCCGAAGGATGCCAGTCGAAGACCCGCGCGACAGGCAGCGTGTCGGCGGCGGTCAAGGTGCGCAAGGGCGTACCCAGCCTGGGCAGCAGGACCGATGCGGGGACCTCGCAGTCCAGGCCCGGCCCCGCCACGTACACGAAGGCAGGCAGCGCGGTATGGGCGGCGGCGGCCAGGGCCAAGGCGTCCCCCAAGGGGCTGCGCAAGGTGGGTTCGGTGCCGTCGGCCACGACGTCGCCGCCGACATCGACGATATCGACCCGGTCCGCCCGGCAGTACGCGGCCGCCTCCTCGATCTGCCGGGCCAGCCCCCTGGCGCCGCCGTAGGGGTCGAGCAGACCGAGTTCCGGCCTCAGCGCAGCGGCCAACCCCGGCAGCAGCGACCCGGCCGGCGGGCGCGGCGCGGTCGCCGGGGTGACCAGGCGCAGCGTCGGGCCGGCCGGCACGGTACCGGTGAAGTCGGACGGCCGGCGCGGCCCGGGCACCGGGTCGACCACCAACCGTTCCCAGGCATAAGTCAGGACCAGGGCCGGTTCGCCGGCCCCGTGGAGGGCGGCGTGCACCATCGCCGCCGTGATGGCGTCCCCGCCACCGCCAGCCGCCAGGAGAAGTCGCTTCATGACGACAGGGATATCCCAAAGCGGCGCGCCGATTCCAGGGTGTTGCGGTTTCACCCCGACCGCCCGGGGAGTTTCCTATGCCAGGCATGGGAGCTTTGAGCAAGAGGACGAATCATCCAACACGGGCCGGGTTCGGGCGAGTTACTTCATGGGTTCGCCTCATGTCGCCGTTGCCCCGTTGTCGACCAGGCTGTTCCCGGCGCGACGTGATCCTCTGGCACTGTGGCCGACCGGAAGGAACCGCACGTGGCAACCTCCTTACCCCTCCCGACAACCTCCTTGCCCACCCCCGAGGAACCGACCACCCCCTACAAGCAGTACGCATACGCCTACCCCCACCAAAAGGCCTACCGGCTCGGCACCGACCGGCCACTGCTGTCCGAGGTCTGGGCCGGCGAACGGCTCGACGCCCTCTCCCTGTACCTCCACATCCCGTTCTGCGAGATGCGCTGCGGATTCTGCAACCTCTTCACCCGCACCGGAGCCCCGCACGAGATCACCAGCGCCTACCTGGACACCCTGGCCCGACAGGCCCGCGCCACCCGCGAAGCCCTGGAAGCCAACGGCAACCCCCACTTCACCCTCGCCGCGTTCGGCGGCGGCACCCCCACCTACCTCACCGCAGATGAACTCACCCGCCTGTGCGACATCTGCGAACACACCATGGGCGCCGACCTCAAGGCGGTCCCCTGGTCGGTGGAGACCTCACCGGCCACCGCCACCGCCGACCGCATCGCGGTCCTGGCCGAACGGGGCGCCACCCGGCTGAGCATCGGCGTGCAGAGCTTCCTCGACGAGGAAGCACGCGCCGCCGCCCGCCCGCAAAAGCGCGCGGAAGTCGAAGCCGCCCTCGGCAGACTGAAGGACGCCGCCTTCCCCATCCTCAACATCGACCTGATCTACGGCATCACCGGCCAGAACGAGCGCACCTTCCAGATGTCACTGGACGCGGCACTGGCCTGGGAACCCGAGGAAATCTACCTCTACCCCCTCTACGTCCGGCCCCTGACCGGACTCATGGCCCGCCACAACACCAACAACACCCAATGGGACCAGCAGCGGCTACAGCTCTACCACTTCGGACGCCAACACCTCCTCGCCGCCGGATGCCGCCAGACCTCCATGCGCGTCTTCAGCCGCATCGGCTCCCCCGCAGCCGACCACGCCAACGACCACAACATCAGCGAATACAACCAGCAAGCCGGCATGGTCGGCCTGGGAGCCGGCGCCCGCTCCTTCACCACCAACCTGCACTACACCACCGACTACGCCGTCGCCATACCCGAAGTCAGACGCATCATCGACCACTACATCGCCACACCCACCGAAGAATTCCAACACGCCCAATGGTCCTACCCCATGAACGAAGACGAACGACGCCGCATGTTCGTACTGGGCACACTCTTGGAAACCAGCGGCCTGCCCATCGAACGCTACCGCCAACAATTCGGCAGCCTGCCGCAGGAAGACTTCCCCACCGAATTCGCCCTGATCACCGAACGCGGCTGGGTGCAACACGACCAGACCGCCCTACGGCTCACCCGCGAAGGCATGGCCTGGGCCGACGCCATCGGCCCCCTATTCTTCTCCCCACAAGTGCACCACGCCATGACCACCTACCAACACCGCTAACCCCACCAACACCCCACACACCACAACCCAACCCAGCCCGGCACAGGGACGCGGCCGGAGAGGCGGCCAGGCGGCATGCGGCCGAGAGCACCCGGTCGGCACGGGCATGGCAGCGAACACTGCGAGGAGATGGAACGCCACGGGGCGGGACATGCAAGCCAGCCGGCCCCGCGGCCTGCAGCAGCGGTAAGCCTCGCACATCGCCATGACCGAAAGGCAACGCGAGCGCAACGTAACCGTCGGCGCAGGCAGTTGCCGGCGGACATGTCACTGACCGCGTGCTGCGAATGCCGCCGGCCGGGCGACGGCCAACAGGCCCACGGCCCGACACACCGACAGCGACCCACAGCAGGCCCCAGCCGCATGACAGCCCTGGCCCGCCCATCGGCCGACGACGACGGTTCGGGATGGCGCAACGGCCAACACCGCAGCAAAACAGAAAAACGCACGACGAACCCGACCGCACACCACCCACCACCCGGAGAACAGCCACACGGCGACGCCAGACCAGAGAGGCGGCCACTGGTCTCGTGCCCGGACGGCCCCGAAGCCGCCACGACCTCGTCACCGCGGACAAGGGCTACTCATCCACCAAGATCCGCGCCTACCTGCGAGAGCGTCTTCCACGGGACAACCCGTAGCGTGTGGGGACGAACTGGGGGGTGGGCAAATGCGACCGGCTCTGCTGATGGACGTGGACGGGCCACTGAATCCCTATGCAGCCAAGCCACACAGGCGCCCCGAGGGCTACGGGACCCACCGGCTGATGACACCGCGGTGGCAGGCGGCCCAACGCCGCCGGCTCGACGAACGGGGCCTGCCCCACAAGGCCGTCAAACCACTGCGGGTCTGGCTCAATCCAGCTCATGGGCCGGCTCTCGCAGCACTGCGCTTTGACCTGGTGTGGGCCACGATGTGGGAAGAAGAAGCCAACATCTACCTAGCGCCTCTCCTGGGGCTGCCTGCGCTGCCGTTCGTTGCCTGGTCCGATCCCCCGCCCCCAACCGACGACGGCTTGTTCCGGAAGACCCCGCGGATCGTCTCCTGGGCACGTAACCGCCCGTTCGCCTGGATCGACGACCAGATCACCGATACCGACCGCGCCTGGGTCCAAGCCCACCACCACGCTCCAGCGCTCCTCCATCACTTCGACCCGAAGACCGGGTTGACAGAAGACGACTTCGCCGTGCTGGCAGACTGGGCGAGCCTTGCAAGCTGTCAGAGCCGTCGCCCCTCCACGTCCCGCAGAACCGGACCGGTCGGCGTCGACCGGCGGCAGGCCAGCAGCGGGCCCGCCCCGGGCCGATGACCTCCCAGCTCTCCCGAGGCGGCCCCGGTCCCCCACCGCCGGCACGGCGTGACTGCCGCTGTCCAGGGTCCGCAATGCGTCCCGGTGCGTCCCAAGTGCCTTGTGGAAGCGGGACGAGGAACTCGCGCCAGTGATCGAGAAGGCCCGTGGCAACGGCGAGGTCGTGCAGAAGGGGCCCGGACGCTGGTGCCGGCGGTATGCCGCAAGGCCGTCGGCGGCCCTCGCGCGATCCCCAGCTCCGGTCGGCCAGCCGGCCCCAACAGCCCGACAAAAGACGGGAATGGCCTTGGGGTTGAGCCTGAGCTGAGAAAGTTCGCCGAGGTCCGGCCTCCTCAGCCCTGGTCGTCCCTGTTGGTGATCCGCTTGATGATGGGGCGGGTTGCGTAGGTGGCCGCTACCGTCGCCAGGGCGGCGATGGCCGCGGCGGGCACGGATGGAATCGGCAGATGGATCAGGTGCGCGGAGATCGTGGCCACGATGAAGATGGCCATCACGCCTGCCGCCAGCAACAGGGTGAACAGCGTCTCGGTGAAGGAAGTCTTTCTGCGCACGCGGGCATTGCGGTAGTGCAAGGCCAACGCGCCCACGATCAGGCAACCGGCCACCAACTTGGCGACGAGGCTCCACGGGCTCGGGAGATCGACGGACGCTCCCGCGGCGAACACGGCGAGAGCCGCGATGGCCCCGGACGTGCCGGATGAAACCTGACGCGCGTACTCGTCACGCGTCTGTTGCTGGCGGTGGTGGATGACTTCGAGCGCGGTCTGAGCGTTGTAGGAGGTCATGAGCGTCCCTGTGGTTTCGCTTCTCCGTGTACTTTCCTATGAGGAAAATACAGCCTTCTTTCCTGATGGGCAAGGAGATGCTTGGCGGAGTTCACCGTCCGGGTCGCATGACACTGACGACGATGTGCAGGGCGGGACCTCAGCGGCAGCACCCGCAAGTCCCGTCCCGGTGGCTGCCGTTGGGGCCGCCAGAAGGTGGGACGTCGAGCACATCCCTCCGCAGGAGACGTTCCTCGGACGCAGGGAGCGGAAGGGGAAACTCGCCGCTTCCTCAAGTACGACCGCGCGTCGCCCCCCCTGCCCCCGGAGGGGCATTGGTTCGTTTCAGGTGGGGCTGTTACTGATAGCGCCGGGTTTCCTCCACGTCGACGACCGGGGCGGCCGGCGGGGGCGGCTGGGTGCGACGGCGCTTCAGGATGCTCACGTAGGTGGCGATGCCGATGAAGCCGACGATCATCAGGATGACACCCACCAGGTGGAGATTGATTCCGGACATGTGCCAGTCCACGGCGAAGGTGAGAACCGCACCCACCGCCAGCAAGACTATGCACCCACCGACACCCATGGTGTCAGCCTCCCTTTCCCTTGACAGCAAAGCGTGCTTGATGCCCGGGTACCCCCTTGCCCGGGTGTCATACGGGCAAGGGGGTCGGCGGCGACAAGAAGGGGCACGGGCGCCCGCGGCCGAGCCGGCGAATGGACTGGCGACGAACGCCGCCTCCTCCCGGCGGCGTGCACACCAAAGCCGAACGGCTGCTCGTAGCGGAGGGGACAGGACGGCAGTTCGGGCGGAGGCGGGGAATGGGCCGCACGGGTGGCCGGTTCGGGTGCCAAGGCACAGGAGGCGGGATGGCCAGTCGTGAGCCGAAGAGAAGTGAGTTAGGTTAGGCATACCTAAGTTGCTTCCCTCGCTCTAGGAGGAGTTCGGATGCGTCCAGCTCGTGCCCGTGCCATCACACCCACCGCTGCGGAGCGCGTTCGCTCGATCCTGGCTGTTGCCCACTCCATGACGGTGGTGAGCGATGGGGTGCGCAGCGAAGTCCGCCGTCTCGATGGTTCGGGAGCGGCGGGCCTGTTCCATCTGCATGCTCCCGGTGATGGCTTCGGCGCTCCTGCGGCCGGCGAGGACTCGGTGGGCCGCGTACCGGTCCGCCTGGAACTCACGGACATCGCACCCACCCCCGTACGCGACCGGCTGCGCGCGCGGGTCACCGTGGCCGGGCTCCTGGCCGCCCCGTACAACCCTCGTTCCGAGAAGAGCGCGTGCCTGGAGTTCGGGCAGGCCGTGCTGGAGGACGCGGTGGGACGGACCTACGTCACGCTCCCGGACCTGGAAGCAGCCGAACTCGATCCGCTGGCGAAGCACGAGGCGGACATGTTGGCCCACCTCGTCGCCGCGCACGGCGAAGTCGTCCCGCTCCTCCTCCGCCTCGTCCGGCCCATTCCCAACAGTGGGGTGTTGCGCGCGATTCCGGTGGCCATGGACCGTTACGGCATCACCCTGCGCCTTGAGTACGTCCGCGCCCATCGGGACGTCCGGCTGCCGTTCAGCACGCCCGTTACCCGAGTCGAGCAGGCCGGCCCGCAGATCCACGCTCTCTTGGCCAAGGCTCGCCGGCTCTCGCACACCGGCCGCATCCTGGCGTGAGCGCGGATGACGCGGTTGTTGTCGGCGGCCTGGCTGCCTGGGCGTTCCGAAGGCGTCGCCCGTACCCATCAGAGTCATGACCCGTGAGCCCTGAGTCGTGCGTCATGAGTAGGAGTACTCATGTTTGGTGTCCGCGATGCGGGAATCATGGGGGGATGTCGATGACGAAGAGTACGGGAGTCCGTGTCGGGGTGGTGCCGATCGCGGTGTTGGCTTTTTTCGCCGCGGGGTGCGGTAGTGAGCGGCCAGGCACCGAGACGCCGGCCGGCAGTCCGTCTCGGGCGGCGGCGGTGGAGCCGAGCAGGCCGGGGGCGCCGAAGAGGCAGGTGGACTTCCCTTGTCCTGGAGAGACGTCTGGGCCGACTCCCTCAGCGTCCGCGGGGCCCACGGGACCGGCCGGGCCTCCGGCCGACCACTACGCCGAGAATCACGGCTTCAAGGATCCCATCCAGCTCCATGGCCAGCGCCGCTGTGAGGGGATCGCCGCCGTCAAGCGCGTCAAGAACGCGCTCGAACCTCTCCGCGTACGGAAGAGCATCGACTTGGAGAGCGCCCGCCGCGCCTTGGCCTCGCTCGGGTACCCCGCCACTGGGGTGGAGGTCACCAAGGTGGAACCCGGCGTTTCCTTCCTGATCAACGCCTCCCCCCTGTGCATCGAAGGCAAGGTCAATCCCCACTTCGTCGAGGCGGATGCCTTCGGGGGCTACCCGGACGGCACCGGATGCGAGCCGCCCCGCGGCGGTCACTGAGCTCGATGTGCCGAGTCCGGCGAGTACGGCGTGCGCCGATTTGAGCGTCAGAGGATGTCGGCGAGGCGGTCTGCTTGGTTCGGGTCGAGGCCGTAGCAGTAGAGCATGACCTCGTGGGCACCGAGGTCGGTGAACGCGGCGATCGCGGCGCGGATCTCGGCGGGGGTGGTGAGCAGGCCGGCGACCATCCGGTCCGGCGTGCCGGTGAAGGTGTAGTAGGCGTGCATGGTGGCCCGGGCGTCGTCGATCACGTTCTGCGGGCCGAGTGCGACGTTGATCTGGGCGACCATGCGGGGTTCGCCGTCGCGGCCGTACTCGTGCCAGAAGGTGCGGACCGTTTCGAACAGGCTGCCTGCCCAGGAGGGCGCGGCGGCGGCGAGGAAGCCATCACCCCAGCGTGCGACGCGTCGGAGTGCGGCGGGCCGGAAGCCGCCGAACAGGACCTGGGGGCCGCCGGGCCGGGCGGGTGCGGGGCCGATCGGGCCGATACCGCCGCCGTACGGTTCGCCGGCCCAGAGGCGGCGCATGACCGCCATTTGTTCGTCCAGGCGCCGGCCACGGGTGCGGATGTCGAATCCGGTGACGTGGTGGTCGTCGTCGCGGCCTCCGATGCCGAGGCCGAGGACCAGGCGGCCGCCGGTCATGCGGTCCAACGTGGCGGCCTGCTTGGCCAGGAGGGCGGTGTCGCGCAGCGGGGCGAGCAGTACCTCGGTCTGGAGGCGGATACGGGAGGTCGCGCCCGCGAGGACGGCGAGGGCGACCAAGGGTTCCGGGTTGTCGTGGACGAGGCGGTCGAGCAGGCCGAGGGTGCTGAAGGGGCCGGCTTCGGCGCGCTGGGCCCAGGTGAGCAGGGTGGTGGGGTCGCCGATGGGCAGACCGATACCGATGTCCATGATGAAGACCTCAGAAGGGGGCGGGGTGGTGATGTCTGCTGCCGCCCCTTCGGCACCTCGGTGAGGTGGGACGCTCCCGTTCTGCGGCGTACTTCGGGGGAACGTCTCGTTGAAGTGACGTCAGGCCAGGGCGGGTTGGGTTCGGGCGGCAAGTCAATTGTTTGGGTGGGGTGGGGGTTGGGCGGGGGCCGGGCTCCCGGGCCCACGGTCTCCCGGCCCCGTGCTCTGCCGCCCCCCGGCGCCTGCCTGCCAGGCACCGTTCTCGTTCCATCCATGCGGCCCTCGCCCGATCCGTACCCCCGGCTAAGATCCTCACAAGTCCAGGGGGGAGGGCGTATTCCGCATGGGGATGCCGGGGATGACTGGGATGCCGGGGTTGTCGGGAGGCGACGGTCCGGGGTACGTGGGGCCGTATCGGACCGTTGGCGTGCTCGGGCAGGGCGGCATGGGGCAGGTGCTGCTCGGGGTCGCGCCGGACGGGCGGCTGGTGGCCGTGAAGCGGGTGCACGCGGATCTGGCGGAGGACCCCGGGTTCCGTACGCGGTTCCGGCGGGAGGTGGACGCGTCGCGGCGGGTGTCCGGGGCGTATACGGCGCCGGTCATCGACGCCGCTCCGGACGCGCCGACGCCGTGGCTGGCCACGCTGTTCCTGGCCGGTCCTTCGCTGAGCGAGGCGCTGGAGGCGGGCGGGGCGCTGCCGGAGGCGGCCGTGCGGCTGCTCGCGGCCGGGCTCGCCCAGGCACTGGAGGACATCCACCGGGCGGGGCTGGTGCACCGGGACCTCAAGCCGTCCAACGTGCTGCTGATGGAGGACGGCGTGCGGGTCGTCGACTTCGGGATCGCCCGCGCCGCCGACCACGAGACGAAGCTGACCCGCACCGGCGCGCTGATCGGCTCGCCCGCGTTCATGTCGCCCGAGCAGGTGCGGGGCGAGGAGCCGGGGCCGGCGAGCGATGTGTTCTCGCTCGGGGTCACGCTCGTCACGGCCGGCACGGGCCGGTCGCCGTTCGCCGGGGACTCACCGCTCGGGGTGATGCACGCCGTCGCCCACGAGGCGCCCGACCTGGACGCCGTACCGGCGCCGTTGCGGCCGATCGTCGAGCCGTGCCTGGCCAAGGATCCGGCGGCGCGGCCCACGCCGGCCCGGTTGCTCGAACTGATCGGCCCGCTGGTCCCCGCGGCGCGGCCGTGGCCGGAGGCGGTGTACGGGCAGATCGCGGAGCGGCGGGCCCGGGCGGCGCGGCTGGCGGCGACGACGGGGGCGGCGTCCCTGCCTGGCCAGTCCGCGCCGGCGGTTCCGGATGGCGCCGGATCGCCGGTACCGATCGGGCCAGACATGGGGCCGACGCGGCCGCACGTGTCAGCCCTGGGCCAAACGCCGCCGCCCGTAGCCGGCATGGGGCCGGATCGGCCGCCCGGGCCGGCCCCGGCGGCGGCGCGGGGGTCCGTGCTGCGCCGCCGGCCCGGGTGCCTGCTGGCCGCGGTCACGGCGGGGGTGGCGCTGGTGACCGCGGTGGTGACCGTCCTGGCGCTCGGGCCCAGTGACGTGTACCACTCGTTCTTTCCGGAGCCGGTGCCCACGCCGGGTTCGGTGCCGCTGGCGAAGGTGGCGGACAGGTACACCAAGACCGTTCCGACGTGCGCGCAGGCGGGCCGCGGTATCAAGGCACCGGCCGGTTTCGACAAGCCATGGGGCAACTCTCCGGGTATTTACCAGTTTCCGGACGGCGGGGGCCGTACGCACCCGCAGAACAGCTGTGTCTGGACCACCCGCTCCGGCGACCAGATCGACGTGATCTGGGATCTCTACCACTCCCGTACGGGCGGGCCCACCGGCGCCGAGCAGGCCAAACGGCATTACGAGGGGCTGTACTTGGGCAGTGGGACGCCGCGCGACCCCGGGCTCGGTTTCGCGGAAGAGGGCATGTGGCTGGCGGAGCCGACGGAGGGCGGCTGTGTGCTGTATGTGCGGGATGTCAATCTGTCGCTGTTCGTGGCGTTGAAGGGCGTCCACTATCCGAAGGGTGTCTGTGAGGGCGTCACCAAGGACCTGGCGCGGCAGAGTGTGGCGGCGGTGAAGGCGCTGTGAGCGGTACCGGGAACGGCCCTGGGGGCAGTTCTGGTAGCAGCACTGGGAGCGGTTCTGGGAGCGGTACGCAGCCGCTGCCGGCGCAGGCCGGGCCGTATCGGCTGCTCACCGAGTTGGGCCGGGGCGGGATGGGCCGCGTCCTGCTCGGGGTCGCACCGGACGGCCGGCCGGCGGCGGTGAAGCTGGTGCACGCCAGGCACGCGGCGGACGAGGGGTTCCGGTCCCGCTTCCGGCGGGAGGTGGCGGCGTCCCGGAAAGTGTCCGGCGCGTACACCGCGGCCGTGCTGGACGCCGACGCGGACGCCGAACTCCCTTGGCTGGCCTCGGTGTTCGTGGCCGGTCCGTCGCTGGGTGCGGCGGTGGAGCGGACGGGTGCGCTGCCGGAGGACGCCGTGCACCGCCTGGCGGTGGGACTGGCGACGGCGCTCGCCGAGATCCACCGGGCCGGTCTCGTCCACCGCGACCTCAAACCGGAGAACGTCCTGCTGGCGGAGGACGGCGCGCGGGTCATCGACTTCGGCATCGCGCGGGCGGCGCGGGCCGGGGACGCCACCGAACTCACCGGCACGGGCTGGGTCGTCGGCTCGCCGCCGTTCATGTCGCCCGAGCAGGCGGAGAGCCGGGAGCTGACCGGGGCGAGCGATGTGTTCTCGCTCGGTTCGGTGCTGGTGCTGGCGGCGACCGGGCGCAGTCCGTTCGCCGGGCCGTCCGCGCTCCAGACGCTCTACAACGTCGTGCACACCGAGCCGGACCTGAGCGGGGTACCCGGTTCGCTGTACGGGATCGTCGCCCGGTGCCTGGCCAAGCGGCCCGCCGACCGGCCCGCGCCGGCCGAACTCCTCGCCCTGCTGGGCCCGGTGGCCCCGGCGGACCGCCCCTGGCCGCCGGCCGTGCAGCGGATGGTCGACGCGCAGCGGGCCAGGGTCGAGGGGCTGCTCGACGGGGACCCGGAGCGCACGGCGGTCCTGCGGGGCGCGCCCCCGGCCGCGCCGCGGACAGCGGTGCTCACCGCCTACGACGCCCCTCCCCCGCCGCGCCGCCGCCGTACCGTTGCCTGGGTGGCCGCGGGCGGGGTGCTCGCGGCGGGGATCGGGGTGGGCGCGTACCTGCTGGCGGCCAGTGGCGGCGGCCCGCCGGACAGGTATGTGACGATGCCGGTGTGCGCCGAGGCCGTGGGCAGGCTTCCGCTGCTCGGGGAGCGCAGGAAGGACAAGGACGTCTACGTCGAGCAGGACAGCGCGCGCACCCAGTGCTTCTGGTACGGCAGGGACGAGCCCCAGCCGGATGGTTGGAACTGGGCCGCCGACGCGAGCGTTTCCTGGGAACTGCGCCGCTCACGGCCCGAGGAGAACGCCACGGAGCGCCAGCGGCAGGAGTTCGCCGACGGCGCGAAGGGCGAACGGGCGGAGACCGGGCTCGGTTTCGGCGAGGAGGCGTACTGGACGGCCGCTGCCTCGGGGAGCGGCCCGAAGAGCTGCCAGCTCAACGTCCGGGACGGCAACCTCGCGGTCCATGTCTCCCTCGATGCCGCCAAGCACCCCGCCTGCGAGGCGAACGCCCGGGACATCGCCAGGGCCGCGTTGGCGGCGATGCCGCGGGGCGGGAGCTGACTGGGGGGTGGGGCGAGGGCCGGGCACCGGTGGCTCAACGTGCCGAGCTCCGGGCTGAGTTGAGGGCCCTGAGATGCCGAGCCGTCGGGTGCCGCGCCGGACCACCGACCGCCGGCCAGGCACCCCGCGGCCCACTTGGCCTACCCCTGATCGTCCGCCTCACACCCGCCCGCCGCGGTGAGATCGCTCATGGGCACGGCGCGCCGGGCCCCGTACGATGGCGCGCCGCTGCGGACCGGGCAGCGTATGGCTCTCACGGAACGGAACACCATGGCAGTACGGGTAACAGGCAGGCCGGCGGTGTGGGGAACGGCGGGCGCACTGGCCGCCGCGGTCCTGGCGGGCGGTGTGCTGTGGCCGGGCGGCGGCAAGGCCGAGGCCGCCGGTCCGCCGCCGCGGGCCGCGGCCGCCGCGGCGGCGGAGCTGAAGCACTGGCCCGAGCCCGTGGCCGCGAAGCTCGGCAAGGTCCTCGTGGAGCACGACCACAAGGGCGCGTACGCGGTCTTCGACGCCGACAACACCACGTACCGCAACGACTTGGAGGAGGCCCTCCTCCCCTTCCTGGAGAACAAGGGCGTCCTGACCCGCCGGACCATGGACCCGTCCCTGAAGGTCATCCCCTTCAAGGACACCCCCGGCCACCAGGAGAGCCTGTACAGCTACTACAACCGCCTGTGCGAGGTGGACGACCAGGTCTGCTACCCCTGGGCCGCGCAGATCTTCTCGGGCTTCACCCTCAAGCAGCTCAAGGGCTATGTCGACGAGCTGATGGCGTACCGCGAGCCGATCCCCGCCGAGTCCTACGAGAACGGGAAGCTGACCAGGACCGAGGTCCAGGCACCGCGTCCGTACCGCGGCATGCAGGAGCTGTACCACGCGCTGCGCCGGCACGGCATCGAGGTGTACGTGGTGAGCGCGGCCTCCGAGGACCTGGTGCGCATGGTGCTCAGCGATCCGAAGTACGGGTACGACGTCAAGCCGGAGAACGTCATCGGCGTCGCCATGCTGCTCAAGGACCGCGGCACGGGCGAGGTCACCAGCGCCCGCAAGGAGATCGCGGCCGGGCGCTTCGATCCGGCCAAGCTCGCCGACCGCGAGCTGACCCCGACCCTGTGGGCGCCGCTGACCTGGTACGAGGGCAAGCCGGCGGCGATCCGCACGTATATCGACCAGTGGCGCAAGCCCGTGCTGGCGGCGGGCGACACCCCCAAGAGCGACGGGCCGATGCTCTTCCACTCCACCGACGTGCGCAACGGCGGCGTGCGGGTCTGGGTGAACCGCAAGGACAGCGCCATGAAGGAGCTCGACGCGATGAAGCGTTCCAACGCCCGGCGCCAGAAGGAACTGGGGCAGCGGGTCACGGCCGACAAGCGGTGGCTGACGGTGACGCCTGATCAGATCGGGTGAGCCGGGGCTGGCTGAGGACAGGCACCTCGGGGCCCGGGAGCCGGGCGCGTTCGGGCGCGTTCCGGCCTCGGGTTTGCGGGCTTGTCGGCAATCAACCGCTTTGTAAATGACGGTGCGTCAGCCGCGCGGTGGGTCGTCGAGGGCGGCCCCGGCGGCGCGCCGGCCGCCCCCTATGCTGGAGGCCGCCCGGCCGGAACCGGCCGGGCCGACGACGCGGGAGGGGTTTGTGGCAGCGCTGGATCCGGACGACCCGCGTTCCATCGGCGCGTACCAGCTGCTGGGGCGGCTGGGCGCCGGCGGGATGGGGCGGGTCTTCCTCGGGCGCTCGCCGGGCGGCCGGCAGGTCGCGGTCAAGGTGGTGCACGCCGCGCTGGTGGACCAGCCCGGCTTCCGGGACCGGTTCCGCCGGGAGGTGCGGGCCGCCCGCGCGGTCAGCGGGGCGTTCACCGCGCCGGTGATCGACGCCGACCCGGACGCCGACGAACCCTGGCTGGTCACCAGCTACATCGCCGGCCCGTCCCTGGAGAAGGCCGTCGCCGAACGGGGGCCGATGCCCCCGGCGCAGGTGTTCTCGCTGGCCGCCGGGCTCGCCGAGGCGCTGATCTCGATCCACGGCGCCCATCTCGTCCACCGCGACCTCAAACCGTCCAATGTGCTGCTCGCCGCGGACGGCCCGCGGGTGATCGATTTCGGTATCGCCCGGCTCACCGAGGGCACCTCGTTCACCGCGACCGGCTACGCGCTCGGATCGCCCGGTTTCATGTCGCCGGAGCAGGTGAACGGTGAGAAGATCGGGCCGGCCAGCGATGTCTTCTCCCTGGGGACGGTCCTGGCGTACGCGGCGATCGGCGGCCACCCGTTCGGCAACGGCCATGTGGCGTCGCTCCTGTACCGCGTCGTGCACGACTCCCCGGATCTCGACGCGATCGCCGACCCGGCACTGCGCGCGCTGATCGCGGACTGCCTGGCCAAGGATCCGGCCCGGCGCCCCACTCCGCGCGAGCTGCTGGCCCGGTGCGGCGGCGCGGCCGCCGGTACCGCCGTGCGGACCACGGCCGATGCACCAGTCATGGCCGACGCCCCGTCCCTGGCCGCCTCTCACGGCGCGGGGGCGCCCCACGCCTTCGCGCCGCCGCCCGCGCCACCCGCACCCGGCAGTCCGGCGCCGGCCGCCCTCCGCATCCCGGCGGCGACCGGCCCCGGTGCGGGCCCGACACCCGTCGCCCATCCCCACACGTCCGCCACTCCCCCACCGGGCGCGTCAACGCCAGGCACGCCGGCGCCGGGCACGCCAGCACCAGGCATGTCGGCGCCGGGCATACCGGCGCCAGGCATGTCGACGCCGGTCCCGCAGCCGACCGGCCCGGTGGTCCGGCGCCGCCCCGCCCGCCGTACGTTCCTGATCTCCGCCGCCACGACGGCGGCCGTCGTCGCGGTGGGCGTCCCCGTCGCCCTCGCCTTCACCGACGACACCGCACAGGGATCGGCACCGCCGCCCACGGCCAAGGGTCCAACTCCCGTAGCGTCCTGGCCACTTGACGAACGTTCAGGCACCCTTGCGCGGGATTCGGCCGGCAGCCACGACGGCGCCGCGTCCGATATCCGCTGGGGCACGGGGTCCGACGGCGGCGCCCTCTTCAACGGTCTCAGCAGCCAGATCAGCACCCGCGACCCGGTGCTGGACACCGCCCCGGGACACAGCTTCACGGTCTCCGCCTGGGTGTTCCTCACCAGCGCCAACGGCTTCGCCACCGCCGTCAGCCAAGGGACGTCCGGCGGCAGCGCCTTCTACCTCCAGTACGCGGGTGCGGACCGCCGGTGGGCGTTCTCCCGGCCGGGCGTCCGCGCCCTGGCGACCCAGCCGCCCGCCCTCAACACCTGGACGCACCTGGTGGGTGTCTGCGACGCGGCCAGCGGCCGGCTCCTCCTCTACGTCAACGGCACCCAGCAGGCCACCGCCACCGACACCCGCCCCACGACCCCGCCCGGCCCCCTCCTCATCGGCCGCGCCACGCTCGACAGCCGTCCCGTCGACTACTTCACGGGCCGTATCAAGAACGTCCAGGTCTACGACCGCGCCCTGAACGCGGAACAGATCGCGGCGCTCAACCGGGCCGGGTAGGCCCCGAAGACCGGGGCCTACCCCTTCCCCCACCCGCCCCGGTCAGCGGGCTTATCCGCTACCGAACGAGGTCGGCGCTGACGGAGGTGTCCGGGACGCAGATCACTCCGTCGAACGCCTCCAGCGCGGGGACCTCGATGAACGCGGTGTCCAGGCGAGTGCGGGCCGGCTCCGGCAACCCGTGCCGGCGCGCGTACGCGCGCAGCGCCCGCGCGTCCACCAGGGCCGGCTCCTCCGGCACGCCCGCGAACAGCGCCTCGACGCTGTCCGGCGCGGCTTCCGGGGTGGCGGCACGGCCCCAGCGCATCCCGAGCGGGTGGTGCGGGTCCGGCACGTTCTCCACCGTCTCCCCGCCGTTGCCGGTGAGAGCGATGGGCACGTAGTCCGGGCCCAGGGAACGGGAGAGCAGGTTGCCCATGGTCGTCAGCGCCAGGGGGCCGTCTGCCTGGTTGGCCGAGCGCTGGATGTGCGCGTTGTGGCCGACCAGGACGATGCGGGTGCCTGGTTCGGACCGCCGCAGGCAGTCCAGCAAGGTGTCGGCCAGATAGCGTTCCCGGGCGGCGAAATTCAGGCCGTCGGGCGCGCCCGCGAGCGCCTCGGCCATCGCACGCTGGGCATGGTCGGTGGCGACGGCCGCGCGGACGTCCGACAGCGCGGTCTCGTACGCCGCCTGCCCACCGCGTTCGGTGTAGACCTCGCGCAGGTCCGTGACACGGCCCAGCAGCCGGGCGAGCGCGGTGGTGAGACGGTCCTGCACGGCCGGTTCCAGGCCGAGCCTGGCGTAGGCGGGCACCATGACCGTGCCGCCGGAGATCGGCTCGGCGACCTCCCGGGCGGCGTCCACGAACCGCAGCGCCGCCGGGTCCACGGTGGCCAGGTAGGCGGCGACCGGTTCCAGTACGGGCGCCAGCGAGCCGCCCGCCAGGGGAATGTCGCAGCCCACGAACCGCACCGGCCGCGCCGCACCGGCATTGCGGCGGCGCAGCCAGCGCAGCGTGTCCCGGCACTCAACGGGCTGGCCCAGGCGTCCGTTCCTCCCGCACCCGCTCGTCCTTGTGCTCGTATCGCTGTTCGCGCCGGTGGCACCGGCGTCCCGGGGCTCGCCGTCCCGTGGGGCGAGCAGGTCGTCGATGTCGCCGGGGCCGCCCTGGACCCAGGCATCCACCGCGCGGCCTTCGGCGGCCCCGAACTCCATCGCGTAGACGGTGAATCCCAGCTCCTGGACGAGGAAGCGCAGGATGCGATCGCGCAGCAGCCCGAACTCGCGGATCTGGTGGGAGTTTTCGCCGAGGGCGACGACGCGGGCGTCGCCGACGAGGTCCCGCAGCGGCTCCAGATCGGTGAGCGGGGCGTCCAGGTCCGCACCGGTACGGGGGTCGGCCAGCCGGGCGGCGTGGCGGGTGACCCATCGTGTGAGTTCGGCGGGGGCGGCCGCCAGCGTCGGTTCGGCCTGGGGCAGCAGCTCGCGCAGGTCGCGCAGCTGCTGCTCCGCGCCCGGCTCACCAGGGGTGTTGTCGTCGTTCCGACCGTGATTCCGATCGTTACCCAGATCGTGATTCAGACCGTGATTCCGGTCGTGATTCCGGTTGTTCATGAAAGTGCTCCGAGGTGTGCGTCATCAATCGTCGGAGCCGGGCAGCATGAAACACCGCACGGGCGGATACCGGAGTGCGGCGAAGCTGTGGGAATGCCGATCGCAGCTCGCCGCTAGGCGGCGCTGCGGGGCTTGATGAACCAACCCTGGCCAGTGCAGAAGAACATGTCCGCGACCTTAGCGAGGACAGCCGCAGGGCGCATCCCCATTTCTTCGGCGAACATTCCCTGCTCCGCGATGAGTCAACGCATTCCGTGCGTGCCCTGCGCGAGAGGGTTGAGGAGCGGGCGGTTGCGGCACAGGGCGAGCGTGCAGCCGGCGGCGAACAGGCAGGCGGCTTCGGCGATGCCGAGGAGGGAGGTGGCGTCATGGACCGGCCACGCCCAGGGCGCGGCGGAACCGCCTGGCCGGCGGCCGGCGGCGGCGCAGGCCAGGGGCAGGGCCGCGACGCAGATCATGGCGATGCCCGGGCCGAGCAGTGTGCGGACGATCAGCGCGCAGCCGAGGAAACCCAGGCAGTTGCGAGCCAGCGATACCGCCTCGGGTCGATCCCAGAGGAGGTGCGCGGTGGCTCCCAGCACGGTGGTGAGGGCGGCGAATCCCAGGCACAGGGCCGCGTTGCGGAGCCCGGCACGGCGCCGGGCGACCTCCTCGATGAAGGCGTCACCGCGGTCGATGCCGTGGACGAGCAGCGCGACGGGGACGACTCCGAGGATTTCCGTGATCAGAAGCCGGCCGGAAGCGCCGACGAGCGCGGGGACCGGGATGGCCTCCTGCCGCAACCAGACGGCCGCGCCGTACACCGCGAGGGTCGCGGCAGCCACCGCGGGGGCGTTCTTGGCTTTGAGCCACCAGATCATCGCGCGGCCTCCTCCTGCCCGCGGGGCGCGGGGACCGGGGCCGGCCGGGTGGTGCAGTCGGTCAGGGCTCGGTAGTTGCGCGTGAACCAGGCCAGTTGCTCACTACGTGGGGCCCGCAGGACGCGGGCGGCGACCGCGTTCGCCTCCGGCCCGTATCGGCCGGCCATCAGCCGGGGGTCGGTGCCGGCGGTCAGCGCGAGCCAGACAACCGTCGGTGCGTAGGTGTCTTCCGTACCGGAGGAGCGCCGGCTGTCGGCGCAGGCGGCCGGATCGGCGGGCAGCAGCGCGGCGCCGACTCCCGCGCGCACTTCGGAGGGCGTGGGATTCCGCCACAACCCGATGAACGCGGGCCCGTGGCTGGCGTTCGGGTCGTGATCGGGGTTGGGACTCGTGTCGGAGCCGGCGGCCATGGTGAGTGCGGTCGGTACGGTGAGGCCGGCCTGGCGGAGGCGGTGCAGGGCGTCAGCGGCGTGTTCCCGGATCATCGCGGGCGGGCCGGCCTCCGGCCACAGGCATATCTTCGGCGCGTCCCCGGCGCACACCAACACGTCGGTGCGCCGTGCGGTGACCGGGTCGGCAGGCAGCCCGTAGGCGAGACCACCGCTCCCGGCCAGACCGACCGCCACCGCCGTACAGACCAGGACGGTGCGGGTGCGGCGGGCAAGGACCGTCAGGGCGGCCACGGCGGCCGCGATCACCCCCAGTGCCAGGACCAGCGCGCTGGCGGCCGCACGCCAGTTGAGTGCCCGGTCCAGTGAGCAGCAGGAAGTCATCCCACCGGCCACCATGTGCCGCAGCCACAACGGCTCCATCGCCGCCGGGTACGCCATCACCGCGAAGCTTCCGAGCAGTGCCAGGGGCACGCTCAGCACCCGTGGCAGCCGCCGGCCGAGCAGGAACCCGGCGAACGAGTGGGCTGCCAGCAGGCTCAGCCAGATCAGGACCACGCCCAGGACGGTGCCTGGCGGAGGTACCACCGCACCGAGGTGACCTGCGGAAACGGGCACAGCCAAGGCGACTGCCATGCCGAGCGCGCCGAGCGCGAGGACCGGCACCAGGAGGGGAAGGGCTACGCCGGTCCAGGAGCGGGCGGGGGCCCAGTGCGCCACGGCGCCGCGGGTGCAGCGGGCGCCTTCCCAGGCACCGGCGGTGGCGCAGGCGGGGGCGACGAAAGGCAGGGCGAAGCTGGCTGATCCCAGTGCGCTGGGCCAGTAGCGCGGGGTGACGCCGGCGGTCAGGTCGTCGGAGAGCAGCAGGACGACGAACGCGACCAGGAAGGGGGCCAGCCAGATGGCGGCGGACGAGCGCAGGACGGTACGCCACAGCACGGCTCAGACCTCCTTGCCCATGAGTCGGGTGTAGGCGGCTTCCGCGCGTCGGCCTTCGGGTGTGCCTGCGGCGGCCAGCTTCAGGAACTCGTCGGTCGCGCCCTGGAAACGGACCTCGCCCTGATCGAGGAGGACCACGTGGTCGTAGAGGGTGTCGAGGTCCTCGGTCTGGTGGGTGGAGACAACGACATGGAGGTCGGTCAGCAGGTGGTCAAGCACCTCGCGGAAGACGTGGCGTTGCGAGGGGTCGAGTCCTGCCGTTGGTTCGTCGAGCAGCAGGATCTCGCTGTTGTGGGCGAGCGTTCCGGCGATTCCCATCCGCCGCAGCTGCCCGCCGGAGAGCTGGTGGCTCTTCCGCTCCGCCAGACTGTCCAGTTTCACGCGTGCCAGGGCGTCCTTGGCAGCGGCCCAGGCATCGCTGCGGGACAGCCCCTTCAACCAGCCGATTTACGCCACGTTTTCGCGTACCGTGAGGCCGGGCATCGGCTTGATGTGCTGCGGAAGCCAGCCCACCGCGCGGCGGTAGGCCGCCCGGCTCTTCGCCCGGGAGGGGTCGATACCGCGCCAGGTGACCGAGCCCTCGGTCGGTAAGATCCATGAGGCACCGATCCCCATCAGGGTGGATTTCCCCGCGCCGTTCGGCCCGAGCAGGACCGTGGCCCGGTGGTCCACGGAGAGGTCCAGCCGGTCCAGTACGGGCACTTTCCGTCCGTATCGGAAGGTGCACCGGGTGAAGTGCAGCGACATGCCATCCTTGCTTTCCCGGGCGGATAGGGGGCGGCTGGGACCGGCACTCCGCGCCTCCCCCGCCGCCGATCCCGTCGTCCGGCGCCATCGTTGTCTTGCTACGTCATGGTGGCGGACGCGGCCACCGCCGTTGCGGTTCCAAGCCGGTGGCCCAACGCCCCGTCCTGGCCGGGGGTGTGGCACCTGCGGCGGCCCGGGTCCACCAGCGTTTTTCACCGGGCGCCTGGGTCCTGGCGCCGGGTGGGTGGTTGACTACACCGTATGGATATGGCGCGAGCGTTCCCTGGCTGCGCGGAGGTGCCGAGTACGGCCCGCACGGACGCGCTGACGGCTGGTTGCACGGGCCCCGGCCGGCCTGACCCGGCGCCCCGGTCGGCACCCGCTCCCCCTCTCGATCCCGAACTGGGCGCGGTGCTGGCCGCGTTGGGGGATCAAGCGAGAGAGCCGCTCACCCCGGAGAACCTCGCTGCCTGGCAGCAGCGGGACGCCACCGCCCGGCCCAGGCCGACCGTCCGGGAACTGCGGGCGGGCGGGCGGTTCGAGGTGGAGGAGTTGCGGGTCGGGGTGGGTGCGCCTGAGCCGCGGGCCGGGGCGGCCGCGCCGGATGAGCGCGAGGTGACGCTCGTGTGCGCCCGGCCCGCCGGTCTCGCCGGTCCGCTGCCGGTGCTGTACTACCTGCACGGGGGCGGCCTGGTCATGGGCAATGCCTGGTCGGTGCTGCCGCGCCTGCTGCGTGAATGGGCCCTGCCCCTCCCACTCGCCGTCGTCTCCGTCGAGTACCCCTTGGCACCCCAGGCGCAGTACCCCATACCCCTGGAGGACTGCTACGCCGGACTTGTCTGGCTGGCCGCACACGCGACCGGACTGGGCCTGGACGCGGACCGGGTGATCCTCGGCGGCAAGAGCGCAGGCGGTGGCCTCGCCGCCGCGCTCGCCCTGCTGACTCGCGACCGGGGCGGCCCCGTTCCGATCGGGCAGCTGCTGCTGTGCCCGATGCTCGACGACCGCAACACCACCCTCTCCAGTCACCAGATGGCCGGCCGGGACACCTGGGACCGGACCTCCAACGCCACCGCCTGGCAGGCGGCGCTCGGCGACCGCCGCGGTACGCCGGATCTGCCGCCGTACGCGGCCCCCGCCCGCGCCACCGATCTCTCCGGCCTTCCCCCGGCCTATCTCGACGTCGGGTCGGCCGAGACGTTCCGGGACGAGACCGTGGCCTACGCCAACGCGCTCTGGCAGGCCGGCGGCCAGGCAGAACTGCACGTCTGGCCGGGAGCCTGCCACGGCTTCGACACCCTCGCGCCCCAGGCAGCCGTCAGCCGGGACGCCCGCGACGCCCGTACCCGCTGGCTCCGGCGCCTGATCGACCGCCCCGGCGCGCACCACGACCCCGCCCGCTGAGCACACGTCAGGGCACCGCGTGATCACGACCCAACCAGCCGCCTGGCGCCGGGCGGCGGTGCTCGCGGCCCTGATGCTGGCCGCCTTCACCTTCAACACCGCGGAGAATCTCCCGGTCGGCCTGCTGGACGTGATCGCCGGCGGGCTGGGCGTCTCCCTGTCCGCGGTGGGCTTCCTGGTCACCGGTTACGGTGTGACGGTCGCCGTGGCGTCGCTGCCGCTGGCGCACCTCACGCGGGCCGTGCCCCGGCGCCATGTCCTCGCGGGTCTGCTGGCCACGCTGGTCGTGTCCAGTCTGGTCGCGGCCCTGTCCACGTCGTACTGGCCGCTGCTCGCGGCGCGGCTGCTGACGGCGCTCGCCCAGGCGCTGTTCTGGGCGGTGATGGGTCCGGTCGCGGTGGGTCTGTTCCGGCCCGAGGTCCGGGGGCGGGTGGTCGGGGCGCTGTCGGTCGCCGGTTCGCTCGCCCTCGTGCTCGGTGTGCCCGCCGGGACGTGGCTGGGACGGCAGAGCGCCTGGCCGGTGCCGGTCGCCCTGCTCGCGGCGCTCGGGCTGGTGTGCCTGGCGACGATCGGTGCCCTGCTGCCCACCTCGCGCCCGGAGGAAGGGCACGCGGCCTACGGCACGACACCCGACGCCCGCCGGTTCGCGACCGTCCTGGCGGCCGGGGCCCTGTCCGCCACCGGGGCGTTCGCGGGGTACACCTACCTCGTGACGTTCCTGGGCGAGGTGGGCGGGTTCTCCCAGGCAGCCGTCAGCGTCCTGTTCATGGTGTTCGGGATCGCGTGTCTGGCCGGGGTGAGCGTCACCGGCGCGTTCCTGGACCGCTTCCCGCTCGCCGCACTGGTCACCGCCGTCGCCACCCAGGCGGTGGGCATGCTCGGCCTCTGCGCGGCCGGGGCCCATCCGCCCGCCGCCGTACTGTTCCTGGTGCTGACGGGGGCCGCGCTCGGACCGGTGTTCATGGCCACCCAGCACGCGATGCTGCGGTGCGCGCCGGGCCGCACCGATCTCGCGCTGGCGGCCAATTCCGGTGCGTACAACGCCGGTATCGCGGCCGGCGCCGCACTCGGCGGCCTCCTCCTGCCGCTCGCCGGCGTACGCGCCGCCTTCCTCGCCGGCGGCCTCCTGACCGCCGCGGCCTGCACGGTGCTGGTCGGCGAGCGGCTGCTCCCCCGGAACGGCGCGGGCCCGGCCACCCGGCGCACCGGTCGAACTCCGCCGCAGCCATGAGCATTCCACGGTCCCGCTGACCATTCCAAGTGCCTGAGCACTCCAAGTCCCCGCCCCGCAAGTGCGGAAAACCGCACACCAACCGGGCGGTGAACCGCATACCCCGGCCCCATCCCCCCGCCTGGCGTGCAGCGCATGATCGCCATGTCGGCCTCAGTGCCGCTTCTCACCACCGCTGCCGAGCCTGCCGGCGGCATCGCCGGCTGGACCGTCGACGTCATGGGCGCCCTCGGTGCCGCCGGCGCCGGGCTGACCAACCTCGTCGACACCGTCCTGCCGTTCATCCCCAGCGAGGTCGTCCTCCCGGTCGCCGGTTTCGCGGCCGGGCAGGGCCGTCTGAGCCTGGTCGCCGTCATCGTCTGGACCACCGCCGGCTCCATCGCCGGCTCCTGGATCGTCTACGCCGCCGGCGCCCTCCTGGGCCGCGATCGCACCCGCGCGCTCGCCGCCCGCATCCCGCTCGCCCGCCCGCCCGCCCGCCCGAGATCGACCGGGCCGAGGAATGGTTCCAACGGCGGGGCCGCGCCGCCGTGTTGGTGGCCCGCATGGTGCCGGTGGTGCGCAGTCTCATCTCCGTCCCGGCCGGCATCCAGCGCATGCCGCTACCGGCCTTCACCGCGCTGACCGCCGCCGGCAGCCTGGTCTGGAACACCGCGTTCGTCCTGCTGGGATACTGGCTCGGCGACAACTGGCGGCTGGTGGAGGAGTACGGGGGAATGGTGTCCAAGGCGGTGGTTGCGGTGGCGGCCCTCGCCGTCGCCCGCTGGTTCGTGGTGCGGCTGCGTCGCCGCCCGGGCGCCAGGCATCGCGCATGAGGGCCGTGCGTACGGCGGCCGGTCTGGCGCTCGGCACCGTACCGGTGTGCGCGGCGCTGGTCGCCCTGGCCGCCTGGGCGTGGCGCGGTGGCGCCGGCCGGTGATAGCGGTGGCCGCCCTGGAGCGGCGGCGGGTGGCGCGGCGCGCCTGCTCGGCGGCGCCGCGCCGGACCAGGAGGCCACGGCCCCGGACGGTACGGCCCCGTACGGCACCGCTCGCCCAGGCACCGCCTCTCGCGCGCAGGCCCCCGCCCTCCCCGGCCGCATCGATCCGCGACGCGCCGCCGCGTATCTGTGGTGCCGCGTTCCCGTCGGGCTGCTCGGCGGCGGGGCGCTGTTCCTGCTGGCGGCGGGCGGCTGGACGACCGCCGCCGGCCTGGCGCGCTGGCTGGCCGGCCAGGACGTCGAAACGTCGAGCCCAGTTACGCCACCGAATTGCTCGCCGCGGACACCCGCGGCATGGGATATCTGCTCAAGGACCGGGTCGCCAGAGTCGAGGAATTCCTCTCCGCGCTGGAGCGGGTGCATACCCGGGACACGGTGTTCGATCCGGAGGTCGTACGCCGTATGCCGAGCCGTTCCCGCCATACCGACGAACTCGCCCTGCTGACCGACCGCGAACGGGCCGTGCCGGCGCTCATGGCCCAGGGCCACACCAATACCGCCATCGCGCAGCAACTCTTCGTCTCCAGAAGCGCGGTGGAGAAATACGCCAACGCGGTTTCCGACGAGCTCCGGCTACCGCGGGACAGCGGCACGAACCGCCGGGTCCTGGCGGTCCTGCGCTTGCTGGGAAGCTGAGCATTTCGCCTTGCTCACCCCCGCTTTCCGTACGCCGTCAGGCCACCCCGGGCGGTACCCGAGTGGCCTGGTGGTAGTACATCCGCCAGCCCCCGTTCCCGTCTTCCCCGGCCCCGTCCGCCTTGCGCCAGATCGAACTGTGCCGCGTCCGGCGATCGCCGAGCACCGTCTCGAACGTCAGATGCACCAGCCCCGGCGCCAGCCGCACGCCCGACATCCGCGACGGCTCATAACGGGGCCCCTCCTCCGGACTACCCGCGATATCAGGCAATTCCGCGAGCATGGACTCGTACGTCCACCGCCGCCCCGACCCGCCGACCTCCACGAATTCCGGATCGAGCAGCCGCGCCGCCCGTTTCCGAGAGGACCTGACCCGCGGATCCATGAGCCGCGACTCGGCCGCGATCGCCTGCCTCACCTCTTCCGCGGCATCCTCGTCCTCCAGCCCCGTATCGCGGCCCACCCTCATCGCGTCCCCCTTCACCGTGCCCGCTCGTCGATAAGCGCCGCCAATCCGTCCAGAATGCGATGCAGGCCGAATTCCCATGCCTGGTCCTGCCCCCCGGAAGCGGCCACCGACGCCAGGGCCTGACTGAGCGCGGGAAAGCGCGCACCATGCTCCCGCATCAACTCCCCCAGAACCGCCCCCAGTTGCTCCTCCGCGTTGCCCTCGGCGCCGCCCTCAGCGCCTGACGCGGCACGAGCCTGCTGAGTGATACCACGCACATGGCTGACGAGCAGCACCGCCGCGTCCATCCGTTCGGCGCCGGTCAGTCCCGTACCGTCCAGCGCGGCGACGGCACGCTCCATCCAGGACAGCTCCCCCGGGCCCATCACCCGAGGCCCGACGGTGACCTCCAGCACCCAGGGGTGCCGCCCGAAAACATCGGCCAGGCCGCGGGCCCACTCCTCCAGCTGCTCGCGCCAGTCGCCACGGCGGCCCTCGCCCTCCGGGCAGGGGCCGATCGCGGCGTCCACCATCAGCGCGACCAGCTCGGCCTTGCCCGGCACATACCGGTACAGCGCCATCTTGGTCACACCCAGTTGCGCGGCGACCCGCTGCATGGAGACCTCGGCCAGCCCTTCCGCGTCGGCGAGTTCGATGCCGGCCCGCGCGATGCGGTCCAGATCGAGCGTCGGCCTGGGCCCCCGCGCCGGCTTGGCCCGCGTCCCCCACAACAGCCGTACGACAGCGGCCTGTTCACCACCCATCACCGCACCCTCCGCCCTTGCCTGCCTCGCCGTACACCGCGCCGTGCACTGTCTCGCACCGCGCCTTGCCAAATGAACTGTATCTACGGTACACAATAAATATCCGTGTCCGAGGGACACAGTTTCTGAGTGGAGGACCACCATGAACCGCAACGTCCTGATCTCCGGTGCGAGCATCGCCGGCCCGGCCCTGGCCTACTGGCTGGGCCAGTACGGCTTCCGCCCCACCGTCGTCGAACTGGCCCCGGCCCTGCGCGAGGGCGGCCAGGCAGTCGACTTCCGCGGCGAGACCCACCTCACCGTGCTGGAGCGGATGGGCCTGCTCCCCGAACTCCGCCGGATCCAGACCGGCGGCAGCCCGATGCGCTTCGTCGACGAGCACGGCCGGACCCAGCTGCACCTGCCGGCCGAGTTCGCCGGCGGCGAGATCGAGGTCCTCCGCGGAGACCTGGCGCGGGTGCTGTACGAGCGCAGCCTCCCCCGCACCGAGTACCTCTTCGGCGACTCCGTCACCCGCCTCACCGAGACGCCCACCGGCGTCCGGGCCGACTTCCGCAGCGGCCTCACCCGCGACTTCGACCTGGTCATCGGCGCGGACGGCCTGCACTCCAACGTCCGCCGCCTCGCCTTCGGCCCGGAGGAGGACTACGTGAGCCACCTCGGCTACTACGCGGCCACCTGGCAGCTGCCCAACGACCTCGGGGTGGGGAAGGGCACCATCGGCTACAACACGCCGGGCCGGCTCGCCTCCGTCGGCGCCGGGCACCAGGACCCGTCCCAGGCACGCGCGTTCTTCGTCTTCGCCGCGCCCCAGCTCGCGTACGACCGCCACGACCCGGAACAGCAGAAGCGCCTGATCGAGGACGCGTTCGCCGGCCTGGGCTGGGAGGTGCCGCGCCTCCTCGCCTCGCTGCGCCAGGCGCCCGAGCTGTACTTCGACTCGATCAGCCGGGCGGACGTCGACACCTGGTCCAAGGGACGGATCTGCCTGGTCGGCGACGCCGCCTGCGGGGCCACCATCGGCGGTATGGGCACCGGTACGGCGATCGTCGCCGCCTACGTCCTGGCCGGTGAACTCGCGCAGGCCCAGGGCGACCACCGAACGGCCTTCGCCCGCTACGAGAACAGGCTCCGCAAGTACGCCAAGGGCTGCCAGACAGGCGGCGACCGCACCGGCAAGTTCCTCGCCCCCGGCACCGCCGCCGGTATCCGCTTCCGCAACTCCCTGCTCTCCCGCCCCCTGTTCCTGAACGGCATGCTCAAACTGGGCGAGAAGGTCAGCAGCACCGTAGCCCTTCCCAACTACCCCGC
>NZ_LLZI01000263.1 GCF_001509485.1 Streptomyces sp. NRRL F-4489
CTCACCGCCACCGGCCTAACCCTCATCACCACCTCCTACTTCCTCTGGCGCACCCGCCCCAGAACCCCCTGACTCCAACCCGCACCACACCACCCCCAAACCCGCACCAACCCACTCACGCCAGCCCCCACGCACCGTATTTACGACCCCCAACGGGAGGGGCCGGGTCTGCGGGGTGGGGGTGTGCCGGACGTAAAGCGAAGCAGTCCGGCACACCCCCACCCCGCAGACCCGGCACCGCGGCCGAAAAGCCCCGCGCAGCGGCAACAAAGCGATGCGCCGCAGGCGCACACGAAAAGCCCCCCACGGCGGGGTAGCCAAAAACGTGGGAAGCCCCCCCGATACGCTCGGGAACGTGCAAAAAAACATCCCAACCCCCGGCTACGCGGACGACGACGGCACCGCCGACCCCGCCCTCACCGCCGCCCTCGCGGCACACACGGCGGACCCGGCCGACCCGGCCACGGAACCCGCGCTGCTCGCCGCCCTGGCCGGCGCCCGCCTACTGGTGCCGGTGGTAGCGGTGCTCGGGGAGGTCGAGGAGGGCCCCGACGGCCTGCGCCGCGAGAAGACCAGCGATATGGCCGTCCCGACCCTGACCGCGCCGGACGGCCGCCGCGCCCTCCCGGCGTTCACGTCCATGGAGACGCTCCACCGCTGGCGCCCGGACGCCCGCCCGGTGGCGGTGCCGCTGCAGCAGGCGCTGCTGGCCGCCGCGCACGAGCAGGCCGACACCGTCGTCATCGACCTGGCCGGTCCGGCCCCGTACCAGCTCACCGGCGCCGCGCTGCGCGCCCTGGCCGAGGGCCGGACGACCGCCGACCCGCTGGCGGACCCGGCCGTCACCGAGGCCCTGCGGTCCCTGCTGGCCGCAGAGCCCGCGGTCGTCGAGGCGCGGCTGACCCCGTCCGCGGAGACCGACGGCACCCTCGCCGTGGGCCTCGCCGCCGGCGCCGCCCCCGCGGAGGCCGCCCAGCGCCTGGCGCAGGCGCTCGCCGCGGACGAGACCCTGCGGGCCCGCCTGGTCCGCGGCCTGGACCTGGCCCTCCTCCGCCCCGGCACCGAGGCCGCCGGCACCCCGCTCTACAGCCGCTGACCCGGGCCCACCCGGCGCGGTCCGCGACCCGTCCGCGTCGGGCCGCCCCCTCCCCGAACGGCCCCCACGCACCGGCCCGCCCCCGGCCAGCGCCCACCGAGCGCGGTACGCCGTACCGGCGCACCGGCGCGCCCCGCCCCCTCTCCTCCAACGGGCGCCCCCGCCCTCCCGGCCGCACAATGCCAGGAGAGCTCAAGATCACGCGAGGAGAGCCCATGGAGACCACGGAGACCCGCACGGTCGTATCCGAATTCCTCGGCACGCTGCTCCTGGTGTTCTTCGCCGTCGGCGCGGCAGTGCTGGCCGGCGAATACATCGGCACCTTCGGCATCGCCCTGGCCTTCGGATTCGTCATGCTGGCACTTGCCTACGCCCTCGGCCCGATCTCGGGCTGCCACATCAACCCCGCGGTGACGCTCGGCATGCTGCTGGCGAAGCGGATCACGCCCCGTACGGCCGTCGAGTACTGGGTCGCGCAGATCCTCGGCGGCATCGTCGGCGCCGCGCTGCTCTTCCTGGTCGCCAAGCAGGTACCGGGCCTCCAGACCCACGCGGCCTTCGGGACGAACGGCTGGGGGGACCGCTCGGCGATCCACATCAACCTCGGCGGCGCGTTCGTGGCCGAGATCGTGATGACCTTCCTGTTCGTCTTCGTCGTCCTCGGCGTCACGCACAAGGTGGCGGTGGTCGGCTTCGGCGGCCTGGCGATCGGTCTGGCCCTGGGCACCGTCCACCTCATCGGCATCCCGGTGGACGGCACCTCGGTGAACCCGGCGCGGAGCCTGGGCCCGGCGATCTTCGCGGGCGGCGCGGCGATCACCCAGGTGTGGCTGTTCATCGTCGCGCCGCTGATCGGCGGGGCGCTGGCGGCCCTCGTCCACCAGGTCACCCACCCGCCGCAGGAACCGGTCATCGTCGCCGACCGCGCCGCCCCCGTGGGCCCGGCCCGCCCCGACGAACCGGCCTCCGGCGACCGCGTCTGACCCGCGCCCGCCCCCACACACACGAACGAGCCCCGGCCGGAGGATCCTCTCCGGCCGGGGCTCGCCACGGAATACGGGGGCCGTGCCCCCGGGCGGGTCAGCCGTAAACCGGCCCGGTGAACTTCTCGCCGGGCCCCTGGCCGGGCTCGTCCGGGACGACCGACGCCTCGCGGAAGGCGAGCTGGAGCGACTTCAGGCCGTCCCGCAGCGGCGCCGCGTGGTACGAGCCGATCTCGGTGGCGCTGGCGGTGACCAGGCCGGCGAGCGCGTGGATCAGCTTGCGGGCCTCGTCCAGGTCCTTGTGGTCCTCGCCGCCCTCGGCCAGGCCGAGGTTGACCGCCGCCGAGCTCATCAGGTGCACCGCGACCGTCGTGATCACCTCGACCGCCGGCACGTCCGCGATGTCCCGGGTCATGGTCTCGAAGTCGGGCGCCGCGCCGGCGCTCTCCGCGGCGGCCGGCTGCTGGGGGGTCTGCTCACTCATGGGGTGGGGCTTCACTTCCTGCTGGAGGGGTCGCCCCCAGCCTAGGGCCCCGGCGGGACGGGGCTGCGCGCGGGAGCGCCCCGCGCCTGGGGGCCGCCCCCGCGCGTACCCCACCGCCGACCCGCACACCAGTGGGACCGCCCCCTTGACTCGTGTATTCTGGAACAGCGACCGGCCGGACACGTAGGTGACCGGCCCACAAGTGGAGGCTCCGATCTCCCACCCGACCGATCCAAGGATTGGCGGGTCAACGGTCCGGCTGCGCCCCGCGGAGACTTCGCGGCGGTGCTCCAGATCCTTGTTGGAGCCCCGCCTGTGTCACCGTCCGGGGCATTTTTCGTGTGCCGGCGCGGTTGGTCACACCGAACAGACGTTACGCGGCAGTCCGCCAGGCCGTCGCGTGGTGCTACCGAGGAGGATCCATCAGCGCCGAGCCCCGCATCAACGACCGGATTCGCGTCCCCGAGGTGCGACTCGTCGGTCCCAGTGGCGAGCAGGTCGGCATTGTGCCGCTTGCCAAGGCCCTGGAGCTTGCGCAGGAGTACGACCTCGACCTCGTCGAGGTGGCGGCGAACGCCCGTCCGCCGGTCTGCAAGCTCATGGACTACGGAAAGTTCAAGTACGAGTCGGCCATGAAGGCCCGTGAAGCGCGCAAGAACCAGGCGCACACGGTCATCAAGGAGATGAAGCTCCGGCCGAAGATCGACCCGCACGACTACGACACCAAGAAGGGTCACGTCGTCCGGTTCCTCAAGCAGGGTGACAAGGTCAAGATCACGATCATGTTCCGCGGTCGTGAGCAGTCCCGGCCCGAGCTGGGCTTCCGACTGCTCCAGCGGCTCGCGGAGGACGTCCAGGACCTCGGGTTCATCGAGTCGAACCCGAAGCAGGACGGCCGGAACATGATCATGGTCCTCGGTCCGCACAAGAAGAAGACCGAGGCGATGGCCGAGGCCCGTGAGGCGCAGGCCGCCCGCAAGGCGGAGCGCCAGGGCGGGACTCCCGCGGAGCCCGCCGAGGAGCGCGCCGAGGCGTGACCTCAAGGGGTGAGCTGCCCCGGACCCGGATTCAGGCCGGGGCACCCGCCACGGAAAACCGATACATCTGACGCTCCCGCACACCGGCCCCCGGGCCGGCGGGAGCGCCACTGACGAGGAGAGAACGGCGCATGCCGAAGAACAAGACGCACAGCGGTGCCAGCAAGCGCTTCAAGGTCACTGGCTCCGGCAAGGTGCTGCGCGAGCGCGCAGGCAAGCGCCACCTGCTCGAGCACAAGTCGTCCCGCGTGACGCGTCGCCTCACCGGCAACGCCGAGATGGCCCCGGGCGACACCGCGAAGATCAAGAAGCTTCTCGGCAAGTGAGCCGGGGCGCTCCGCCGCACGGGCGGGGCGCGCCGACCGGACCGGGACCATACGCTGATTCGGGCCGTGTGAGGAACGACCACGGCCCCGCTACAAGGAGTTAACAAGTGGCACGCGTCAAGCGGGCAGTCAACGCTCAGAAGAAGCGCCGGGCGATCCTGGAGCAGGCCAGCGGCTACCGCGGCCAGCGCTCGCGCCTGTACCGCAAGGCGAAGGAGCAGGTCACCCACTCCCTCGTCTACAACTACAACGACCGCAAGAAGCGCAAGGGCGACTTCCGGCAGCTGTGGATCCAGCGCATCAACGCCGCTGCCCGCGCCAACGGCATGACGTACAACCGCTTCATCCAGGGTCTGAAGGCCGCCAACGTCGAGGTGGACCGCAAGATCCTCGCCGACCTGGCCGTGACCGACGCCGGTGCGTTCGCCGCCCTGGTCGAGGTCGCGCAGAAGGCGCTGCCGAGCGACGTCAACGCTCCGAAGGCCGCTGCCTGAATCCCGGCCGCAGAGCGCTGTGACGCCGTGACGGCGTCGTGATGACGGACCCGCGGGCCCCGGCCTGCGGGTCCGCCGCGTTTCCGCACCCGCCGCCGGGCCCGTACCGGGTCCCCGTACCGAACGAAAGAAGCGAGCCGCCGCCCATGGGCACCCCCGAGCTGATCTCCCCGCGTTCCCCGCGTGTCGCCGCCGCCCGGCGGCTGGCCCGCCGCCACTTCCGGGGCAAGGAACGCCGGTTCATCGCCGAGGGCCCGCAGGCCGTCCGCGAGGCCGTCGCGCACCGCGCCGGCGGCGAGGCGACCCTGGTCGAGGTGTTCGCCACCGAGGAGGCCGCCGAGCGGCACGCGGAGATCATCGCGGCGGCGCTGGCCGCCGGGGTGCGGGTGCATCACGCCGACGACCGGACCGTCGCGGAGATCTCGCAGACGGTCACCCCGCAGGGCCTGGTGGGCGTCTGCCGCTTCCTGGACTCGCCGTTCGAGGAGATCCTCGCCGCCCGGCCGCGGCTGGTCGCGGTGCTGGCCAACGTCCGCGACCCCGGGAACGCCGGGACGGTGCTGCGCTGCGCGGACGCCGCGGGCGCCGACGCGGTGGTGCTGACCGACGCCTCGGTGGACCTCTACAACCCCAAGTCGGTGCGGGCGTCGGTGGGTTCGCTGTTCCACCTGCCGGTCGCGGTGGGCGTCCCGGTCGAGCAGGTGGTGTCCGGGCTGCGGGGCGCCGGGGTGCGGGTGCTGGCCGCGGACGGGGCCGGCGACCGGGACCTGGACGCCGAGCTGGACGCCGGCGCCATGGGCGGCCCGACCGCCTGGGTCTTCGGCAACGAGGCGTGGGGGCTGCCGGAGGAGACCCGGGCGCTGGCCGACGCGGTGGTGCGGGTGCCGATCCACGGCCGGGCCGAGAGCCTGAATCTGGCCACCGCCGCCGCGGTCTGCCTCTACGCCTCCGCGCGCGCCCAGCGCACCGCCGGCGGCTGCCGGGCCGCGTCACCCTCCGGAGGGGCGTAGCGCGATCCCGCCGGGCGGCCGCGGCCGAGCTAGTAGGCTTGCGAGCTCCGGTCCGGAAGGGGGTAACACGGCGATGACGGCGGAGACTTCGGCCATCGCGGCGGCCGCCGGAAGCGGTCCGCCGGAGGCGTCCGGATGCGGTCCCGGGCTGGCCCCCGACGACCTCCCGGACGGGCTGGTGGTGGCCGACGAGCACGGCCGGGTGGTCTGCTTCAACGCCGCGGCCGCCCGGATCACCGGCATCGCGCCGGGCGACGCGCTGGGCCGCCCGGTCGGGGACGCGCTGCCGCTCCAGGACCTCGAGGGGCGCCGCTGGTGGCAGCTGACCGACCCGTACGGGGGACTGGCCATCCGGCGCGGGCAGCCGGAGCGGAATCTGCTGCTGGGCGGCCGCGAGGTGCTGGTCTCGGCCCGCTACGTGCGTGCCGCGCCGACCGGCCCGGTGCGGCGGCTGGTGATCGCGCTGCGCGGCACCGAGGCCCGGCGGCGCACCGAGCTGAGCCACGCCGAGCTGATCGCCACCGTCGCGCACGAGCTGCGCTCGCCGCTGACCTCCGTCAAGGGTTTCACCGCCACCCTCCTGCGGAAGTGGGAGCGGTTCACCGACGACCAGAAGCGGCTGATGCTGGAGACGGTGGACGCGGACGCCAACCGCGTCACCCGGCTGATCGCCGAGCTGCTGGACATTTCCCGGATCGACTCCGGGCGGCTGGAGGTCCGCCGGCAGCGGGTCGACATGGTCGCCGCGGTGCGCCGGCACGTCCAGGCGCAGACCACCGCCGGCCAGCGGCCGGACCGCTTCCTGATCCGGATGCGGGAGCCGCTGCCCGATCTGTGGGCGGACCCGGACAAAGTGGACCAGGTGCTGGGGAACCTCCTGGAAAACGCGGTGCGCCACGGCGCCGGAACGGTCACCATCGAGGTGGGACCGGCCGATGGCACCAGTGGGGGAGAGGGGACGAGCGTCACCGTGAGCGACGAGGGCCCGGGCATCCCCGAGGAGTCGATGAGCCGCGTGTTCACCCGCTTCTGGCGGGGCAGCAAACGCGGCGGCACGGGGCTCGGCCTCTATATCGTCAAGGGCATCGTCGAGGCCCACGGCGGCACCATCACGGTCGGCCGGGCCCCGGCCGGCGGCGCCCAGTTCCGCTTCAGCCTGCCCGTCGCGGCCCCGGCCTTTCTCGGCTGACGGGCCCCGGCGGGCGCCCCGGCACCCGGGGGCGGGCCGCCCGCCCCTTAGACTTGACCTTTGGCACCTTTGGCGCACAGGCATCGCGGACACGCGGGCGCAGAGCCGAGGCGAAGCGAGCCGCGCCAAGCCACACCACCGGAAGCACGGGAAGAGATGTCCGCACCCAATAAGTCGTACGACCCTGTCGAGGTCGAAGCCCTGAAACCGGAAGAGATCGCCCGACGGGTCGATGAGGCGCTGGCCGCCATCGCGGCCGCGGGTGACCTTGACGAGCTCGCCCGGGCGAAGGTCGCGCACACCGGTGGCACCTCGCCGCTGGCGCTGGCCAACCGCGAGATCGGCGCCCTCCCCCCGGCCGCCAAGGCGGACGCCGGCAAGCGCGTCGGCCAGGCCCGGGGCCGGGTCAGCCAGGCGCTCAAGGCCCGCCAGGAGGAGCTGGAGGCGGAGCGCGACGCGCGCGTGCTGGTCGAGGAGGCGGTGGACGTCACGCTGCCCTACGACCGGATCCCGGCCGGCGCCCGGCACCCGCTGACCACCTTCATGGAGCGGGTCGCCGACGTCTTCGTGGCGATGGGCTACGAGGTCGCCGAGGGCCCCGAGGTCGAGGCCGAGTGGTTCAACTTCGACGCGCTGAACTTCGTCCCGGACCACCCGGCGCGCCAGATGCAGGACACCTTCTTCGTGAAGGCCAACGGCGCGCAGGGCGACGAGTCGGGCGTGGTGCTGCGCACCCACACCTCGCCGGTGCAGGCCCGTACGCTGGTCGACCGCGAGCCGCCGGTCTACGTCGTCTGCCCGGGGCGGGTCTACCGCACCGACGAGCTGGACGCCACGCACTCCCCGGTCTTCCACCAGATCGAGCTGCTGGCCGTGGACGAGGGCCTGACCATGGCGGACCTCAAGGGCACGCTGGACCACATGGTCCAGGCGCTCTTCGGCCCGGACATGAAGACCCGGCTGCGGCCCAACTACTTCCCGTTCACCGAGCCGTCCGCCGAGATGGACATGGTCTGCTACGTCTGCCGTGGCGCGTCCGTGGGCAACCCCGACCGGCCCTGCCGCACCTGCTCCAGCGAGGGCTGGATCGAGCTGGGCGGCTGCGGGATGGTCAACCCCAAGGTCCTGATCGCCTGCGGTGTGGACCCGGAGAAGTACAGCGGCTTCGCCTTCGGGTTCGGAATCGACCGGATGCTGATGTTCCGGCACAACGTGGAAGACATGCGCGACATGTTCGAGGGCGACGTCCGGTTCACCCGGCCGTTCGGGATGGAGATCTGATGCGGGTCCCGCTTTCTTGGCTGCGGGAGTACGTCGACCTGCCGGCGACCACCACCGGCCGCGACGTCCAGGAGAAGCTCATCGCGGTCGGCCTGGAGGTCGAGACCGTCGAGCGGCTCGGCGCGGACCTGACCGGCCCGCTCGTGGTCGGCCAGGTGCTGACCATCGAGGAGCTGGAGGGCTTCAAGAAGCCGATCCGCTTCTGCACGGTCGACGTCGGCCAGGCCAACGGCACCGGTGAGCCGCAGGAGATCGTCTGCGGCGCGCGGAACTTCTCCGTCGGCGACAAGGTCGTCGTGGTGCTGCCGGGCGCGGTGCTGCCCGGCGACTTCAAGATCGCCGCCCGCAAGACCTACGGCAAGAAGTCGCACGGCATGATCTGCTCCGGCGACGAGCTGGGCATGGGCGACGACGGTTCGGGCGGCATCATCGTGCTGCCGCCGGAGACCGAGACCGGCATCGACGCGATCGAGCTGCTTCAGCTGCGCGACGAGGTGCTGGACATCGCCGTCACCCCGGACCGCGGCTACTGCCTGTCGATGCGCGGGGTGGCCCGGGAGACCGCGACCGCGTTCGGGCTGCCGCTGCGCGACCCGGCGCTGCTGGACGTCCCGCCGCCGAACGCCGGCGGCTACCCGGTCCAGGTCGCCGACCCGATCGGCTGCGACCGCTTCACCGCCCGGACGGTCAGCGGGCTCTCCCCGGAGGCCCGTACGCCGATCTGGATGCAGCGGCGGCTGCAGAAGGCCGGGATGCGCCCGGTCTCGCTGGCGGTGGACGTCACCAACTACGTGATGCTGGAGCTGGGCCAGCCGCTGCACGCCTACGACCGGGCGACCGTCGAGGGCCCGATCGGCGTGCGCCGCGCCACCCCCGGCGAGGAGCTGGTCACGCTGGACGGCACCAAGCGGGTGCTGGACGGCGAGGACCTGGTCATCACCGACAACCGCGGCCCGATCGGCCTGGCGGGTGTGATGGGCGGCGCGAACACCGAGATCGCCGCGCCGGTCGCCGACCCGGAGACCGGCCGGCTCCAGGGCACCACCGACGTGGTGATCGAGGCGGCCCACTTCGACGCGATCACCATCGCCCGCACGGCCCGCCGCCACAAGCTGTCGTCCGAGGCCGCCAAGCGCTTCGAGCGCGGGGTGGACCCGGAGGCGGCGTCCGCGGCGGCCCAGCGCACGGTGGACCTGCTGGTCCTGCTGGCCGGCGGCACCGCCGAGGACGGCGTCACCGAGATCGTCTCGCCGCGCGGTCCGCGCACGATCACGATCCCGGCGGACCACCCGGACAAGGTCGCCGGTGTCACCTACGGGCGGGAGTCCGTCGTCCGCCGCCTCCAGCAGGTCGGCTGCGACGTCTACGGCCAGGACGAGCTGGTGGTCACGGTGCCGTCCTGGCGCCCGGACCTCAGCGACCCCAACGACCTCGCCGAGGAGGTCATCCGGCTGGAGGGCTACGAGAACCTCCCCTCCACGCTGCCGCTGCCGCCGGCCGGCCGCGGCCTGACGGAGCGTCAGCGGCTGTACCGCCGGGTCGGCCGGGCGCTGGCCGGCGCCGGCTACGTCGAGGCGCTGAACTACCCGTTCACCGGCTCGCACGTGCTCGACCAGCTCGGCATCGAGCCGGACGACCCGCGCCGGGACGCGGTGACGCTGGTCAACCCGCTCTCCGACGAGGAGCCCGACCTCCGCACCACGCTGATCCCCGGGCTGCTGGCCGCGCTGCGCCGCAACTACGGGCGCGGCGGCCACGACCTGGCGCTCTTCGAGACCGGCCCGGTCTTCCGCGCCACCGGCCAGGAGCAGCCGGCCCGCCGGCTGGTGGTCGACCGCCGGCCCACCGACGACGAGATCGCGTCGCTGGACGCCTCGCTGCCGCAGCAGCCGCGCCGGGCCGCCGTGGTGCTGGCCGGCGCCCGTGAGCAGGCCGGCTGGTGGGGTCCCGGCTACCCGTCCGGCTGGGCGGACGCCATCGAGGCGGGCCGCACGGTCGCCCGGGAGGCGGGTGTCGAGCTGATCGTCCGCCAGGACCAGCACGCGCCCTGGCACCCCGGCCGCTGCGCGGCGCTGCTCGCGGTCGCCGACGGCGAGGAGATCCTCGTCGGCAACGCCGGTGAGCTGCACCCGCGGGTCGTCAAGGCGCTCGGTCTGCCGGAGCGCACCAGCGCGATGGAGATCGACCTGGACCGGCTGGAGCAGGCCCGGGCCGGTGCGCTGAAGGCCCCGCGGATCTCCACGTTCCCGGTCGCCACGCAGGACGTCGCGCTGATCGTGGACGCGTCGGTGGCGGCGGCGGACGTCGAGGCCGCGCTCCGCGAGGGCGCGGGCGAACTCCTCGAATCGCTGCGGCTGTTCGACGTCTTCACCGGCGAGCAGGTGGGCGAGGGCAAGAAGTCGCTGGCCTACGCGCTGCGCTTCCGGGCGGACGACCGGACGCTGACCGCCGACGAGGCGAGCGCCGCCCGGGACGCGGCGGTCGCGGTGGCCGTCGAGCGGGTGGGCGCGGTGCTGCGCGGCTGACGCCCGCCCCGTGCGCGTACGGGCCCCTGTCCACGGTGGTGGACGGGGGCCCGTCCCGTTCCCCGGGGAGCGCGGGCGGCCGTCCGCTTCACACCCCGTGTGAACTCCCCCTGATTACGCTGGACTTACGGAGTCCGTACGTCCCCGGGGGCGAGGCATGGAACCCAACACGCTGCTCGACGCGATCCTGGACGAGGCCGGTATCTCGCACGCCGGGCTCGCGGCGCGGATCAACCAGCTCGGGCGGCGGCGCGGGCTCGCGCTGCGGTACGAGCACACCGCCGTGGCGCGCTGGCTCAAGGGGCAGCGGCCGCGCGGCCAGGTCCCGGACCTGATCTGCGAGATCCTCGGCGAGCGGCTGCGCCGCCCGGTGGGCCTGGACGACATCGGGCTCAGCGGCCCGGGGGCGCGCCGGGCCCAGGGGACCCCGCTGTCGGGGTTCGTGGAGCGGGCCACCGCGCTGTGGCGGTCCGACGAGCAGCAGCGGCCGCACGTGGTCGCGGCGCCCGCGCTCACCGGGACCTCGGCGATCATCCCCGTATGGGAGTGGGAGAACCCACCGGAGGACTTCGACGTCTCGCGCCACGGGCTGACCCGGGTCGGCAAGGCCGACATCGAGATGCTCCGGGCGGCGCGGACCCACTACGAGCAGATGTACCGGAAGGCGGGTGGTATCGCTACCAGAGCACGCATCGTCGGATTCCTCAACACCGAGGCGGCGCCGCTGCTGCGGGGCAGCTACAGCGACGCGACGGGGCGTCAGCTGCACCGGGCGACCGGTGGGCTGGTGGCCGTCGCGGGCATCTGCGCGTACGACTCGGACGCTCTCGGACTGGCCCAGCGCTACTTCCATCAGGCGCTGCGGCTGGCGAAGGCCAGCGGGGACCGCGGCCTCGGCGCGTATGTCATCGCGCTGCTGGTCAACCAGTCCCTCTTCGTACGGGAATACCGCCAGGCGGTCGCCTTCGCGGAGGCGGCCCTGCGCGCCGCGGGCGGACAGCTCACCCCGGCGCTGTCGGCCGACCTCTACGCGATGCAGGCCAAGGCGTACGCGCGGCTGGGCGACGGGTCCAGCGCGCTGGGCTGCATCCGGCGGGCCGAGGCCGCGGCGGACCGGATCCGGCCGGGCCTGGAGCCCGCCGAGACCGGCTACGTCCAGCCGGGCCTGGTGAACGTACAAGTGGCGGAGGCGCTGCTCAGCCTCGGGGACCTGCGGGCCGCCCGGGAGCAGGCGGACGCCGCCGTGGACACCCCCGCACATGACCGCGGCCGGGTTCACCGGCTGGCCATGCTCACCCATATCGAGCTGCGCCAAGGGGACGCGGACCGGGCCGTGGCCAACGCCGCGCAGATGACGGAGCGGGCTCGGGGCATGGAGTCGCAACGCCTGCGGGACCGGCTGCGGGCGGTGCGCGAGCATCTGGCTGCGACCGGGAGCTCCGCGACGGACGAGGCTGCCGATCTCATCGACGAGGTGCTGCGCGTTCCGCTGTGACCGGGCTCGTGTCACCTTGCCGGCCCCCAAGCGGAAGGTGGCAGTACCGTGCGTTGGAACAACCTCGGCGAACAGCCGGTCTACGCGAATCCCTGGTTCCGGGTCAATCTGGCCGATGTGGAGCTGCCCGACGGGCGCCATCTGGATCACTTCCTGATCCGGATGCGGCCGGTCGCGGTGGCCACCGCGGTCAACGAGGCCAATGAGGTGCTGCTGCTGTGGCGGCACCGCTTCATCACCGACAGCTGGGGCTGGGAGCTGGCCGCCGGCGTGGTGGAGGACGGGGAGGACCCGGCCGCCGCGGCCGCGCGGGAGATGGAGGAGGAGACCGGGTGGCGGCCCGGGCCCCTCCAGCACCTCCTCACGGTGGAGCCGTCCAACGGCCTCACCGACGCGCGGCACCACATCTACTGGTCCGATCGCGCCGAGTACCTCGGCGTCCCGGAGGACGACTTCGAGTCGGACCGGCGGGAGTGGGTGGACCTCAAGCTCGTGCCCGACATGCTGATGCGGGGGGAGGTGCCGGCCGCGAACATGGCCGCGGCGCTGCTGCTGCTGCACCACCTCCGGCTCGGCTGAGGCCCGCCGGGCTTCTGGGGACGCCCCCTAGCGCCCGGACGCCTGCCAGAGCGCGGCCGCCAGCGCGCCGAGGGCGGTGAGCGCGGCGAGCGACGGCAGCGGCCAGCGGCGGCTCTCCAAGCGCGTGACGCGGACCTGGAGTTCGTCCGCGTCACGCGTGGTCCGCTCGCACCGCTGGGCGTGCAGGGCGAGCCGGCCGTCGACCTCGGCGGTGCGTACGTCGAGTAGGCGGCGCAGCTCCGCTAAGTCGGCGGCGATCAGATCGGGGTCCCGGTGGGCGGTCACGTTCCGCTCTCCTCTTTCCTTCTCCTGGGACGGTCGGGTGGTTACCGGAACCAGTCAACTGCGCTGGGCGGGACGGCGGGAGCGTGTGCGGAGGGGAGATACGGGTCACCGTTTCACACCCCGTGCGAAGTGACGCCGGGTGACCGGTTCGCACGGGGTGCGAACCGGGCGCACCGAGTTGGCGCATTCACACACTGTTATCGGCGGCGGGAAAGGAGTTGACTCTTTACCGACGGGGGCCGCGGCCGGCGGTCGGGCGCCCGCCGGCCCGTTCCGCCCGCCGGACTTTCCCCCGAGCGGCGGGCGGACGGCCCCCGTTCCCCGTCACCGGTCGCCGCCGGGGCATTCGAAGACCCCGGTGGTGCGGCGCGGGCTGTCCCAGGTGATCACCGAGCCGCCGGTGGCGGGCAGGGCGCGGATGTAGGTGCCCGCGTAGCCCTCGTCGGTCAGGAAGACGCCCCAGGTGGCGTACCAGTCGCCGATCTCGCCGGTGTCCGGGTCGCAGACCGGCTCGGGGAGCGGCGCGGCCCGGCGCTGCACCACGAAACCGCCGCCGGCCGCGTCCCGCAGCGCGCGGGCCCACTCCCGGTCGGTGGCCTCCCAGCCGGCGGTGATGCCCTCGCCGCGCAGCGCGCCGTGCGGTTTGAGGATCAGCTCGGCGCGGTGCGCGCGGCAGTAGTCGGCCAGGGCCGTCCGGTCGCCGTCCACCTCGGCGTACCGCTCGGCGGTGTCCCGGGTCCACGGCAGCAGTTCGTCGACGAGCGCCCGTTCGGCGCCGGTCAGGGCCTCCCGCAGCCGGGGCGCGGAGAGCACCGCCAGCACCGCCTTGCTGTCGTACAGGCCGCTGGTCAGCGGCGTGACCAGCGCGGTGCGGCCGTCCTCGTGGGCGCGCAGCACCGGCTCGATCAGCTCCTCGCCGGCCGGGTGCGCGGCGAGCTGATCCAGCGTCACATAGCGCAGCAGCACGTCGACGGGCGCGGTGCCGAGGTGGATCTTGCCGCGCCGGACGGTCAGCTGCCCCAGTTCGGCCAGGCGCAGATCGACGCCCCGGGCCCGCAGGCTCTCCTGCAACGGCCGGATGTACGTGCCGTACCGCGCGAGCCGGCCGTCCGTCTCCAGCAGCGCGACGACCGGGGCGCCGGCGGGGGAGACGGTGGCGGCGGCCCGGGTCAGCATCCGGGCCACCGCGCCGCCGGTGTCCACATGGCTCAGCCCGTGCGCGCGGGCGAACTCCGCGAAGCCCTCGTCCGCCAGCAGCGCCCGGGCCACCTCGCCGGGCCGCTCCACGCCGCCCAGTTCGCTGCCGGCGTTGTACTCCAGCAGCTTCCAGCCGTCCGCGGTCCGGTGCAGGTCGGCGCGGCCGTACAGCGGTCCGGGGGAGCCCTGGGCGCGGCGCAGGATCCGGGCGTACCGCGGCGGCAGGCCGAGCGCCGCGCAGTATCCGGCCAGGTCGCCCGCGCACAGCCGCTCCGGCAGCGACGCGAGCAGGGTGTGGAAGGCGGTGAGCCGCCCGGCCAGCCGCCGGCTCTCGTCCCGGCCGGTGAACAGCGGGCGGGCGAGCAGCCCGTCGCCGTACGCGGCGGCGAAGTGCGGCGGGAGGCGCAGCCGGCGGGTGGCGGTGCGCAGGCCCGCCGGGCCCTGGCGCCGGCAGGCGTCGAGGTAGGCGGCGGTGACGCGTTCGGGGCCGCCGGTCATGCGGTGGCGGGGTGTTCGTAGAGGGTGGGGACCTTGCCGCGGGCGGTGCGCGCGAAACGCGCCGGATCGACCCGTTCCACGGTGAAGCCGGCGCAGCGCGGGCCGGTGACGACGGCGTGGATCTCCAGGCCGCCGGCGAGCGCCGCGGCCACCGCCTCGGGTGTGGCCGCGGACGGCGCGGACGGCGACAGCAGCAGCCGGACGCGGTAGCGGTTGCCCTCCCAGCGCACCTGCAGCTGGCAGGCGGCCGGGTCGGTGACGCCCACCTCGGCCAGCCGGCCCATCAGGTGGTCGGTGGAGAACGTCTCGGAGTCCACGGTGAGCGACTGCGCGGCCCGGCCGAGCAGGGTGAGGACCCGGGCCCGGCTGCCGCAGGCGCACGGCCGGTCCGAGAGCCGCCCGCGGTCGCCGATGCGGTAGCGGAACAGCGCCATACCGGTGTCGCTGAGCGGCGTGACCAGCACCTCGCCGGCCTCCCCGGCCGGCAGCGGCGCCCCGGTCTCCTCGTCCACCACCTCCACCACCACGGCGTCCTCGTGGACGTGGTGCGCGGTGCCGGTCTGATACGCGCACTGGTAGCCGATGCAGCCGGTCTCGGTGGTGGAGTAGGCCAGCGAACGGATCTCCAGGCCGGGCAGGGCGGCGGTGACCGCCTTCTCGCGTTCGGCGCCCAGGCCCTCGCCGATGTACAGGAACGTGCGGAGCGCGGTGAGCCGTTCGGGCGCCGCGCCGGTCAGCACGTCCACGCCGAAGCCGGGCGCGGCGATCAGGGTGTCCACCGCGTGCTCGGCGATCACCTCGGCGGTGTGCCCGACGCCCATGGTGCTGCCGAGCGGGAAGGTGCGCGCCGCGCAGAGCCGGATGACCTCCTGGGCGAAGAGGAACGCGCCGTTCAGCTCGGCCGCGAACAGGCAGTTGGCGACCCGGCGCGGCGGGCGGCGCGCCCCGGCCCGTACGCCGCGGGCGCCGAGCGCGGAGATCTGCGCGTTGAACTCCCAGGAGTGGTACATCATCTTGGGCGTCCGGGAGGTGCCGCTGGAGCGGATCGCCATCCCGGGACCGTCGCCGCCGAGCAGGAACTCCGCCGAGTGCGGCGGCCGGCCCGCGGCCAGTTCCGCGGAGGTCAGCGGCGGCAGCGCGGTGAGCCCTTCCAGGTCCCGTACGTCCGCGAGCTGCGGCCAGCGGCGGAGCACGGCGGGGGTGGCCCGGGCCGCGTCCAGCATCCGGGCGGCGTTGCGGTGCCGCAGCCGCTCGATCTCCTCGCGGCTCAGCACGTCCAGGTCGTCGGCGAGCCGGATGGCGCTGCGGGTGTTCATCGGGGACCTCCGTGGGGTGAGCCGGCGCCGGGCCGGCCGGATGGGGGCGGGGCGGCGGCCACCGCGTCGCCGGGCGCGTCCATCGCGCGCCAGACGCGGAAGACGAACGGGCAGGCGGACAGGGCCAGGCACACCCCGCCGAGCGCCCAGGTCGCGCCGGCCGGTCCGACGGCGTCGAGGAGCGCGCCGGCGAACAGCAGGCCCAGCGGCATCGCCGCGTTGGCCGAGGCGCTGAACGCGGCGAAGACCCGGCCGCGCAGCGCCTCGGGGACCCGGGCGTACTTCACCGCCGCGATCACCGGGTTCACCGGACCGTTGGCGATCATGAAGAGGGCGGTCAGCGAGACGAGCAGCACGGGGTGCGGGTCGAGGGCGATGACCGCGAAGACCGGGGCGCCGGAGAGCAGGAAGCAGAGCGCGAAGGTGCGCCAGCGGTGCCCGCCGCGGCTGCGCCAGCCGTACAGCACGGTGCCCAGGAGGCTGCCGCCGCTGGCCGTGGCGATCAGCACGCCGACCAGTGTGCTGTTGTGCCACACCGACACCCCGAACGCCGGCAGCAGGACCGACAGCAGGCCGCTGAGCAGGGCGTTGCTGGCGGCGCAGGCGGCGCCGAGGGCCAGCAGCAGCCGGTCCCGGCGGAACTGCGCGCCGGTTTCGGCCAGTTCGCGCAGATAGCCGCGCACCCCCGCGCCGCCGGACGCGCCGGAGCCGGGCCGGGCGCCGGCCACCAGCAGGCCGACCAGCAGCGCCGAGGCGACCAGCGCGGCCCCGTCCGCGAGCAGCACCCAGGTCGGCCCCACCAGCGCGATCAGCATCCCGCCGACCGGCGCGCCGAGCAGCTCCCCGGCGCGCAGCGCGGTCTCCTCGGCGCTGGTGGCGCGCTCGACCCGGGCCCCGGTCGCGGCGATCACCGCGGGCAGCAGCACCTGCTTGGCGCTGCGGGCCGGCGCCCGGCTCGCCCCGACCACGAAGACCAGCACCACCAGCAGCGGCAGCGTCAGCACCCCGAGGGCGTCCGCCAGCGGCACCGCCAGCACCGCCAGGCAGGTGGCCAGATCGGCCAGCACACTGGCGCGCCGCGCCCCGTACCGGTCCACCAGCGGGCCCGCGCACAGCAGCGACAGCACCAGCCCGATCGTCTCGGCGGCCGCGACCGCCCCGGTCTGCGTCCCGCTGCCGGTCCTGACCAGGACGAACCAGGGCACGGCGAGCAGTGTCATGGTGGCGCCGAGCGAGGACGCGCCGCTCGCGGCGACCAGCGCGGCCAGCGGCATGTTGCGGAACACCGAATTCCCCCTGGAACTACCCCCGCCGGACCCGCCGGGCGGCGGCGCGTGGACTGCTAGCCTCGGACTGTTTCTCGCGCGATCACCGGAACCCGTCACCGTGGAGCCGCCGCATCATGGACCGGATCACCACCGAACGGCTCGTGCTGCGGCCGTTCACCCCCCAGGACCTCGACGACCTCCACGACCTGCACCGCCGCCCCGACGTGACGCGCTATCTGCTGTGGGACGCGCGCACCCGGGACGAGACGGCCGCCGCGCTCGCCACCCGCTGCCGGGAGACCCGCCTCGCCGCCGAGGGCGACAACCTCGCCATCGCGGTGCAGCTGCGCGCGACCGGGGGGCTCATCGGCGAGTTCAACCTCCACTGGCTGAGCGCCGAACTGGGCCGCGCGGAGATCGGGTTCGTCCAGCATCCCGATCACGCCGGCCGCGGCTACGCCACCGAGGCCGGCCGGCAGGTGCTGCGGCTGGCGTTCGAGACCCACGGCTTCCACCGGGTCATCGGGATGTGCAACGGCAGCAACACCTCCTCGATGCGGCTGATGGAACGGCTCGGCATGCGCCGCGAGGCGTACTTCGTCCAGGGCGAGATGCTCAAGGGCGAACGGGCCGATCTGGCCGTCTACGCGCTGCTCGCCGAGGAGTGGCGGGGCGCCCGGCCGCAGGTGCCGGCGCCCGGCCTGCCCACCGCGCGCGGCTGAGCCCTCGCGCACCGGGCCTTCGCGCACCGGGCCGCCGCGCACCGCTCCCGTGCGCACCCGGTGCCCGACGGCGCTCAGCCGGCGTCCAGGGTCCAGGCGACCGCGTCGGTGTCGCAGTCGCGCAGATACCGGTCCAGCTCCGCGTACTTCTCGCGCAGCCGCCGCTTGAGGACCTTGCCGGTCACGCCCTGCGGGAAGTCCTCGCCGCCGCGCGCGAGTTCGAGGGCCGCCAGCTCCTGGTGGCCGGCCTCGCGCAGCACCTTGTTGGCCGAGGCGAGCAGCGTCTCCGGGCGGGGCCGGGCGGTCCCGCCGGTGGTGACGACGGCCACCAGGACGGTCCGGCCGCCGGTGCCGCCGCCGACCACCGCGCAGTCCGCGAGCGCCGGCACCTCGCTCAGCAGGAACTCCTCCATGTGCACCGAGTGCGCGATGCCCTCGGCGGTCTCCACCGCGTCCACCGCCCGGTCCAGCTGGTAGAAGTCGCCGGCCTCGTCCTGGTAGGCGAGGTCGCCGGAGAGCCAGTAGCCGGCGAGCCGGCTGCGGTAGGTGGTGTCGGAGTCGTTCCAGTAACCGGCCGTCACGGTCGGGCCCTTGACGCCCAGCAGCCCCACCTCGCCGGTGTCCGCCCGGGTGCCGTCCCGGCGCAGCACCACCACCTCCGACAGCGCGTCCGGGCGGCCGATGCAGCGGTCGTTGCGCCGCGAGCCGAGCGAACGGGGGTGCACCATCACACCCCAGCCCAGCTCGGTGGCGCCGAACCGGTCGTAGAAGACCGCGGACGGCAGGTCCGGGGCGCGGCGGCCCAGGATCGCCTTCAGATGCGCCTCGTGGATCGCGTCGCCCATCGTCACCCAGCTGTCCACCGAGTCCAGCGCGCCGTCCGGGGCGTCCAGCTCGGCGAGTTCGGCGAAGGCGTGCGCGAAGGCCATCACGGACGTGGGGCGGTGCTCCTGGACGGCGGCGAGGAGTTCCGGGCCGCTGGGGTCGTACAGGGCCACCATCGGCGTGCCGGCCAGCAGCGCGTACTGGGCGTAGACCACCGAGCCCAGGTGCGACTGGGGCTGCGCGGCCATCATCAGCTCGTGCGGCGCGTCGGTGGCGTGGGTGAGCCGGAAGCGCGGCCCGGCGACGCTGGAGGCGTGGGTCTGCACCACCGGCTTGGGGACGCCGGTCGTGCCGGAGGAGTGCAGGATCGAGACCGGGTCGTCCGGCGCGTGCCGGAACCGCAGCCGGCCGGGCAGCTCCGCGGCCTCCGGCGCCGGTACGTCCTCGGCCAGCTCCGTCCAGCGCGGGCCCGGCAGCCGGGCCAGGTCCCCGCCCAGGGCCGCGAGCCGGTCCCGGGTGGTGTACAGGCCGACCGGCTCGGTGCGGCGGATCAGCTCCAGGGCCGTCTCACGCGGCGCCTTGCTGTTGATCAGCACCGCGATCGCGCCGAGCCGCGCCAGCGCGTGCAGATGCACCGAGTAGGCGAACGAGTCGGGGAGCTGGACCGCCACCCGGTCCCGGGGCCGCACCCCCTGGTCCGCGTACCACACCGCCCAGCTCTGCACCAGCCGGTCGAGGTCCAGCAGGCTGAACTCGCCGCGCAGACCGCCCCCGCACACCGGCAGCGGCCGGGGGCAGGCGAGGAACGGCGCGTCGGGGGCCGGGCTGTGGGCCAGCGCCGACTCCAGCACGGTGCCGCCGCCCAGGCCGGGGTCGGCGGCCAGCCGGGCCCGCAGGCCGGCCGGCAGGAGGGTGCGCGCGGACAAGGTCATGTAAGTGCCCTTCCGTGGTCGGTCCGGCCCCGACCGTAGGCGGCGCGGCCGGTGGCGCACCACGTCTTCCTTGCGGCGGCGGGCGGCGGTTGTTGCGCCGGGCGGCGTTTCTTGCCCGGCCGCCCGCCGCGGGCCCCGGGCCGCCGGGCCGGCAGGTAGACCTGGGACGGCCTTGACGACCGACGACGAGGAGTCACCCGGTGGCGACGACGGAGCCGAACCGTTCCGAACCCGAACAGCAACTCGCCGCGCTGCGGGCCGAGTTGGACGCGCTCGACGAGCAGCTGCTCGATGTGGTGCGGCGGCGCGTCGAGGTGTGCGTGCGGATCGCGCACCACAAGTCCGCGCACGGCGTGCCGATGATGCAGCCGCACCGCATCGGCGTCGTCCACGAACGCGCCGCGCGCTACGGCGAACGCCACGGGGTCGACCGGGAGTTCCTGCGCCGGCTCTACGACCTGATCATCGAGGAGACCTGCCGGGTCGAGGACCTCGTCATGGGCAACACACCCGCCCACTAGGTCCCGCCCGGACACCCACGGATTTCCGGCGGTTTCTGGAGGATTGCCCTGCCATGCGGACCCTGCTCATAGACAACTACGACTCGTTCACCTACAACCTCTTCCAGCTGCTCGGCGAGGTGACCGGTCGCGCGCCCGTGGTGGTCAGGAACGACGCCGGACTGCCGGACCGGCTGGCCGAACGCTTCGACGGCATCGTCGTCTCGCCCGGACCCGGCACCCCGGCCCGCGCCCGCGACTTCGGCATCAGCGCCCGCGCCATCCAGGACAGCGGGCTGCCGGTCCTCGGGGTGTGCCTGGGGCACCAGGGGATCGCCCAGCTCTTCGGCGGGACGGTCGGCCCGGCGCCCGAACCGGTGCACGGCCGCGCCTCCCTGGTGCACCACACCGGCGAGGACCTCTTCGACGGGCTGCCCTCGCCGTTCTCCGCGGTGCGCTACCACTCGCTGGTCGTCACCGAGCTGCCCGCCGCCCTGGAGCGCACCGCCTGGACGGCGGACGGGCTGCTGATGGGCCACCGGCACCGGGAGGCGCCGCTGTGGGGCGTGCAGTTCCACCCCGAGTCCATCGCCAGCGAGCACGGCCGGCGGCTGCTGGGCAACTTCCGCGATCTCGCGGTCGGCGCACCCGCCGCCGGGGCCCCGCCCGCCCCCGCGCTGTCCGCAAGCGCGCCGCGTGCCTCCCGTGCGGCCACCCCGGCCGAGGAACCACCCCTCCACCTGCACGTCCGCGCCCTCCCGTTCGAGCCGGACGCCGAGGCCGCCCACCGGGAGCTGTTCGCCGCCTCCGCCCGCTCGTTCTGGCTGGACAGCAGCGAGACCGGGACCCGGCGCGCGCGGTTCTCCGTCCTCGGCGACGGCGGCGGCCCGCTCGCGGAGTACGTCCGCTACGACGTCGCCACCACCACGGTCACCGTCGAGCACGCCGACGGCACCGTGCGGCGGATCCGGCGGGACTTCTTCGGCTACCTCGCCGACCAGCTCGCCCGGCGCGCCCTGCCCGTGCCCGACGGCCTGCCGTGCGAGTTCAACCTCGGCTACGTCGGCTACCTCGGCTACGAACTCAAGGCCGAGACCACCGGGTCCGCCGCCCACCGGGCCGAAACCCCCGACGCCGCCCTGCTCTTCGCCGACCGGGCCCTGGTCATCGACCACGCCGAGGGCCGCTGCCACCTGCTGGCGCTGAGCCCCGCCGGCGACCCCGCCGCCGCGCTGGACTGGCTGGAGACCACCGAGCGCCGGCTGCGCACCCTGCCCGGCCCGGCCGCCGCCGGCCCCGGAGCCGCCGTGCTCACCGGCCCCGCCGCCACCGACCTGCGGCGGCTGGCGACCGCGCACCCGCGGCACGACCGCGGCGCCTACCTCAAGCGCATCGCCGAATGCCTGGACGAGATCCGGGCCGGCGAGTCGTACGAGATCTGCCTGACCAACGCCGTCACGGTCGACGAGGAGATCGACCCGCCGGCCACCTACCGCCGGCTGCGCCGGATCAGCCCGGTGCCGTTCGGCGCCTGCCTGGACTTCGGCGGCGTCGCGGTGCTCAGCGCCTCCCCGGAGCGCTTCCTGAGCGTCAGCGCGGCCGGCACCGTGGAGTCCAAGCCCATCAAGGGCACCCGGCCGCGCGGCCGCACGCCGCAGGAGGACGAGCGGTTGCGGCGGGACCTGGCGGCCAGCGAGAAGGACCGCGCCGAGAACCTCATGATCGTGGACCTGGTGCGCAACGACCTCAACGTGGTCTGCGAGATCGGCTCGGTGCACGTCCCGGTCCTCTTCGACGTCGAGACCTACCCGCCGGTGCACCAGCTCGTCTCCACCGTCCGCGGCACCCTGCGCCCCGGCGAGACCGCGGTCAGCTGCGTCCGCGCGGCCTTCCCGGGCGGCTCGATGACCGGCGCGCCCAAGGTCCGCACCATGGAGATCATCGACCGGCTGGAGGAGGGGCCGCGCGGCGTCTACTCCGGCGCGCTCGGGTGGTTCGCGCTCTCCGGTGCCGCGGACCTGAGCATCGTCATCCGGACCCTGGTCGCCGCCGGCGGCCGGACCGGCCTCGGGGTCGGCGGCGCGATCGTGGCGCTCTCCGACCCGGACGAGGAGTACGAGGAGACCGTGGTCAAGTCGCGGGCCCCGCTGACCGCCGTGCTGGCGGCCCGGCGGCCCGCCGGTGAGGGAGGATCGTGAGCACGACCGAAGTCCGGCTGCTGAAGCGGTGCGTGGTGATCGGCGGCGCGGGAGCCGTGGGCGGGATGTTCGCCCGGCTCCTGGCGTCCTCCGGCGCGCACGTCACCGTGGCCGACCCCGCGGGCGATGGGATCACCGACGACGCCACCGCCCCCGGGCCCGCCCTGATCGCGGAACTGTCCCGCGCCGACCTGGTGCTGGTGGCACTGCCCGAACGCGCGGCGCTCGCCGCCCTGCCCCGCCTCACCCCGCATCTGCGCCCCGGCACCCTGGTCGCCGACACCCTCTCCGTCAAACGCCAGGTGACCGCCGCGCTGCGGGCCACCGCCGGCATCGAGGCGGTGAGCCTCAACCCGATGTTCGCGCCCTCGCTCGGCCTGCCCGGCAACCCGGTCGCCGCGGTCGTCGTCCACGGCGGCCCGGCGGCCTCGGAACTGCTGGACCTGCTGGCGGGGTGGGGCGGCCGGCCCGTCCCGGTCGGCGCCGAGGAGCACGACCGGCTCACCGCCGCCGCCCAGGTCATCACCCACGCCACCGTCCTCGGCTTCGGCCTCGCCCTCGGCGAACTCGACGTCAGCGCACGGGAGCTGGCGGACCTCGCGCCGCCGCCGCACACCACCCTGCTGGCGCTGCTGGCCCGTATCGCGTCCGGCTCCCCGGAGGTGTACTGGGACGTGCAGGCCGCCCACCCGCACGGCGCCGGCGCCCGCGCCGCGCTGGCCACCGGCCTGCGGCGGCTCGCGGACCTCGTGGACCGCGGCGACGAGGCCGGCTTCGAAGCGGCCCTCGACGGCATCCGGACCGCCCTGGGCGACCAGCTCGCCCCGCACGCCGACCTGTGCGCCGACCTCTTCGCCCACCTGCCCACCCGCTCCCGAAACGAGGCGACATGACCGAGCCCGCCACCCCCGCCCGCCCGGCCAACTGGGTCGACTCCCGGATCAGCCGGACCTCCGACGCCCTGGACCGCGCCTTCGAGGAGCGGCTGACCGGCCACGTCGTCACCGCCCACCGCGGCAAGCGGGTCACCCTGGAGGACGGGAGCGAGGCGCTGGAGTTCGTCTCCTGCTCGTACCTCGGCCTGGAGGAGCACCCGGCGCTGATCGCCGCCGCCGAGGAGGCGCTGCGCCGCTTCGGCGTCCACCTTTCCACCTCCCGCAACCGCATGCGCCCGCACTACCTCGGCGAACTGGAGGAGCTCCTCGCCGCCGTCTACCACGGCAACCGCGCGGTCGCGTTCACCTCCGTGGGCGCCGTCCACCTCGGCCTGCTGCCGCTGCTCGGCGCCGGCGCGCTGCCCAGCTACCCGATCGCGCCGGCCGGCGCGGTCTTCCTCCTGGACCGCACCGCGCACTCCTCGATGCAGGTGCTGCGCGGCGTCCTCGGCCAGATCGGCCCGACCCGCCGGTTCGACGTGGAGACCCCCGGCTCCCTGGAGGAGGCCCTGCGCGAGACCACCCGGGACGGCCGCACGCCCGTCGTCCTGATCGACGGCGTCGGCTCGATGGGCGGCCTGGTCGACGTGGAAGGCGTACGGGCCGCGCTGGAGCCGTACGGCGGGCACCTCTACATCGACGACGCGCACGGCATCTCGCTGGCCGGCCGGCACGGCGCCGGCTACGCCTACGAGGCCCTGGGCGGGCAGCTGCCGCCGCATGTGGTGATCGCCGGGTCGCTGTCCAAGGCGTTCGGCGGCTCCGGCGGCTTCGCGCTGGTGCCCGCCGAGGCGGACGTCCGGGTGCTGCGGAAGTTCGCCAACCCCCTGGTCTTCGGCCACTCCCTGATGGTGCCGCTGCTCGCCGCCAACGTGGCCTCCGCGCGGCTGCACCTGGACGGCGAGGTCGCCGCGCTCCAGGAGAAGCTGTGGGCCAACGCGGACGCCTTCGACGCCCTCACCGGCGGGCGACTGGTCAACGCCGGCCTGCGCTCGCCGGTGCGCGGCGCCGCCTTCGCCACCGAGGAGGAGGCGTTCCGCACCGCCGCCGCGCTGAAGGAGGCCGGGGTGCTGATCCTGCCCGCCTTCTTCCCCACCGTCGCCAAGGGCACCGGCCTGGTCCGCTTCGCGCTCTCCGCGCTCCACGAGCCCGGCCACCTGGAGACCGCGGCCAAGGTCCTGGAAGGGACGGCGCGCGGATGACCGCCCGCGACCGCACCCCCGCCGCCGTCCTCGCGGCCGCCGTCCGCACGCTCACCGACGCCGGGATGTGGGCCCCGCGCGAGGACGCCGAGAAGCTCCTCGCGCACGCCGTACGCGACCGGGCCGGCACCCCGCGGGCGGACGAACTCCCGCTCAGCGACAAGGAGTTGGCCGTCCTGGACGACCTGCTGGCCCGCCGCGCGGCGCGCGAACCGGTCGAATACCTCACCGGCCGCGCGGTCCTCGGCGGCGTCGAGGTCGCCGTCGGCCCCGGCGTCTTCATCCCCCGCAAGCACACCGAGCCGCTGCTCGCCTGGGGCCTTCGGGTGCTGCGGGACGTGGACCGGCCGCTGGCCGTCGACCTGTGCACCGGGTCGGCGGCGATCGCCCTCGCCGTCGCGCACGCCCGGCCCGAGGCCACCGTGCACGCCGTGGAACTCGACCCGACCGCGCTGACCTGGGCCCGCCGCAACGCCGCCCGCCGCGCCGAACTGGGCGACACCCCCCTCCACCTGCACGCCGCCGACGTCACCGACCCGGCGCTGCTGCGCGGTCTCGACGGCACGGTGGACCTGCTGCTGGCCAACCCGCCGTTCGTCGTGGAGGGCCGGGAGCTGCCCCCCGAGTGGCAGCGGCACCAGCCCTGGCCCGCGCTGTTCTCCGGGACGGACGGGCTGGTGGTGATCCGCGCCGTGGTCGCGGCCGCCGCCCGGCTGCTGCGCCCCGGCGGCGGCGTCGCCATCGAGCACGACGACGACCAGGCCGAACCCGTGATGGCGCTGCTGCGCGAGCAGGGCGTCTTCACCGGCATCGAGTTCGGCCGGGACCACTGGGGCTCGCCCCGCTACACCACCGCCCGCAGAACGTGACGAGGAGCGCGCATGGAACAGGAGCCGGCACCGGGCAGGTCCCGCCGCCGCGTTGTGCAGGAGGGCGGCGCCATCCTCGCCGCCGCCGGGCTGCTGCGCCTGGCGCCCGGCCTCCCGGCGGACACCGCGGCCGCCGCCCCGGCCGGACCGGACGCCGGTGGGCCGGACGGCGGTGAACGGACCGTCACCGTCCGGGACAGCGCCAACCTCGGCGTCTCCGCCGCCCCGGACGGCCGCACACTGGCGCTGGACATCGCCGGCGGCATCTGGGTCCTGCCGGCCGCCGGCGGCGCGGCCCGCCGCATCACCCCGCTGAACCACGACGCCACCCGCCCCCACTGGTCACCGGACGGCACCCGGATCGCCTTCCAGTCGTTCCGCGACGGCGTCTACCAGGTGTGGTCGCTGCGGCCGGACGGCACCGACCTGCGGCAGCACACCAGCGGCACCGGCTACGACCTGGAGCCGCGCTGGTCCCCGGACGGCCGGCGGCTGGCCTTCGCCTCCGACCGCGGCAACCGCAGCCGGATCTGGGTGCTGGACACCGCCGGCGGCGCCCCGGGGGCGGTCACCGACGCCGACGCCGCGCACGCCGCCCCCGCCTGGTCGCCGGACGGCACCCGCCTCGCGTACGTGGTCGGCGGCACCGCCATCGAGGAGGTGGACCTCGGCTCGCTGCGCCGCACCCGGCTCGCCACCGCCCCGGACGGCGCCCAGCTCTACTCACCCGTCTACGCCCCGGGCGGTGAGATCAGCTACGTCCGGGCCCAGGGCGGTGAGGCGGCCCTGATACGCGGCGAGACGCCCCTCCTCACCGGCGAGGACCTGCCGCCGCTGCCGGTGTCCTGGACCTCCGCGACCACCTTCGTCCACAGCGCGGGCGGCCGGCTCCGCCGCTCCTCGGCCCACGGGCCCTCCCAGGAGATCCCGTTCACCGCCGAACTCCCGCTCGCCACCCGCGCGTACCGCCGCACCCCCCGCGACCTGACCTCGGACGCGCCGCGCCGGGCCAAGGGCATCGCCGATCCGGTGCTCTCCCGCGACGGCCGGCAGATCGCCTTCCGCGCGCTGAACGCGCTGTGGCTGCTGCCCCTCGGCGGCCGCCCCCGCAAGGTGCTCGACGACGGCTACTTCCACGCCGATCCGGACTTCACCCCGGACGGCCGGGGCCTGGTGTACGTCAGCGACCGCGCCGGCACCGCGAACCTCTGGCGGCTGGACCTGGCGTCCGGCCGCACCGAGCGCCTGACCGACCTGCCCAACGGCCAGCTGACACCGCGCCTTTCACCGGACGGCACCCGGGTCGCCTACCAGGACGAATCGGGCGCCCTGTGGGTGCTGGACCTGGCAGGCGGCACCACCCGCCAGGTGCTGCCCGCCCTCTACCAGCCCGGCCGCCCCGCCTGGTCCCCGGACGGTACGAAACTCGTCCTGTCCGCCCTGCGCCCGTACTCCCGGCGCACCGAGACCGGCCACAACCACCTCCTCACCGTGGACCTGGCCACCGGCGCGGTGCGCTACCAGCCGTTCGCGCCGGACCGCTCACTGGCCACCCGCGGCAACGACGGCCCGCTGTGGACCCCGGACGGCACCCACCTGGTCCTCGGCGCGGAGAGCCTGGCCTGGCGGGTCCCGGTGGACGCGCACGGCACCGTCACCGGCCCCCCGGCCGCACTCACCTCCGAGGTCACCGACTCCCTGTCGCTCAGCGGCGACGGCCGCACCCTGCTCTACCTCTCCAACGGCGTCCTGCGCCTCACCGGCCTCGACGGCGGCACCGCGCGCACCGTCGACGCCGACCTCACCTACCGCCCGGCCCGGGTCAGCGAACCCGCCGTCGTCCGGGCCGGCGCCCTGTGGGACGGCATCTCCGACCGGCTCCGCCCCGCCACCGACATCGTCGTACGCGACGGGCGCATCGAAGCGGTCACCCCGCGCTCGGCCGGTGCCGCGCGCGGCGCGCACGTCGTGGACGCCGGCCACCTGACCGTCCTGCCCGGCCTGATCGACACCCACAACCACTGGAACATGCGCGGCAAGCAGTGGGGCGACCGCCAGGGCCGGCTCTGGCTCGCCTACGGCGTGACCACCAGCCGCTCACCCGGCGACCCCGCCTACCAGATGGCCGAGAACCGCGAGGCGATGGAGGCGGGCACCCGCACCGGCCCCCGCTACCTGGGCTCCGGCGAAGCACTCGACGGCACCCGCGCGTCGTACAACTGCATGCGCACCGTCATCTCCGCCGAGCAACTGGAACGGGAACTGGACCGCGCGGCCGGCCTGGACTACGACCTGCTCAAGTCCTATATGCGCCTCTCACCCGCGCACGAGCAGCGGGTGGTGCGCCGGGCGCACGCCATGGGCGTCCCGGTCACCTCGCACTACCTCTACCCGGCCGCCCACACCGGACTGGACGGGATGGAGCACCCCGGCGGCGGGCACCGCCTCGGCTACTCCCGCACCCTGAGTTTCGCGGGTGTCCACATGTCCCAGGACGCCGTGGAGATCCTCGCGGCCAGCGGTATGTGGGTCTCCACCACCACCATCTTCGCCTCCGAACTCCTCGCCCAGGACCGCTCGCTGATCGAGGACGAGCGGACGAAGGTGCTCTACCCCGACTGGGAGTACCGCCGCCTGGTGCAGAAGGCCGACGACGCCGCGCACCCGGGCCCGGAGACCGACCTCGACCACCGGCTCACCCGGGGCATGGTGGACGCCCTGCTGCGGGTCCAGCGGGCCGGGGGACTGGTGGTCTGCGGTACCGACTCCCCCCTGGACGACCCCGGCATCAGCATCCACCAGAACCTCCGGGCCCTGGTCAAGTACGGCTTCACCCCGCACCAGGCGCTGCTCACCGCGACCGGCAACGCCGCCCGCGCGCTGGGCTACGGCGAGCTGCTGGGCGCGGTGGCCCCCGGCCGGATCGCCGACCTGATCGCCGTCGAGGGCGACCCGCTGACCGACATCACCGCCACCGCCGCGGTCCGCACCGTCATGGCCGGCGGGGTGGCCCGCACCGTGCCCGAGATCCTCGCGCCGTTCCGGCGGCCCGCCGCGGCGGCCGCGCGACCGTCCCGCGCCGTGGCGGTCCGGCCGGCCGCACCGTCCGCCACCCGCGATCCGCGCCACTACTGGCACCAGCCGGAGTGGAGCCGCAAGGGCTGCTGCCGGCCGTGACCCGATCCCCCCGCCGCACCCGCGGCGGGGGGCGGTTGCGGCCCCGGCCGCCGTCCGGCGGGGCGGCGGACTGCCGGGGCCGCGCCGCCTGCGCCGCCCGGTACGCCGACGCCGACATGCCGTACTGCTTCTTGAACATCCGCTGGAAATGGCTCAGTTCGCGGTATCCGACCCGCCGTGCGATCTCCGTGACCGACGCCCCGGTCTCCCGCAGCAGCCGCCGCGCCTCCCGCAGCCGCAGCGCGGTGACGAAATCGATGAACCGCCAGCCGGTCTGCTCCCGGAAGCTGCGCGAGAAGTGCCACTGGCTCATGTAGACGGTGCGCGCGACCCGGCCCAGGGTGACCTCGCTGTCCGCGTAGTTCTTCCGCAGGAACGCCAGGGCGGCGCGGATGCTCGCGGAGAGCTCCAGCCGCTCGGGGTCGGGCAAACGGGCCGCCGCGTCGGCGTCGGCGTCCCCGTCACCGTCCGCGTCCGCTGCCGGGAGCGGTGCCGCCTCCGGGCCGGTGCGCGGTGCCGCTTCCGGCGCCGGGCCGTGGGCCCGTACGGCCGGCGCTCCCGCCGCCGCCTCCGCCACCAGCCGGACCCGCTGCCCCGCGTGCCGGTACCCGGGCAGCGTCCGGATCAGCTGCCCCGGCGGGCAGATCTCGATACCCGACGGGCCGACCGTCACCCGGCACTCGTGCAGCCAGGGCTGCACCCGCGGCCAGACGAACCGCGCGTCCTCGCTGTACAGTTCCGCGGTCAGCAGCCGCGCCGCCCGCCCGGCGATCGCCCGCCACACCGCCCCCGGCAGCGGTACGGGCAGCAGCGCCGCGTCCGCCCCGGCCCGCCGCATCCGCTCCACCGCGACCTGCCCGGGATCCAGCGCCAGCACCAGCGCGCACAGCCCGTCGTACACCCGCCGGTGCACCCGGCGGTCCAGACGCAGGGTGAACAGGCTGCCGATGAGGTCCTCCTCGGCGCCCCGCCCGTCGAACACCACCACATCGGCGGGTTCCAGCACCGAATGCGCGCTGAAGTAGGTGGGGAAGTCGGTGATGCCGAGCACCTGCGCGTTGTAGTAGGCCACCAGCTCGCTCAGCGCGTTGGGCCGGCCGCTGCGGAAGACCGCGGCGCTCGGCCCCGGTAACTCCGTACCGCGCGCGAAGGCCCGGTCCGGATCGTCCGTCAGATAGACCGCGCTGCGCCCGTTGGCGAGCGCGTGCCCGGCGATGAGCAGCGCGCCCGCCGTGGCGTCGGCGCCCGGCGGAAGGGGGAGTTCCACGTCCGCGTCGGCGGCCCGCAGCAGATAGCGGTCGAGTACGTCCCGCGCCGCGCCGCGCTCCCGCCCCCCGCCGCGGGCCGGCAGCTGTGCGATGTCGCGGGTCGCCCCCGGGGATACGGCCATGTCATGCCCTCCACGCACGTGCCTCGGTCACCGCACGACGCCGGTGCGGCCAATGGATATGCGTTCTCCCGAAGGCGGTGCGGTGCCACGTGGTCAAGGCGGCCCTCTCAATCCCCCGGTGGGGCACGCCGCTACGGGTGCCCGGGACGGCCGGGCGCGATGCGGCGGCTTCCCCCGAATCCCCCCGGCGGCTGTCCGGCCCGACGGCCAATGCCCCCTTCGAGAGGGGATGACACCATCGGTCCCGCGGCCCCGTCAACCCTCTTCCGGCGCACGCCGGGCGCGTGGTACGGCGGGACCGGAACCCTCACTCGCGGACGCCGGCGCGGCCGACCGAGCCGCCCTCCCGCTCCGGCCCGGCCGCGTCGGTGGCCGACCAGGAGGCCAGCAGGCGCAATGCCTCCTCGGACGGGGAGCCCGGCTCGGCGGTGTAGATGGTGAGGGTGAGACCGGGCTCGGCGGCCATCTCCAGCCCCTCGAACGCGAGGGTCAGCTCGCCGACGACCGGGTGGCGGAAGCGCTTGGTGCCGGTGCCGTGGTGGCGGACGTTGTGCGCGCCCCAGCGGGTGCGGAACTCCTCGCTCCGGGTGGACAGTTCACCGACGAGATCGTGCAGGTCCTTGTCGTGGGGGTTGCGGCCGGCCTCGGTGCGCAGGATGGCGACGCAGGTATCGGCGAACGTGTCCCAGTCCGGGTAGAAGCGCCGGGACGCGGGGTCCAGGAAGTTGAACCGCGCGAGGTTGGGCGTCGTCCGGCCGCCGTCGTAGAGATCGCGGTAGAAGGCGCGGGCCAGGTCGTTGGCGGCGAGCAGATCCATCCGGCCGTTGCGGACGAAGGCCGGCCCGGCGGTGATCGCGTCCAGCGTCCACTGGAGGCTGCGGTGCGGGGACCACTGCCGGGTGGCGCGCCGCCGCGGGCGGGTCAGCGCGTCCGAGCCGTCCGCGGCCTGCGCCAGATGCAGCAGATGGGCCCGCTCGGCGTCGTCCAGCTGGAGGGCGCGGGCGACGGCCTCCAGGACGGCGGGGGAGACCCCGGCGAGATTGCCGCGCTCCAGCTTCGCGTAGTACTCCACGCTGACATCGGCGAGCGCCGCGACCTCGCTCCGGCGCAGGCCCGGCACCCGCCGCCGGCTCCCGGCCGGCAGTCCGGCCCGCGACGGGGTGATCTTCGCACGCCGCGAGGTGAGGAACTCGCGGACCTCTTCACGGTTGTCCACACCTCGACGGTACGTCGCCGGCGCCGGGGGAGGGGTGTACCGCCGGTACACCCCTCATCGGTGACTGGTTGGGGTGGCGCGGAGCGGGTTGCCTGGACGGTGCGGGGCGGAGTCGGCCTCCCGATCCCTCCCGCCCCCTCCGGAGCCCAGCCGCTCAGCACGTAGGCGGCCGCGTGCGCACGGTTACGCCATCGATCAACCAATCAATCAATCAGCACGTAAGGAACAAACCCCCCATGCGCGGAGCAGTGATCCACGCACCCCGCGAGGTGCGCTGCGAGACCCTGCCGGATCCCGAGATCCTCCACCCGACCGACGCGATCATCCGCACCGCCGCCACCTGCGTCTGCGGCTCCGACCTGTGGCCGTACCGCGGCCTGGAGCCGATCGGCGACCCGCACCCCATGGGCCACGAGTACATCGGGGTCGTCGAGGAGGTCGGCGGCGCCGTCACCTCCGTCGCGCCCGGCCAGTTCGTCATCGGCTCCTTCGCCACCTCCGACAACACCTGCCCGAACTGCCGCAACGGCTACCCGTCCAACTGCCTGCACCGCGAGTTCATGAGCACCTGCCAGGCCGAATACGTCCGGATACCGAACGCCCAGGGCACCCTGGTCGCCACCGACGGCCACCCGGACCGGGAGTTCTGGCCCGGCCTGCTGGCCGTCTCCGACGTCATGGGTACGGGCTGGTGGGCCGCCGAGGCCGCCGGGGTCCGGCCCGGAGCCACCGCCGTGGTGGTCGGCGACGGCGCGGTCGGTCTGTGCGGCGTGATCGCGGCGAAGGAGCTGGGCGCGGAACGGATCATCGCGATGAGCCGCCACGCCTCCCGCCAGCGGCTGGCCCGCGCGTTCGGCGCGACCGACATCGTCACCGAGCGCGGTGCGGAAGGCGTCGCCCGGATCAAGGACCTCACCGGCGGTATCGGCGCCGACAGCGTCCTGGAGTGCGTGGGCACCGCCGAGGCCGTGCGGCAGGCCCTGCGCGCGGCCCGGCCCGGCGGCGGCGTCGGCCTCGCCGGCGTCCCGCACGGGGTGAACATCGACGGCCAGGAGCTGTTCTTCTCCCACGTCGCCCTGCGCGGCGGCCCCGCCCCCGTACGCCGCTACCTGCCCGACCTGATCGACCGGGTCCTGACCGGCCGGATCGACCCGGGCCGGGTCTTCGACCTCACCCTGCCCCTGGAGCAGGTCGCCGAGGGCTACCGCGCCATGGACGAGCGCCGCGCCGTGAAGACGCTGCTGGTGCCTTGATGGCTGGCCGCTTGGACGTCTGGCGGCATTGATGCCGGGCCGCCGGGCCGCCGGGCCGCCGGGCCGCATGGATGTTTGGCCGCCTGTCCGCCTTCCCACCTTCCCGCTTTGAGGAGAGAAACGCGTATGCCTCCCGCCGCAGCCGGGACCCAGGGAACCCTGCGAACCCCGCGAACCCCGGGGACCCCGGGAACCCCGCCCCCGGGCAAGCTGCCCCTCGTCATCTGGGTGCTCGCCGCCGGCACGTTCCTGATGGGCACCACCGAGTTCGTCATCGCCGGCCTGCTCCCGGAGATCGCCGGTGACCTGCACGTCAGCGTCTCCCGCGCCGGCCTCCTGATCACCGCGTTCGCCCTCGGCATGATCATCGGCGGCCCGGTCATGGCCATGGCCACCCTCCGCCTGCCCCGGCGCCGCACCCTCGTCCTCGCCCTGACCGTCTTCGCCCTGGGACACCTCACCGCCGCGGTCACCACCTCCTTCACCGTCGTCCTCCTCGCCCGCTTCGCCACCGCGCTGGCCACCGGCGCGTTCTGGGCCGTGGGCTTCGTGATCGCCACCGCCGCGGCGGGGCCGGCGCGCTCCACCCGGGCGGTCGGCGTCATGATGGGCGGCCTGACGCTGGCCAACGTGATCGGCGTCCCGATCGGCTCCCTCGCCGGCCAGTACACCGGCTGGCGCGGCCCCTTCTGGGCCCTGGCCGTCCTGGCGGCCCTCGCCACCGCGTTCGTCGGCCGCTACGTCCCCGCGGACGAACACCGGCGCCCCGAGGTCTCCATACGACGGGAAGTCCGCGCACTCCGGCAGCCCCGCCTGTGGTTGGCCCTGGCCGCAGCAGTCCTGATCATGGGCGGCGTCCTGGCCACCTACACCTACATCACCCCGCTGCTCACCGACCGCGCCGGCATCCCCCCGGCAGCCGTCCCCCTCGTCCTGATCGCCTTCGGCACCGGCGCCCTGGCCGGCACCGCCCTCGGCGGCCGCCTGGGCGACCGCCACCCCCTCCCCACCACCCTCACCGCCGCCGCAACCACCGCCCTCGCCCTCCTGGCCCTCATCCCCCTATCGACCTCCCCCGCGGCAGCGATCCTGCTCATCTCCCTCATGGCCCTGACCGGCTTCACCCTCAACCCGATCCTGACCTCCCTCGCCGTCCGCTACGCCGGCGACGCCCCCACCCTCACCTCCGCCCTCACCACCTCCGCCTACAACACCGGCATAGCCGCCGGCTCGGCCCTCGCCGCCCGCGCCCTGGACTCCTCCCTCGCCCTCACCGGCCCACCCCTCATCGGCGCCCTCTCCACCGC
>NZ_LLZI01000264.1 GCF_001509485.1 Streptomyces sp. NRRL F-4489
GTGGGGGCGGCGGGCATGGGGGCTCCTGGGGGCGGGGTGCGGGCGGGGTACGGAGACGGGGCCGGGGCCGGGCGCGCGCCCGGTTGGCGGCGCGTCGGGTGCGCTCCCGGTTGGCGGCGCGTCGTGGGATGTCTGGCCGGTCGGGGTCGGGTGGTCACCGGCCCTGCGGGGCGTCCGCCCGGATGGCCGCCGGGGCGGGCTCGGCGCTCGCCGGGCCGGCCGCGTGGCCGGCAGCGCTCGCGCTCGCCGCCCCGCCCGCGCCCCGTCCCAAGGCCCGGATCCCCGCCGCCAGCAGCAGCGCGCCCAGCAGCGGGCCGGCCGCCGCGACGCCGACCGTGGCCGCGACGCCGAACTGCGCGGACAGCGCGCCGAACGACAGCGGCCCGACCGCGGCGCCGGCGAAGAGCCCGCCCTGCATCGCCGCCCCGGCCCGCGCGCTCTCCCCGGGCAGCAGCCGCATGGTGGCCGCGAGCAGCAACCCCGTCCAGCCCCAGCCGCCGGCCACCGCCAGCAGCGCCCCGGCCACGAACGCCGCCGGGGTGCCGGCCACGATCACCGCCAGCCCGGCGCTGCCGGTCAGCATCATCGCGGTGACCGTCCACGGGATGCGGTGCGGCGCCCGGTCCGCCAGGCCGCCCGAGGCGAGCCGGACCGCGATGCCGAGCACGCTCGCCAGCATCTGGAGGGTCCCGGCCGTGGCGGCGGAGAAGCCGGACGCGGTGCCGATCTGGATGAAGTACGCCGCGCCGACGTTGCTGCCGATGGTCGCCAGGGCCGCGGCGGCCGTCCAGGCGGCGACCACCCGGCCCACCGTGCGCGGCGCGGCGGCCGCGACCGGCCGGGCCGTACCGCCGGGGCGTTCCGCCGGTACGGCCTCCGGCGCGTCCGCCCCGGGCCGGGCCGGCCGGGCCAGGGCCGCGGCGACCAGGGCGAGCAGGGCCAGCCCGGCCGCCGTCCACAGCGCGGGCCGCCAGCCGTACGGGGCCGCGACCAGCGTGACCAGCAGCCCGGGCAGGAACGGTCCGGCGCCGAGCGACGCGCCGAACAGGCCGCCCGCGAACGAGTGCCGGCCGGGCGCGATATCGGCGGCGATCACCCGCGCCGCGACCGGCTGGGTGAAGGCGTTCCCGAACCCGGCGAGGGCCAGCAGCAGGCAGAGCTGCCACAGCCGGTCGGCCACCGCCAGCCCGGCGAGCACCGCGGCCGCCAGCAGCCCGACCGCGCCGAGCACCGCCCGCACCGGCAGCCGCGGCACGACCCGGCGGGCCACCGGGGAACCGGCCGCGGTGAAGGCGAAGAAGCAGGTGACGGCGGCCCCGAAAGCGGTCCCGGACAGACCCAGCGCATGCTGGACGGGCGCGGCCAGGGCGGGCGCCATCAGCCCCGGGGTGACGGCCGCGACGGTGACAATGACGGTGGCGACCAGCCGCCCCCAGCGACTGCGGTCCAGCGAACGGTCGTCACTCGACAAGCGACCGGCGTCCAACACACGTCCGTCATCAGCGAGTTGAGGCTTGGGCGAGGTGTCCATGCCCCGATCCTCCGGCCGGTCTCCCCTCCCCGTCCAAGACCTTTTCTGATAGCCAAGGGTTATGGACGCCCATATCCGCGATCTGCGGTACTTCCTCGCCACCGCCGAGGAGTTGAACTTCACCCGCGCCGCCGCACGGCTGTTCATCTCCCAGCCGGCGCTCAGCAAGCAGATCCGCCAGCTGGAGGAGGGCCTGCGGGTCCAGCTCTTCCGGCGCGACCGCCGCACGGTGGCGCTGACCGCCGCCGGTACGGCGCTGCTGCCCCGGGCCCGCGAGGTGGTCGCGCGGTGGGACGAGGCCCAGCGGGCGGTGAGCGACGCGGCCGCCGCCGAGGCGGCCGTACTGACGCTGGGGGTGTCCACCAGTGTGGGCCGCGGTCTGCTGCCCGCCCTCCGGGCGCGGTTCGCCGAACTGCGCCCCAACTGGAGCGTGCGGGTGCGGCAGGTCCCGTGGGACGACGCGACCGCCGGGCTCGCGGACGGCGGTACGGATCTGGCGCTGCTGTGGCTGCCGTTCCCCGAACAGGAGTCGTTCGCGGTGGAGGTGGTGGCCACCGAACCGCGCTGGGTGGCGCTGCCGGCCGGCCACCGGCTCGCCGGCGCCGCGGAGATACCGTTCGCCGCGCTCCTCGACGAACCGTTCCTGGCACTGCCGGAGAGCGCCGGGGCGCTGCGCGACCACTGGCTCGCGGTGCCGGAGCGCGGCGGCCGGCCGGTGCGGATCGGGGCGGTGGTGGCCGGTGCGGACGAGACGTTCGAGGCGGTCGCGGAGGGGCTGGGGGTGGTGCTGCTGGCCGCCGGGAACGCCGCGCTCTACCAGCGCCCCGGCGTGGTCGCCCGGCCCGTCGCCGGCCTTCCGCCGAGCCGCCTGGCGGTGGTCCGGCGGGCGGACGACCACCGGACGGTGCTGCGGGACGCCATCGAGGCGGTCCGGCAGGCCGCCCCGGCCGACGCCTGACGCCCCGCCGGCACCGAACGGGCGCTGCCGCGCGGCTACTTCATCCAGGCGTCCTCGTACGCCCGGTACGTCCCGTCATGGGTGGCCAGGTGCACCCAGTGGTCCACGTACTCCTTGAACTGCGCGTCGCCGCGCGGCAGGGCGTACGCCTTCTCGGAGAAGGTGAACGGCCGGTCCGGGTGGACCGCGCACAGTTCCGGGTGGATCTTGGCCTGGTAGCGGGTCTCGCTCGCGTCGGTCATCATCACGTCCGCCCGGCCGGCGATGATCTCGTCGAAGATCGTGGTGTTGTCGGGGTGGACGGTGAGGGTGGCCCGCTTGATGTGGGCGCGGGCGAACTGCTCGTTGGTGCCGCCGGGGTTGACCACGACGCGGACGCCGGGCCGGTCGATCTGCTCCAGCGTCTGGTACTTGTCCTGGTCGGCGCAGCGTACGACGGGCGTCTTGCCGTCGGTGCGGGTGGGCTCGCTGAAGGAGACGGACCGGGCCCGGGCGAGGGTGATCGAGACGCCGCCCATGCCGATGTCGCAGCGGCCGGCCGTCAGATCGCCGACCAGCCCGGACCAGGTGGTGGCGACGTAACGCGGCGTGGCGTCCAGGCTCTTGGCCAGATCCCGGGCCATGTCGATGTCCACACCGGTGTACCGGCCGGAGGCCGGGTCCCGGTAGGTGAACGGGCGGTAGTCGCCGGTGGTGCAGACCCGCAGGACGCCGCGGCGGGGGATGTCGTCCAGCAGGCTCGCGGGCCGGTGGCCGGGCCGGGACGCGGCCGCCGTGGCGCCGTGCGCGGCGGGCGCGGAGGCGTACGAGGCGGCCGGGGCGGCGGCGGTGACGGCGAGCAGGCAGGCGAGGGCGGACAGGGTCGCGGCGCGCTTCATCGTGGGCTGACTCCCGATCGGACGGACGGAAGCGCTCAGCGTGGCAGAGCCCGGCCACCGGGTGAAGTCCCTGCCCGGCCTGTGGACGCCGGGCCGGCCCGCCGCCCTCCGGCCGCGCGGTCAGTCCTCGAACGGGTCCGCCGCGTCGGCCTCCCCCTCCCGCTCCGGCACCGCGTCGGCGAGCCGGGCCAGCAGATCGGCGACGCGCTTGGCGACCGTCTCCCGGTCGCCCTCGGCGAGGGACGGGCCCATGGCCACCGCGACGGCGCCGGCCGCGATCCAGCGCGGCGCGGACTCGACCGTCACCCCGCCGGCCGGGATCAGCGGCGCCTGCGGCAGCGCGGCGCCCACCTCCCCTATCCAGGACGGCTGGTGGCCGGCGGCCGGGAAGAGGGTGAGCGCGTCCGCGCCCAGCTCCAGGCCCCGCACGGCCTCGGTGGGCGTGGCGACGCCGGCGAAGACCGGGACGCCGTAGCGGTGGCCGGTGCGGATGACGTCGGCGTCCAGGCTCGGCGCGACCAGGAAGCGGGCACCGGCGTCCACCGCCATCCGGGCCGACGCCGCGTCAAGGACCGTGCCGGCGCCGATCAGCGCGTCGTCGCCCAGCTCGCGGGAGAGCGTGGTGACCGCCTCCAGCGCGAACGGCGTGGTGAGGGATATCTCCAGGCTCGTCAGGCCGGCCGACAGCAGGGTGTCGGCGGTGGCGCTCGCCTCGTCGTAGGTCCTGCTGCGGACGATGGCGAAAACGCGCTGCGCCAGTGCGGCCCGGGTGATCTCCCAGCGATACACGGCAGTTCGCCGTCCTTCCTTCTTCTCCGACGCCCGGGCCGCGGTGGCGCGGCGCACGGCGGACCAGCACTTCCTTGCGGGCGCGCCGCGCCGGCCGGCCGCTTCGTGGCCTCTTCGCCGCCGATGCCCGCCCGTTCCTCGTTTCTGCCGAAACGCTACCGGCAGCCACTGACAATCCTCTCGCGGGGTGCGCCCCTGTGCGCCCCTTCCGTCGAGAATGACCGCGGGTGAGGACGAAGTGGCTGGTGGGGCGGGGGGTCGCGGGGGAGCACAACGGCGGCCGGGGTGCCTGGGCACCCCGGCCGCCGGACGGTCGGTCAGATGGTTGCGCGCGGTGGCCTTCGGCGGCCGGGCGCCGGCCTCAGCAGCCGAAGTCGACGAGGTCGAAGGTCGCGTAGTGGTCCGCGGTGTAGTAGTCCTCCTGGCTCTTCTGCCCGGTGACGATGCGCCGCGCACCGCGGTCCGGGGAGCCGGGCGTGACCACGGTGTACTCGTGGTAGTAGCCGCTCTTCTGGGCCGGGAGGACGCCCTCCCGGTTGGAGAAGACCGTGCCGTCCTTCGGGTACGGGAAGGGGCCGCCCTTGTTGATCAGGTCGATGGTGTCGTGGGCCTGGGAGGGCAGCTTGGAGTAGCAGACGCTGCCGACCGAGGCGGTGTGGACGGTGCGGAGGGTGTGCACGGCGGCGGTGCGGGCCGCGGCCGGGTGCGCCGTGGCGGCGGGCGTCGCGGCGACCGCCGTGCCGCCGAGGAGGAGGGCCGAAACGAGGGCGCCGGCGGCGCCGATCCTGGTCATCCGTGGGGGGATTCTCATGCGGACCAGCATGACGCGCGTAGACATGCCCCTGTCAATCCCAAGGGCCGGAAGTTTCCCGGGAGTTCACACGGACCGCGCACGATCAGCGCACTCCGCCCCGGAACGTTCCATTCCTCCCCACATCCGCCACCACCGCCCGCCGAGGGCTTTTTGCCTGCGAGGCAAAACTTTTGCCTCTGAGGCGAAGGCTGGCTATACCGGAACCATGAGCGAGCCCCCCGACCCGCCCGCCGGCCCCGCCCCGGAGGAGCTGACCACCGTCGCGCCCCGCTTGCGGGAGCTGCGGCGGCGCAGCCGGCTGACGCTGGAGACCGCGGCCCGGCGGGTGGGGCTGTCGCCGGCCCATCTGTCCCGGCTGGAGACCGGCCAGCGGCAGCCGTCGCTGCCGATGCTGCTGGCGCTGGCCAGGACGTACGGCACCACGGTATCCGACCTCCTCGGCGAGACCGCCCCGGAGCCGGACCCGGTGGTACGGGCCGCCCGCGCCGAACCGTCCGAGGCCGGCGGCTGGACGTACTGGACCGCCGGCGGCGCCGGCCGCGCCATGCAGGCCCTGCGGGTACACGTCCCCCAGCGGGCCCAGGGCGACCTGGTGCGGGTCCATCCGGGCGAGGAGTGGCTGTACGTGCTCACCGGGCGGCTGCGGCTCACCCTGGGCGACGCCGTGCACGTCCTGGAGCCGGGGGACGCGGCGCACTTCGACTCGCTCACCCCGCACCGGCTGGCCGCCGCCTCGTCCAGCGGGACGGAGCTGCTGTTCGTGCACACGCTCCTCCAGAGCGGCGCCGCGGAGCTGTGCCTGGGGGGCGGCCGCCTGCCGGACCGCCACGGGGGCTGACCCCGCACCATCGCGCCCGATACCGCCGACCCGGCCCCCGTTACCGCCGCCCCGCCACCTCCCCCGTTCACCGTTCCGGAAGGGAAGGACCGTCCGCCGTGCCCGAGAACCCCGCCCCCGCCCCGTCCACACCGCCCCCGGCCCCGGATCCGGCGGCCCCCCGGCGCTACGTCGAGAACAAGCCGCCCCGCGGCCTGTACGTGCGGGTCTTCATCTACGTGGTCGCCACCCACGTCCTGCTGGCCTTCATGAGCCTGCTGGTGATGGCCGCCAAGTCCCGCTGACGCCCCCTTGCCCCCGCCCGGCGATCGGGTGAACCCTGCTGCCGCACGATGCCCGACGCGCGCCCGGCGGCCCGCCCCCGGCGCGACGCACGCACCAGACTCGTCCGTGAACCTCGCCGCTCCGAGGAGGACCGAAGGATGCACCGTACGCGCACCGCGGCCGTCACCACCCTCGCCACCGCCCTCGCCGTGGTCCCGCTGGCGGGCCTGGCCGGGCCGTCCGGGGCCGCGCCGGCCACCGGGACCGCGGCCGCCCAGGCCGCCGGGGCCCGGCCCGCCCGCGCCGCCCTGACCCCCGTCCCCCGGTCCGTCCGCGACCTCGCCGGCCAGGCCACCGTCACCGCGACCGTGGACCTGGTGGCCGGGCCGCACGCCGACGCCCCGGCGCTGGCCCTGGTGACCCGCGCCCTGAAGGACGCCGGCGCGCGGCACGTCGTCCGGAGGACCGCCCGGGCCGCCCCCGGGGGCGGGCGGCTGACCGTCTACGTGGACGGGCCCGCCGCCCGCACAGCGCTGTCGGAGCTGGGCGCGCGCGGCACCGACGGGCTTCCGGCGGAGGGCTACGCGCTGGCCGTGGGCGGCGGCCGGATCGCGCTGGCCGGGAAGGACGCCGCCGGCACGTACTACGCGGCGCAGACCCTGCGCCAGCTGCTGCCGCACCGCGACCGGCCCGGCGCCCGGGTGCGCGGCACCGCCGTACGGGACTGGCCGGCCACCCCCTTGCGCGGTGTCGTGGAGGGCTTCTACGGGACACCGTGGTCGCACACCGCCCGGCTGGAGCAGCTGGACTTCGCCGCCCGGCACAAGATGAACATCTACGTCTACTCCCCCAAGGACGACGCCTATCTGCGGGAGAAGTGGCGCGACCCCTACCCCGCGGACCAACTGGCGCGGATCAAGGAACTGGTGGACCGGGCGCGCGCCCGGCACGTGGCGTTCACCTACGCCCTCTCCCCCGGGCTGTCGGTCTGCTACAGCTCGGACGCCGACGTGCGCGCGCTGACCGCGAAGTTCGGCACGCTGTGGAACGCCGGGGTGCGGACCTTCGCCGTCCCGCTGGACGACATCAGCTACACCAAGTGGAACTGCGCCGCCGACAAGGAGGAGTTCGGGACCGGCGGCGGCGCGGCCGGGGCCGCGCAGGCGCAGCTGCTCAACCGCGTCAACCGGGAGTTCATCGCCCGCCACCCGGGGGCCGCGCCGCTCCAGATGGTGCCGACCGAGTACGCCGACCTCAAGCGGACGCCGTACAAGGAAGCCCTCGCCACCCGGCTGGACCGCGGGGTGCTGGTGGAGTGGACGGGCGTGGGGGTGATCGCGCCGACGATGACGGCCGCCCAGGCGGAGCAGGCCCGGCGGCTGTTCGGGCATCCGATCCTGGTCTGGGACAACTACCCGGTCAACGACTACGTGAGCAAGCGGCTGATGCTCGGCCCGTACAACGCGCGGGGGGCCGGGCTGCCCGGTTCCCTGGCCGGGATCACCGCGAATCCGATGATCCAGCCCACCGCCTCCGACCTGGCGCTGGCCACCGTCGCCGACTACACCTGGAACGACCGCGGCTACGACGCCCGCGCCTCCTGGCGCGCGGCCATCGACGAACTGGCCGGCGGCGACGCCCGGGCCGCCCGCGCCCTGCGGGCCTTCGCCGACGTGAACTACACCTCGGCCATCAACCCGCACCAGGCGCCCGAACTGGCCGCCGCCCTGGACCGGTTCCGCAAGGACGGCCGGGCCGGCCGGCTGGACGCGGTGCTGCGCGGGCTGCGGGACGCACCGGGGGTGCTGCGCGACCGGCTGCCCGGCCGCGGTTTCGTCCGGGAGACCGCGCCGTGGCTGGACGCCACCCGCGCCTGGGCGGTCGCGGCCCGCGACGCGCTGCGGCTGATCGAGGCCGACCGGTCCGGCGACACCGCCACCGCCCGCCAACTGCGCGCCCGTATCCCGGAGTTGGTGGCGAAGGCCAAGTCCTACGTCTACGTGGACCTGAAGGGCAAGCGAATCCCGGTGGTGGTCGGCGACGGGGTGCTGGACACCTTCGTCGCGGACGCGCTGGCCGGGCGGCGCGGGCAATGAGGTGATCCCGGGCGGGCGGCGCCGGGCCGCCTCCCCGCCGGGGCGGGGGCCGGGACCTACGCTGGGCCCCGCCCCGCGCCCCCGCGCCCCCGGAGGAGACCGCCATGGCCCGACCCGCCGCCGGCGCCCCGCGTCCGAGCGCCGCCGACGTCCTGGCGGAAGCTGTCCGGGCGCTCGCCCCGGAGGACGGCGCCAACCGGCTCGTCCAGCGGATCGCCGAGGGCAAGGCGCCGCGGTCGGTGTTCGCCACCCTCGCCCTGGAGCAGTACCAGGTCCTGACCGCCGACCGGATCAGCTTCCAGCACCTGGCGCGGCGCGCGGACGGCGATCCGCCGGTGGCCGACTTCTTCGATCTGCTCGCCCAGGGCGAGACCCGGGCGCTGGCGCGGCTGGCCGGGCTGGCGGACGCCTGCGGGCTGACCGACCGGGAGATCGCCGGCTACCGGCCGCGCCCCGGCTGCCAGGCGTTCCCGTCGTACACCGCGCGGCTGGCGCTGGCCGCCGAGCCCGCCGACGCGGCGATCGCGCTCACCGCCAACTCCGCGTTCCGGGGCGGCCGCTGCGCCGCGGTGCACCGCGCGATGGCGGAGCACTACGCCTTCCCCGACGCGGCCCGCGGCTTCTTCGCGCTGTGCGCCGAGCCGGCGCCGGAGCTGGCGGAGGCGGCCCGGGCGGCGGTGCAGCAGGGCATCGACACCGGCCAGGCCCGCCCGGCCGCGGCGCGCCGGTACGGCTACCTCCTTCGGGCGTATGAGGTGATGTTCTGAAACTCGGTGGAAGGGTGATCCGTTTCCCGCGGTGACGGCACGCGACGGGCGCGGCGCCGCAGCCGGGTCCCGGGCCGGGACCGGGCGACGGACGGGGGGCGGACGGAGATGTGGGACACAGGGGCACGGGACCGCTGGGCGAGGGGTCACAGGGCGCGGAGGGGCAGAGGCCGCGCGCGCGGTCCTGACGGAGCATCAGGACCGCGCTGGCTCAGGCGACTTGTGCGACGGGCCGCGCGAGCCCTGGCCTCAGCCGCCCAGTTCGCGGTGGCGGGCGGCCAGGCGGGCCGCGCCGTCCTCGGTGAGGGAGCCGTGCAGCCGGAGCCGGGCGATGCCGCCGTCGGGGTAGATGTCCAGCCGGACGTGGGTGACGGCGGGCGCGTCGTCCAGCAGGAAGCGGTGGACGGTGTCGGGCTGGAGCCGGGTGCGGGGCAGCAGCACGGTCCACTCGCCGTCGTCGCCGTCCCGGCCGGAGAGCTGCGCCCAGCCGGCCGCGTTCCCCTTGAGGTAGCCGGTGTCGATCTCCACCGCGCGGATCACGGACTGCCCGGTGAGGCGGTAGCGCACCCAGTCGTTGCCGCTGCCGCGGCGCCGCCGGGTCTCCCAGCCGTCGTCCATCTTGCGGGAGCGGCCCGGGCGGATGGTGTTGGTCGGGGAGGAGTAGAAGCGGTCCGAGGCGTCCTCGACCTGGCCGCCGTTCTCCAGCGCGGCGAGGTCGAAGGTGCCCAGCGAGGCCAGCCAGCGCGGCGAGGGGACGACCTCGCCGTGGACCCGGAGCCGGGCCACGCCGCCATCGGGGTGCTGGTTGAGCCGGAGGTGGGTGAAGCGCTGCTCGGCGTGGACGGCGAAGCCGTTGGCGGCATGCCCGCCGATGGCGGTGCGCGGGACGAGGGTGGTCCACTTGACGTCGGCGGCGAGGAGTTCGGCGGGCGAGGGCGAGCCCTCGACGCAGGCGCCCTCGACGCTGACCGACTGCGGGTAGTTGCCGCGGAAGTGGGCGGTGTCGACGACGATGCCGCGGATCACGCCGGGCGCGCCGAGCCGGATCAGCGCCCAGTCGTGGTCGCCCTCGGCCGGGAAGGGGTGGTCGCCGTCGCTGCCGCGCCGGCGCCGGGTCTCCCAGCCGTCCATGATCTTGCCCTTGTGGCCGAACGCCTCGGGGTCGAAGTGGGCGTCCTCGGGCTTGAGGAGGTTCTCCCGCTCGGCGAAGAACTCGTCGTTGGCGGCGATCACCCCGGCGCCCAGCCGCCGGTCGGCGAGGTCGGGCAGGTGGGAGAAGGGGAAGCCGGCCGGGCCCGGGGAGCGGTAGTCGGCATAGGGGTCGCCGCCGCCGTAGGGACTGGCGTCGCCGGTGTAGCGGGGCAGGTCGCCGGTGGTCATGCGCGCGGCCTTTCGAGCAGCTCGCCGAGGGGCTCGGTGAGGGTGGTGCCGTCGTTGATCCGCTGCCCGCGCAGCCAGGTGGAGCGGACGACGCCGTACAGGGTCTTCCCGGCGTACGCGGTGATCTTGTTGCGGTGCTGGAGCTCGACGGGGTCGACGGTGAAGGTCTCGTCGGGCGCCAGGACCGCGAAGTCGGCGTCCCGGCCGGGCTCGATGGCGCCCTTGCTGCCCAGGCCGACCAGGTCGGCGGGGGCGGCGGACATCCAGCGGACCACGTCCTCCAGGCTGTGGCCGCGCTCCCGGGCCGCGGTCCAGATGGCCGGCAGCCCGAGCTGGAGGGAGGAGATACCGCCCCAGGCCGAGCCGAAGTCCGGGGTCTTCAGGTCGGCGGTGGACGGGGAGTGGTCGGAGACGATGCAGTCGATGGTGCCGTCCGCCAGGCCCTGCCACAGCGCGTCCTGGTTGCCGGCCTCGCGGATCGGCGGGCAGCACTTGAATTCCGTGGCGCCGTCGGGGATCTCCTCGGCGGTCAGGGTGAGGAAGTGCGGACAGGTCTCGACGGTGATCTTCACGCCATCGGCCCGGGCGGCGGCGATCATCGGCAGCGCGTCGCTGGAGGAGAGGTGCAGCACGTGCACCCGCGCGTCCAGCTTCCGGGCCAGCTCGATGAGGGCGGCGATGGCCTCGTTCTCGGAGGAGCGCGGCCGGGAGGCGAGGAAGTCGGCGTACTTGGGGCCGTGCGCCTCGGGGGCCGCGGCCAGGTGGCCGGGGTCCTCGGCGTGCACGATCAGCAGACCGCCGAAGCCGGCGATCTCACCGAGCGCCGCGGCCAGCTGCTCGCGGTCCACCTCCGGGAATTCCTCGACGCCGGACGGCGACAGGAAGCACTTGAAGCCGAAGACGCCGGCCTCGTGCAGCGGGCGCAGGTCCTTGACGTTGCCGGGGATGGCACCGCCCCAGAAGCCGACGTCGATATGCGCCTTGCTGCGCGCGACCTCGCGCTTGATCTCGAGGTTCTCGGTGGTGGTGGTGGGCGGGAGGCTGTTGAGCGGCATGTCCACGAGGGTGGTGATACCGCCCGCGGCGGCCGCGCGGGTCGCCGTCCAGAAGCCCTCCCAGTGGGTGCGTCCCGGGTCGTTGACGTGTACGTGGGTGTCCACCAGGCCGGGCAGCAGGACGTCGTCCCCGAAGTCCTCCACCCGTGCCCCGGCGGGGACCTCGGCGTCGTGCGGCAGGACGGCCGCGATCTTCCCGCCGCTGACGGCGACGGACGCGGCGCGCGTCCCCTCCGGGGTGATGACGCGCGTGGACCGCAGCACCAGCTCTGTTTCGGACACCCAGTACCTCCCATATCGTTGGTTCGTGGTCGCGGGCCGGGGCCTGCGGAGCACGGCTGCCGCGGGCCGCGCCGCCCCTGGCGCGGAATCCCGGGAATCGGCGGAAAAGCGGGACGGCCCGCCCGTATACGGAATTCAACAGTCTGTTGAATGAGTTTTCACTCCGGAACCCGGCCCGTCAAGACCCCTTCGCGGCCGCCGGCCCGGCGACCACCGCGGACCGCTCCGGCTCCCCCGGTACTTCCACGATCCCCGCGCTGACCTGCGACGGGATGATCTCCTCCGGGATCGGCCCGGCGGCCCCGGCGGACCGGTCGCGGCCCGAGACCAGGACGTAGAGGAGGCCGGAGATCCCCATCCCGAAGATCCAGGAGAACGGCGCCACGGCGTCGAAGACCGGTATCAGCGCCAGCGAGGCGGAGACCGCGGCGGCCGGGACGAAGGCGAGCACGGCCTTCGGGTTGTAGCCGCGGCGGTAGAAGTAGGCGCCCGCGGCATCGGCCGAAAACAGCGCGTCGACGTCGATCCGGCCGCGCCGCACGAGGTAGTAGTCCACGAGCAGGATCGCCACCAGCGGGCCGAGGAACGCCCCCAGCGCCCCCAGGAAGTACTGGATCACCAGCGCCGAGGAGTACAGCTTCCACGGCAGGACCAGCACCGCCAGCACCGCGGTGATCATCCCGCCGCGCTTGAAGTCGAGGTACTTCGGCAGCAGGTTGGCGAAGTCGTAGGCGGGCGAGACGAAGTTCGCCACGACGTTGATGCCGATGGTGGCGACGATGAAGGCGAGCGCGCCGACGACGGTGACGACCGGGTTGTCGATCTTCTGGATGACCTTCACCGGGTCGTAGATCGCCTCACCGAAGACCGCGATGGTGCCCGCGGTGACCAGCACCGCGACCACCGCGAAGGCGGTGAAGTTCACCGGCAGCCCGAGGAGGTTGCCCCGCCGGTACGCGCGGTGGTCGGGCGTGAAGCGGGCGAAGTCGGCGTAGTTGAGCACCAGGGTCAGGAAGGTGGCCACGGTCAGGCTCACCGCGATCAGGCTCTGCCGGACCTGCTCGGTGCCGCTGAGCCCGGTCAGGCTGCGGGTCAGCGAGATGTCGCCGTGCGCCCGTACGAGGAGGTAGACCGCCAGCGCCAGCACCACCAGCCAGACCACCGGCCCGGTCGCGAAGTCCTGCACCTTGCGAATGAACTCCATCCCCCGGGTCAGCAGCGCCGCCTGCAGCCCCCACATCAGCAGGAACGCCGCCCAGCCGAGGGTGGACAGGCCGAGCACCGAGTTGTGGTTCCAGGCGTCGAGACCGGGCGCCACCTGGAGCGTCAGCAGCACCACCGCCGTCGAGGCCAGCCAGGTCTGGATGCCGTACCAGGCCACCGCCATCACCGCGCGCAGCAGCGCCGGGATGTTCGCCCCGTAGACGCCCCAGCTGGCCCGGGCGAGCACCGGATACGGGACGCCGGTGCGGTGGCCCGCGTGCCCCATCCGGTTCATCAGCCAGTGGACCAGGGTGATGCCGGCCAGCAGCGCGGCGAACACCTCCCAGGCCGGCAGCCCCAGCACGAAGAGGCTGGCGGCGAAGGCGTAGTTGCTGATCGCGTGGGTGTCGGACATCCACAGCGCGAAGACGCTGTACGTGCCCCAGCTGCGCCGCGCCGCCGGTGCGAGGTCCTCGTTGAAGAGCCGGGGGTCCGGTGCGGCCGGACGGGCGTGCGGGGATGTGCTCATGGGTCCCTCCCGGGGGTCGGGTTGGGTGGAGCTCAGCGGTGGGGTCGGCGACGCGGTCGCCGGTGGGGTCGGTGATGGAGCCAGGGGGCGGGTGCGGGCGGGTTGGCGATCGACCCGGCGAAACGAAACGGGCCGGGGCCAGACATCAGATGCCTGACGTCTGCGCGCGAGCGTCAGGGGCAACGTCGGAGAAAACGTCAGCGGACACCTCAGCGGAAAGGCCGGCAGAAGGAACACTCGCCCCATTGACCAGATACCGGCTCAGCGGCCACGACCCGATCGCCTTCGGCCGCGGCGGCGCGAAACTGCGCCGGTCGCTGGTGGTGAGCCCGAGACCGGCCACCGCCTCGGCGAACTTCACCGCGGCGGCGACCCCGTCCACGACCGGCACGCCCAGTTCCGCGGCCACCCGCTCCTGGAGCCCGGCCATCCCGCCGCAGCCCAGGCAGACCACCTCCGCGCCGTCCCGGACCAGCCCGCGCGCGGTCTCGATGATCACCGCGACGGTCCGCTCCGGGTCCTCCTCCAGCTCCAGGACGCCCAGCCCCGTACCGCGGACCCCGGCGCAGCGCTGGAGCAGCCCGGCGGTCAGGAGCCGGTCCCGGATCTGCGGGACGGAGCGGTCGAGGGTGGTGACGACGCCGTACGCGTGGCCGAGCAGCATGGCCATCTGCGCCGCGCACTCGGTGATGTCCAGGACGGGGACGTCCAGCAGCTCCTGCGCGCCCTCCCGGCCCGGTTCGCCGAAGCCGGCCATGACCAGCGCGTCGTAGGGGGTGTCGAGGGTGGCGAGCCGGTCCAGGACGGCGGCGGCGCTGAGGTAGCCCTCGAAGTGGCCCTCGATGGACTCGGGGCCCCACAGGGGTTCGGTGGCGAGGATCTCGGTGCCCGGTGCGGCGGCCGAGGCGGCGGTGGCGCGGATCGACGCGGTCATGGAAGCCGTGGTGTTCGGGTTCATGACGAGTATGCGCATGACGCTCCAGCGATTTGGAGGATTCCACAGAATGGACAGTAGCTTTCGCGCAGCAGAACGTAGCTACGGCCACTGGCACCGTCAAGGGATCTCGGGCAAGGAGGTGGCACCGTGGAACACAAGGGCCCTGACCGGCGGGAACGACTGTGCGATAGGCCGTGTGCCCGCGCGGTACGACCGGTAGGCTGCTCCGGTCGGGCCCGGCGCCCGCAAGGCGTAGAGCCGAGACCGATCCGACCCGCCCCGAAAGGAACGCGACGTGCCGCCGTCCAGCGCCAGCACCTCCGCCGCCGATGCCAAGCCCGCAGGGGCCAGCGGCGGGGTCCAGTCCCTTGAGCGCGCCTTCGACCTGCTGGAGCGGATGGCCGACGCCGGCGGCGAGGTCGGTCTGAGCGAGCTCTCCGGCACCAGCGGGCTTCCGCTGCCCACCATCCACCGCCTGATGCGCACGCTGGTCGCCTGCGGCTACGTCCGCCAGCAGCCCAACCGCCGGTACGCCCTCGGCCCGCGCCTGATCCGGCTCGGCGAGAGCGCGTCCCGGCTGCTGGGCACCTGGGCCCGCCCGTTCCTGGCGCGCCTGGTGGAGGAGACCGGCGAGACCGCCAACATGGCGCTGCTCGACGGCGACGAGATCGTCTACGTCGCCCAGGTCCCGTCCCGGCACGCGGTGCGGATGTTCACCGAGGTCGGCCGCCGGGTGCTGCCGCACTCCACCGGCGTCGGCAAGGCCCTGCTGGCCAACCACCCGCCGGAGGAGGTCCGCGCGCTGCTCGGCCGGACGGGGATGCCCGCGGCGACCGAGAAGACCATCACGGACCCCGAGCGCTTCCTCGACGCGCTCGCCGACGTCCGCCGGCTCGGCTACGCGGTCGACGACAACGAGCAGGAGATCGGCGTCCGCTGCCTGGCGGTCCCGGTCCCCAACTCGCCCACCTCCGCGGCGATCTCCATCTCCGGGCCCACCGGCCGGGTCACCGAGGCCGCCACCGAGAAGATCATCCCGGTGCTCCAGGACGTGGCGGCCCAGCTGTCGGTCGCGCTGGCGAACCAGGCCCCGGCCTGACCGCCGGTCCGGGCGGCCGGCCGTCCGGCCCGCCCGGACCGGCCCGTCAGGAACCGGCCCCCGGGGCCTTCGCGTCGCGCCAGACCCGGACGTCGAGGGTGACGTACTTGCTCGGCTCCGACTCCCCCGACGCGCCCCGGTAGGTGAGCAGCGCGACGGTGCCGCCGCTGGTCGTCAGGCAGATCTGCGAGCCCTTGCCGAGCAGGGAGAGCTCGATCACCTGGGCGTAGCGGGTGTCGTGCCGGCAGGTGTCGAGGGTGCCCGGCTGGCCGGGCTTGAGCAGGACGAGGGTGCTGTTGCTGCGGTTGGTGAACCGGCCGCCCGTGATGTCGCTCCCCTCCAGCGCGATATCGCCGCCGCCGTCCAGGGGCTTGGGCGTGATCGGGTCGTCGGACATCCCCAGGCGGTAGCCGAAGGGCAGGTCGATGCCCTTGGTGTCGAGGGGCGCCGGGTCCTGCTGGGGCGCGTCCGGGGTGGGCTTGCCGGTGCTGCCGGTATCCGCGGTGCCGCCGGTGCCGGGCGTCGCGGTGGGCGCCGGGGTGCCGGTGGCCTTCGTCCCGCCGCCGGTGGCCTGGCTGCCGGTCGCCTTGCGGTCCTTCCCCATCAGGTAGTAGACCGCGCCGCCGCCCGCGCCGACGAGGGCCAGCGCGCAGACCGCGACGAGGGCGGCGGTCAGGCCCGTGCGCTTCTTCTTCGGCGGCGGCGGGGGCGCGGCCGCGAAGGGGGCGGTGGCCGCCGGGCCGGGGACGCCGGGCGCGGCCGGCGGCGCGGCCGGCGGCGCGGCGGGCGCGGGCGGGGCGGGCGGTGCCGGGTGCGCCGCCGCGGGCCCGTACGCGGCCGGGCCGAAGCCGGGCGGCGGGGTGCGCGGGGTGTCCAGGGCGGTCGGGACCGGCACGGCGGGCGGCGCGGCCGGCGGCTGCGCGGGACGGGCCGGGACGCCCGCGGTGGGCGCCTCCAGGGGCGGCGGCGGGGTGGGCCGGGGCGCCGGGGCGGCGGCGCGGGTGGTGATGTCCGCGGCGACCGCCGCCGGCAGCCACTCCTCGGGGCGGCGCAGCTGGGTCTCCCCGGACGCGGCGCCGCACAGCGCGATCACCTCGGCGACGGTGGGCCGGTCCGCGGCCTCCTTGGCCAGGCACCGGCCGACCAGTTCGCGCAGCGCGTCCGGGATCCCGGTGAGGTCCGGTTCCTCGTGGACGATGCGGTAGAGGACGCCGTGCGAGGTGCCCTCGCCGAAGACCGGGCCGCCGCCCGCCGCGTACGCCGCGACCTGGCCGAGCGCGAAGACGTCGGTGGCCGGTGTGACGGCCGACCCCATGGCCTGCTCGGGCGCCATGAAGGCGGGCGTGCCGACCGTGACGCCGCTGCCGGTCAGGGCGGTGGCGTCGGCGGCCCGGGCGATCCCGAAGTCGATCACCCGCGGACCGTCGGCGGCCAGCAGCACGTTGGACGGCTTCAGATCGCGGTGGACGATGCCGGCGCCGTGGATGACCTGGAGCGCCTCGGCGATCCCGGCGACCAGCAGCAGCACGGTGGGGACCGGCAGCGGGCCGTGCTCGGCGACGGCCGCGGAGAGCGCGGGGCCGGGCACGTAGGCGGTGGCCAGCCAGGGCACCGGTCCGTCGGTATCGCTGTCGATGACCGGCGCGGTGTAGAGCCCCTGGACGCGCTGCGCGGACTTCACCTCCTGCGCGAACCGGCGGCGGAACTCGCCGTCCTCGCTGAACTCCGGGCGGATCACCTTGATCGCCACCGGCCGGCCGCCGGGCGTGTAGGAGAGATAGACCTTGCCCATCCCGCCGGCCCCGAGCTTCGCCGTCAGGCGGTACCCCGCGATCACCCGCGGGTCGTCGCCCGCCAGCGGCTGGAAGATCCCGGACGTCTCCGCACCGTTCACCACTGCGTCCCCCGACTCTTCTCGCGGACCCGGTGACATGCCTGCGCCACCGCGACCGCGGCGGCGGGGGATCCGCAACGGAGATGCACCTTATCCGGCCGGACGCCGCACCGTGACATCGCGGCCCGGACCCCGCGGGCCCCCTGCCGGGCATATGCGGCACGGGCCCCGAAACCCACCGACCGGCCTGCGGCGCGGACGAGTTGACGCCCCGCCAGGGCGCGCCCGCGCCCCGGAACGCACGCCTCCGGACCGCTCCGCGCCCGTCCACCCCGGAACGCACCCGTCCGCGCGCGGGTACCCCCACCTCCGCCTGACCATGCGTCAGCACGTGCGTTCCCCAGGGCATCCGTTGGCGTGGGCGTATGCCGTACAAGGGATATGCCGGAGCACCGTGGAGCATTCTCACTTCCGTGGAAATATCCGGCATATCGCCGGATCGCGCCCACCCGGTCCGCCGGAAGCCCGGCGCACCGGATCCCCCACCCACGGATCGGAGCACACCATGGCACGCACGCCCGACACCGGCCCGGACCCCGCCGGCAGCCCCGGACCCCGGCGGCTCAGCGTCGTCCAGCTCATCTGCCGCGCGTACGGGCTGTCCGACGCGTCGGAGATCACCGAGGAGCACATACACCGCTTCGTCAGCGAGCGCCGGGGCGCCGACGAGCGGACGCAGGCGCTCCGGGACCGGCTGCGGCCCCGGATCCCGCGCCAGCGCGCCGCGGGGGACGCGGCCTGATTCCGGGCCGCACGAGGCGCCGCGCGCGGCCATGGGGTAAGCAGGGTCCATGGCAGATCCAGGGGAGCGCGCGGGCGCCGGGGGGCAAGCGGGGGCCGTACGGCCCGAGGGGATGACGGTGGCCGGGCTGCTGCTCGCCGCGGGCGGCGGGCGGCGGCTGGGGGGACGGCCGAAGGCACTGCTCGACCACCGGGGACGCCCGCTGGTCGAGCACGCCGCACAGGTCTTGCGGGACGGCGGCTGCGGGCCGGTGCACATCGTGCTGGGCGCGGCCGCCGACGCGGTCCGCGCCCGGGCCGATCTGACCGGCTGCGGCGTCTCGGTGAACCCGGACTGGGCGCAGGGCATGGGCTCGTCGCTGCGGGTGGGGCTGGCCGCGCTGGCCGGTTCGGGGGCGGACGCGGTGGTGGTCTCGCTGGTCGACCAGCCGGGCATCGGCGCCGCGGCGGTGGCCCGGGTGGTGGCCGCGGCGACCGGGCCGGACGCACTGGCGGCCGCGGCCTACGGGGGCGAGCGCGGGCATCCGGTGCTGTTCGGCGCCGCGCGCTGGGCGGAGATCGCGGCGAGCGCGGAGGGCGACCGCGGGGCGCGGGCCTATCTCCGGCGCCACGCGGGCGAGGTGGCCCTCGTCGAGTGCGGGGATGTGGCCGAGGCGTACGACATCGACACGCCCGAGGATCTGGCGCGGCTGGAGTGAGCCGTGCGCGCCCGCCGACAATCGAGTGGCGGCCCCCGGCGCGCACCGCCGGGCGGCCGCCGCCGCACATTCTGCGGCGGACCGGTCCCGGGACGGCCGGAACGGCCGCCGCGGCCGGATGTGACGGGAAAACGCCGCTCCGGTACGGGAGTTATGGAGAGTGACCGGTGTGGCACCGAGAGCCATTCGATCACTACTTCTGTCGACTCAGAGAATCTCGACATCAACAAACCATTGAAGTTCCGCGATAAGGAAACTAGTCTCCACTGGTCAGAAGCGCCCTGTACCCGAACGGCGCCCGCGACCGTATCTCGGAGCCCGCGGCACCCCGTGCCGCCTTGGGTGCCCCGGCGGCCGCCAGGCACCGCCGCTGAATGGAGTGACAGCTCATGTCCGCACCAGCGCCGTCCCCGCTGGCCATCGTCGAAGTCGACCCCGCGCACACCCCGGAACGGCAGGGCGAGGTCCTCACCGACGCGGCCCTCGCCTTCGTCGCCGAGCTGCACCGGCGATTCACCCCCCGCCGGGACGAGCTGCTCGCCCGCCGCGCCGAGCGCCGCGCCGAGATCGCCCGGACCAGCTCGCTGGACTTCCTCCCCGAGACCGCGCACATCCGCGCGGACGACAGCTGGAAGGTCGCCGAGGCGCCCGCCGCGCTCACCGACCGCCGGGTGGAGATCACCGGTCCCACCGACCGCAAGATGACCATCAACGCGCTGAACTCCGGCGCGAAGGTGTGGCTCGCCGACTTCGAGGACGCCTCGGCTCCCACCTGGGAGAACGTCGTGGGTGGCCAGCTCAACCTCATCGACGCCTACGAGCGCCGGATCGACTTCACCGACGCCCGCACCGGCAAGTCCTACGCCCTGAAGCCGGCCGAGGAGCTGGCCACCGTCGTGATGCGGCCGCGCGGCTGGCATCTGGAGGAGCGCCACCTGCAGTTCGAGGGCCGCCCGGTCCCCGGCGCGCTGGTCGACTTCGGCCTGTACTTCTTCCACAACGCCCAGCGCCTGCTGGACCTCGGCAAGGGCCCGTACTTCTACCTGCCGAAGACCGAGTCGCACCTCGAGGCCCGCCTCTGGAACGACATCTTCGTCTTCGCCCAGGACTACGTCGGCATCCCGCAGGGCACCATCCGGGCCACCGTCCTGATCGAGACCATCACCGCCGCTTACGAGATGGAGGAGATCCTCTACGAGCTGCGCGACCACGCCTCGGGCCTGAACGCCGGCCGCTGGGACTACCTCTTCTCGATCGTGAAGAACTTCCGCGACGGCGGCGCCAAGTTCGTGCTGCCGGACCGCAACGCGGTCACCATGACCGCGCCGTTCATGCGCGCCTACACCGAACTCCTGGTCCGCACCTGCCACAAGCGCGGCGCGCACGCGATCGGCGGGATGGCGGCGTTCATCCCCAACCGCCGCGACCCCGAGGCCAACGAGAAGGCGCTCGCCAAGGTCAAGAACGACAAGGACCGGGAGGCCGGCGACGGCTTCGACGGCTCCTGGGTCGCGCACCCGGACCTGGTGCCGGTCGCCCGCGCCTCGTTCGACGCGGTCCTCGGCGACAAGCCGAACCAGAAGGACCGGCTGCGCGAGGACGTCTCGGTGGCCGCCGCCGACCTCATCGCCATCGACTCGCTGGACGCCAGGCCCACGTACCAGGGCCTGGTCGACGCGGTGCAGGTCGGCACCCGCTACATCGAGGCGTGGCTGCGCGGTCTGGGCGCCGTCGCCATCTTCGGCCTGATGGAGGACGCCGCCACCGCCGAGATCTCCCGTTCGCAGATCTGGCAGTGGGTCGACGCCGGGGTGGTCTTCCAGGACGGCGAGCACGCCGGCACCAAGGCCACCGCCGAACTGGTCCGCGAGATCGCGGCCCGCGAACTGGCCGCCATCCGCGAAGAGATCGGCGAGGAAGCCTTCGCCAACGGCAAGTGGCAGCAGGCCCACGACCTGCTGCTGAAGGTCTCGCTGGACGCCGACTACGCCGACTTCCTGACCCTGCCGGCGTACGAACTGCTGGTCTGAGGCCCGCGGCCGGAAACCGGCCGGCCGGCGCCCGCGTACGAAGGGCCCGCCCGCACTCCCCCCGCCCGGGGGGGGTGCGGGCGGGCCCTTCGCCGTACCCCGGCCCGCGCGCCGTACGCCGTCCCGCCGGTCAGCCGACCGCCGCGCCCAGCGCGATGAAGGCGCAGATCAGGACGAACAGCAGGGCCAGCAGCGGGGCGGCGAAGCGGAGGTAGGTGTCGTAGCCGACCTTGGCCAGGGAGACGCCGCCCATGATGACGGCGGTGGTGGGGACCCAGAGGTTCATCCAGCCGCTGGCGGCCTGCCAGGCGGTGACGACCAGCGGGCGGGTGACGCCGGCGAAGTCGGCGAGCGGGGCGAGGATCGGCATGGCGAGCGTGGCGTGCCCGGAGGTGGAGGGGATCAGGAACGCCAGCGGGAGGTTGACCACGAAGACCAGGATGCCGAAGAGCGCGGAGGGGGTGCCGGCGACCGCGCCCTCGACGGCGTGCAGCACGGTGTCGGTGACCTTGGCGTTGTTCATGATGACGGTGACCCCGCGGGCCAGCACGATGACCAGCGCCGGGGAGACGAAGTCGGCGGCGCCCGCGACGAGGGTGGCGCTCAGCCGCTGCTCCCCCATCCTGGCCACGACCCCCACCAGCACCGCGCCGACCAGGAACAGCGCCGCCAACTGCGGGAAGGACCAGCCCAGTTCCCAGGCGTACGGGCGGGCGTCGGCGCGGCCGGTGAGGGCGCCGGACCACGGGATCACCGAGAAGACCATCAGGGCGAAGAGCAGGGCGACGAGGATCAGGACGGCCTTGTGGAGGCGGGTGAGCGGCGGTGGTCCGGCGGTGTCCTCGGCGGTGCGGTCCTGCGCGCGGTCGCCGGGGAGGAAGCCGCAGAGCGAGCGGCCGGGGTCGGCGCGGACCCGGCGGGCGTAGCGGATGACGTAGACGGTGGTGGCGGCGGTCAGCACCAGCCACATGGCGACGCGCAGTGCGATGCCGTCGCCGAGCGAGACCTCGGCGGCCGAGGAGGCGACGCCGGTGGCGAACGGATTGACGGTGGAGCACAGCACGCCGATGCCCGCGCCGAGGATGATCGCGCCGGTGGCCACCAGCCGGTCGAAGCCGAGGGCCAGCACGAGCGGGACGATCAGCCCGTAGAAGCCCAGGGTCTCCTCGGCGAACCCCTCGACCGTGCCGAGCAGCGAGAACACCGCCATCACCCCGGCGATCAGCAGCGCGCCGCGGTCCCGCAGCCGGTGCGCCAGCCGGCCGATACCGCGGTCCAGCGCGCCGGTGGCGAAGACGACGGTGATGAACGCGCCGATGGCCAGGACGAAGAGGAACACCCCGGCGCTGCCGTACAGCCGGCCGCTGAGGTCCGGGCCGACCAGTCCGGTGCGGGCGTCGCGGACGCCGTAGAGGCCGTTGACCGGGGAGAGGAAGAGGTCGCCGAGCCGTTCGGGGAAGGTCCGGCCGGACGGTTCGCGGTGGTAGGTGCCCTGGACGGGCCGGCCGGCGGCGGTGCGGGCGTAGCCGCCGGCCGGCAGGACGAAGGCCAGCGCCCAGACGAGGACGGTGACCAGGGCGAGGACGGTCAGCGCGCTGGGGAAGCGCCGGCGACCGGGACCTTTGCCTGACGGTTCGTCAGCATCCTCGGGCGGTACGGGCGGCGGCGCGGCGCCGGGGGTCACGCCGGAGCCCCGCGGCGGTACGCGGCGGCGTACTCGGCGAGGAAGGCCGCCTCGGCGAGCAGCGCGGCGCGGAACTCCGAGAGCAGCACCCGCTCGTTGGGGCCGTGGAGGTTGCAGCGGACGTCCTCGGCGCCGAAGAGCAGCACCTCGGCGCCGGGTGCCGCCGCGGCCAGCCCGTTGACCAGCGGGATGGAGCCGCCGGACGCGGCGTGGACGGGCTCGGCGCCCCAGGCCCGGCGCAGCGCGCTGCGGGCCGCGCGGTAGGCGGGGCCGGTGGTGGCGGCCTGGTAGCCGGGGCCGGTGGGACCAGGGGTGACGGTGAGCGGGACGCCGTACGGGCGCAGCCGCCGCAGATGGCGCATCAGGGCGTCCTGGGCCTCGGCGGGGTCCTGCCGGGGGTGGGTGCGGAGGTTGAGCGCGGCGCGGGCGTACGGGACGGTGGCGGAGGCGGCGCGGTCCACGGCGGGCGCGTCCAGGCCGGTGACGGTGAGCGCCGGGCCGCTCCACAGGCGTTCGCCGAGGCCGCCGGAGCCGAGCAGCGGGGTGCCCTCGGGGACGCCGGCCAGCTCGCGGAACTCCGGCTCGGTGAGCCCGCCGCCGGTCCACGGCTCGCGCAGCAGCCCCTCGACGGCCACGTCGCCGTGCACGTCGTGGAGGGTGGCCAGCGCCTTGAGGAGGACCAGCAGCGCGTCGGGGGCGGCGCCGCCGTACGCGCCGCTGTGCACGGCGGCGGGCAGGGTGCGGACCTCGACGAGGACGTCGGCGGTGCCGCGCAGGGCGGTGGTGAGGGTGGGGGTGCCGGGGCGGACGCTGCCGGTGTCGGCGATGACCATCGCGTCGCAGGCGAAACGGCCGGGGTCGGTCGGCGGGTAGTCGTCGAAGTCGCTGCCGTACTCCTCCTGGCCCTCGAAGACGATCCGGACGCCGACCGGAGGGCGTCCGCCGAAGACCCGCAGCGCGCCGATGTGCACCATGAGGTTCGCCTTGTCGTCGGCGATGCCCCGGGCGCGGATGCCGCCGTCGATGTCGGTGGGCGTGAACGGCGGTGTCTCCCACAGGCGTTCGTCGCCGGGCGGCTGGACGTCGTAGTGCGCGTAGAGGAGCACGGTCGGGGCGTCCGGGGTGGGCGGCGGGACGGTCGCGGTGATGACGGGGGCGGTGCCGGGGAGGGTGATCTCCTCGACGCCGGTGGCGCCGGCGCCGCGCAGCAGCTCGGTGACGAGGTCGCGGGCCTCGTGGACGGGCTCGGGCGGGTAGCCGGGGAAGGCGATGGAGGGGATCGCGGCGAGCCGCCGGAGGTCGTCGCAGAGCTCGTCCAGGAGGGCGTCCACGGCGCCCTCCAGCGCGGAGGAGGCGGTGTGCCGGGGAGCGGGGCGGGCGAGCGGTTCCGGGGTGGCCAGGGGGTCGGGGACGGGCTCCGGGGCGGCGTTCGGCTCGTGGGCTTCCTGGGGCACGGCGGCTTCCCTCTCTGCGCGGGGCCACCCGGCCGCGGGGCCCGCGCGGTGGCTCGGCTTCCGGCGCGTTCGTCGGGGCGCTTTCCGGCGTTCGGCGTGAACCGCAGCATATCGGGCACGGCTGCGGGCGCCGGGTCGGCACGGCGGGACCCGGCGGGGTGCGGCGGGGCGCAGGATCGCGCGGATACTATGGGCGTAGTAACGGAGTTGTAAGGGCGGGTGGAACGGTGGCGCGGCGGCGGGAGCAGGTGCTGGACGCGGCGGTCGAGGTCCTGGGCGGCGAGGGGGCGCGGGGGCTGACGTACCAGGCGGTGGACCGCGCCGCGGCGGTGCCGACGGGCACCACGTCCAACTACTTCCGCAACCGCGCGGCGCTGCTCGGCGGCATCGTGGAGCATCTGCTGGCGCTGGAGCGGCGGGAGTGGGAGGCGTTCGCCCAGGGGCCGGCGCAGGGCGGCACGGGTAAACTGGTCGAGACGCTGGCCGCGTTGGCCCGGCGGGCCGCGGGGCCGGGACGCGCCCGTACGGCGGCGCGGTTCGCGCTGCTGCTGGAGTCCGCGGCGCGGCCGGAGCTGCGCGCGCCGCTGGCGCGAGCGCGGCAGGACGCGCTGGAACGGAGCACGGAGTGGGTGCGGCGGCTGGGTTCCGCCGCGCCGGAGCGGCACGGCCGGATCCTGCTGGACCACCTGGAAGGGCTGGTGCTGCGCCAACTCGCCTTCCCCGGCGAGGCGTTCGACCCGGCGGACGAGCTGCGGGCGCTGGTGGGCGGGCTGCTGGGCGGCGTACCGGCGGCGGCGGACGGGCGCGGCGGCGACTGACAGGGGCGGCCTGACGGGGCGGCGCTAACGGGTGCGCGGCCGCTGGGCCCCTACCGAATGCGTACCCGGAGGGCGGGGCTTTGACTCGCTCGCGCGGTTTCAAGTCCCGTGGCCGCGTGGCCGGTTCCCGACCCCGGAGCGCTGTACGCGTCCCCTGGAGTCTGGTAGGAAAGCTTCCTAACGATTGGGGAACCCCCCTCGGCCACTCCGACAGGAGGACTCATGCGCTCCCGATCGATAGCCCGGGCCACCACCCGTACCGCTCTCGGCCTCGCCCTGCTCGCCGTACCGGTCACCGCGATGGCGGCCACCGCCACCACCCCGGCCGCGCCCCGCACCGCGCCGCACGCCGGCGCCGCCACCGCCGCCATCGGCCTGGACGACCCGGCGAAGAAGGAGATCGCCATGCAGCTGGTCTCCAGCGCGGAGAACTCCTCGCTGGACTGGAAGGCGCAGTACGGCTACATCCAGGACATCGGCGACGGCCGCGGCTACACCGGCGGCATCATCGGCTTCACCTCCGGCACCCACGACATGCTGGAGCTGGTCGAGCTCTACACCAAGCGGAAGCCGGACAACGTGCTGGCGAAGTACCTGCCGGCGCTGCGCAAGGTGGACGGCAGCGACTCGCACGCCGGTCTGGACCCCGACTACCCCAAGGACTGGCGCAAGGCGGCCAAGGACCAGGTGTTCCGCACCGCGCAGGACGACGAGCGGGACCGGGGCTACTTCAACCCGGCGGTCAAGCAGGGCAAGGCCGACGGGCTCGGCGTACTGGGCCAGTTCATCTACTACGACGCGTTCGTGATGCACGGCGACGGCAGCGACCCGACCAGCTTCAGCGGCATCCGCAAGCGGGCGCTGGCCAAGGCCCAGCCGCCGGCCCGGGGCGGCGACGAGAAGACCTACCTCAACGCCTTCCTCGACGCCCGGGTGTGGGCGATGAAGCAGGAGGAGGCGCACAGCGACACCAGCCGGGTGGACACCGAGCAGCGGGTGTTCCTGAAGAAGGGCAACCTCGACCTGCGCCCGCCGCTGGACTGGAAGGTCTACGGGGACAGCTACCACATCGGCTGACGGCCCCGGGAACGGCCCAACGGCCCGTAGGGAAACGGCGGTTGCCGGGTCCGTACGGGCCGTTGCCGGTGGCGCTGGGTCGGTCAGTGGGCCGAGGAGGCGGCCGTCTCGCCGTCGTCCATCCGGCCCCGCTCGGGCTGCTGGGGGATGTCCGGGACGTCGGCCAGGGCGTGCGGGTCCGGCGCCGGATCGGCGGTGTCCGTACCGCCCTTGCGGCCGAAGTGGTTGAAGGCGAGGTTGAGGACGATGGCGACCAGGCAGCCGGTGCTGATACCGGAGTCCAGGACGACCAGCAGGTCCTTGGGGAAGTGCTGGTAGAAGGTCGGGGCGGCGATCGGGATCAGGCCGATGCCCAGGGCGGCGGCCACGATCAGGGAGTTCTCGCCCTTCTCCATGGCGGCGGTGGACAGGGTCTGCACACCGCTGGCCGCGACCGAGCCGAAGAGCACGATGCCCGCGCCGCCCAGGACCGGCAGCGGCACCAGCGAGATGACCGAGGCGGCCACCGGGCACAGGCCCAGCACGATCAGGATCGCGCCGCTGGTCGCCACCACATAGCGGCTGCGGACCTTGGTCATCGCCACCAGGCCGATGTTCTGGGCGAAGGCGCTGTTGGCGAAGCCGTTGAAGAGCGGGCTGATCGCCGTACCGAGGGTGTCGGCGCGCAGACCGCCCTCGATGGTGCGCTCGTCGGCCGGGCGGTCGACGATCTTGCCGAGGGCGAGCATATCGGCGGTGGACTCCGTCATGCAGACCAGCATCACGATGCACATCGAGACGATGGCGGCGACGTCGAACTGCGGCGCGCCGAAGTGGAACGGCGTCGGGAAGCCGACGAAGCTCGCCTTGGTGATGACCGAGAAGTCGGTGATGCCGACCGGTATCGCGATCAGGGTGCCGGCGACCAGGCCGAGCAGGATGGCGATCTGCTGGAGGAAGCCGCGCAGCGTCCGCCGCAGCACGAGCACGATCAGGAAGGTGAGCGCCGCCATCCCGATGTTCTTCAGCGAACCGTAGTCGGCGGCCTTGGCGTTGCCGCCCTGCGACCAGTTGAAGGCGACCGGCAGCAGCGAGACACCGATCAGGGTGATCACGGTGCCGGTGACCACCGGCGGGAAGAAGCGGACCAGTTTGGAGAAGTACGGCGCGAGGAGGAAGCCGAGCACACCGGCGACGATCACCGCGCCGAAGATGACCGGCAGGGCGTCGTGCGGGCTGTGCCCCTTGGCGATGGCGACGATCGGGGTGACGCCGGCGAAGGAGACGCCGTTGACGAACGGGAGCTTGGCGCCGACCTTCCAGAAGCCCAGCGTCTGGAGGAGGGTGGCGATACCGGCGGTGAAGAGGCTGGCGCCCATCAGGAACGCGGTCTCGGTGGCGCTGAGCCCGCAGGCGGGCCCGATGATCATCGGCGGGGCCACCACACCCGCGTACGAGGCGGCCACGTGCTGCAGGCCGCTGGTGAACATTTTCAAGGGCGGGAGGGTCTCGTCGACCGGGTGCTTCCGGTCGTCCTCCGGCTTCTGCCCGGGAGTTGCGGCCACTGCGGGCCTCCTGTCGATTTCTGCTCCGCCGGAGGGCGGTGCGAGCCTGTCACGGAGGTCGTGCCATGTGGTGCGGGGTGCCGGTATGCCGCGCTGGTGAGCGTGCGGACGGCGGCGCTTGTGGCGCTGGGCGGCTTGCTGTGGGGAACCGGCCCGGGGGCACGGGAATGGTCCCGTACCCCCGGGTCCGGCGCTTGCGGATCCCGCTCGGATCCGCAAGCTCAGCCGGGAGCCGTCCCTCCCGGCCGAGTCTTGTGTGCAGCGCGTGCCGGGGGGATCAGCCCTCGGCCGCGATACGGGCCAGACGCTGCGCCTCGGCCCGCGTGGAGCGGGCGATGGCGTCCTCGTCGATGTTGGTGAGGTGGTTGTCCTCCACCACCGGCTTGCCGTCGACCAGCGACAGCGTGACCGGGGCGGCCGGCCCGAAGACCAGGGCGGTGACCGGATCGGCGATCGAGGCGTGGCCCAGGCCGTCGAGCTTCCACAGCACCAGGTCGGCCAGCTTGCCGGGCTCCAGGGAGCCGATCTCGGCGGTGCGGCCGAGGACCTGGGCGCCGCCGTAGGTGCCCAGCCGCAGCGCCTTGCGGGCGTTGAGGGCGGCTTCGCGGTGGGCGCCGAGGCGGTTGATGAGCAGCGCGTTGCGCAGCTCGGTGTGGAGCTCGCCGGACTCGTTGGACGCGGTGCCGTCCACGCCGAGGCCGACCGGGACGCCGGCCGCGAGCATGTCCGGGACGCGGGCGATACCGGCCGCCAGGCGGGCGTTGGAGGACGGGCAGTGCGCGACGCCCGTCTTCGTCCGGGCGAAGGCGGCGATGTCAGAGTCGGTCATGTGGACGCAGTGCGCCATCCACACGTCCTCGCCGAGCCAGCCGGTGGACTCGAAGTAGTCGGTCGGGCCCATGCCGAACAGCTCGTGGCAGAACTTCTCCTCCTCCACGGTCTCCGAGCCGTGGGTGTGCATCCGCACGCCCTTGCGGCGGGCCAGGGCCGCGCCCTCGCGGAGGAGTTCGGTGGAGATGGAGAACGGCGAGCAGGGCGCCGCGGCGATGTGCACCATCGAGCCGAAGGAGGCGTCGTGGTGCTTGTCGATGGCCTCCTCGGTGGCGATCAGCGCGCCCTCGGTGGTCTCGACGGCGAAGTCCGGCGGCAGGCCGCCGTCCTTCTCGCTGCGGTCCATGGAGCCGCGGGCCAGGGTGATCCGGGCGCCGATGTCGGCGACCGCGGCCAGCTCGGCGCCGACCAGGTCGCCCGAGCCCCGCGGGAAGACGTAGTGGTGGTCGGAGGCGGTGGTGACACCGCCCTTGACCATCATGCCGAGCGAGCCGTGGGTGGCCGCGGTCAGCATCTGGGCGTCGATCCGGGCCCAGGTCGGGTAGAGCGCGACCAGCCAGTTGAAGAGGTTGTGGTCGGTGGCCAGGCCCCGGGTGATCCACTGGTAGAAGTGGTGGTGGGTGTTGATCAGGCCGGGGGTGACGAGGTGGCCGGTGCCGTCCACGCGGCGGACGACGTTCTCCAGCCCCTCGGGCGCCTTGCCGGCGCCCAGGGACTCGATGATGTTGCCGGCGACGACGACATAACCGGTGGCGTACTCGGTGTCGTCGGCGTCGACGGTCGCGATGGCGCAGTTCTCGATGACGATGCGCTGCTTCACCGCGCTGTCAGGGGATGCCGATGCTGCCATGTTGCTTCCTCGTTCTTTCAGTGGCGGTTGGGCACGGCATGGCCCTACGGGATTTGAGTGCCGGAGCCGGGCGTGGCGGCTGACAGTACCGCTGCCCGTGCGGTGCTCCGGGTGCCGAGATGGTGGAAGAACAGGTTGAGCAGGACCGCGACCAGGGCTCCGGCGCTGATTCCGGAGCCGAGCACGGTCTGTGCCCAGGCGGGGAACCCGGCGTAGAAGGTCGGCGCGGCGAGCGGGATGATCCCCGCGCCGAGCGACACGGCCACCAGGATGATGTTGGAGCTGTCCTCGAGTCCCGCTTCGGAGAGCGTGCGGATGCCACTGACCGCGATCGATCCGAACAGGACGATACCCGCGCCGCCGAGGACCGGCATCGGCACCAGCGAGACCACGGCGCCCAGGACGGGGAAGGCGCCGAGGACGAGCAGGACCGCGCCGGCCAGCGCGACGACATAGCGGCTGCGGACCCGGGTCAGCGAGACCACGCCGACGTTCTGCGCGAAGGCGCTGGTCGGGAAGCCGCCGAAGACGGGGCCGAGGAGGGTGGCGATACCGTCGGTGCGCAGGCCGCGGGTGATGGTGGTGCGGGTGGTGGGGCGTTCGCAGATCTCGCCGAGGGCGAGCATGCCGGCCGAGGACTCGGTCATCAGCACCAGCATCACGATGCACAGCGAGAGGATCGCGGCGGGCTGGAACTCCGGCGGTCCGAAGCCGAACGGGGTGGGCAGCGCGGCGATCGGCGCCGAGCGCAGCCCGTCGAAGCTCGCCATGCCGAACGGGATCGCGGCGAGGGTGCCGACGACCAGGCCGATCAGCAGCGCGACCTGCTTGAGGAAGCCCTTGGCGAAGCGCTGGATGAGCAGCACCACGAGGAGGGTGAAGCCGGCCAGCGCGAGGTTCTTCATGGAGCCGAAGTCGGCGGCGTGCTTGTCGCCGCCCTGCGCCCAGCCGACCGGTACGGGCATCAGCGTCACCCCGATGAGGGTGATCACGACGCCGGTGACCAGCGGCGGGAAGAAGCGCAGGAGCCGGCCGAAGAACGGGCCGATGGCCAGGCAGAAGACGCCGGCGCACATCACCGCGCCGTAGATGGCGGGGAGTTGGTGGCCTTTGGCGGTGTTCTCGGCGATGGCCAGGATCGGGGTGATGCCGGCCGAGCTGGCCGCGTTGACGAACGGGAGGCGGTTGCCGGCGAAGGTGCGCAGACCGAGCGTCTGCAGCAGGGTCGCGAGTCCGGCGATCAGGAGGCTCGCGGCGATCAGCCGCGTCCGGCCCGCGCCGTCCAGGCCGACGGCCTGGCCGATGATGAGCGGAGGGGTGACGACGCCGGCGTACATCGCTGCGATGTGCTGGAGGGCGGCGGGGACCAGCCGCCTGACGGCCGGCTTCTCGTCCACCGGGTGACACGGTGGGACGGGGTGGTGCGGGGCTTGCTCGTGCTGTGCCATGGGTCGTTCCCCTCGGAAATCGCGTCCCCTCCCCGCTGCGGGGTGGGGAGGGGACGCGAGGCACGGCGTTGCGTCGAAAGCCGTCAGAGGTTGGTGAGATCCATCGGGATCCGGGCTTCGACACCGTCGCGCAGAACAGTGGCTTCGATCAGGCCGTACGGGCGGTCCGCCGCGTAGTAGACCTCGTTGTCGTTCTTGAGCCCGAACGGCTCCAGGTCCACGAGGAAGTGGTGCTTGTTGGGGAGCGAGAAGCGGATCTCGTCCACCTCGGACCTGTTGTTGATGATGCGGGAACCCATCTGGTACAGGGTCTGCTGCAGCGAGAGGCTGTAGGTCTCCGCGAACGCCTGCAGCATGTGCTTCTTGACCTGCTCGTACGAACGCTCCCAGTTGGGCATCCGCTGCTCGTCGGAGGTCCAGTTGAAGCGCCACCGGCTGGCGACCTGGGTGGCGAGGATGCGGTCGTACGCCTCCTTCAGGGTCGTGTACTTGTCCTTGATGTACCCCCAGAACTCCGAGTTGGTGGAGTTCATCACGATCAGGTCCTTCAGACCCGAGATGACCTGCCAGTTCTCACCGTCGAAGGTGATCTCGGTGAGGCGGGTCTCCTGGCCCTTGCGGACGAAGGAGTGCTTGACCTCGTCCGCGCCGATGAAGCGGGAGTTGCCGTCCGAGGTCTCGATACGCTCCCAGGCGTACTCCTCGATCCGGATGCGGGCCCGCTTGATCGGCTCCTGGCTGGTCACGAAGTGCCGGGCCAGGTGGATGCCGAACTGCTCGGCCGACTCGATCCCGTACTCCTTGGCGAAGGCGTAGACGGTGTTCTTGGTCGTGTCGGTGGGCAGGCAGTTGGCGTTCGAGCCGGAGAGGTGGACCTCCTCCAGGTCGCCCGAGAGCGCGACCGAGACGTTGAGGTCCTTGATGTGGTGGGTGTCGCCGTCGCGGGTGATCTTGACGACGCGGTTTTCCGCCTTGCCGTACTGGTTCTGGCCGAGAATCGTGGGCATGTCGGTGCTAGCTCCCTCGGTATACGGAGTAGCCGAACGGGTTGAGCAGCAGCGGTACGTGGTAGTGCTCGCCCGGCTTGACGGCAAAGGTGATTGCCACCTCCGGGAAGAAGGCTCCGCTGTCCCGTAGCGCGGGGGCGTCCTGCTGTTCCTCGGCTTGCTGGTTGTCGCTGTACTGATGTGAAACGAAGTACGCCTCGGTCTCGAACTCGATGCGTACGTGCGTGGTGCCCGCCGGCAGGGCGGGCAGGTCCTTGCAGCGCCCGTCGGCGTCGGTCTTGCCGGCGCCGTGGGACGTCCAGGCACCGCCGGCGCCGGAGCGCACCGAGAGCGTGAGGGCGACGCCCTCCGCGGGGCGGCCCACGCTGGTGTCCAGGATGTGCGTGGACACCGACGTCGTCGCAGCCGTCTCGCTGCTCATACCGGGTCTCCTTCTACGATGCGGGTCAGGCGGATGCGGTTGATCTTGCCGAGCTCCCCGCGGACGATCTCGCGTTCCTGGTCCGGCGTGTTGCCGATCCGGTCGCGGACGGCGTCGCGCATCTGCTCACCGGTGCGGCCGGAGGCGCAGATCAGGAACACGTGCCCGAACTTCTCCTGGTAGGCCAGGTTGAGTTCGAGCATCTCCGCCTTGAGCTCGTCGGAGGCGCCGGCCATACCGCTCTGCTCGCGGTTCGAGGTCGGGTCGCCCGGCTTGGGCCGTCCGATGGGCGGGTGCCCGGCCATCGCCTCCGCCAGGTCGTCCGCGGACAGCTCGGCCGTCGCGGCGTCGCTCGCGGCGTACAGGGCGTCGGGGGTGGCGTAGGGGCGCTGGGCGAGGATCTTGCTCCCCCAAGCCCGGCTGGCACACACCTCGTGCAGGGCGGCCTGAGCCTCGCTGGCGTCGGCGGTGTTGAACCGGGTAAGCCCTTGGGGCGTACTCGAAGACACGGGAAGCCTCCGTGGCCTGGTGCTGGACAGCTCTGTTTGGCTGGAAACAGCTAAGACCTCCGGCAACACCACGTCAACACTTTGTTGAAAAGTCGGCAACACAAAAGCCGCCGCCCGGGGTCACCGGACGGCGGCTCTCGGCCACGGAAGCGGGAGTTGCGCCCCGTTCGCCTCAGTCGGCGTCCTTCGCGGCGCTTTCCCTGTTCAGGTAGTTGTACACGGTGAAACGGCTGACGCCGAGGGCGCCCGCGACCGTCTCCACCCCGTGGCGGACGGAGAAGGCGCCCCGGGTCTCCAGTATCCGGACCACCGACTGCTTGGACTTCCGGTCCAGCTCGGACAGCGGCATCCCGTGCCGGCGCTCCAGCTCCGCGAGGATGTGGTCCAGCGACTCGGACAGGTGGGGCAGCCGCACGGCCACCCGGTCCTGCCCCTCCCAGGCCAGTACGACATCGTCGCCGCGGGCCTGCTCGGGGGCGACCATCCGGCCGCCCATCGCGTCGACCAGGGGTTTGACCGCCTGCACGAAGGGGTGGTCCGCGGGCTCCGTCACGTCGCGTCCCCCTTGCCCTCCGGCGCGCCGCCCCGGCCGCCGTCCCCGATCACGTTGACCTGGAGGGAGACCCGGGTGGCGCCCGCCGCCAGGGACTTCCTCAGCAGGGCGTCGACCGCGCTCAGCACGCGGTCGGCGTCGCCCTCCGCGGTGTTGCCGAACGGGCCGACGTCGACCGCGTCCAGTTCCGCGCCGGTGACGATCTCCCGGGCCACCACCGCGTGGGCCGGCGCCTCGTCCAGGTCGAACGGCTCCGTCGTGAACTCAACTCTCAATCGCACGCGGTTCAACCTACGCGCGGATGGGCGCGGCGGCCAGAAATTGCGCCCGACCCCTCTTGACAGCTTCCCCACCCTCCCGGCAGTGTTCCATTACGCAGAAAGTAAGTTCCGCTATCCGGAAGGAGCGCCGGACCCTATGGGTTTCACGGACACGCGCTTCAACGTCAACCTGTCGATCCTGTTCACCGAGCTTCCGTTGCTGGAGCGGCCGGCGGCCGCGAAGGCGGCGGG
>NZ_LLZI01000265.1 GCF_001509485.1 Streptomyces sp. NRRL F-4489
CCGCCACCCCCCTGGCCGCGGCCAGGGGGGTGGCGGCGCCCGCCGCGGCGGCGGCGAGCGCGGCGGCCAGGACGGTGCGCCGGGGCGCTGAGCTGGTCATATCGGGTCCCCCAGTTGGATGCGGATGCGGATGTGGGTGGGGAGGAGGGTGATGGGGTGGCTGCTACGGGTCGGGGTCGGATGCGGTGGCTACTACGGTCCGGCTGCGGTGTGGACGCGGTGGCTTGCGGCGCGGACGCGGCCGGACGTGTGCCGGGCATGCGCCCGGATCGCCGGATGGCTGCCGTGGCCGCCCGGGCCACCCCGGGTGGCTCAACTATGTCCCGTGCGGGCGGGCTTCGGAAGGCGGTGGGGGGCGCGTCGCGGGGGGAACATTGGTGTGGACCAGTGGCGCGTAGGCTGGTGGGATGACCGCTGTCCCGGATCCTGTTCTGGTCTCGCTCGCCGCGCGGCTGCGCGCGCTCGCGCCGTCGTGCGGGCCGGTGCGGCTGGTCGCGGTGGACGGGCACGCGGGGTCCGGGAAGAGCACCTTCGCCGGGCGGCTGGCGGAGGCGCTCGGCGGGGCGCCGGTGGTGCACACCGATGACCTGGCGACGCATGAGGAGCTGTTCGCGTGGAGCGGGCGGTTCCGGGAGCAGGTGCTGGGGCCGCTGTCCCGGGGGGAGAGCGCGCGGTACGGGGTCTACGACTGGGTGTGCGGGGAGTTCACCGCCGAGCGGGAGCTGGCGCCGGCGCCGGTGGTGCTGGTCGAGGGCGTGGGCACCGGCCGGTGGGCGCTGCGGCCGGCGCTCGCCTGCCTGCTGTGGATGGAACTGGCGCGCGAGGATTCATGGGAACGGGGCCGACTCCGCGACGGCCCGGGCCTCTCGGCGTTCTGGAGTGGCTGGATTCCGGCGGAGCGCGCGCACTTCGCGGCCGATCCCTCCCGCCCGTACGCCGATCTCCTGGTGCACCAGGGGAAGATGGGGTATGAGGTACGGGAGGGACCGGGCCATACCCAATGAGCGGGCCCCGATTTAACCCTGCGTAGTCGGTTATGGCTGACACGCCGACAGTCTCCGACCGGGACCCGCCGAGTGCCCCAACTCGGCTTGACCTGGGGGGCGTACAGGACTTACGTTCTCAATGTGCGGTTCAACGGACCGCGCGCAGACGCGAAGCCCCCGGTTGTTCCCCCGTGATCGGGGGCTTCGTTCTGTGCAAAAACCCTACGGGCGCTGCCTCTTGACCGCGCGCTCCCCTCACCCAGGGTCACCGCCCTCTTCGCGCCGGTGCGCCCCCTGCCGCGCCCCCGCCACCGCCTCGTGCCGCCCTCTACGGCCCGCGCCGACCGCGCAGGTACGATGCGAGTCTGTGTCAGCCGCGGGACCGTTCCGGGGTGCGCGGCAGGGCAACTCCCGCCCGCCGCCCGCCGGTTCGGTACGGGCGTCAGGCGAAGGCCCGTGGCCCGCCGGCCGGCACACGTCCGGTGGTACACCACGGGGGGACGTTGTGTGGGGGGACGGGATGGATGTCGGCGCTCAGGGTTCGCCCGCCCCGGCGGAACTCGCCTGGCTGCGCGCGGTCGACGCCTACACCGTGGGGGCCTACCCCCAGGCCGAGGAGGAGTTCCGGGCCGCCGTCCGGCTCGATCCGACGATGGCCGACGCCTGGCTCGGCCTGCACGCGCTGCGCGCCGACACCGCGATGGCCCTGCTGCGGATGCACCAGCACCGCGACCGCTTCGGTGAGCAGCGCGCCCGCCACCGCCGCGCCCTGAACTCCTGGTACTGGCTGGGCTGGTGGGTCCAGCCCGTCCTGGAGACCGGCCGCGATCTGCTGCTGGCGCACGCCTCGCACTGGCTCGACGGCCGCCACGTCGCCGAGCTGGACCAGGCGCTGGCCGGCTGCCCGCCGGTGGAGACCGACCCCCAGGTCCGCTTCCTGCACGCCTGCCGCGCGTATCTCGTCAAGGACTGGGACCAGCTCGTCCGGCACACCGAACCCCTCCTCGGCGACCCGGTGCTCGGCATCGAGGCGGGGCTGTTCGGCGGGATGGCGCGGGTCCGGCTGGAGATGTACGGGCAGGCCGAGCCGCTGCTGGCGACCGCGCTGATGCGGTGCCGCAGCGAGCAGCCGCAGCGCAAGGAGCTGCGGTACTGGCTCGCCCGCGCCTACGAGGGCACCGGCCGCAGCGCCGCCGCGCTCCCCCTCTACCGCGCCGTGCACCGGGTCGACCCGGCGTTCATGGACACCGCGGCGCGGCTGGCCGCGATCGCGGAGGCGGACGGGCTGGACGAGGGCACGGGCCTGGCCACGGTCCCCGCGCAGGGCCCGGCCCAGGAAGCCGGCGCGGATCTCGATCCGCTGGCGCCGCTGGACCCGGTGGACGGGCGGGAGCTGCTGATCACCGGGGACGTACCGGGCCAGGGACCGGGCCCGGAGCCGGGGCCGCAGGCGTCCGGGCCGCCCGCCCGGGACGGAGGCCCGGCGGCCCGGGTGAAGACCACCGCGGCGGGCCGGCGCGGCGGGGAGCTGCTGCCGGCCGGGCCGGCCGATCCGGTGCTGCTGGAGAAGGCGCTGGCGGAGCTGGAGCGGATGGTCGGCATGGAGCCGGTCAAACGGCACGTCCGGGCGCTCTCCGCGCAGCTGCGGATGGCCCGGCTGCGGGCCGGCCAGGGCCTGCCGGTGGCGCCCCCGAAGCGGCATTTCGTCTTCTCCGGACCGTCCGGCACGGGCAAGACCACGGTGGCGCGGATACTCGGCCGGGTCTTCTACGCGCTGGGGCTGCTCGGCGGCGACCATCTCGTGGAGGCCCAGCGGGCGGATCTGGTCGGCGAGTTCCTGGGCCAGACCGCGGTGAAGGCGAACGAGCTGATCGACTCGGCGCTGGGCGGGGTGCTCTTCGTCGACGAGGCGTACAGCCTGTCCAACTCCGGTTACAGCAAGGGTGACGCGTACGGCGACGAGGCGCTTCAGGTGCTGCTGAAGCGGGCCGAGGACAACCGCGACCGGCTGGTGGTGATCCTGGCCGGCTATCCCGAGGGCATGGACCGGCTGCTGGCCGCCAATCCGGGGCTGTCCTCGCGGTTCACCAGCCGGGTCGACTTCCCCAGCTACCGGCCGCTGGAGCTGACGAAGATCGGCGAGGTGCTGGCCGCGGAGAACGGCGACCGCTGGGACGAGGAGGCCCGGGAGGAGCTGTGCAGCATCAACGGCCATGTCGTCGAGCAGGGCTGGATCGACGAGCTGGGCAACGGCCGCTTCCTGCGCACCCTGTACGAGAAGAGCTGCGCCTACCGGGATCTGCGGCTGTCCACCTGGCCGGGCACCCCGACCCGGGACGACCTCGCCACGCTCCGGCTGCCGGATCTGATGCAGGCGTACGGAGAGGTGCTGTCGGGCCGGGGGCCGGATCCGCAGACGCCGCCGCGGGGGCTGGATCTGTAGGACGGGGGCCGTGCGGGCGGCCGTAACGACCCGTAGGGGGCGCGCCGTTCGTCGCGGCGCGCCCCCCTATGGGCCGTCAGCCCAGCCGTCAGGCACCGGTCGTTCCGGCCGTCAGCCCGCCATCGCCGGATCCGGGTCCTCCGCGCTCAGCGGCTTCTGCGGGTGCGGCGCGTCGGGCTTCCCGGCGGCAGGCGCGTCGGCCGGGCCGGCCGCGGAGCCGTTCGCCGGGCCGGGGACCGCCTCCGGCCCCACCCCCGCCGCCGTCCGGTGCGCCGGGTCGCGGACCTCGCCGACCAGCATCTCCAGGACGTCCTCCAGCGCGACCAGGCCGAGCACCCTGCCCGTGGCGTCGGCGACCGCGGCCAGGTGAGAGGCGGCCCGGCGCATCGCGGTCAGCGCGTCATCCAGCGGGAGTTCGGCGCGCAGGGTGGCCATCGGGTGCCAGATCCGCTGCGGTACGGCCCGGTCCCGTTCCTCCAGGTCCAGGACGTCCTTGACGTGGAGGTAGCCCATGTAGGCGCCGCCCGGCGCGCAGACCGGGAAGCGGGAGTAGCCGGTCCGCACGGTCAGCTCCTCGACCTGGCGGGGGGTCACCGACGGATCGACGGTGATCAGCCCGGCGGGGTCGAGGAGGACGTCGGTGACCGGGCGGCTGCCCAGTTCCAGGGCGTCGGAGAGCCGCTCCTGCTCGGCCGGGTCGAGCAGGCCCGCCTGGCCGGAGTCCTCGACGAGGTGGGTGAGCTGCTCGCTGGTGAAGACCGCCTCCACCTCGTCCTTGGGCTCGACGCCGAAGAGCCGCAGCACCCCGCGGGCCAGCGCGCCGAGCAGCGCGGTGACCGGGCGGCAGAGCCGGGCGAAGGCGACCAGCCCGGGGCTGAACCACAGGGCGGTCTTCTCGGGGTCGGCCATCGCGAGGTTCTTGGGGACCATCTCGCCGATGACGAGGTGGAGGAAGACCACCAGGGCCAGGGCGATGGCGTAGCCGAGCGGGTGGACCAGGGCCGCGGGCAGGTGGACCGCCGCGAAGAGCGGTTCCAGCAGGCGCGCGACGGTCGGTTCGGCGACCGCGCCGAGGGTCAGGGAGCAGATGGTGATGCCGAACTGGGCGGCGGCCATCATCCGCGGGAGGTTCTCCAGGCCGTGCAGCACCCGGCGGGCCCGTTTGGAGCCCGTCAGGGCGAGCGGTTCGATCTGGCTGCGGCGGACCGAGACCAGGGCGAACTCGGCGCCGACGAAGAAGCCGTTGGCGAGCACGAGCAGGACCGCGAAGAGCAGCTGGGCGACGGTCACCGGGCCACCTCCGCACCGGCGCCGACCCGTTCGCGGGCGGCCTCGGGGACCGCGGCGGCGGGCGCCAGCCGGACCAGCCGTATCCGCTCGGCGCGGTGGTGGGCGACCAGCCGCACCCGCAGCCGCCAGCCGTCCAGTTCCGCGGTGTCGCCCGGGGCCGGGATCCGGCCGAGTATGTGGGCGACCAGTCCGGCGACGGTCTCGTACGGGCCCTCGGGGGCCTCCAGGCCGATCCGGCGCAGGGTGTCGACGCGGCAGCCGCCGTCGGCGTCCCAGGCGGGGCGGCCGTCCTCGGGCGGGGCCTGGCCGAGTTCGGGCAGGGCGGCCCGGTCGTGCTCGTCGCGGACCTCGCCGACGAGTTCCTCGATGATGTCCTCCAGCGTCACCACACCGGCGGTGCCGCCGTACTCGTCGACGACCACGGCGATCGGCTGCTCGCTGCGGAGCCGTTCCAGCAGCGGCTGCACCGGCAGCGTCTCGGGCACCAGCAGCGGCGGCACCGCGATCCGGGCGGCCGGGGTGCGCAGCCGCTCCTCGGCGGGGACGGCCAGCGCGTCCTTGAGGTGCACCATGCCGACGATCTCGTCCAGGCGGGTGCGGTAGACGGGGAAGCGGGACAGGCCGGTGGCGCGGGTGAGGTTGACGACGTCCTCGGCGGTGGCGTTCGCCTGGAGGGCGCTGACCCGTACGCGGGGCGTCATGACGTTCTCCGCGGTGAGGTCGCCGAGCGAGAGGGTGCGGACGAAGAGGTCCGCGGTGTCCTGCTCGATGGCGCCGGCCCGGGCGGAGTGGCGGGCCAGCGAGACCAGCTCGCCGGGGGTGCGGGCGGAGGCCAGTTCGTCGGCCGGCTCCACGCCGAGGGCGCGGACGAGGCGGTTGGCGACGGTGTTCAGCAGGGTGATGACCGGCCGGAAGAAGCGGGAGAACGCGTCCTGCGGGCCGGCGACGAAGCGGGCGACCTGGAGCGGCTTGGAGACCGCCCAGTTCTTGGGGACCAGTTCGCCGACGACCATCTGGACGGCGGAGGCCACCAGCATGCCGATGACGACCGCGATGCCCGGGACGGCGCCCTCGGGCAGGCCGGTGGCGCGCAGCGGTCCGGACAGCAGGGCGGCCAGCGCGGGCTCGGCGAGCATACCGACCACCAAGGAGGTGATGGTGATGCCGAGTTGGGTGCCGGAGAGCTGGAAGGAGAGTTCCCGCAGGGCGGCGACGACGGTGCGGGCCCGGCGGTCGCCGCCGTCCGCGGCCCGTTCGGCGTCCGCCTTCTCGACGGTGACGAGTCCGAACTCGGCGGCCACGAAGAAGCCGTTGGCCAGGATCAGCACGAGTGCCGCGAGAAGCAGCAGCAGGGGGCCGGTCATGCCGCCGCCTCCGTGGGGTGCGGGGGTCGGGGAGGGGCGGCGCAGGTACTACAGGACGATCCGTCCATTGCCGGAGGGAGTCACTCCTCGGGTTGTCGGGTCCCCATGGGCGGGGCGGGGCGCGGGTGCGCTCCGGAGAACAGAGTAAACAGCGGGGCCCGCGTTGGGGCAGGGTCAGCCCGCCGTGTGGTCGACGGCACCGTGGATCTCGGCGAGGTCGCGCAGCGCGCGGGCGTCGCGGATGGCCTGGTCGCGGGCGATACCGGGCTGGATGCCCATCGCGGGCAGGCTGGTGCCGTCGGCGAGGTCCAGATGGACCCACGGGTCGCCGGCGCGGAGGTTGACGCGCAGGACCTGGGCCCAGGCGAGTTCGCGGCGGGTGGTGAGGTTGACGACCGTGACGCCCTCCTGCCGCGCGACCACCTTGGGGCGGCTGAGCAGCAGGAGGACGGCGCCGATGAGGACGCCGGTGCCGACGAAGCTGATCCGTTCGCCGCCGCTGAGCTCCGGCAGCAGCAGCGCGACCGCGGTGATGGCGGCGAGCTGGGCGATGCCGACGGTGTACAGGACGGCCCGGGTGCGGGTCGGCCGGAAGGTCACCGGGAGGGCGGGCAGCGGGGAATCGGGGGTCGCGGGCGCGGACACGTGGCGGTCTTCCGTGGGTGCGGCGGTGGGCGGACGGGGGTCAGAGCCGGCAGGCGTGGATGCCGGTGGTCAGGATCGCGCGGGCGCCGAGGTCGTAGAGCTCGTCCATGATGCGCTGGGCGTCCTTGGAGGGGACCATGGAGCGGACCGCGACCCAGCCTTCGTGGTGCAGCGGGGAGACGGTCGGGGACTCCAGGCCCGGGGTGAGCGCCACGGCCTTCTCGACGTGCTCGACCCGGATGTCGTAATCCATCATGACGTACCGGCGGGCCACCAGGACACCCTGCATACGGCGCAGGAACTGGCGGACCTTCGGGTCGTCGTCCGGGGCGCCGGTGCCGCGGATGACCACGGCCTCGGAGGTGAGGATCGGCTCGCCGATGATCTCCAGGCCGGCGTTGCGCAGTGTGGTGCCGGTCTCCACGACGTCCGCGATGATCTCGGCGACGCCGAGCTGGATGGCGGTCTCCACCGCGCCGTCGAGGTGGACGACGGAGGCGTCCACGCCGTGGTCCGCGAGGTGCTTGGAGACCAGGCCGGAGAAGGACGTGGCGATGGTCATCCCGCCGAACTCGCTGACGTCCTTGGCGGTGCCGGGGCGGGTGGCGTAGCGGAAGGTGGAGCCGGCGAAGCCGAGCTGGAGGATCTCCTCGGCCGGCGAGCCGGAGTCCAGCAGCAGGTCGCGGCCGGTGATGCCGATGTCGAGCTTGCCGGAGCCGACGTAGACCGCGATGTCGCGGGGGCGGAGGAAGAAGAACTCGACCTCGTTCTCGGCGTCGACCAGGACCAGTTCGCGGCGGTCCTTGCGCTGGCGGTACCCGGCCTCATGGAGCATCGCCGACGCAGGCTCGGACAGTGAACCCTTGTTGGGGACAGCGATGCGCAGCATGGGAGCGATTTCCTTTGCAGGTAAGGGAGTTCGGTGGGTACGGGGGGCGGGTGGTCAGAGGTGGGCGTAGACGGCGTCGAGGGAGATGCCCTTGGCGACCATCAGGACCTGGAGGTGGTAGAGGAGCTGGGAGATCTCCTCGGCGGCGGCGTCGTCGGACTCGTGCTCCGCGGCCATCCACACCTCGGCGGCCTCCTCGACGATCTTCTTGCCGATCGAATGGACACCGGCCTGCACCAGCTCGGCGGTGCGGGAGGTGGCGGGGTCGCCGGTGGCGGCCTTCTGCTGGAGCTCGGCGAAGAGCTCCTCGAACGTCTTCTTGGACATGATGCCGCCTACCCTACGCGGTCGCCCCCTTCCGTCAGCGCCAGGGCTCGGCGACGGTCCGCAGCGTGGCGGCGGTGGCGACGGCCGCGGTGACCGCTTCGTGGCCCTTGTCCTCGGCGGAGCCGGGCAGGCCGGCGCGGTCCAGCGCCTGGCCCTCGGTGTCGCAGGTCAGCACGCCGAAGCCGATCGGGACGCCGGTGTCCACCGCGACCTGGGTCAGGCCGTGGGTGACGCCCTGGCAGACGTAGTCGAAGTGCGGGGTGCCGCCGCGGATGACCACGCCGAGCGCGACCACCGCGTCGTAGCCGCGGCCGGCCAGGACCTTGGCGACGACCGGCAGCTCGAAGGTGCCGGGCACCCGCAGCAGCGTCGGCTCGTCGATGCCCAGCTCGGTCAGGGCGCGCAGCGCGCCGTCCACCAGGCCGTCCATGACCTGCTGGTGCCACTGCGCGGCGATGACGGCCACCCGCAGGTCGCCGCAGTTCTTCACGGTCAGTTCGGGTGCGCCCTTGCCGCTCATGCTTCTCCTCGTACGGGTGATGTGCCGGTGGCCGGCTGACGGGGTGGTGGTTACTGGTCGCCGCAGGTGGCGGCCGTGCCGGCGGGCCGGCCGGCCGGGTCGAGCCAGGGCAGGTCGTGGCCCATCCGGTCGCGCTTGGTGCGCAGGTAGCGGAGGTTGTGCTCGCCGGCCTGGACGGGCATCGGCTCGCGGGCCGTGACGGTCACGCCGTGCCGGGCCAGGGCGGCGGTCTTCTCGGGGTTGTTGGTGAGCAGGCGCACCGAGCGGACGCCGAGGTCGCACAGCATCCGGGCGCCGGCGCCGTAGTCGCGGGAGTCGGCGGGCAGGCCCAGTTCGAGGTTGGCGTCGAGGGTGTCCCGGCCGCGCTCCTGGAGCTCGTAGGCGCGGAGCTTGGACAGCAGGCCGATACCGCGTCCCTCGTGGCCGCGGAGGTAGACCACCACGCCGCGGCCGGCCTCGCTGATCCGGCGCAGCGACTCCTGGAGCTGCGGGCCGCAGTCGCAGCGCAGCGAGTGGAAGACGTCGCCGGTCAGGCACTCGGAGTGGATCCGGACCAGGACGTCCTCGCCGTCGCCGAGGTCGCCGGCGACCAGCGCGATGTGCTCGACGCCGTCGACGGTGGAGCGGTAGCCGTACGCGGTGAAGTCGCCGAACGCGGTGGGCAGCCGGGTGGCGGCCTCGCGGCGGACGGTGGGCTCGGCGGAGCGGCGGTAGGCGGCCAGGTCCTCGATGGAGATGATCGCCAGGCCGTGCTTGCGGGCGAACGGGACCAGCTCGGGCAGGCGCAGCATGGTGCCGTCCTCGCCGGCGATCTCCACGATGGCGGCGGCCGGGCGGAGTCCGGCGAGCCGGGCGAGGTCCACACCGGCCTCGGTGTGGCCGGGCCGGGCCAGGACGCCGCCGGGCCGGGCGCGCAGCGGGAAGATGTGGCCGGGCCGGACGAAGTCGCCGGGCACCGTGGCGCCGGAGGCCAGCAGCCGCAGGGTGGTGGCGCGGTCGGCGGCGGAGATGCCGGTGGTCACGCCGTGCGCGGGGGTGGCGTCGACGGAGACGGTGAAGGCGGTGCGCATCGACTCGGTGTTGTGCTCGACCATCTGCGGGAGGTCGAGGCGGTCCAGGTCGGTGCCTTCCATGGGGGCGCAGATCAGGCCGCGGCACTCGCTCATCATGAACGCGACGATTTCGGGGGTGGCCTTCTCGGCCGCGACGATCAGGTCGCCCTCGTTCTCGCGGTTCTCGTCGTCCACCACGACGACCGGGCGGCCGGCGGCGATATCGGAGATGGCCCGTTCGACGGGGTCGAGGGTGAGGTCGTCGGCGTCCGTGGCGCCATACCAGCTCTGCAGTGCGGTCATGCCGCGGCTCCTTCCAGTGCGGGGCGTTCGGCGAGGGCGGCGGCCCGCGAGCGGAGCCACCAGTCGCGCATGCCCCAGGCCACGAGGGCGAGGTAGACGACGTAGACGAGGCCGGAGAAGGCCAGGCCGCTGCTGAAGGCGAGCGGGACGCCGACCACGTCGACCAGCAGCCAGGCGAACCAGAACTCGACCAGTCCGCGGGCCTGGGCGACCATCGCGGCGAGCGTGCCGACGAAGATGTAGGCGTCCGGCCAGGGGTTCCAGGACAGCTGCGGGACGAGGGTGAACAGGCCGCCGACGGCGAGGGTGCCGACGGCGGTGCCGGCGATCAGCAGGCCGCGCTCGCGCCAGCCGGCGAACCGTACGGCGATCGAGCCGTCCTGGGCCTGCCGGCGGCCGCGCTGCCACTGCCGCCAGCCCCACACCGCGACCCCGATGACCAGCAGCTGCTTGCCGACGCCGCCGCTGAGGTGGGCGGAGGCGTAGGCGGCGACGAGGATCGCGCCGGAGAGGAACTGGGCGGGCCAGGTCCATATCGAGCGGCGCCAGCCGAGGGCCAGCGCGACCAGGCCGATGGTGTTGCCGATCATGTCGGACCAGATGACGTGCTGTCCGAAGGCGGTGAACGCCGGGCCGTTGAGCCAGTGCAGGAGGTTCATCGCTCGGTCCCCGTCAGCTCCGCGGGGCCGGCGGTGTCCGCGCCGCCCCGGCCGAGCAGCCGCTCGACGTACTTGGCGAGCACGTCCACCTCCAGATTGACCGGGTCGCCGGGCCGCTTGATGCCGAGGGTGGTCAGCGCGAGGGTGGTGGGGATCAAGCTGACGGTGAAGTGGTCGTCGGCGGCGTCCACGACGGTGAGGCTGACGCCGTCGACGGTGATCGAGCCCTTCTCGACGACGTAGCGGGCGAGGGGGGCCGGCAGCGCGATCCGCACCAGCTCCCAGTGCTCGCCGGGGGTGCGCTCGGTGATGGTGCCGGTGCCGTCGACGTGGCCCTGGACGAGGTGGCCGCCGAGGCGTCCGCCGAGGGCCATCGGCCGCTCCAGATTGACCCGGGAGCCGGCGGCCAGCGCGCCGAGGCTGGAGCGCTGGAGGGTCTCGGCCATCACATCGGCGGTGAATTCACCGTCCTCGGTGTCCACGACCGTCAGGCAGACGCCGTTGACGGCGATGGAGTCGCCGTGCTTGGCGCCTTCGGTGACGACCGGGCCGCGCAGGCGGAAGCGGGAACTGTCGCCGAGGTGCTCCACGGCGACGACCTCGCCCAGTTCTTCGACGATTCCGGTGAACACGTCAGTTCTCCTCGGGACGGGCGGTGCGGACAGGGACGGCGGTGATCCGCAGATCGGGGCCGAGCCGGGCGGTGTCGGTCACATCGAGCCGCAACGCCTGGGTGATGGTGGTGATTCCGGCGTCGCCGAGGACGGCCGGACCGGCGCCGAGCAGCGCCGGCGCCAGATAGCCGACGACCTTGTCGACGGCGCCGGCGGCGAGGAAGGCCCCGGCGAGCGTCGGCCCGCCTTCGAGCAGCACGGACCGCACGTCGCGGTCGTACAGGGCCTGGAGCAGGGCGGGGAGGGACAGACCGCGCCCCTGGGGGGCGCGGGGCAGCCGGACGATCGGGGCGAGCCCTTCGAGGTGGCCGGCGTCGGCGTCCTCGGCGACCGCGATCAGGGTCGGCGCGGTGCCGTCCAGGACCCGGGCGCCGGGCTTGACCGCGTCGGCGCCGGAGTCGACGACCACCCGCAGCGGCGGGGTGATCTCGTCGTCGGCGAGGCCGGCGATCCGGACGCCGAGCTGCGGGTCGTCGGCGCGGGCGGTGCCGGAGCCGACGATGACGGCGTCCGCGGCGGCCCGCAGCCGGTGGGCGTCGGCGCGGGACTCCGGGGAGGAGATCCAGCGGCTGGTGCCGTCGGCGGCGGCGATCCGGCCGTCCAGGGTGGCGGCGTATTTCCACAGGACGAACGGGCGGCCGCGCAGGACGGCGGTGAGCCAGGCTTCGTTGCCGGCCGCGGCCTCGTCGGCGAGCAGCCCGCCCTCGACGTCGATCCCGGCCTCGGCGAGCGTCAGGGCGCCGCCGGTGGCGGTGGGGTTCGGGTCGGAGACGGCGTAGACGACGCGGGCGATACCGGCGTCGATCAGCGCCTGGGCGCACGGGCCGGTGCGGCCGGTGTGGTCGCAGGGTTCGAGGGTGACCACGGCGGTGCCGCCGCGGGCCCGTTCGCCGGCCGCGCGCAGGGCGTGGATCTCGGCGTGCGGTCCGCCGGCACGCCGGTGCCAGCCCTCGCCCGCGGTGCGGCCCGCGGCGTCGAGGACGACGCAGCCGACGACCGGGTTGGGGCTGGTGTGACCGAGACCGCGGGCGGCGAGCTCGATGGCCCGGCGCATCGCCGTGATCTCTGCGGGGGCTGGGGTGGCCACCGGGTCCTCCTGCCTCTTCGGGCACGGACTCCGGGGCTGTCTGGACGACAGAAGCGGACGATCGCCGGGAGCACACCGGGAACCGGAACGGGAAGGCCCGTCCGGACGGAGAACGACCGGACGCGCCGCCGAACGGCGGTGTACTTGCCCGACACGCCCGCCGCGCACTGCCTCCCATCCGGACTTTCACCGTCGGTGCAGGAATTTCACCTGCTCAACCGGCCGCTGGCTGCGGACGGGTCGCGGACTGTTACCGCCGGTTCGGAATTACACCGACCCCGGAGTGCGCTGCTGCTTGTGTCAGTACAGCCCCAGTGTGCCACGGTCGGTCATCGGCCATGCGAGCGGCGCCCTGTGGGCTGTCTCACAGCGTGACGGCGCCGCGGGCGTACGGGCGGCCGCCTTCGCGGCGGGGGCGGGGGTACGGGGCGTGAGCCCCGGGGGCCTCAACGGCCCTGCTACGTAAGGGAGTTGGGGCAGGAACCGCGAAGGCGGCCGTCCGCCGGGGCCGAGGGGGTGGGCGCGGTCGGCGACGATGCCGTAGTTTCCGGGGCCATGGCCGGCAACGGCGTACCCGACGCCACTCCCCGCACCCCGCCCGCTCCGCTCCCCCACCGCCGGCTGCGCCGCGCCCGCTGGGCGATGGCCGCGGTCTTCCTCGTCCACGGCGCGGTCACCGGCGACTTCGCCACCCGTATCCCGTGGATCCAGGACCACACCGGCATCCCGCCCGGCCAGCTCGGCCTCGCGCTGGCCTTCCCCGCGATCGGGGCGTCACTGGCGATGCCGCTGGCCGGCCGGATCAGCCACCGCTTCGGCGCCCGCAGCGCGCTGCGCGGACTGCTCGCGCTGTGGACGCTGGCCCTGGCGCTGCCCGCCCTCTCCCCCAACCTCCCCGTCCTCTGCGGCGCCCTGCTCGTCTACGGGGCCGCCTCCGGCACCGCGGACGTGGCGATGAACGCGCTGGGCGTGGAGACCGAGGCGCGGCTGGGCCGGCCGATCATGTCGGGGCTGCACGGTATGTGGAGCGTGGGGGCGCTGCTGGGGTCGGCGGCCGGCGCGGTCGCCGCGCACACCGGCACCGACGCCCGGCTCCATCTCGCGGGCGCCGCCCTGGTGCTGACCGTGCTGGGCGCGCTGGCCTGCCAGGGCGTACTGGACCTGCGCAGCGCCCCCGAGGAGCATCCGCCGCCGCGCTTCGCGCTGCCGCCCCGGTCGGTGCTGGTGATCGGGGCCATCGGGTTCTGCGCGGTGTTCGCCGAGGGCGCCGCGCTGGACTGGTCGGCGGTCTACCTGCGCGACCGGCTGGGCGCCGAGGCGGGTCTGGCGGCCGCCTCCACCACCGCGTTCTCCTGCACGATGGCGGCGGTCCGACTGGCCGGGGACCGGGTGGTGGCCCGCTTCGGCCCGGTGCGTACGGTCCAGGCGGGCGGTGTCCTGGCCACGATCGGCGGGCTGCTGATCGTCACGGCGGGCCGCCCGGCGCCGGCGCTGGCCGGGTTCGCCCTGGTCGGGATGGGGATCGCGGTGGGGGTCCCGCTGGCGTTCGCGGCGGCCGGGCACAGCGGGCCGGCGCCCAGCCAGGCGATCGCCGGGGTGGCCACGATCACCTACACCTCCGGGCTGATCGCCCCCTCCGCGATCGGCGGAATCGCCCAGGCCACCTCGCTGACCTGGTCATTCGGTCTGGTCACGGTGCTGGCGTGCGGGCTGGTGGCGGGGGCGCGGGTGCTGCGGGTGCCGTCCCGTACGGCGTCGCGGGGCGCTGATGCTCCGGCCGCCGCCCGGGACAGCGGCAGCGGCCTGGAGCGTTCGTGACCCGCGGGCGCCGGCAGTACGCGGCTCAGGCCGCCGCGCCCGCCTGGGCCTCGGCGCCGGCCTCCGGGGCGTCCGCCGGCCGCAGCAGGTCCGCGGCTATCGAACGGGCCCGGTCCGACCACGGGGTGGGCCGGAAGGTCTGCGGATCGACGCGGACCAGCACGCGGTGGCCGCGGGCGTGGGTCTCGGTGCCGTCGGCGGAGCAGAGCCGGAAGCCGTAGGTCAGGCCGGTGCGGCCGAGGCGTTCCACCCAGAGGTGGGCGGCGTAGCGGCCGGCGCGGGTGACCGGGCGCTCGTAGGAGACCTTCATCTCCTTGATGACGTTGCACATATCGCCCGCGGCGGCCCAGTCGCCGTCGAAGCCGAATCCGAAGCCGTGCCAGTATTCGGCCCAGGCCCGCTCGACCAGCAGCGGGTAGCGGGCGTTGTGCAGCATGCCGAGCGCGTCGAGGTCGTCGAAGTGGACGGTGACGGGGACCAGTTGGCCGAACGGGACGGGTCCGGCGGCCTGGAGGGGTTCGACGCTCACGGGTGGTACTCCTGCGCTTGCTGGGTTTCTACGGGCGGGTGTGCCGGTGCGCGGGGCACCGGCGGGCCTTGTCCTGATCGGCCCGGCCCATCGTAAGCGGCTGCTTAGAATGCTTCGCGTCCCCCTCTGAACCACACCTGAACAACAGGAGCAGCAATGGGCCTCGGCGTGCGCTGGACCGTACACGGCGACGGGCGCAACCCGGCCCCCGGCGCCGTGGTGCGACCGGACGAGCGGCTCTCGTGGCCGCGCACGGTGGGCCTGGGCGCCCAGCATGTCGTGGCGATGTTCGGGGCGAGTTTCGTCGCTCCGGTACTCATGGGTCTGGATCCCAACCTCGCCATCATGATGTCGGGTGTCGCCACGGTCATCTTCCTGCTGGCCACCCGCGGCCGGGTGCCCTCCTACCTCGGCTGCTCGCTCTCGTTCGTCGGGGTCGCGGCGGTCATCCGGGCGCAGGGCGGCACCAGCGCCACGGTCACCGGTGCGGTGCTGGTGGTGGGGGCGGCGCTGTTCCTGGTCGGGCTGGCGGTGCAGCGGTTCGGGGCGCGGATCATCCATGCCGCGATGCCGCCGGTGGTCACCGGTGCCGTGGTGATGCTGATCGGCTTCAACCTCGCGCCGGTGACGGCCCGCACGTACTGGCCGCAGGACCAGTGGGTGGCGCTGCTGACCATGCTGTTCACCGGGCTCGCGGTGGTCTGCCTGCGCGGCTTCTGGTCGCGGATCGCGATCTTCCTCGGCCTGGTCTTCGGCTACGCGGTCTCGTGGGTCTTCGACCGGGCCTTCGGCATGATCCACTCGGTGAACGGCGCCGGACAGCTGACCGACCACTGGCGGCTGGACTTCTCCGCGGTCGGCAAGGCGGCCTGGGTGGGCCTGCCGTCCTTCCACGGCCCGTCCTTCCAGCTGTCGGCGGTGCTGGTGGCGCTGCCGGTGGTGATCGCGCTGGTGGCCGAGAACGCCGGGCACGTCAAGGCGGTCGGCGAGATGACCGGCGACCCGCTGGACGACAAGCTCGGCACCGCGATCTCCGCGGACGGCGCGGCCTCGATCCTCTCCACCGCGCTGGGCGGCCCGCCGAACACCACGTACTCCGAGAACATCGGCGTGATGGCAGCGACCCGGGTCTACTCCACCGCGGCCTACTGGGCGGCGGCCGGCTTCGCGCTGCTCTTCGGCCTGTGCCCGAAGTTCGGCGCGGTGGTGGCCGCGATCCCCGGCGGGGTGCTGGGCGGCATCACGGTCATTCTCTACGGCATGATCGGCCTGCTCGGCGCCCAGATCTGGGTGCACAACAAGGTGGACCTGCGCAATCCGCTCAACCTCGTACCGGCCGCCGCAGGCATCATCATCGGCATCGGCGGCGTCAGCCTGCGCCTGGGCAGCCACTTCGAGCTGGGCGGTATCGCCCTGGGCACCATCGTGGTGCTCACCGGCTACCACGCCCTGCGCGCCATGGCGCCCGCCCACCTCAAGGAGCAGCGGCCGCTGCTGGACGCGGGCACGTCGGCGTACGACCGGGCGGACGGCGAGGGCGGCGCGGAGGGCGCGGGCGAGCGGCCGTAAGGAGCGGAACGGTGCGTTCCGGGGCCCTGGGTGCAGGACCCCGGAACGCCGCCGCTCACCCGGGCTGCCGGCCCCCGGCCCCCGGCCTACGTCCCGAGCTTCTTCACCGCCTCGTAGTACGTCCACGCGAGCCCGTCGCAGGACGTCTTCTTCGCGCCGGAATAGCCCGCGCAGACCCGTTTGAGATCGGCGTACAGGGCGCTGTCGAGCCGCGCCTTGTTCGCCGCGAAGGTGCCCGCTTTCTTGTAGTTGCGGTAGCCGAAATCATGGCGGGCGCAGGAGAGTTTGAAAGGGAACCCGAAGGGGTTGTCCGGCGACTTGGAGCAGTAGTCGGTGGACCAGTCGAAATCGTAGGCGGCCCATTTCGCCTGGTTGGTCCGGGCGGCCAGCCAGGTGCCGTAACTGCCCGCGTCGGTCTGTGTGAACGACGCCAGGACCTGCGGTTTGTCGGCGGGGGCGGCCTGGGCCGGACCGGCCGCCACCGCCAGCGCACCGGCCGCCAGCAGCGGGGTGACGGCCAGCGCGGAAAATCTTCGGGACACGGACACGCGTCAACCTCCGGAATACGACGCCGCGTTCCACGGCGTTTCCTGGGATTGCCCGACGAAAGAGGGGTGCGCAGCGCCTCAAGGGGACGCGCCGATTATTACCCCGTTCCGGTCAACTCACCAGAGTTGTCGGCGTATTCGGAGGTGCGGAGGTGTCACGCTGAACGGATGACGACCCTTCAGCAGCGCGACGGAAAAGGCCCGGGGAACGCGTCCGGGAGACCCGCCGCCCGTCCCGCCGGCAGGACCGGTTCCACGGCGCCCCCGGCGGGCGTGGCGGACGTCCTGGCGCGGATGCGGGCCCTGGACCGGGCGCTGCCCGCCGACGACGGGGTGGCGGTCTTCAACCGCGTCTACCTGGCCGTCACCGAGGCCGTGGCCGCACGGGTGGGCGGCGGCGCCTTCGAGGATCCGGCGGCCACCGGTGAACTGGACGTGCGGTTCGCCCGCCGGTACTTCACCGCGCTGGACGCCGACGCCGCCGGGCTCCGGCCGCCGGCCTGCTGGCGGCCGCTGTTCCAGCTGCGCCGGCATCCGCGGATCCGCCCGCTCCAGTTCGCCCTGGCCGGGATCAACGCGCACATCGGCCATGACCTCGCGCTGGCCGTGGTGGACACCTGCCGGGCGCTGGAGTGCGAACCGCCCGCGCTGGAGGGCGACTTCGACCGCGTCGGAACGGTCCTGACCGGTCTGGAGGAGAGCATCCGGGAGACCCTGATGCCCGGCCCCGACCTGTTGGACATCGCCGATCCGCTCACCCATCTGATCGGCTCGTGGAGCCTGGAGATGGCGCGCGACGGCGCCTGGGCCGCGGCCCGGATGATGTGGGGCGTGCGCGGACTGCCGGAGGTGGCCGAGGAGTTCGCCGCCCGGCTGGACGCGAGCGTGGGCCTGATCGGCCGCTGCCTGCTGACCCCGCTGGGGCACCCGGCGCCGGCCGGGGCGTAACAAGCAGAGGGGGCGTAACAAAGCAGAGGGGCGTAACAACGCAGAACGGCCCGGCGGGCAGTCGTCAGCGGACTGCCGGCAGGGCCGTGGACGGGCCGTCGGAAGAGTCGCGGACGGGCCGTCAGGGGCCCGTCGGGCGGGCCCGTTTCAGGCGGGGGCAGGGACCGGGCGGTCGGCCCGGGTCACGCCCCCGCCGCGTGTCAGGACGCCGGGTTGCGCCGCCCGCCGCGCCGGGCGGAACCACGGCTTCCGGCGCCGCCGGTGCCCGCGGCACCGGTCGCGGGCCGCCCGCCTCCCGTACGGCGGGCTCCGCCGCGGGCGCCGGACCCGGACGCGCCACCGGCCGCCGCGGCCCCGGCCGCGCCGCTCCGGCCGGTACCCCGGCGCTCCGCGCCGCGCCGCTCGGACCCGCCGGTCGCGGCGGTGGCCGCCGTGGCGCCGCCGGGCTTCCGGCGCCGCCGCGCGGGCCGGCCGCCGGTCCGCCCGCCCGGCTCCGCGCCGTTCGCCCGGCCCGGCCGGGACGCCGCCTGCGCCGCCGGCTGCGGGACCTCGATGGTGACGGCCACACCGGACGGCTCGCGCGCGCCGGTGAGGGTGGCCAGTTCCACGTCGTTCGAGGTCACCCGGGCCGTACGGGGCCGGATGCCGGCGTGCGACATGAGCCGGGTGACCTCCCGCTTCTGGTCGGGCAGGACCAGGGTGACCACGCTGCCGGAGCCGCCGGCGCGGGCCGTGCGGCCGCCCCGGTGGAGGTAGTCCTTGTGGTCGGTGGGCGGGTCGACGTTGACGACCAGATCGAGGTCGTCGACGTGGATGCCCCGGGCCGCGACGTTGGTGGCGACCAGCGCGGTGACGTGGCCGTTCCGGAACTGCTCCAGGGTGCGGTTGCGCTGCGGCTGGGAGCGGCCGCCGTGCAGGGCCGCCGCCCGGACGCCGACCGCGAGCAGCCGCTTGGCGAGCCGGTCGGCGGAGCGCTTGGTGTCGAGGAAGAGGATGACCCGGCCGTCACGGGCCGCGATGCGGGTGGTGACGGCCTTCTTGTCGGTCTCGTCCATGACGTGGAAGACGTGGTGCTCCATCGTGGACACCGCGCCCGCCGCCGGGTCCACGGAGTGCACCACGGGGTCGGTCAGGAAGCGCTGCACCAGGCGGTCGATGGTGGCGTCCAGGGTGGCCGAGAAGAGCATCCGCTGCCCGTCCGGGCGGACCCGCTGGACCAGCTTGGTGATCTGCGGCAGAAAGCCCATATCGGCCATCTGGTCCGCTTCGTCCAGGACGGTGATCGAGACCTCGTCGAGCCGGCAGTCGCCGCGGTCCACGAGGTCGTTGAGGCGGCCGGGCGTCGCCACGACGACCTCGGCGCCGCGCCGCAGCGCACCGGCCTGGCGGCTCAGGGACAGCCCGCCGACCACGGTCGTCAGCCGGAGGTTCACGGCCGTCGCGTAGGGGGTGAGCGCGTCCGTCACCTGCTGGGCGAGCTCACGGGTGGGCACCAGGACGAGCGCGAGCGGCGCCTTGGACTCGGCCCGCTGCCCGGCCGTACGGGCCAGCAGCGCCAGGCCGAACGCCAGGGTCTTGCCGGAGCCGGTGCGGCCCCGGCCGAGCAGGTCCCGGCCGGCCAGCGAGTTGGGCAGCGTGGCGGCCTGGATCGGGAAGGGGGTGGTCACGCCCTGGGCGGCGAGGGTGGACAGCAGCCCGGCGGGCAGCGCCATATCGGCGAAGTCCTCGACGGCGGGCAGGGCGGGCGTGGTGCTCTCGGGCAGCCGGAATTCCCTCGGCGACGAGGTGGACGGCGCGGGCGACGCGGGGCGCCGGCTCGATTTCTGGGGCCTTCGGGTCATACAGTGGTCTGCCTTCCTGGCACAGCGCAAACCGGGGTCCGCACCATGGCAGTGCGAACCCCGGTGAGCGGGTGAAGCATCCGGCGATCAGACGAGGACGATGTTCTCCGCCTGGGGACCCTTCGGGCCCTGCGTGACGTCGAAGGAGACCTGCTGGCCCTCCTGCAGCTCACGGAAGCCCTGGGCCTGGATGTTCGAGTAGTGGGCGAAGACGTCCGGGCCGCCGCCGTCCTGCTGGATGAAGCCGAAACCCTTTTCGGCGTTGAACCACTTCACGGTTCCCTGTGCCATGTCAATCTCCTTCTGATAGGCAGAGGCCCCATCCGGAGATGCCGGAAAAACAAATAATGCGCCCGAACAGAAACATTCCCGTCAGGCGCACATAGGTTCATGGGTACCACAACTGCAACTCCGCCACCCTAACACGCCCGGTCGGCCATCCCGCCATCCACGAGCTGCCCGCAACCCGTACGAGGGGTCCGCGGCACCACCCGGGCCGCGTTCCCCCAGACCCGCCCGGCGCGATCCTAAAGTCCAGGTCATGACGCTACGACTGGGTCTGGGACTGCCCCAGATGCCGCAGTACGACCCCGCGCGCGATGTGGCGTATGTCGCACGCGCCGCGGAGGAGACCGGGTTCGACAGTGTGTGGGTCTTCGAGCGGACGGTGTTCCCGCGCGAGCCCCTGGAGGGCCTCTACCGCATGCCGGGCGTGCCCTGGCCCGACTTCTACCGCCACTGCGCCGACCCGCTGGTCGTCCTCGCGCTGGCCGCCGCGGTCACCGACCGGGTCCGGCTGGGCAGCAGTGTGCTGGTCTCCGGGCTGCACGCGCCGTTCCCGCTGGCCCGGACGCTGGCGACGCTGGACGCGGCGGCCGGCGGGCGGGTGGTGGCCGGACTGGGCACCGGCTGGTCGCGGGACGAGTACCGGGCCGCCGGGGTCACCGCGTACGCCGACCGCGGCGCGCAGCTGGACGAGGTGCTGGACGTCTGCGCGGCGGTGTGGGGGCCCGACCCGGTGGCGTACCGGGGCCGGTGGACCGAGATCGCGCCGGCCGCGGTGGGCCCCAAGCCGGCCCGGCCGATCCCGGTGTATCTGGCGGCGGCCGGCGAGCGGGCGCTGGACCGGGTGGCCCGGCGCGCCGACGGCTGGCTGCCGGCGCATCTCACGGGGCCCCAACTGGCTTCCACACTGGGGAAGTTGACCGAGGCGGCGGAGCGGCACGGGCGGGCCGCCGGGGACCTCGATGTCTCGCTGCGGGCCGCGATCGAGCTGACCGAAGCGCCGCTGCCGGAGGCCGGGCGCCACCCGTACTCCGGCAGCTGCGAGCAGGTGCTGGCGGATCTGGCCGGGGCGGCCCAGGCCGGTGCCCGGGAGGTGCTGCTGGATCTGCAGACGCACTGCCGGGACGGCAAGGAGCTGGCCGACCGGGCCGCCGAGCTGTACGGGCGGATCCGGTCGGCCGGGCTGTAGGGCGTCCCCGGGCCGTGGCCCGGGGCCGGGATCAGTCCTCGGGGAGCTCCACGGGGGCGATCTCCTCGTAGACGTCGCCGGGGCCGGGGTTGGCCGCGTCGGTGCCGCCGCCGAAGTGGTGCATCACGCCCCACACCGCGTTCAGCGCGGTCTGGATGGCGCCCTCGGCCCAGCCCGCCGTCCAGGAGATGTCGTCCCCGGCGAGGAAGATGCCGCGCTTGTCCTCGGGGAGCAGGTCCTGCATGAAGTGGGTGAACAGGCGCCGCTGGTAGCGGTAGTGGCCGGGCAGGTTGGCCTTGAACGCGCCCATGAAGTAGGGCTCGTTCTCCCAGGACACGGTCACCGGGTTGCCGATGATGTGCTTCCGGATGTCGACCTTCGGGTAGATCTCGCCGAGCGACTTGAGCATGACCTCCATGCGCTCGTTCGCCGACAGCGGCAGCCACTTCAGGCTGTCGTCGCACCAGGTGTAGGAGAGGCAGATGACGGCCGGCTGGTCCGGGCCGTTGTCCAGGAGGTAGGTACCGCGCGTCATCCGGTCGGTGAGCGTCATCGACATGACGTCCCGGCCGGTCTCCTCGTCCTTGTCCAGCCAGAAGGGCCGGTCCACGGGGACGAAGAGCTTGGAGCTCTCCATGTAGTGGGTGCGCTCGATCGCCGTCCAGTGGTCGATCGGGAACAGCTCGTCGTCGCAGGCGATCTTCGACAGCAGCATCCAGGACTGGGCGGTGAAGACGACCGCCTGGTACGAGCGGATGTCGCCGGAGGCGTCGGTGACGGTGATGCGGTTGCCGGCGGTGCGGTGCAGCCGGGTCACGGCCGGGCGGGGCGCGCCGCCGTGCAGCGACGACAGCGAGGTGCCCTGGGCCCAGTGCACGATCTTCTCCGGCTCGCGCTCCCACAGGCGCAGCGGGAGCTGCTGGGAGCCGCCGACGATGCCGCGGTGGTGGTCGTCGGCCTCGGTGTAGACGACCCGGAGGATCTCCAGGATGGAGTTGGGGAAGTCGGTGTCCCAGCCGCCGGTGCCGAAGCCGACCTGGCCGAAGATCTCGCGGTGCCGGAAGGACTTGAACGCCTCGGAGTCGCAGAGGAAGCCGTAGAAGGTCTGGTTGTCGAGCTTCTCGACGAGCTTGGCCCAGATCTCGCGGATGCGCGGCACATCGCGCTCGCGCATCGCCTGGTTCATGTCGGAGAAGTCGGCGCCCTCGTCGAGGCACTTGTTCCACGCCTCGGCGACGTCCCGGTAGACCTGGGGCAGGTCGGCGATGGTCTCGGCGTAGTGCGACTCGCCCTTGAGGTCCACGACGGTCGAGGGGGTGGACTCGGCCAGCGGGTTGGGGAACGGCCTGGTCTCAAGGCCCACCAGGTCGATGTAGTGCTGGAGGGCGGTGGAGGACGGCGGGAAGCGCATCGCGCCCAGCTCGCAGTTGAGCGACTCGTCGCAGCCGTCGAAGCCGACGGTGCGCAGCCGGCCGCCGATCTGGTCCGCCTCGTAGACGACGGGCTTGAGGCCCATCTTCATCAGCTCGTAGGCGGTGACGATGCCGGAGAGGCCGCCGCCGACGATGGCGACCTCGGTGCCGTGCTCGGTCGCCGGTATCTGGCCGAGGCCCGCGGGGTGCGCCAGGTAGTCGTCGTACGCGTAGGGGAAGTCCGGGCCGAACATGGTGATCGGCGGCTGCGCGTCGGTGTGCTGGGCGGCGGTGGGCACCGTGGACGTCATCGGGGCGGACTCCTTGCGGGCAGGGGGTGCGGGTGGGGCTTATCGGGGCGTAACGGGCGGGGGCGGGCGTGCGGGGGCCCGCCGGGCTGCGGCGCCCGTCGCGCCGGGTCAGGTCAGGTCAGGTCAGGTCGTCAGGTCACGTCAGGCCGGCGTAGAGCTCGGGCCGCCGGTCGCGGAGGTAGGGGTTGTTCTCCCGCGCCTCGGCGAGGAAGGCCGGGTCGACGGCGGCCTGCACCAGCTGCTCGGCGCGTCCGGCGCGGGCGCGGACCACCCCGTCCGGGCCGGCCAGGCAGCTGAGCCCGACGAACTCGAACTCGCCTTCCGCGCCGACCCTGTTGACGTACGCGACGTACATCTGGTTCTCGAAGGCGCGGACCGGGATCACCTGCTCCGGCACGATCTGGAACGGGTGCATCTGCGCGGTGGGGACCAGCAGCAGGTCGGTGCCGGCCAGCGCGTGCGCCCGGACGTTCTCCGGGAACTCCACGTCGTAGCAGATCAGCAGGCCGATGCGGATCCCGTCCAGCTCGGCCTGGACGACCGGCTGGTCGCCCGGGGTGAACCACTCGCGCTCGAAGCAGCCGAAGAGGTGGGTCTTGCGGTAGTTCGCCAGCGCGATGCCGTCGGGGCCGATGAGCTGGGCGGAGTTGTACACCGTGCCGTGCCGCTCGGGGGCGCGCTCGGGGTAGCCGTAGAGGATCGCCAGGCCGTGTGCGGTGGCGATCTCGGCGATGGCGCGGGCGCTGGGGCCGTCGGCGGGCTCGGCGAGGCGGTGCACATCGGCGCCGATGGCGTAGCCGGTGAGGAACAGCTCGGGGCAGACCAGCAGCCGGGCGCCGGTGGCGGCCGCGTCGCGGGCCGCCGCGGCGAGCAGGTCCAGATTGTGCGCGACGTCGCCGGGCCGTCCCGAACTCTGGAGCAGGGCGGTGTGCAGCGGCGGCATGGGACCCCTCGGGCGGTGGCGGTGACGGGTGGAACGCAATGACGGTACGGTTCGCGGGCGATTCCGGACAAGGCGCCTCCGTTGCGTGCCGAGGGACGATTCGTTGCGCGTTCAAGGGCCTTGGCGGCGAATCGTTGCGCGGGCCATCCGTGCCGGTCGGGCCGGGGGTGCCGGAGTGACCCGGGCCACTGCGGGAGGGCGCCGCGGAGTGATGTGCGCCACTGCCGCGGGTGTTCAGGCCACCGCGGCGGCTACCGTCTCGCGGACCACCTCGCGCAGCCAGACATGGCCCGGGTCGGCCTCCTGCCGGGGGTGCCAGGCCATCGCCATCGGCATCTCCGGCAGGTCGAGCGGGATCGGCAGGGTGCGCAGGCCCAGGGCGCGGATGAGCGGCGCGGCCGTGCGCTCGGGGGCCATGCCGACCGCGTCGCTGTCCCGGACCATCGCCAGCTCGGCGGCGAGCGTCGGCACCGTCGCGATCACCCGGCGGCGCAGGCCCCGTTCGGCGAGCGCGGCGTCGATCGGCCCGGTCAGCCGGCCGCGCCGGGAGAAGCCGACGTGCGGCGCGGCGGCGTACCGGCGCACGGTGAGGGTGCCCGAGGCCAGCGGATGCCCCTCCCGGACGACCGCGACCGGGCGGTCGTCGAAGAGCCGCTCGGTACGGATCTCCGGCTGGGTGCTGCCGATGACGCCCAGTTCCAGATCGGCCGCGCCGTCCCGCAGCAGCGGCAGGTCGACATGGCTCTCGCCGAGGAAGCGCAGCACGACGCCCGGCGCCTGGCGGGCGACCCGGGCCAGCAGCGCCGGCGCCAGGGCGGTGACGAAGAGATCGCCGGCGCTCAGCGCGAAGACCCTGGTCAGCCGGGCCGGGTCGGCGGGCGCGGCCGGGGTCAGGACCCCGTGCGCGGCCTCGACCAGCCGCCGGACCTCGGCCCGGATCTCCAGGGCGCGAGGGGTGGGGACCATATGGCGGCCGGCCCGCACCAGTACCGGGTCGCCGATGGTGCGCCGGATCCGGCCCAGCGCCCGGCTCATGGCGGGGCCGGAGAGCCCGAGCCGGTCGGCGGCCGCGGTCACGCTCTCCTCTTCGAGCAGGGCGTCGAGCGCGGTGAGGAGGTTGAGGTCGATGTTTGCGTTTCGCGCAATCATGCAGTGCACACCTTGCATTTGAGATCAACTGAACGGGACTCTAGCGTCCCGGCCATGACCACGTCAGCTCCGCCGACGACGACCGTCGGCCGCCCGCTCCCCCGCGCCGCCGGCCGGCGCTCCACCACCGCCGCGATGTGCGCCTGCGTGCTGGTCGCCCAGTCCCTGGTGGCCGCGATGAACCTCGCCATACCGAAGATCGCCGCGAGCGGTCTGCACCCCTCCCCCGCCCAGCTGCTGTGGATCGTGGACTCCTACGTCCTGGTCTTCGCCGGGCTGCTGATCCCGGCGGGCGCGCTCGGCGACCGCTACGGCCGCAAGGGCACGCTGCTCGCCGGGCTCGCCGTCTTCGGCGCCGGCGCCCTGCTCAGCGCGGTGGCGCCGAACCTCCCGGTACTGCTGGCCGGCCGTGCGCTCTCCGGCGCCGGCGCCGCGCTGCTCGTCCCGGCCACCATGTCGGTCCTGCTGTACGCGGCGCCGCCCGGGCGCCGGGCCGCCGCGGTCGCCGCGTGGAGCACCGCGCTCGGCGTCGGCGGGATGGCCGGGAACGCCGGCGGGGCGCTGATCCTGCAGTACCTGCCCTGGCAGGGCCTGTTCTGGGGGTACGTGCCGCTGGCGCTGGGGCTGCTGGCCTGGGTGGCCCGGTCCGCGCCCCGGGTGCCGCGGCAGACCGCCGCGCTGGACGCCGCCGGGTCGGCGCTGCTCGTGCTGGCCTCGCTGGCGCTGCTGTTCGGGATCATCGAGGGGCCGGGCCTGGGCTGGTCCTCGGCGCCGGTCATCGGGGCGTTCGCGCTGGCGCTGGCGCTCGGCGCGGTCTTCGTCCGGCACGGGCTGCGCAGTGCGCACCCGGTGCTCGACCCCCGGCTGTTCCGGCTGCCGCGGCTGCGCGCGGGCAGCGCCGGGATCGCGGTCACCTTCTTCGGGATGTTCGCGCTGTTCTTCGTGAACGCGCAGTTCCTCCAGTACGTGAAGGGGTACTCGGCGCTGCGGACGGGCTTCGCGGTGGTGCCGCTGGCCTTCGGGATGATGGCGGTGACGCGGTACGGGATGCGGCTGGCGCAGCGCACCGGCGAGGCCCGGACGGCCGGTGCGGGGCTGCTGCTGATCTCCACCGGACTGCTGCTGCTCTCCACCGCCGGTGCCGGGACGCCGTACCTCGTCTACCTGGCGTATCTGCTGCTGATGTCGGTCGGCGCCGGCCTGGCGATGCCGACGCTGTCGCACGCGATCGTGGCGTCCGTCCCGCCGCACCAGGCCGGGGTCGGGTCCGGACTCCAGGGCGCGGCGCGGGAGTTGGGCGCGGCGCTGGGGATCGCCGTGGTCGGGACGGTGCTGTCGGTCCGCTACGCGGCGGGCACCGGGCACGGGGTGGCGCGGGCGGCCGCGTTCACCGACGCCGCGTCGCTGGGCTACCGGATCGCGGCGGGCGTGGTGCTGGTGGTCGGCGCGCTGGTGGTGGCCGGCCTGCGGACCCGGCGGAGCGCCGGCGGTGCGACCGCCGCGCTTGACCTCAAGTCCACTTGAGAAAGCAGGCTGGGCCCCATGAACGCGTACGAGACCGCGGCCCCGGCCGCCACGACCACCGCCACCGCCCCGACCGACATCGAGCGCCGGGTCCGGGAGCTGACCGACCGCGCCGAGATCGGCGATCTGCTCGCCCGCTATCTGGGGTCCCTGGACGAGGGGGTCTTCGACGAGGCGTGGGGCCGGGCCTTCTTCACCGAGGACGCCACCGCCGTGCTGCCGCTGGGCACGGTCCGCGGCCGGGACGCGGTGGTGGCGCGGATCCGGGACGGGATGGCCCTGTTCGACCGGACCGTGCACCTGGGCGGCGGCCCCGTCATCGCGCTGGACGGGGACCGGGCCACCGCCCGCGCCGCCCAGCTGAGCACCCATGTCCTGGCGGACGGGCCGGAGGAGGTGTTCGTCTCCGGCGGCCTGGCCGAGACCGAGCTGGTGCGGACCGCGGAGGGCTGGCGGATCGCCGCCACCGCGCTGCGGATCGTCTGGACCCGGGGCACCCCGCCGCGTGTCCCGGCCGGCGCCGGCGCCTTCTAGCCCGGCGCGCCCGACCCGTAGCGCCGCAGGAGCGGGGAGAGGACCAGGACGGACCTGGTCCGTTCGACGAACGGCTCGCCGGCGATGCGCTCCAGGACGCGTTCGAAGTGGCGCATGTCGGAGGCGAAGACCTGCACCAGCGCGTCCGCCTCCCCGGTGACGGTGGAGGCGGACGCGACTTCCGGATAGCGCGACAGGCCGCGGTGGATCGCCTCGGGCGAGGTGTTGCGGCGGCAGAAGATCTCGATGAACCCCTCGGTCTCCCAGCCCAGGGCGGCCGGATCGACCCGGACGGTGAATCCGGTGATCGCGCCGTCCGCCCGCAGCCGGTCCACCCGGCGCTTGACCGCCGGCGCGGACAGGCCGACCTCCTGGCCGATGTCCGCGTAGCTGCGGCGGGCGTCCTCGGCGAGGGCGTGGACGATGCGTTCGTCGAGATCGTTCAGTCGCACTGCGGGTGGGTCACTTCTCTGCGGTGGCCAATCGGGAGCGGCGCATGCCGTATCCGAAGTAGATCACAAGGCCGACCGCCATCCAGCACCCGAAGACCACCCAGGTCACCGGGCCGAGGCTGCCCATCATGTAGACGCAGAGCAGGAAGCCGATCGCCGGGAAGAGCGGCGCGAGCGGCGTCCGGAAGGCCCGCGGCATGTCCGGGCGGGTCTTGCGCAGCACGATCACGGCCACGTTGACCAGCGCGAACGCGAAGAGCGTGCCGATGCTGGTGGCGTCCGCCAGCTCACCGAGCGGGACCGCCGCGGCCAGCACACCGCAGAAGAGGGAGACGATCACGGTGTTCACCCGCGGCACGCCGCTCTTGGGGTGAACCTTGGCGAACGCCTTGGGCATCAGCCCGTCCCGGGACATCGCGAACAGGATCCGGGTCTGGCCGTAGAGCACGGTCAGCACCACGCTCGCGATGGCCACGACCGCGCCGAAGGCCAGCAGCACCGACCAGTACTCGTGGCCGGTGACGTCCTTGAGGATGCCGGCCAGCGCGGCCTCCGAGCCCTTGAACTTCTGCCACGGCATGGCACCCACCGCGATCGCCGCGACCAGGCAGTACAGCGCGGTGACGATCACCAGCGAGAGCATGATCGCGCGGGGCAGGTCCCGCTGCGGGTTGCGGGCCTCCTCGCCCGCCGTGGAGGCGGCGTCGAAGCCGATGTACGAGAAGAACAGGGTGGCGCCGGCGGCGCTGACGCCCGCCACGCCCATCGGCGCGAAGTTGGCGTAGTTGCCGGACTTCACGCCCTGGATCGCGACGCCGCAGAAGAGCAGCAGCGCGACGATCTTGACGGCCACCATGATGGTGTTGGCCCGGGCGCTCTCCTTGGCGCCGCCCAGCAGGAAGACCATCGCCAGCAGGACGACCAGCAGCGCGGGGAGGTTGAAGTAGCCGCCCTGGCCGGGCGGCGCGGAGAGCGCGTCGGGGATGGTGAAGCCCAGCGTGCCGCCGAGGAACTCGTTGAGGTACTGGCCCCAGCCGACCGCGACCGCCGCGACAGAGACGCCGTACTCCAGGATCAGGCACCAGCCGCAGATCCAGGCGATCAGCTCGCCGAGGGTGGCGTAGGCGTAGGAGTAGGACGAGCCGGAGACCGGGATGGTGCCGGCCAGCTCGGCGTAGGAGAGCGCGGAGAACAGCGCGGTGATACCGGCGATGACGAAGGAGAGCACCACCGCCGGGCCGGCGTCCGGGACGGCCTGGCCGAGGACGACGAAGATGCCGGTGCCGAGCGTGGCACCGATGCTGATCATGGTCAGCTGCCAGACGCCCATCGAGCGGCGGAGCGTTCCCCCCTCGCCCTGGCCGCCCTCGGCGACCAGCCGCTCGACCGGCTTGCGGCGCATCAGCCGGGTGCCGAGTCCGCCGGCCGGCGGCCGCGGATAGCTGTCCCCTGGGGGCGGGACGGCGCCGTTCTCCAACACTGGGGGCTCCTTTGTCGCTGCCGGGTCAGACTGACACATTCCGGCACATTCCGGTGACTGGGACCGCGGCGGCCGGGCAGGCAGGACGAAACACCCACAGCAGCGGACCGCCGAGCAGGCGGTCTCCGCCACTCCACGTACAGCGCAGACCTTACGGCCCCTCGCTGACCTGCCGTAATGCAGGATCCTTGCGCAACCGCGAAGGATCGTTGCGCACGGCGGCGAAGGGCGGCGGAACGTTGCGCTCCACGCAGTCAATCATGCGCCGTCCCACAGAACGAGACCGGCCCCGCACCAGGTCGGTGCGGGGCCGGTCCGGGACGGGCGGGGCCGTCGGCGGGCGCGCGGGAGATCAGCTCCAGCTGGCGTGCAGCGGCTTGCCCTCGGCGTAGCCGGCGGCGCTCTGGACGCCGACCACGGCCTTCTCGGCGAACTCCTCCAGGGAGGCGGCGCCGGCGTAGGTGCAGGAGCTGCGGACGCCCGCGATGATCGAGTCGATCAGGTCCTCGACGCCGGGCCGGGACTGGTCGATGAACATCCGGGAGGTGGAGATGCCCTCCTCGAACAGCGCCTTGCGGGCGCGGTCGTAGGCCGACTCCTCGCTGGTGCGGTTGCGCACCGCGCGGGCCGAGGCCATGCCGAAGGACTCCTTGTACGGCCGGCCGTCGGCGGTGTGCTGGAGGTCGCCCGGCGACTCCAGGGTGCCGGCGAACCACGAGCCGATCATGACGTTGGACGCGCCCGCGGCCAGCGCCATGGCCACATCGCGCGGGTGCCGGACGCCGCCGTCGGCCCAGACGTGCTTGCCGTACTTCTTCGCCTCGGCGGCGCACTCCAGCACCGCGGAGAACTGCGGCCGGCCGACGCCGGTCATCATACGGGTGGTGCACATCGCGCCCGGGCCGACACCGACCTTGATGATGTCCGCGCCGGCCTCGATGAGGTCGCGGACACCGGCGGCGGCGACGATGTTGCCGGCCGCGATCGGGACCTGCGGGTCCAGCGCCCGGACCGCCTTGATCGCGCTGATCATCGACTCCTGGTGGCCGTGCGCGGTGTCCACCACGAGGGTGTCCACGCCGGCGTCCAGCAGCGCCTTGGCCTTGCCGGCCACATCGCCGTTGATGCCCACGGCGGCGGCGATCCGCAGCTTGCCGTCGGCGTCGGTGGCGGGGGTGTAGAGGGTGGCGCGCAGCGCGCCCTTGCGGGTCAGGATGCCGACCAGCATGCCGTCCGCGTCGACCGCGGGGGCCAGCTTGCGGTTGGCGGCGTCGAGGCGGTTGAACGCCTCGCGGGGGTCGATGTCCGCGTCCAGGACCAGCAGGTCCTTGGACATGACCTCGGCGACCTGGGTGAAGCGGTCCACCCCGGCCAGGTCGTGCTCGGTGACGACGCCCACCGGCCGCCCGCCCTCGACGACGATGCCCGCGCCGTGCGCCCGCTTGGGCAGCAGCGACAGCGCGTCCGCCACCGTGGAGACCGGGGACAGCACGATCGGCGTGTCCAGGACCAGGTGGCGCTGCTTGACCCAGGTGATGACGTCGGTGACGACGTCGATCGGGATGTCCTGCGGGATGACGACCAGACCACCGCGGCGGGCGACCGTCTCGGCCATCCGGCGGCCGGCGATCGCCGTCATGTTGGCGACCACCAGCGGGATGGTCGTGCCGGAGCCGTCGCGGGAGGCGAGGTCCACACCCTGGCGGGAGCCCACCGCCGAGCGGCCGGGCACCATGAACACATCGTCGTAGGTCAGGTCGTAGGGCACCGAAGAACTCTCTTCGAGGGCGCCGTTCTTCGGATTGAGGAATCGCATACCGCCAGGATACGGGCCCTGACCAGGACTCATGCGATAGTCCTACGAGCCCGCGAGCCGCATGTGCGATCCGCCAAAGCGGTGTCCGGCCAGCGGAACGCCGTCTCACCCGGTGCGTCCGCAGCGTCGCGGAACGGCGCGCCCCGGGGGTCGGCTACACCGCCTGCCGGCCGCGTCCGCCGGCCATGATCAGCGCGAGCGGGGTCGCGGTCTCCCGCCAGTACGCCACCGCGTCCGCCAGCACCTCCTCGACCACGCCCCAGTCCTCCGGCGCGGCGGCCGCGTACTCCTGCCAGCCGGTGACGACCAGCAGCCGGCCGCGCCCCGGCGGCCACCAGGACAGATCGGTCAGGCAGTCCGCCAGCGCGTCCCAGTTGCCACCGAAGTAGCCGGGCAGCTCCAGCGCGGCGGCGCAGCGGTCCATGAAGGCGGCCTTGTCGGCGGCGCCGGTGAGGTCGAGGGCGGCCGCGTGCCAGCCCGCGTCCCGGGCGGCGGCCAGCGCGTCCGCCACCGGGCGGCCGGCGGGCCAGGGCAGCACCCCGCCCGGCGTCCGCCCGTCCAGCACCGCGGCCAGCGCGGCGGGTACCTCGGCGCTCATCGCAGCACCGCCTGGAAGGTCGTGTAGTGGTCGCCGGTGTAGAAGATCTCGTGCTGCTTGCCGGCGATCAGGCGGCGGGCGCCGCGGTTGCGGGCGCCGGGGGTGTCGACGGTGTACTCGCGGTAGTAGCCGCGCGGCTCCTTCGGCAGCCGCTTCTCGTAGTTGCCGAAGACGGTGCCGTCCTTCGGGTACGGGAACGGGCCGCCGGCGTCGATCAGCGCCAGGGTGTGCCGGGCCTCGGCGGGCAGCCGGGCCGCGGGGATCTGCGGATAGCCCTTCGCCCAGGGCGGTGCGGTGCCCCGGCCGTCGGCCGTGGCGCTCGCCGCCGGACCCGGCGCACCGGACGAACTCCCTTTGCCGGCACCGCCGTTGGTACAGCCGGTGAGGACGAGGAGGAGGGCGGCGAGCAGCGCGCCGAGCACGGCGGCGGCCCGGCGCGGGGCGGTGTGGATCAGCATGCGCCGATGCTGTCACAGCCGCGCGCGGGCCGCGCGCCGGTGGCCGCGCCGGGGGCTCACTTCCCGTCGGGGTCGGCCCGGTCCAGGGCCGGCCGGGGCCCGGGGCCGGTCTCCAGCAGCAGGTGGTCGGCGGCGGCGGTGTCCGTCACCAGGCTCGTCACCAGGCCCGAGCGGAGCACCGCGCCGATGGCGCCGGCCTTGCGCCGGCCGCCGGCGATCGCCACCACCTCGGGGATCCGGCGCAGCCGGTCCGCCTCGACGGTGATGCACCGCTCGCCCAGATCGCGGCCGATCCGCCGGCCCTCGGCGTCGAAGAGGTGCGCGGACATCTCGGCGGTCGCGCCCAGCGAGGCGTAGTGCTCCCGCTCCTCCTCGGACAGCATGTCGTAGACGGTCGAGACGCCCGGCTCCCAGGAGCCGATGGAGACGCAGGCGACGGTGACCTTGTCGAAGTACTCGAAGGCGCGGGCGATACCGGTCTGGCCGCGCAGCGCGGCGGCGGTCGCGGGGTCGGGCAGCAGCATCGGCGCGTAGATCGGGTGCGCCTCGCCGCCGGAGACGTCGGCCGCGCGGCGGACCGCCTCGACCGAGCCGCGGTCGGCGGTGCCGGCGTCGTAGACCCCGGTGAGCTGGACGACCGTGCAGGGCGGCAGGTGGTGCAGCGCCGCCGCCATGTGGATCGTCGAACGGCCCCAGGCCAGGCCGAGCACATCGCCCTCGGTGACCAGCTCGCCGAGCAGGTCGGCGGCGACCTCGCCGAGGTTCTCCGGGTCGGCGGCGTCCTCCGAGGCGTCGGCGGGCGATTCGACGACGACCGCGTGCCGCAGGCCGTAGCGGGCGCGCAGCGCGTCGGAGCGCTCGGCGTCCAGCTCCGAGGGCACCCGGATCTCGATCCGTACGAGATCACGCTCCAGGGCGGTCTCCAGTACGCGGGCGACCTTGAAGCGGCTGACGCCGAACTCCTCCGCGATCTGGATCTTGGACTTGCCCTCGAGATAGAAGCGGCGGGCCATGGCCGCGGCCTGCACCAGCTCGGCGGGGCCCATTCCGGACTGCGGGCGGCTGGCTACCACGAATTTCTCCCCTTTTGCGCATCTGATCGAGTCTTTGCTCATCCTTTCAGAAACCCGGGATGTACGGGGACCGGAGCGGTGCGGCGGGCATGAACGCTCCGTTGCGGCCGGACCAACCCGCGGTGCCGGCCGGGCGGACGGCGGGCCCTCCGCGGGCCGGGCCGGCTCGATCAGTGGGCGCAGCCCCAGCTCGCGGCGGTCGCCGCCTCGGCCTTCTCGCGCAGGTCGCGGACGGCCTTGGCCGGGTCGTCCGCACCGTACACCGCGGAGCCCGCCACGAACACGTCGGCGCCGGCCTCCGCGCACCGCTCGATGGTCTCCGCCGAGACGCCGCCGTCCACCTGGAGCCACATCTGCAGGCCGTGCCGGGAGATCAGCTCACGGGTGCGGCGGATCTTGGGCAGCATGATGTCCAGGAACGCCTGGCCGCCGAAACCGGGCTCGACGGTCATGATCAGGACCATGTCCAGCTCGGGCAGCAGGTCCTCGTACGGCTCGATCGGGGTGGCCGGCTTCAGCGCCATCGACGCCCGCGCGCCCTTGGCCCGGATCTCCCGCGCCAGCCGCACCGGCGCCCCGGCCGCCTCCGCGTGGAAGGTGACCGAACCGGCCCCGGCCTCCACGTACTGCGGCGCCCAGCGGTCCGGGTCCTCGATCATCAGGTGCAGGTCGAGGGGGGTGTCCGTGGCCCGGCTCAGCGATTCGACGACCGGGACGCCGAGGGTGAGGTTGGGGACGAAGTGGTTGTCCATCACGTCGACGTGGAGCCAGTCGGCGCCCTCGACGGCCTGCGCCTCCTCGGCGAGGCGGGAGAAGTCGGCGGACAGGATGCTGGGGTTGATCAAGGCCATGCCCCCAGTATGGCGGTCCGCCCGCGGCCGGGCCCCGGCGGGCGGCGAGAGTCCCGTCACCCCCGGGCGCGGGCAGGCACCGGTCCGCCCCGGCCGGACGCGCGGCCCGGCCGGGGCGGATGAGGTGCCGTACGGCGGCGGTCAGCCCTTGAGGCCGGCCAGCGCCTGGTTCAGCGTCTTCGACGGGCGCATCACCGCGGACGCCTTGGCCGGGTCCGGGTGGTAGTAGCCGCCGATGTCGGCCGGCGAGCCCTGCACCGCGATCAGCTCGTCGACGATCGTCCGCTCCTGCTCGGCGAGCGTCTTGGCCAGCGGCGCGAACGCCTCGGCGAGCTGCGCGTCCTCGGTCTGCCGGGCCAGCTCCTGCGCCCAGTAGAGGGCGACGTAGAAGTGGCTGCCGCGGTTGTCGATCCCGCCGAGGCGGCGGGTCGGCGACTTGTCCTCGTTCAGGAACGTGCCGGTGGCGCGGTCCAGGGTCTCGCCGAGGACCTTGGCGCGGGCGTTGCCGGTGGTGTTCGCCAGGTGCTCGAAGGAGACCGCCAGCGCCAGGAACTCACCGAGCGAGTCCCAGCGGAGGTAGTTCTCCTTGACCAGCTGCTGGACGTGCTTGGGCGCGGAACCGCCGGCGCCGGTCTCGAACAGGCCGCCGCCGTTCATCAGCGGGACGACCGAGAGCATCTTGGCGCTGGTGCCCAGCTCCAGGATCGGGAACAGGTCGGTGAGGTAGTCGCGCAGGACGTTGCCGGTGACCGAGATGGTGTTCAGGCCCTGGCGGATGCGCTCGACGGAGAGCTTGGTGGCCTCGATCGGCGAGAGGATCCGGATGTCCAGGCCCTCGGGACCGAACTCCGGGAGGTACTGCTCGACCTTCTTGATCAGCTGGGCGTCGTGGGCGCGCTCGGCGTCCAGCCAGAACACGGCCGGGTCGCCGGTGGCGCGGGCGCGCGTGACGGCGAGCTTGACCCAGTCCTTGATCGGCGCGTCCTTGGTCTGGCAGGCGCGGAAGATGTCGCCCTCGGAGACGGTCTGCTCCAGGACGGCCTCGCCGGCCGAGTTGACCAGGCGGACGGTGCCGGTGGCCGGGATCTCGAAGGTCTTGTCGTGGGAGCCGTACTCCTCGGCCTTCTGCGCCATCAGGCCGACGTTCGGGACGGAGCCCATGGTGGCCGGGTCGAAGGCGCCGTTCGCCCGGCAGTCGTCGATGACGGCCTGGTAGACGCCGGCGTAGGAGGAGTCCGGGATGACGGCGAGGGTGTCGGCCTCGTTGCCGTCCTTGTCCCACATGTGGCCGGACGTACGGATCATGGCCGGCATGGAGGCGTCGATGATGACGTCGGACGGCACGTGGAGGTTGGTGATGCCGCGGTCGGAGTCGACCATGGCCAGGTCCGGGCCGGCGGCCAGCTCGGCTTCGAAGGACGCCTTGATCTCGGCGCCGTTCGGCAGCGCCTCGAGGCCCTTGTAGATACCGCCCAGGCCGTCGTTCGGGGTCAGGCCGGCGGCGGCGAGGTCCTGGCCGTGGCGGGCGAAGGTCTCCGGGAAGAAGGCGCGCACGACGTGGCCGAAGATGATCGGGTCGGAGACCTTCATCATGGTGGCCTTCAGGTGCGCGGAGAACAGCACGCCCTCGTCCTTGGCGCGGGCGACCTGCGCGGTCAGGAACTCCCGCAGGGCGGCGACCCGCATCACCGCGGCGTCCACGACCTCACCGGCCAGGACCGGTACGGACTCGCGCAGCACGGTGGTGGTGCCGTTGTCGGCGACCAGCTCGATGCGCAGGGTGTCGTCCGCGGGGATCACGGTGGACTTCTCGGTCGAGCGGAAGTCGTTGACGCCCATGGTGGCGACGTTGGTCTTGGAGTCGGCCGACCAGGCGCCCATGCGGTGCGGGTGCGCCTTGGCGTAGTTCTTCACCGACGCGGGCGCCCGGCGGTCCGAATTGCCCTCGCGCAGCACGGGGTTGACGGCGCTGCCCTTGACCTTGTCGTAGCGCGCGCGGATCTCGCGCTCCTCGTCAGTCTTGGGGTCGTCCGGGTAGTCCGGGAGCGCGTAGCCCTGCTCCTGGAGCTCGGCGACGGCCGCCTTCAGCTGCGGGATGGAGGCCGAGATGTTCGGCAGCTTGATGATGTTCGCGCCGGGGGTCTTGGCCAGCTCGCCGAGCTCCGCGAGGGCGTCGGCGATCCGCTGGTCCTCCTTGAGGTACTCCGGGAAGCTGGCGATGATCCGCCCCGCCAGAGAGATGTCGCGGGTCTCCAGCGTCACCCCGGCCGTCGAGGCGTACGCCTCCACCACCGGCAGGAACGAGTACGTCGCCAGGGCCGGGGCCTCGTCAGTGTGGGTGTAAATGATGGTCGAGTCAGTCACCGGGTGCTCCGCTCCATCCACGTCTTCAATATTGCTCGACATCAAGATATCAACATTGCTCGACATCAAGATATCTCCTGTGCCGGTCCGCCGGACCCGGGCCGCCGGGCCCCGTGCGCGCGGACCGGCCGCCGCCGCGCCCGGCCGTCAGCCGGTCCGCCGCAGCAGCGCCAGATACATCGCGTCGGTCCCGTGCAGATGCGGCCACAGCTGGACGTCCGGACCGTCGCCGAGCTCAGGGACACCGGGCATCAGCGGCCGGGCGTCGACCCACTCCGCCGATACGGCCGGACCGCCCCGCCCCTTCAGGACGTCCTCGACCACCGCCCGGGTCTCCGCCGGATGCGGCGAGCAGGTCGCGTAGCCCACCACCCCGCCGACCCGCACCGCCGCCAGCGCCTGCCGCAGCAGCTCCCGCTGGAGCGGCGCGAAACCGTCCAGGTCCTCCGGACGGCGCCGCCAGCGCGCCTCGGGGCGGCGGCGCAGCGCGCCCAGACCCGTGCACGGCACGTCCACCAGCACCCGGTCGAAGGCGCCGGGCCGCCAGGCCGGGCGGGTGCCGTCGGCGGCGATCACCGCGTACGGGCCGGGGTTGCCGTCCAGCGCGCGGGCCACCAGCCGGGCCCGGTGCGGCTGCTTCTCCGACGCCAGCAGCGCCGCGCCCCGCTGCGCGGCCAGCGCGGCCAGCAGCGCGGCCTTGCCGCCGGGGCCCGCGCAGCCGTCCAGCCAGCGCCGGTCCGGGCCGTCCAGCGGCGCGTTGGCCAGCGCCAGCGCGACCAGCTGGCTGCCCTCGTCCTGCACTCCGGCGCGCCCCTCGCGCACCGCGTCCAGCGCGCCGGGCTCACCGCCCTCGGCGAGCCGGACCGCGTACGGGGACCACCGGCCCGGCACCGCGCCGTCGTCGCCGGCGGCGGCCAGCAGCTCCTCGGCGGTGGCCCGGCCCGGGCGCGCCACCAGCGTCACCTCGGGGCGCTCGTTGTCCGCCGCCAGCAGCTCCTCGATGCCCGCGCGCCCGCCGCCGAGCGCGTCCCACAGCGCCGAGACCACCCACCGCGGATGCGCGTGGACGATCCCCAGGTGCTCCTCGGGGTCCTCGTCGTACTCCGGCGCCACCCGCGCCAGCCAGCCGTCCAGGTCGTCCGCGGCCACCTTGCGCAGCACCGCGTTGACGAACTTCGCCCGGCCGTCGCCCAGTACCACCCGGGCCAGCTCCACGGTCGCGCTGACCGCGGCGTGCGTCGGGATGCGGGTGCCGAGCAACTGGTGCGCGCCCAGGGTCAGGACGTCCAGCACCGGCGGGTCCACCTCGCGCAGCGGCCGGTCCACGCAGCGGGCCACGATCGCGTCGTAGGTGCCCTGGCGGCGCAGCGAACCGTAGACCAGCTCGGTGGCCAGCGCCGCGTCCCGGGAGTCGAAGTCCCCGGCGTCGCGCGCCTTGCGCAGCAGCGGCGGCAGGACGAGGTTCGCGTACGCGTCCCGCTCGTCCACCGCCCGCAGCGCCTCGAACGCGAGGATCCGGACCGGGTCCTTCTTCGGGCGGCGGTAGGGCTTGCGGGTGCCGTGGCGGCGCGGCGGCTGCTGACTCACGAAAAGGTGCTCCGGAATTACGGGACGGGGGTCCGCCCCAGCCTACGCGGGGGCGCGGGGGGTGGCGCGGGGGGACGGGCCCGGGGCGCACGCCGCTGGGGCGCCGCCTCGCCGCACGTCCCCGGGGCGCCACCCCGCCGCGCGACCCCGGGGGCGGCACCCCGCGCAACAGCCCCCGGGGGCACCCGCCCCGGCGGTCAGCCGCCCAGCCGCTCCCCGGCCGCGATCCGCACCCCGCGCGCCCAGTCCGCGCCCTTCATCGGCTTCTTGCCCTGCGGCTGCACCCAGAGCAGTTCGACCGGGTGGCTGCCGGTGCCCACGTGCACCGCCTTCTTCGTCACGGCCAGTTCGCCCGGCGCGAGCGCGGGCCCGGCGTGGCCGGCGTCGGGCGCGGCCGCCATCACCTTCAGCCGCTCGCCGCGGAAGACCGTCCAGGCGCCGGGCGCCGGGGCACACCCGCGCACCACCCGGTCGACCCGCAGCGCCGGCGCGGCCCAGTCGATCCGGGCGTCCTCCACCTCGATCTTCGGGGCGAGGGTGACGCCCTCCTCCGGCTGCGGCACCGCCTTGAGGCTGCCGTCCTCGATACCGTCCATCGTGGCGACCAGCAGCCCCGAACCGGCGAACGCCAGCCGGGTCAGCAGGTCCCCGCTGGTGTCCGTGGGCCGGATCTCCTCGGTGATCACCCCGTACACCGGCCCGGAGTCCAGCCCCTGCTCGATCTGGAACGTCGTCGCGCCGGTGATCTCGTCCCCGGCGAGCACCGCGTGCTGCACCGGCGCCGCCCCGCGCCAGGCGGGCAGCAGCGAGAAGTGCAGATTCACCCAGCCGTGGGCCGGGATCTCCAGCGCGGACTTGGGCAGCAGCGCCCCGTAGGCGACGACCGGGCAGCAGTCCGGACCGATCTCCCGCAGCCGGGCGAGGAAGTCCTCGTCGCGCGGTTTGACGGGCTTGAGCACCTCGATGCCCGCCTCCTCCGCGCGCTCCGCGACCGGGCTGGCGACCAGCCTGCGGCCCCGCCCGGCCGGCGCGTCCGGCCGCGTCACCACGGCCACCACCTCGTGGCGGTCGGAGGCGATCAGGGCATCGAGGGCGGGTACGGCGACCTCGGGGGTGCCGGCGAAGACAAGCCTCATGGGTGGTGGACTACCTCTCACACGCAGCGGAACGGCGCACCAGTCTATGAGCCCCGGCGCAGGTCATGGGCCGGAACGCCGGGGGGCGTGCGAAGTTCTCCGCGCCCCGCGCACAAGGTCGTACGCCCCCATACCGTGACCAGAGCCGCTGCTGGCGCGTTGGTCAAGCAGCATTGACCGTTTCCGGGCCGCTCCGGCGGCCCGATCGCATTCCCCCATCCTTTCCACGCCGGTTCGAGAGGCTTGCTCATGGCCGACCACGCAACCCACGACGCCCAGGCGCGCGCCAGCCTGCATCTCCTGGTGCGGGACATCGAGCGGGTCCGCCGGCAGGTGGACGCCCTGCGCACACTCACCGCGCAGCTCGGGAACGTCTACCGGCCGCGGCGCACGGGCCCCTCCGCGGGCTTCGTCGTCTACGGACGGGCGCCCGCCCCCACCGTGCGCCTCGCCCAGGAGCTGCGCGACAGCGTCGAGACCCTCGTCACCGCCGCCGTCGACTTCGACCGCTCGCTGGGCTTCTCCTGGGACGCGGTGGGCTCCGCGCTCGGCGTCACCAAGCAGGCGGTGCACCGCCGCTACGGCGCCCGGCGGGCCACCGCCCAGCCGTCCGGCGACGCCGAGACCGCGGTGCGCTCCGCCGACCCCTCCGCGGCCCGCGCGGTCAGCATGGCCGGCGGCCTGACCGGCGCCCCGTCCGTCCCCGCCGCCCGCGCCATGCCCACCCAGCCCTCCGCGACCACCCGCGACGAGGCCCGGCCGACGGCTTTTCCGGGGCCTCGGAACGGTTGAGGGGTCCGGCGTTCCCGGTGAGCTTCCCCGCGATCTGACGCCGGGCCGCCCGCCGACGCCGGGGCGGGCGCGCCAATGCCCGGGGCCGGCGCCCGCCGACGCCGCGGCCACTGACGCCGCGGTCGCCGCACCGACACCGGGCCTGGGGCAGACCGCTCAGGCCGGGGCTCCGGCCCGCCCCCTCGGACCTCAGCCCCGAGCAAGCGGCCCCCTCACCCCAGATCCAGCGGATCGATCCGCACCCGGACCTGCTGCCCTTCCCGCTTGACCAGGCGGGCGGCGCGGGCGGATTTCAGGGCGGCGGCCAGCGCCGCGCCCTGGCCGGGGCGGACCCGGACGAGCGCGCGCTCCCAGTGTTCCCCCGGGGGCGGGTCGCCGGGCCGGCGGGGGCGGCCGGGATCGGGGGCCGGCACCGGGACGGGGCCCAACACCTCGGCGCCGGCGGGGAGTTCGGCCGCGCCCAGCAGACCGGCCACGTCCTCGGGGCGGCCCGTCACCGCGGCCATCCGGGACACCGGCGGGAAACCCAGCTCGGCCCGCTCGGCCAGCTCGCGCAGCGCGTGCCCGGCCGGATCCCAGCGCACCAGCGCCTGCACCGGGCGCAGCGCCGGCTCCGCGATCACCACGACCGTGCCGCCCGCCGCCTGGCCGCGCACCAGCGAGGCCGCGCCCAGCCAGCGGCGCAGCGCCTCCTCACCGGACCGCAGATCCGCCCGGCCCAGCAGCGCCCAGCCGTCCAGCAGCAGCGCCGCGGCGTAACCCGGACCCTCGGGGACCGGCTCGGCGCCGGGGGTGCTCACCACCAGGGCCGGGGCGTCGGGGACGGTCTCCAGGATGTGGTCCCGGCCGGACGTCCGGACGGGCACCTCGGGGAACGCCCGGCCCAGCTCCTCGGCCGTCCGCCGCGCGCCGACGATCTGGGCCCGCAGCCGGGTGCCCCCGCACTCCGCGCAGGCCCAGCCCGGCGCCTCCCGCCCGCACCAGGCGCAGCACAGCGCGCTGTCCTGGCTGCGCGCCTCCAGCGGACCGGCGCAGTGCCGGCACCGGGCCGGGGTGCGGCAGCGCACGCACGCCAGGCGCGGGACGTAGCCCCGGCGCGGCACCTGGACCAGGACCGGCCCCCGGGCCAGCGCGGCCCGCGCCGTCTGCCAGGCCAGCGACGGCAGCCGGGCCGCGCGGGCCGCCTCGTCCCGCGCCTCCTCCGCCTCGTCGACCGTACGCACCAGCGGGGCGGCCGCCCGGACCGTCTCGCGGCCGGCCTCCAGCGGGCGGGCCCAGCCGTTCTCCACCAGCTGGGTGGCCTCCACGGTGCGGCCCACGTCGCCGACCAGGCACGCGGCCTTCTCGTGGACGGCGCGCAGCAGCAGCACGTCGCGGGCGTGCGGATGGGGGGCGTGGATGTCGCTGTGGCTGGAGTTGCCGTCGTCCCAGATGGCGACGAGGCCGAGGCCGGCGACCGGGGCGTACATGGCGGCGCGGGTGCCCACCACGGCCCGGACCGCGCCGCGGCGTATCGCCAGCCAGCGGCGGTAGCGCTCCTCGGGCCCGGAGTCGGCCACCAGCAGGGTGTGCCGGCCCGGGCCCACCAGCTCGGTCAGCGCCGCGTCCACCCGGGCCGCCGCGCGCCCGTCCGGCATCACCACCAGGGCGCCGCGCCCGGACGCCAGGGTGGCCGCCACCGCGGCGGCCAGCTCGGCCGGCCAGTGCGGGCCCGGCAGCGCCGTCCACACCGCGCGCGGCGCGTCCCCGCGCGCCAGCGCCTCCAGGAAGGCGGGGCCGTCGGGATAGCGGCTCCAGCTCCCCGGCGCGGGCGGCGCGGGCGGCGGCGGGGGCGCCGGGAAGCGGGCCGCCTCGGCCTTGGCGTTCCGCGGCGGGACGGCCAGCTGGAGGACGTCGGCGAGCGAGCCGGCGTAGCGGTCGGCGACCGCCCGGCACAGCTGGAGCAGCTCCTCGCCGAGCACCGGCTCCGGGGAGACCACCTGCGCGAGCGCGGCCAGCGGGCCGCGGTAGTCGGAGGAGTCGACCCGCTCGACGAGGAACCCGTCGAGCAGCCCCCCGCCCTCGCGGCGGCCGTCCCGGACCTTGCCCGTGCCCGCCCCGAACCGCACCCGCACCCGCACCCCGGGCTGCGCCTCGGCGTCCATCGCGGCCGGGACGGCGTAGTCCCACAGCTTGTCCAGATGCACCGGGCCCTTGTCCACCAGCACCCGGGCCACCGGCCGCGTCGCCGCCAGCTCGGCCCCGCGCCACGTCCGCGGCCGGGCCCGCTCCTCCTTCTTCCGCGTCTCGCGCACGGCTTCCCGGATGAGGGCCAGCTGCTCTCCCCCACCCGCCCCCGCTCGACCGTTCTCGCTGCTCACAGCAACCAGTCTTAGCAGACGCCACTGACAACGGCCCGGCCCCGGAACGCCCGGAGGCCCCGGCCGCCGAAGCGGTCCGGGGCCTCCGGGAGCGACGTGCGCCGGTGGGCCGTGGCTTACAGGCCCGCGGCCTTGCGGAGGGCCTCGACGCGGTCGGTGCGCTCCCAGGTGAAGTCGTCCAGCTCGCGGCCGAAGTGGCCGTACGCGGCGGTCTGGGCGTAGATCGGGCGGAGCAGGTCGAGGTCGCGGATGATCGCGGCCGGGCGGAGGTCGAAGACCTCGGTGATGGCCTGCTCGATCTTGTCGGTGTCGACGGTGGCGGTGCCGAAGGTCTCCACGAAGAGACCCACCGGCTCGGCCTTGCCGATCGCGTAGGCGACCTGGACCTCGCAGCGCGCGGCGAGGCCGGCGGCGACGACGTTCTTGGCGACCCAGCGCATGGCGTACGCGGCGGAGCGGTCGACCTTGGACGGGTCCTTGCCGGAGAAGGCGCCGCCGCCGTGGCGGGCCATACCGCCGTAGGTGTCGATGATGATCTTGCGGCCGGTCAGGCCGGCGTCGCCCATCGGGCCGCCGATCTCGAAGCGGCCGGTGGGGTTGACCAGCAGGCGGTAGCCCTCGGTGTCCAGCTTGATGCCGTCCTCGACGAGCTGGCCCAGGACGTGCTCCACGACGAACTCGCGGATGTCGGGGGCGAGCAGCGAGTCCAGGTCGATGTCGCTGGCGTGCTGGGAGGAGACCACGACGGTGTCGAGGCGGACGGCCTTGTTGCCGTCGTACTCGATGGTGACCTGGGTCTTGCCGTCGGGGCGGAGGTAGGGGATGGTCCCGTTCTTGCGGACCTCGGACAGCCGGCGCGAGAGGCGGTGCGCGAGGTAGATCGGGAGCGGCATCAGCTCGGGGGTCTCGTCGCAGGCGTACCCGAACATCAGGCCCTGGTCGCCCGCGCCCTGCCGGTCCAGCTCGTCGTCGTCGCCCTCGACGCGGAACTCGTGGGCGGTGTCGACACCCTGGGCGATGTCCGGGGACTGCGCGCCGATGGACACCGAGACGCCGCAGGAGGCGCCGTCGAAGCCCTTCTTGGACGAGTCGTAGCCGATCTCCAGGATCTTGTTGCGCACGAGGTTGGGGATGTCGGCGTACGCCTTCGTCGTCACCTCGCCGGCGACGTGCACCAGGCCGGTGGTGATCAACGTCTCCACGGCGACCCGGGAGGCCGGGTCCTCCTTCAGGAGCGCGTCGAGAATGGTGTCGCTGATCTGGTCAGCGATCTTGTCGGGGTGGCCCTCGGTGACGGACTCCGAGGTGAACAGGCGGCGGGACACATCGCTCCCTGGGGTTGCAGCGGCTGCTGGCTGATCATTTAGCGGAACGGCCGAGAGCTGCGCTCGGCCGGACCACTGCCAGTTTATCGGTCGTATGTGGCGTCCGGGCACGCAGTCTCGATTTACGGAACCCCCGTGACCTGGGACACCACTGCCGTACGGTAGCGACGATCACCGCGGGAATCGCCCTGGTCAAGAGGGCACGCCGAAATTCCGGGGCCCGGGGAAAGGCGGACGGACGCATTCCACCGGGCCCGCACGGGCCGGCGGTCAGGGGCGCGGATCGGCCAGACGGGGCGCGACCAGGTCCCAGACGGTGTCGGCGAGGGCTTCTTTCGGACCGTACGGGACGGGGGTCTCGGTACCGTCCGTGGCCAGGATCACGGCCTCGTTCCCGTCCGAGCCAAAGGTCTTGTGCTCGCCGACCTCGTTGACGACGAGGAGGTCGCAGCCCTTGCGGGCGAGCTTGGCGCGGCCGTTGGCCAGGACGTCGTCGGTCTCCGCGGCGAAGCCGACGACCAGCTGGCCGGGGCGGGCGCGGTCGGCCGAAAGCTCCGCGAGGATGTCCGGATTCCGTACCAGGGCGATGGGTTCCGGCTCCTGCCCGTCCTTCTTCTTGATCTTGCCGGGGGCGTAGGCGGCGGGCCGGAAGTCGGCGACCGCGGCGGCCATCACCACCGCGTCGGCGTCCGCCGCGGCCTTCAGCACCGCCTCCCGCATCTGCTGGGCGGTGCCGACCCGGACCACGTCCACACCGGCCGGATCGGGCAGCTCGGTGTTGCCGGCGACCAGGGTGACCCGGGCGCCGCGGGCCGCGGCCGTACGGGCCAGCGCGTATCCCTGCCGGCCGGAGGAGCGGTTGCCCAGATAGCGGACCGGGTCCAGCGGCTCCCGGGTGCCGCCGGCGCTGACCACGACGTGCCGGCCGGCCAGGTCCCGCGGCAGGCCCCGGCCGCCGCGGGCCAGCACCTGGCGGCACAGGTCGAAGATCTCGGCGGGGTCGGGGAAGCGGCCCTTGCCGGTGTCGGTGCCGGTGAGCCGGCCGACCGAGGGCTCGATCACCAGCGCGCCGCGGCGCCGGAGGGTGGCGACGTTCTCCTGGGTGGCGGGGTGCTCCCACATCTCGGTGTGCATCGCGGGCGCGAAGACCACCGGGCAGCGGGCGGTGAGCAGGGTGTTGGTCAGCAGGTCGCCGGCCAGGCCGTGGGCGGCCTTGGCCATGATGTCGGCGGTGGCCGGGGCGACCACGACGAGGTCGGCGCTCTGGCCGATGCGGACGTGCGGGACCTCGTGGACGGTCTCCCAGACCTCGGTGGCGACCGGGTTGCCGGACAGCGCCGACCAGGTGGCCTCGCCGACGAAGTGCAGCGCCGAGTCGGTCGGCACCACCCGGACGTCGTGGCCGGACTCGGTGAACCGGCGCAGCAGCTCGCACGCCTTGTACGCGGCGATCCCGCCGCTGACCCCCAGGACGACCCTGGGCCGCTCCCGCTTCTCCATCGTCTCCCCGCTCCCCGCGGCCAGTTCCGAACGCATGTCCCTCAACCTATGCCCTCCCGGCACGCCAAGGGCCCGGCAGGTGCCCCCAGCCGGAGCTGGGAGGTGGCCCTGCCGGGCCCTTGGTGCGGGAAACCGTGCCGCTTACTGGCCGACGGCGGGGCCCTCGACGGCCTCGGAGGTCAGCAGGCCGGCGTTGATCTCGCGGAGCGCGATCGACAGCGGCTTCTCGTGGACGTGGGTGTCGACCAGGGGGCCGACGTACTCCAGCAGGCCCTCGCCGAGCTGGGAGTAGTACGCGTTGATCTGGCGCGCGCGCTTGGCGGCGTAGATCACGAGGCTGTACTTGGAGTCGGTGGCCTCGAGCAGCTCATCAATGGGCGGGTTGATGATGCCCTCGGGTGCGGTGATGGAAGAGGACACTCTCTACCTTCCGAAAGGGGATGCAGCAGGTAACAGCGCGGGGCGCTGGAAATCCGTGGCGCCGGGGGCGGGACCGGTCAGTCGCCGGTGGTCCGGTCCTCAGGGCGGCGCAGCATCAAGGCTAGCAGCTCACGGCTGACGTCCTCGACGGAGGTGTTGACCAGCGTCACGTCGAACTCCTTCTCCGCCGCGAGCTCGACCCGGGCGGCGTCCAGGCGCCGCTCGATGACCTCGGGGGCCTCCGTGCCGCGGCCGGTGAGCCGGCGGACCAGCTCCTCCCAGCTCGGCGGGGCCAGGAAGACGAGATTGGCGTCCGGCATGGACTCGCGGACCTGGCGGGCGCCCTGGAGGTCGATCTCCAGCAGGACCGGCTCGCCGGCCGCCAGCCGGTCCAGCACCGCCTGGCGGGGGGTGCCGTAGCGGTTGCCCGCGAATTCGGCCCATTCCAGCAGCTCGCCGTTGGCGATCAGCTTGTCGAATTCCTCGTCCTCGGTGAAGAAATACTGGACGCCGTGGCGCTCCCCGGGGCGCGGTTTGCGGGTGGTGGCCGAAACCGAGAGCCAGATTTCCGGGTGGACCTTGCGCAGATGCGCGACGACCGTGCTCTTGCCGACCCCCGAGGGGCCGGAGAGCACGGTCAGGCGCGGTTGTCTGGCCGGGGGTACGGGGGTCGTCCCCCGGGAGACTGCAGAACTCATGCAGCGATTATTCCAGCTACCCGGCGGTGCCGGGAAACTCAGGAACCGGTGCTGCCGAACTCCCGCTCCAGGGACGCGATCTGGTTCGTGCCCAGACCGCGGACCCGGCGGCTCTCGGAGATCCCGAGCCGCTCCATGATCTGCTTCGCGCGGACCTTGCCGACGCCGGGCAGGGACTCCAGCAGGGCGGAGACCTTCATCTTGCCGATGACGTCGTTCTTCTGGCCCTGCTGGATGACCTCGTGGAGGGAGGCACCGGAGTGCTTGAGCCGATTCTTGACCTCGGCGCGCTCCCGGCGAGCCGCGGCGGCCTTTTCGAGCGCGGCAGCGCGCTGTTCAGGGGTAAGGGGCGGAAGAGCCACGCCTACGTCACCTCGGATGTCGAACTGTCGGATACGGACCGGTGTGGAACCTAGTCGCCCCGCCACAGCGGAGCAACGAGCAACGCGCTTGCGTGCGGTGCTCTCGTCGGAGACTAGCGGCCGATGGCGCCGGAGTCAGCGAGAACAGACGAAAAGTCCTGGTCAGACTCAGCTGACCAGGACATTTCGGGACCAAATGACCGCGTTACGCGAGGGCCGCGCGGACTTCGCCGGCGCAGCGGGCGGCCGCCGCGCGCAGCGCGTCGGCGTCCGGACCGTGCTTGAGCACCCCCCGGCTCACACTCGGCACGACGTTGCCGGCCGACGCCCCGAAGACCGTGGGCAGGTCGGCGGGGGTGGCGCCCTGCGCCCCGATGCCGGGGGCCAGCAGCGGACCGTTGATCGCCAGGTCGAACGCCGAGAGGTCGCCGAGGGTCGCGCCGATCACCGCGCCGAAGGAGCCCAGCGGCACGGCGCCGGCGTTCTCGGCGGCGAGGTGGCCCAGCACCGTCGCGGCGACCGTCCGGCCGTCCTCGCGGACCGCCCGCTGCACCTCGGCGCCCTCCGGGTTGGAGGTCAGGCCGAGCACGAACAGCCCGGCGCCGCTGCGCCGCGCCAGCTCCACGGCCGGCGCCAGCGAGCCGTAGCCGAGGTACGGGGAGACCGTCAGCGCGTCCGCGAACAGCGGCGAGTCCGGGTGCAGGAACGCCTCGGCGTAGGCGCTCATCGTGGAGCCGATGTCGCCGCGCTTGGCGTCCATGAGGATCAGCGCGCCGCGCTCCCGGGCCTCCTCCACGGCGGTCTCCAGGACGGCGATACCGCGCGAGCCGAACCGCTCGAAGAACGCCACCTGCGGCTTGAGCACGGCGACCTGCTCGCCGAGCGCCTCGACGACGGTGCGGGTGAACCGCGCCAGGCCCGCGACGTCGTCGTTCAGGCCCCAGTCGGCCAGCAGGGAGGCGTGCGGGTCGATGCCGACGCAGAGCGGGCCGCGCGCGTCCATGGCGCGGCGCAGGCGGGCGCCGAAGGGCTCCGGGCTCACGTGGTCACCTTCTTGTGCTCGGCGCCGACCGCGTCGGCGAGGGTGGCGTACGGGCTGGTGCGCAGGCGGGCGGCGAGGCCCTTGTGGAGCGCGCGGCACCAGAACGGGCCCTGGTAGATGAAGGCGCTGTAGCCCTGGACGAGGGTGGCGCCGGCCAGGATGCGCTCCCAGACGTCGTCGGCGGTCTCGACGCCGCCGACACCGATGAGGGTGAGGCGGTCGCCGACCCGGGCGTACAGGCGGCGCAGGACCTCCAGGGAGCGCTCCTTGAGGGGCGCGCCGGACAGACCGCCGGTCTCGGCGGTCAGCTCGGGGTCGGAGACCAGGCCGAGGCCGTCGCGGGCGATCGTGGTGTTGGTGGCGATGATGCCGTCCAGGCGCAGCTCCAGGGCGAGGTCGGCGACCGCGTCCACGTCCTCGTCGGCGAGGTCGGGGGCGATCTTGACCAGCAGCGGGACCCGGCGGTCGGGGACGCTGCGGTCGGCGGCCTTGCGGACCGCGGTGAGCAGCGGGCGCAGGTGGTCGACGGCCTGGAGGTCGCGCAGCCCCGGCGTGTTCGGCGAGGAGACGTTGACGACGAGGTAGTCGGCGTGGCGGGCCAGGCGCTCGGTGGAGGTGACGTAGTCGGCGATCGCCTCGGACTCCGGGACGGTCTTGGTCTTGCCGATGTTGACGCCGACGGTGGTCCTGAAGACCGGGTTGCGGGCGGCCAGGCGGGCGGCGACCGCCGCCGAACCGTCGTTGTTGAAGCCCATGCGGTTGATCAGCGCGCGGTCCGGGACCAGGCGGAACAGCCGCTTCTTGGGATTGCCGGGCTGCGGCTGGGCGGTGACCGTGCCGATCTCGACGTGGTCGAAGCCGAGCAGGGCCATGCCGTCGATGGCCACGGCGTTCTTGTCGAAGCCGGCGGCCAGGCCGAACGGGCCGTGCATCCGGCGGCCCAGGGCCTCGGTGCGCAGCTCCCTGTAGCGGGGGGCGAGGACGGCCGCGGCGAAGGTGCGGAGCACCGGGACGCGGGCGGCCAGGCGGATCCAGCGGAAGGCCAGGTGGTGGGCCTTCTCGGGGTCCATGCGCTGGAAGAACAGCTGGAAGAACAGGCGGTACATGGTGGTGGCGGGCCTTCGCGGGAGGGTTCCAGGGGGGTGTGGGGCTCGTGAAGAGGGGGGCACCGCCGCGGTGCCCCCCTCCTTGGTCCCTTACTCCTCGCGGGCCGCCGTCAGGTGCCTGGCGTGCTCCTGGAGGGAGCGCACCCCGACGTCGCCGCGGGACACCGCCTCGATGCCCTGGACGGCCGCGGCCAGCGCCTGGACGGTGGTCAGGCAGGGGATGCCGCGGGCCACCGACGCGGTACGGATGTCGTAGCCGTCGAGCCGGCCGCCGGTCCCGTAGGGGGTGTTGACGATCAGGTCGACCTGGCCGTCGTGGATCAGCTGGACGATGGTCTTCTCGCCGTTCGGGCCCTCGCCCTCGCTCTGCTTGCGCACCACGGTGGCGTTGATGCCGTTGCGGCGCAGCACCTCGGCGGTGCCGGAGGTGGCCAGCAGCTCGAAGCCGTGGGCGACCAGCTCGCGGGCCGGGAAGATCATCGAGCGCTTGTCGCGGTTGGCGACGGAGACGAACGCCCGGCCCTTGGTGGGCAGCGCGCCGTACGCGCCGGCCTGGGACTTGGCGTAGGCGGTGCCGAAGACCGAGTCGATGCCCATGACCTCGCCGGTGGAGCGCATCTCCGGGCCGAGGATGGTGTCCACCCCGCGGCCGGAGGCGTCCCGGAAGCGGGACCACGGCATGACGGCTTCCTTGACGGAGATCGGCGCGTCCAGCGGCAGGGTGCCGCCGTCGCCGGTCTTCGGGAGCATGCCCTCGGCGCGCAGCTCGGCGATGGTGGCGCCCAGCGAGATCCGGGCGGCGGCCTTGGCCAGCGGGACCGCGGTGGCCTTCGAGGTGAAGGGCACGGTCCGCGAGGCGCGCGGGTTGGCCTCCAGGACGTAGAGGATGTCGCCGGCCATCGCGAACTGGATGTTGATCAGGCCGCGCACGCCGACGCCCTTGGCGATCGCCTCGGTGGAGGCCCGGAGCCGCTTGATGTCGTAGCCGCCGAGGGTGATCGGGGGCAGCGCGCAGGCGGAGTCGCCGGAGTGGATACCGGCCTCCTCGATGTGCTCCATGACGCCGCCGAGGTAGAGCTCGTGGCCGTCGTAGAGCGCGTCCACGTCGATCTCGATGGCGTCGTCGAGGAACCGGTCGATGAGGACCGGGTGCTGGTCGATCAGACCGGCGTGGCGCTCCAGGTACGCGGCGAGCGAGGGCTCGTCGTAGACGATCTCCATCCCGCGGCCGCCGAGGACGTACGAGGGGCGGACCATGACCGGGTAGCCGATGCCGGCGGCGATGGTCTTGGCCTCCTCGAAGGAGAAGGCGGTGCCGTACTTGGGCGCGGGCAGCCCGGCCTCGGTGAGCACCCGGCCGAACGCGCCGCGCTCCTCGGCGAGGTCGATGGCCTCGGGCGAGGTGCCGACGATCGGCACGCCGTTGTCCTTCAGCGCCTGCGCCAGGCCCAGCGGGGTCTGGCCGCCGAGCTGGACGATGACGCCGGCGACCGGGCCGGCCTGGGTCTCGGCGTGCACGATCTCCAGCACGTCTTCCAGCGTCAGCGGCTCGAAGTACAGGCGGTCGGAGGTGTCGTAGTCCGTCGAGACGGTCTCCGGGTTGCAGTTGACCATCACGGTCTCGTAGCCGGCGTCGCTGAGCGCGAACGAGGCGTGGACGCAGGAGTAGTCGAACTCGATGCCCTGGCCGATGCGGTTGGGGCCGGAGCCGAGGATGATCACCGCGGGCTTCTCGCGGGGCGCGACCTCGGTCTCCTCGTCGTAGGACGAGTAGAAGTACGGGGTCCGGGCCGCGAACTCGGCCGCGCAGGTGTCGACGGTCTTGTAGACCGGGCGGAGGCCGAGCGCGTGCCGGACCTCGCGGACCACGTCCTCGCGCAGCCCGCGCAGCTCGGCGATCTGGGCGTCGGAGAAGCCGTGGCGCTTTGCTTCCGCAAGGATCTCCGGGCCGAGCTGGTCGGCGGCCGCCACCTCGTCGGCGACCTCCTTGATCAGGAAGAGCTGGTCGACGAACCACGGGTCGATCCGGGTGGCGTCGAAGACCTCCTGCGGGGTGGCGCCGGCCCGGATGGCCTGCATGACGGTGTTGATCCGGCCGTCGGTGGGGACCTTGGCCCGCTCCAGCAGCTCGACCTTGTCGCCGGGGTCGCCGGTGAAGGCGAACTGGCCGCCCTTCTTCTCGATCGAGCGCAGCGCCTTGTTGAGCGCCTCGGTGAAGTTGCGGCCGATGGCCATCGCCTCGCCGACCGACTTCATGGTGGTCGTCAGGGTGGCGTCGGCGGCCGGGAACTTCTCGAAGGCGAACCGCGGGACCTTGACCACGACGTAGTCGAGCGTGGGCTCGAAGGACGCCGGGGTCTCCCGGGTGATGTCGTTGGGGATCTCGTCGAGGGTGTAGCCGACCGCCAGCTTCGCGGCGATCTTCGCGATCGGGAAGCCGGTGGCCTTGGAGGCCAGCGCCGAGGAGCGGGATACCCGGGGGTTCATCTCGATGACGATGACCCGGCCGTCCTCGGGGTTGACCGCGAACTGGATGTTGCAGCCGCCGGTGTCCACGCCGACCTCGCGGATCACCGCGATGCCGATGTCGCGCAGGATCTGGTACTCGCGGTCGGTCAGCGTCATCGACGGGGCGACGGTGATCGAGTCGCCGGTGTGCACGCCCATCGGGTCGAAGTTCTCGATGGAGCAGACGACCACGACGTTGTCGTTCTTGTCGCGCATCAGCTCCAGCTCGTACTCCTTCCAGCCGAGGATGGACTCCTCCAGGAGCACCTCGGTGGTCGGCGAGAGGGTGAGGCCCTGGCCGGCGATCCGGCGCAGCTCCTCCTCGTCGTGCGCGAAGCCGGAGCCGGCGCCGCCCATGGTGAAGGACGGGCGGACCACGACCGGGTAGCCGCCGAGCTCCTCGACGCCCTTGAGGACGTCCTCCATGGAGTGGCAGATGTACGAGCGGGCGGACTCGCCGTGGCCGATCTTGCGGCGGACGGCCTCCACGACCTCCTTGAAGCGGTCGCGGTCCTCGCCCTTGTGGATCGCCTCGACGTTGGCGCCGATCAGCTCGACGCCGTACTTGTCGAGGGTGCCCGCCTCGTGCAGCGAGATGGCGGCGTTGAGCGCCGTCTGGCCGCCGAGGGTGGGCAGCAGCGCGTCGGGGCGCTCCTTGGCGATGATCTTCTCGACGAACTCCGGGGTGATCGGCTCGACGTAGGTGGCGTCGGCGATCTCCGGGTCGGTCATGATCGTGGCCGGGTTGGAGTTGACCAGGATCACGCGCAGGCCCTCGGACTTGAGGACCCGGCACGCCTGGGTGCCGGAGTAGTCGAACTCGGCGGCCTGACCGATGACGATCGGGCCGGAGCCGATGACCAGGACGGACTGGATATCGGTGCGCTTAGGCACGCTCGCCCTCCATCAGGGATACGAAGCGGTCGAAGAGGTACGCGGCGTCGTGCGGGCCGGCAGCCGCCTCGGGGTGGTACTGGACGCTGAAGGCCGGCTGGTCGAGGAGCTGGAGCCCCTCCACCACGTTGTCATTGAGGCATACGTGGCTGACCTCGGCGCGGCCGAACGGTGTGTCGGAGACCTTGTCGAGGGGCGCGTCCACGGCGAAGCCGTGGTTGTGCGCGGTGACCTCGACCTTGCCGGTGGTGCGGTCCTGCACCGGCTGGTTGATGCCGCGGTGGCCGTACTTGAGCTTGTACGTGCCGAAGCCCAGCGCGCGGCCCAGGATCTGGTTGCCGAAGCAGATGCCGAACAGCGGGGTCTTGCGGGAGAGCACCTCGCGCATCACGCCGACCGCGTGGTCGGCGGTGGCGGGGTCGCCGGGCCCGTTGGAGAAGAACACGCCGTCGGGGGCGACCGCGTAGACGTCCTCGGCGGTGGCGGTGGCCGGCAGCACGTGCACCTCGATGCCGCGCTCGGCCATGCGGTGCGGGGTCATGCCCTTGATGCCGAGGTCGACCGCGGCGACGGTGAACTTCTTCTCGCCGATGGCCGGGACGACGTACGCCTCCTTGGTGGCGACCTCCGCGGAGAGGTCGGCGCCCTGCATCTCGGGCTGCTGGCGCACCTCGGCGAGCATGGTGCCCTCGTCGGGCAGCGCGTTGCCGGAGAAGATGCCGACCCGCATCGCGCCGCGTTCGCGCAGGTGGCGGGTGAGCGCGCGGGTGTCGATCCCGCGGATGCCGACGACGCCCTGGCGGCGCAGCTCCTCGTCGAGGGAGCGGCGGGAGCGCCAGTTGGACGGGACGCGGGCGGGGTCGCGGACGACGTAGCCGGCGACCCAGATCCGCGCGGACTCGGGGTCCTCGTCGTTGACCCCGGTGTTCCCGACGTGCGGGGCGGTCATGACGACGACCTGGCGGTGGTACGAGGGGTCGGTCAGCGTCTCCTGGTAGCCGGTCATGCCGGTGGAGAACACCGCTTCGCCGAAGGTCTCCCCCACGGCCCCGTAGGCGCGGCCGCGGAACGTGCGGCCGTCCTCCAGGACGAGTACGGCGGGGATTGCGGCGGTCCCCTTGGTGGAGGTCGTCATCGTGCGCCTTCCGTTTCGGTGTGCTCGGTGGTGTGGTCGGGGGCGGGCTCACTGCGGCCGAGGGCCGCGACCCAAGCGGGGTGCTCGCCGGCGCGGTCGGAGCGGAAGCCGGAGTCGATCAGCTTCCCGCCGTGCTCCCAGGTGACGACCAGCAGGCCGCCCTCGGGGAGGACCTTGCCGGCGATGCCCTTGTCCAGGCGGGCGCCGCGGAGGGCGGCGGCCGGGACGAAGAAGTCCGCCGCGCCCGGCCGGACGACGGCCAGGCCCTGGTCGGTCAGGGTGAGTTCGGCGCGGCTGCGGGTGCCCAGGCCCCGGGCGACGATCCGGTCGAGCCACTGCCCGGCCGTGGTCGAGCCGTGGTAGCGGCCGCTGAGGGTGAGCCGGGCCTCGCCGGCGTCGGCCGGGACGGCGGGCAGCTCGGGCAGGTCGCCCTGGAGCGTGCCGCGCCATTTCCAGCCCTGGCGCATCAGCCAGTAGACGAAGGCGATGAAGACCAGGAGGCCGGCGACCCAGGCGAGGCGGGCGGCCCAGTCGGTGACCGGCGCCGAGTGCTGCGCCGCGGCCAAGTGGAACAGGTAAGGAGTCACGCCAGCTTCCCGTCGACGACCGTTGCGCGGCCCCGCAGGAAGGTGTGGGTGACGCGTCCCGGCAGCTCACGGCCCTCGTAGGGGGTGTTGCGGCTGCGGGAGGCGAAGCCCGCGGGGTCCACCTCTCCACGGTATGCGGAATCGACCAGCGTGAGATTGGCGGGCTCACCGGCTGAGACGGGGCGGCCGTGCCCGGCCAGCCCGCCGATCCGCGCCGGGGTGAAGGACATCCGGTCGGCGACCCCGGCCCAGTCCAGCAGCCCGGTCTCGACCATGGTGTGCTGGACGACCGACAGCGCGGTCTCCAGGCCCACCATGCCCATCGCGGCCGCGGCCCACTCGCAGTCCTTGTCCTCGTGCGGGTGCGGGGCGTGGTCGGTGGCGACGATGTCGATCGTGCCGTCGGCCAGCGCCTCGCGCAGCGCCAGGACGTCGCGCTCGGTGCGCAGCGGCGGATTGACCTTGTAGACCGGGTTGTAGCTGCGTACCAGCTCGTCGGTGAGCAGCAGGTGGTGCGGGGTGACCTCGGCGGTGACGTCGATCCCGCGGGACTTGGCCCAGCGGACGATCTCGACGCTGCCGGCGGTGGAGAGGTGGCAGATGTGCACCCGGGAGCCGACGTGCTCGGCGAGCAGCACGTCCCGGGCGATGATCGACTCCTCGGCGACGGCGGGCCAGCCGCCGAGCCCCAGCTCGGCCGAGACCACGCCCTCGTTCATCTGGGCGCCCTCGGTCAGCCGCGGCTCCTGGGCGTGCTGGGCGATCACGCCGCCGAACGCCTTCACGTACTCCAGCGCCCGCCGCATGATGACCGCGTCGTCCACGCACTTGCCGTCGTCGGAGAAGACGGTCACGCCGGCGGCCGACTCGTGCATCGCGCCCAGCTCGGCGAGCTTGCGGCCCTCCAGGCCGACGGTGACGGCGCCGATCGGCTGGACGTCGCAGTAGCCGGACTCCTTGCCGAGCCGGTAGACCTGCTCGACCACGCCGGCGGTGTCGGCGACGGGGAAGGTGTTGGCCATGGCGAACACGGCGGTGTAGCCGCCGGACGCGGCCGCGCGGGTGCCGGTCAGGACGGTCTCGGAGTCCTCCCGGCCGGGCTCGCGCAGGTGGGTGTGCAGGTCGACCAGGCCCGGCAGCAGGACCTTGCCGGCCGCCTCGACGACCTCGGCGCCCTCGGCGGACAGCCCGCTGCCCACCGCCTCGATGACCTCACCGTCGATCAGTACGTCCTGCGGCGCGCCGCCGAGCACCTGCGCACCGCGGATCAGGATCTTGCTCATGCTTTCTACTTCTCCTCGGTACGGGGGTTCGTGACGGCCGGTTCGTTGCCGCCGAGCAGCAGGTAGAGGACGGCCATGCGGATGGAGACGCCGTTGGCGACCTGCTCGACGACCGTGCAGCGCGGGGAGTCGGCGACCTCGGCGGTGATCTCCATACCGCGGACCATCGGGCCGGGGTGCATCACCACGGCGTGCCCGGGCATCCGGGCCATCCGGTCGGCGTCCAGGCCGTAGCGGCGGGAGTACTCCCGCTCGGTGGGGAAGAAGGCGGCGTTCATCCGCTCGCGCTGGACCCGCAGCATCATCACCGCGTCGGACTTCGGCAGCACCGCGTCGAGGTCGTACGAGACCGCGCACGGCCAGTTCTCGACGCCGACCGGCACCAGGGTGGGCGGCGCGACGAGGGTGACCTCGGCGCCCAGGGTGTGCAGCAGGTCGACGTTGGAGCGGGCGACCCGGCTGTGCAGCACGTCGCCGACGATCGTGATGCGCTTGCCGGCGAGGTCCTGGCCGAGGCCGGCGTCCGGGCCGATCAGCCGGCGCCGCATGGTGAAGGCGTCCAGCAGCGCCTGGGTGGGGTGCTGGTGAGTGCCGTCGCCGGCGTTGATGACGGGGGCGTCGATCCAGCCGGAGGTGGCGAGCCGGTAGGGCGCGCCGGAGGCGCTGTGCCGGATGACGACGGCGTCCACGCCCATCGCCTCCAGGGTCTGCGCGGTGTCCTTCAGGGACTCGCCCTTGGAGACGCTGGAGCCCTTGGCGGCGAAGTTGATGACGTCCGCGGAGAGCCGCTTCTCGGCGGCCTCGAAGGAGATCCGGGTGCGGGTGGAGTCCTCGAAGAAGAGGTTGCAGACGGTGCGCCCGCGCAGCGCGGGGAGCTTCTTGATCGGCCGGTCGGCGACCCGGGCCATTTCCTCGGCGGTGTCGAGGATCAGCACGGCGTCGTCCCGCGTGAGGTCGGCGGCCGAGATGAGGTGACGCTTCATCCGGTTTTCTCCGGTGGTGAGGGAGGTATACGGGAATGTCCGTTGAGCAGGCATGGGTGCGGGCCCGGGCTCACCGGGTGTCCGTACGCGGGTGCGTGCGCTAGCGCTCGCCGGCCGGGGCGGTCTCCCGCAGGCCGAGCAGCACGGCGTCGCGGCCGTCCTCCTCGGTCAGCTGGACCTTGACCGCCTCCCGCAGCGACGTGGGGAGGTTCTTGCCGACGTAGTCGGCGCGGATGGGCAGCTCGCGGTGGCCGCGGTCGACCAGTACGGCGAGCTGGACGGCGCGCGGGCGCCCGATGTCGCCCAGGGCGTCCAGCGCGGCGCGGATGGTGCGGCCGGAGAACAGGACGTCGTCGACGAGGAGGACCAGCCGGCCCTCGATGCCGTCGGCCGGGATCTCGGTGCGGGCCAGCGTGCGGGCCGGGCCCAGCCGCAGGTCGTCGCGGTACATGGTGATGTCGAGCGAGCCCACCGGGATCGCGCGGCCGGTGATCTCCTCCAGCTTGGCGGCCAGCCGCCGGGCGAGGAAGACACCGCGGGTGGGGATCCCCAGCAGCACCACGTCGTCGGCGCCCTTGGCGCGCTCGACGATCTCGTGGGCGATGCGGGTCAGCATCCGCGCGATGTCCGGGCCTTCGAGCACCGGGCGCGCGGGGCTTTGCGTGCGCGTGTCGGAATGCGTCGCGTCCATACGAAACGGACCTCCTTCTCCGCCTCACGGGACGGACCTTAAAGGACGTCGAAATTACGAGCTTCAGGCTACCAGGAGGCCCCCGGCGACCCGAACGCCCCCCTGACGGGTGAGGCTTGGGCCCATTCGGCTTGACGAAGTCAGATTACGCTGCGTAACCTCACAGTGAGTTACCAGCCACGCGGCAGCGCCGCATGTCGATACAGCCGTCTGGGGAGCTTTATGTCCAGCGAATACGCCAAACAGCTCGGGGCCAAGCTCCGCGCCATCCGTACCCAGCAGGGCCTCTCTCTCCATGGCGTCGAGGAGAAGTCCCAGGGCCGCTGGAAGGCCGTGGTGGTGGGGTCCTACGAGCGCGGTGACCGTGCCGTGACCGTCCAGCGCCTCGCCGAGCTCGCGGACTTCTACGGCGTGCCAGTGCAGGAGCTGCTGCCCGGTACGACGCCGGGGGGTGCCGCCGAGCCGCCGCCGAAGCTGGTGCTGGACCTGGAGCGCCTGGCCCACGTCCCGCAGGAGAAGGCCGGCCCGCTCCAGCGCTATGCCGCCACGATCCAGAGCCAGCGCGGTGATTACAACGGCAAGGTCCTCTCGATCCGCCAGGACGATCTCCGCACCCTCGCGGTGATCTACGACCAGTCGCCCTCGGTGCTCACCGAGCAGCTCATCAGCTGGGGCGTGCTGGACGCGGACGCCCGCCGGGCCGTGCAGCACGAGGAGATCTAGGGGCCCTGCCCCGTCGCTTTACCCGTCTGACAAGCAGAAACGTACCGCCGCTCCGGGCCTCCCGGGGCGGCGGTCGTCGTCTGCGGGCACCCCGACGCCATCAGGCGCGCCGCGCACGGCCGCGGGGCTGCCGGGCGTACCCCACCGGCCCCGGACGCACCACGGGCCCGCAGCGGCGCTGGTGCGTCGCTCCGGGCCCGTCGGGGTCTGGCGGTGTTCCGGCCGGTCGGGCGCCGGCCGGTCAGCCGCCGCGCGGCCGGCTCAGCGGCTCTCCTCGCGGCGCAGCCCCGGCTTGAGCTCCTTCAGCCGGGCCAGCAGGCCGTTGACGAAGGCCGGGGAGTCGTCCGTGGAGAATTCCTTGGCCAGCTGCACGGCCTCGTCGATCGCCACCGCGTCCGGCGTGCCGTCCACCCACAGCAGCTCGTAGGCGCCGAGCCGGAGGATGGAGCGGTCGGCCGCCGGCATCCGGTCCAGGTCCCAGTCCACGGAGTAGGTGGAGAGCAGTTCGTCGATGCGGGCGACGTGGTCCGCGTACCCCTCGACCAGTTCGAGGGTGTACTCGTTCAGCGGCGGCTGCCGGGTGTCGGTCCGGGCATGGCGCATCCAGTCCGCCAGCACGGACTGCACATCGGCACCGCGCTGGTCGGCCTCGAAGAGGATCTGGAAGGCGCGCTTACGGGCCTTGGTGCGGGCAGCCACGGTTAGCTGTTCACCCGGCCGAGGTAGTCGCCGGTGCGGGTGTCGACCTTGATCTTCTCACCGGTGGTGATGAAGAGCGGGACCTGGATCTCGTAGCCGGTCTCCAGCTTGGCGGGCTTGGTGCCGCCGGTGGAGCGGTCGCCCTGGACGCCCGGCTCGGTCTCGGCGATGGTCAGCTCGACGGCGGCCGGCAGCTCGACGTAGAGCACCTGGCCCTCGTTCTGCGCGACGACCGCCTCGAAGCCCTCCAGGAGGAAGTTCGCCGCGTCGCCGACGGTCTTGCGGTCGACGTGCAGCTGGTCGTAGGTGTCCATGTCCATGAAGACGAAGTAGTCGCCGTCCATGTACGAGAACTGCATACCGCGCTTGTCGACGTTGGCCGTCTCGACCTTGACGCCGGCGTTGAAGGTCTTGTCCACCACCTTGCCGGAGAGCACGTTCTTGAGCTTGGTACGGACGAAGGCCGGGCCCTTACCGGGCTTGACGTGCTGGAACTCGACGACGGACCAGAGCTGGCCGCCTTCGAGCTTGAGCACCATGCCGTTCTTGAGGTCGTTCGTGGAAGCCACGGTTGCGGAATCTCCTGGACTGCAGGTGGTGGGTACCTCGAAACCGCCCGCAGCGAGCCGGGTGGCTCACAGGGCGAGCAGCTCCTTGGTCGTGATGGTGAGTAGCTCGGGTCCGCCGTCCGCCTCGGGGCGGACGACGAGGGTGTCGTCGATCCGGACACCCCCACGGCCCGGGATGTGGACCCCTGGCTCGACGGTGACCGGCACGCAAGCGTCCAGTTTACCCATGGCGCCGGGTGACAACTGAGGGTCCTCGTCGATTTCGAGTCCGACACCGTGCCCGGTCCACGGGCCGAGCCCCTCGCCGTGCCCCGCGGCCTCCAGGACCTGCCGGGTCACCCGGTCCACATCGCGGCACTCCACCCCCGGTGCCAGCGCCTGCCGGCCGGCCTTCTGCGCGGCGAAGACCAGGTCGTACAGCTCGATCTGCCAGTCCGCCGGGGTGGTGCCGATGACGAAGGTCCGGCCGATCTCGCAGCGGTAGCCGCGGTAGTTCGCGCCGAGGTTGACGGTGAGGAAGTCGCCCTCCTCGACCCGGCGGTCGGTGGGCAGGTGCCCGGCGCGTCCGGAGTTCGGGCCGGTGGCGACGGAGGTGGGGAACGCCGGGCCGTCCGCGCCGTGGTCGACCAGCCGGCGCTCCAGCTCCAGCGCGAGATGGCGCTCGGTGCGGCCGACGAGGATGGATTCCAGCAGTTCGCCCAGCGCCTGGTCGCTGATCTCCGCGGCGATCCGCAGGCAGGCGATCTCGTCGTCGTCCTTGACCAGCCGCTGCGCCTCGACCGCACAGGCCAGGTCGGTCAGCCGGGTCCGGGGCGCGACGCGGGCCAGCGCCCGGTGGCGGCTGACGGTGAGGTGGTGCTCCTCGACGGCCAGGGTGTCCGCGCCCGACTTCTCGGCGAGCCCGGCGGCGGCCACCACCGGGTCGCCGCCGCGCGCGGGCAGTACCGAGACCCGGATGTCGTCGGCGGGCCGGCCCTCGGTGGGGTCGCCGGTCAGCGGGCGCCCGCAGAGCAGGACGTCGGCGCCGGGGCCCAGCAGCAGGGCGGCGCCGGGCGGCGCGGCGCCGGTGAGGTAGCGGACGTTGGCGGGGCGCGAGATCAGGGCGGCGGTGGATCCGGTTGCGGCGCAGCGGTCGCGCAGCCGCGCGCGTCGGACCGCGTACAACTCGGACATATCGCCAGCGTACGACCGCGCTCCCGGAGCGGCCGTCCGGGACGGCCGCCCGGGGGACGGACCGCGTCGCGGCCGGGCGGGCCGCTACCAGCTGGGCGGGCTGGCCAGGCTGCGCGCGACCACCTCGTCCAGCGCCCGCACGGTGGTGGCCACATCGTGCTGGGAGTTGTCGATGATCGGCAGGCCGGAGCCGTACCAGCCGGCCATCCGGCCGTGGATGCGGGCCACCTCCTCGTCGGACAGGCGGCGGTTGCCGGTGCGGCGGGCGTTGCGCTCCAGGACGACCTCCAGCCCGGGCAGCAGCACGATCGGCAGCAGGCCGGGGCCGACGTGGCGCTTCCAGCCGCCGAGGCCGACGACCGGGCGGTCCGGGAAGACGGCGTCGTCGAGGATGCAGGAGATGCCGTTGGCGAGGAAGTTGCGGGCCGCGAAACCGCAGGTGCGGCGGGCCAGGCGGTACTGCGCCTCGGAGTGGTCGTTCCAGCCGGACTGCGGATCGGCGAAACCGGCCCGCACCCACTCCCGGACGTCGTCCAGGCTGATGTGCGCGGTCGGCACCCGCCGGGTGTCGGCCCAGTGCCGGGCGACGCTGGTCTTCCCGGCGCCGGCCGGGCCGATCAGCAGCACCGCGACGGCGGCGTGCGCGGCGTCCGGCGCGGCGCTGCCCGGCGGCGGGCTGGGCAGCGGAACGGGCGCGCCGGGCGGCAGCTGCACATGGCCGGTGACGTCACCGGTGGTGGGCGGGGCGGGCGGGGCCTGGTGGGGCCCCGGCGCGGGGCCCGGCCAGCCGTGGCCGGGGGCGGGCGGGGGCGGGGCCGCGCCGGGCCCGCCGGGGTGCGGCGTCCAGTGCATGGCGGGTCCGGCCCCCGGGCCGGGAAGCGGGCCGCGGGGCGGTGGCAGCGGAGCCCCCACTGCGTACTGCATCCGGTGGCTCTCCGTCTCGTGCGGTCGACGTGGTGCGGACGGCGCACCGGGCCGGGGCGGCCGGGGCACCGTGGCGGCAACTGCGAGGCGGCGGCGGGCCGTTGCCGCCCCGCCGCCGGGTGGTACTGACCGAACCGTACCCTCCCGGCGGCTGCCGGGAGGTTTCCCTACCCGCGGCGCCCGCCGGATGAACGGCCGGCGGCGCACGGAGCGGAACGGCCGGTCAGCCGTCCAGCTCCTCGGCGAGGGCACGCAGCGCCAGGCGGTACGAGCCGATGCCGAAGCCGGCGACCGTCCCGCTGGCGACCGCCGCGATGACCGAGGTGTGCCGGAACTCCTCGCGGGCGTACGGGTTGGAGATGTGCACCTCGATCAGCGGGGCGGTGCGCTGGGCCGCCGCGTCCCGCATCGCGTACGAATAGTGCGTGAACGCACCGGGGTTGATGACGACCGGGAGGGCGCCGTCGGCCGCCTCGTGCAGCCAGCGGACCATCTCGCCCTCGTCGTTGGTCTCCCGGACGTCGGTCTCGAAGCCCAGCTCCGCGCCGAGCCGGGCGCATTCGGCGACCAGCCCGGCGTAGGAGGTGGCGCCGTAGACGTCGGGCTCGCGGGAGCCGAGCCGGCCGAGGTTGGGGCCGTTGAGGACCAGCACGCGCTGCTTCATCGGCGTCACGCCGCGATCTCGGCGTGCGCCGCGAGCAGCATCGCCGGGTCGGGGCCCTCCAGGACGGTGGGCTTGGCCAGGCCGTCCAGGACGATGAAGCGCAGCCGGTCGCCGCGGGACTTCTTGTCGACCTTCATGGTCTCCAGCAGCTTGGGCCACTGGTCGCCCCGGTAGGTCAGCGGCAGGCCGACGGAGGCCAGCACGGCGCGGTGCCGGTCGGCGGTGGCGTCGTCCAGGCGGCCGGCGATCCGGCCCAGTTCGGCGGCGAAGACCATGCCGACCGAGACCGCGGCGCCGTGGCGCCAGTTGTAGCGCTCGTTCTTCTCGATGGCGTGCGCGAGGGTGTGGCCGTAGTTCAGGATCTCCCGCAGTCCGGACTCCTTGAGGTCGGCGGAGACCACCTCGGCCTTGACCCGGATCGCCCGCTCGATGAGCTCCTGGGTGTGCGGGCCGTCCGGCCGCTTGGCGCCCTCCGGGTCGGCCTCGATCAGCTCCAGGATCGCCGGGTCGGCGATGAAGCCGGCCTTGATGACCTCGGCCAGCCCGGAGACGTAGTCGTGGACCGGGAGGCTGTCCAGCGCGGCCAGGTCGCACAGCACACCGGCCGGCGGGTGGAAGGCGCCGACGAGGTTCTTGCCCTCGGCGGTGTTGATACCGGTCTTGCCGCCGACCGCGGCGTCCACCATGCCCAGCACGGTGGTCGGTACGGCGATCCAGCGCACCCCGCGCAGCCATGTCGCGGCGACGAAGCCGGCCAGGTCGGTGGTGGCGCCGCCGCCCACGCCGACGATCACGTCGGTGCGGGTGAAGCCGGTCTGGCCGAGCGCCTTCCAGCAGTAGGCGGCGACCTCGGCGGTCTTGGCCTCCTCGGCGTTGGGCAGCTGGATGGCGATCGCGTCGTAGCCCTGCTCGGCGAGGTCGGCGCGCAGCGCCTCGCCGGTGGCGGCCAGCGCTTCGGGGTGCAGCACCGCGACGCGCTGGGCGTGCTCGCCGATCAGGCCGGGGAGTTCGCCCAGCAGCTGCCGTCCGACGAGGACCTCGTACGGGTCGGTGCCGGCGGTTCCGCCGACCTGGATGCGGGTGGCGTGCTCCGTCATGGCTGTTCCTCCCTGCCGGCGGGGTGCGCGGGGTCCGCCGCGGCCGGCCGTAGCTCCAAAGCGTCCGCGATCGCGTCGGCGATGTCCTCGGGGGTGCGGCCCCCGGTGGCGATCACGGCGCGTGCGACCTCGGTGTAGAGCGGGCGGCGCCGCTCCATCAGTTCGCGCCACTGCTTGCGCGGGTTGACCGCGAGCAGCGGGCGGGGGGCGTCCAGGCCCACCCGCTTGACGGCGTCGGCCAGTTCGACGTCCAGGAAGACGACCGGCAGGCCGGTCAGCAGCTTCCGGGTGGTGTCGTCCATGATCGCGCCGCCGCCGAGCGAGAGCACGCCCGGGTGGGTCTCCAGGGCGGCGCGGACCGCGGCCCGCTCCAGCTCGCGGAAGCGCCCCTCGCCGTCCTCCACGAAGATGTCGGAGATCTCCTTGCCGGCGGTGGCGACGACATCGGCGTCGGTGTCGCGGTAGCCGACGCCGAGCCGCCCGGCCAGCAGCGCGCCCACGGTGGACTTGCCGGCGCCGGGCGGGCCGACGAGTACGACGGCCGGCGCGGTCACGTGATCGCCAGGTTGTCGAGGAAGGAGCGGACGTTGCGGCGGGTCTCCGGCACGCTGTCGCCGCCGAACTTCTCCACCACCGCGTCCGCCAGCACCAGCGCGACCATCGCCTCGGCGACGATGCCGGCGGCCGGCACCGCGCAGACGTCGGAGCGCTGGTGGTGCGCCTTGGCGGCCTCGCCGGTGCGGACGTCGACCGTCGCCAGGGCCCGCGGCACGGTGGCGATCGGCTTCATCGCGGCGCGGACGCGCAGGAGTTCCCCGGTGGTCAGGCCGCCCTCGGTGCCGCCGGCGCGGCCGGAGGCGCGCTTGATCCCGTCGCCGGTGGCCAGGATCTCGTCGTGCGCCTTGGAGCCGGGGACGCGGGCCAGGTCGAAGCCGTCGCCGACCTCGACGCCCTTGATGGCCTGGATGCCCATCAGCGCGGCGGCCAGCCGGGCGTCCAGGCGGCGGTCCCAGTGGACGTGCGAGCCGAGGCCGACCGGGACGCCGTAGGCCAGCACCTCGACCACACCGCCGAGGGTGTCGCCGTCCTTGTGGGCCTGGTCGATCTCGGCGACCATCGCCTCCGACGCGGCGGCGTCCAGGCAGCGGACCGGGTCGGCGTCCAGCTTCTCGACGTCGGCGGGGGTCGGGTAGACGCCGTACGGCGCCTTGGCGGCGGCCAGTTCGACGACGTGCGAGACGATCTCGATGCCCGCGGTCTCCTTCAGGAAGGAGCGGGCGACGGCGCCGAGCGCGACCCGGGCCGCGGTCTCGCGGGCGGAGGCGCGCTCCAGGACCGGGCGGGCCTCGTCGAAGCCGTACTTCTGCATACCGGCGAGGTCGGCGTGGCCGGGGCGGGGGCGGGTCAGCGGGGCGTTGCGGGCCAGGCCGGCCAGCACCTCCTCGTCCACCGGGTCGGCGGCCATGACCTGCTCCCACTTGGGCCACTCGGTGTTGCCGACCATGATCGCGATCGGGGAGCCGAGCGAGCGGCCGTGCCGGACGCCGCCGAGGAAGGTGACCTCGTCCCGCTCGAACTTCATCCGGGCACCGCGGCCGTAGCCGAGCCGGCGGCGGGCCAGGGCGTCCGCCACCATCTCCGTGGTGACCGGCACGCCGGCGGGAAGGCCCTCCAGCGTCGCCACGAGTGCGGGGCCGTGCGACTCCCCCGCCGTCAGCCAGCGCAACCTGCTCAACGGTGCTCCTCAGTTACTGCTCATGTGCTCATCCGCGTACGGTCTCCTTAGATCCTCCCACGTCGGGCGGGGCGCGCGGCGCGGCGTCCAGGGTGCGGACCGCGGGCGTCCGGGCGGACCGGCGGCGGGCGTACGGACCGGGGTCAGCGGGCGGCGAGCGCCGCCTCGCCGGCCCGGCGCATCGCGGCCAGCGGCGCGGGCGCCCGGCCGGTCATCTGCTCGACCTGGAGGACGGCCTGGTGGACCAGGAGGTCCAGGCCCCCGACGACGGCGCCGCCGCGGCCGGCCCAGGCGGCGGCCAGCGGGGTCGGCCACGGGTCGTAGAGGACGTCGAAGAGGGTGCCGGGCCGGGCGGGGACGGCGGCGGCGAGCGGGTCGGTGCTGCCGGCCGGGGTGGTGGCGATGACCAGCGGCGCGTCCAGGGCCGCGGCGGCCTCCTCCCAGGGGGCGGTGCGGACGGTGACGCCGAGCCGCTCGCCCCAGCCGCGCATCTCCTCGGCGCGGGCCGCGCTGCGGACGTACGCGGTGACCTCGCCGGCGCAGATCCGGGCAAGCGCGGCCAGCGCGGAGGAGGCGGTGGCGCCGGCACCGAGGACGGCGGCCCGTTCGACGTGCTCGACGCCGCGTTCGCGCAGCGCGGCGAGCATGCCGGGGATGTCGGTGTTGTCGCCGCGGCGGCGGCCGTCGGGGGTGAACACGACGGTGTTGACCGCCTCGACCGAGGCCGCGGTGGCGCTGATCTCGTCCAGCAGCGGGATGACCGCGCGCTTGAGCGGCATGGTCAGCGACAGACCGGCCCATTCGGGGCCGAGCCCGGCGAGGAACGCCGGCAGCGCGGCCTCGTCGATCTCGTGGCGGCCGTACTCCCAGCCGGTGAGGCCGAGTTCGGCGTAGGCGGCGCGGTGCAGCACCGGCGAGAGGGAGTGCGCGATCGGCGAGCCGAGGACGGCCGCCTTCCTGGTGTCAGAGCTGTGGGGCACGGCCTTGCCTTCAGTTTCCGTTCTGCTTCTGCTCTTGCTGGCGCCTGTTGAATTCCCGGACGAGCTTCATATGGTCGGTCAGATTGGTGGTGAAGTCGGTTTTCTTGCCGTCCACCGAAATGAAGTACAGCCACTTCTGGGAATTGTCCGGATTGATCGCCGCCTTCAGCGCGTCCGCACCGGGATTGCCGATCGGACCGGGCGGCAGACCCCGGTAGAAATACGTGTTGTACGGGTCGTCGTAGTGCCGGATCTCGTCCGTACTGATATTGATCTTGCTCTGGTTCTTGAGGTAGTTGAACGTCGAGTCGAATTCCAGCTTCTGGTTCGTGTCGGTATTCGTCGGGGCGAGACGGTTGTAGACGACCGCGGCCATCTTGCGGAAGTCGTCGTGCGTCATGCCCTCGGCCTGAGTGAGGCTGGCGACCGTCACGAGCTGGAGCGGGGAGGACAGGTTGAATTTCCTGGCATTCTCCGCCAGGTCGTACTTCTGGTATTCCTGATTCGCCCGCGCGACCATCTGCTTCAGCACATCGGCCGGTTTGGCATTGGCGCCGACGCTGTAGGTGGACGGGTAGAGGAAGCCCTCCAGCGGGTCCTTGATCTTGGGGTTGTCGTCGGCCCAGGACGGCAGTCCGAGGTTCTTCGCCTGGCTGCGGGCGATCTCCTTGGTGGTGCCGGGCGTGAGCTTGAGCTTCTTGTCGATCAGCTGGTAGACCGCGGCGGCCCGCAGGCCCTCCCGGATCGTCAGGCCGTTGCGGCTCTTGGGGTCCAGCATCAGCTCGATGGCGGCCGCCGCCGACATGTGCTTGCGCAGGGTGTACGTACCGGGCTGGAGGGACTGCGCCTTCTGGTTGTCGGCGGCCGCCTCGGTGAACGCCCCGGCGCTCTTGATCACCCCGTCCCGGGCCAGGACCGCCCCCATCTGGGAGATCAGCATCCCGTCCGGGATCTCCACCTGCACCTCGCCGCTGCCCTCGCCGTCGTAGTCCGGGGACGAGCCGAAGTGCCGCACGAAGAAGTCGTAGCCGAAGTAGCCCACGGTGCCCGCCACACCGGCGAACGCCAGGGCCATGACCAGGCAGGCGGTGCCGCTGCGCCGTTTGTTCTTCGTGTTCTTCCGGCCCCGGCGCTCGCGGCCGCGCCGGCCGTCCACCGGGGCGTCGTCGTCCGCGGCGCCGCCGGGGCGGTCGTCCGCGTCGTCCGGGTCGTCCGCGCCGTCCGCCCGGCGGCTGTCCGGTTCACCGGCGAAGAACGGATGCTCCGGCTCCGGTGCGGGCGGCCCGTCCTGGGGGTGGTGCCCGTCGCCGGCGTCCTGCGGCGGCCCGCCGTGCTCGGTGTGCTGCGGGCCCGGATGCGTCTGCACCGCCTGCTGGGCCGGGATCGGCTGGGTCTCCTGGAGCCCGTGGCCGCCCTGGCCGCCGTAGGAGTCGTGACCCGCGTAGTCCTGGCCCGCGTACTCCTGGCCTGCGCCCGCGTAGCCCTGGCCCTGGTACTCCTGGCCCGCGTAGTCCTGAGCCGCGTACTCCTGCCCCGGGTAGCCCTGGCCGGCGTGGTGCGGCGCCGGGTGGTCCTGGCCGGGCTGGAGATACGGATCGGCCGGCGGGTGCTGCCCGTAGGGGTCGTACGGGTCGTAGCCCGGCCCGCCCGTCTGCTGCGGCGCCCCCTCCCAGCCGCCGCCACCCGCCGGATACTGCTGCGCGTACTGCTGCTCACCGTGCTGCGGGTACTGCCCGGGGTGCTGGTGCTGCTGGTACTGCTCCTCGTGCCGCGGGTACGGCCCGGGGTGCTGCTCTCCGTGCTGCCCGTACTGCTCGGGATGCTGCCCGTACTGCTCAGGGTGCTGCTGCCGGTACTGCTCCGGGTGGGGCGCGTACTGCTCCGCGTACTGCTGGGGGTGCTGCTCCTGGGGATACCCGCCGGACTGCTGCTCCGTCCACTGCGGCTGCTGCGCCTGACCTCCGTACGGACCGCGGTCTCCGTAGAGCGGGTCGTCGGGATGCCACGGTTCGGAGCCGTAGCCCCGGCCATACTCGGTCATCAATCCCCTAGAGCCGAGAGGCGGGGCGCGCCGTCCGGGCAGCGCCTGTCGTACCGTTCCGCCTCTGCTTGCACGCGCGGCTGTTCGAACCGCCGCCACAACGCGCGGAACGTTACCGTACCGCGATCAGACGCCCGCTTCGACGTTCTCCCCGGGAGGCCGGCCGGACGTCCGTTCGGTTTCCAGGGCGCTCTGGAGGATGACCACCGCGGCGGCCTGGTCGACCACCGAGCGGCCCTTCTTGCTGCGGACGCCGGAGGCGCGCAGGCCGTGGGTGGCGGTGACCGTCGACATCCGCTCGTCGACCAGCCGGACGCCGACCGGCGCGATGTTCCGGGCCAGTTCGCGGGCGAAGGCCCGGACCTTGGCCGCGGCCGGCCCCTCTCCCCCGCTGAGGGAGCGGGGCAGGCCGACCACGACCTCCAGCGGCTCGTACTCCTCGACGATCGCCTTCAGCCGCCGGTGCGCGGCCGGGACATCGCGTCCCGGCACGGTCTCGACGGGGGTGGCGAGGACCCCGTCGGGGTCGCACGAGGCGACCCCGATCCGGGCGTCCCCGACATCCACGGCGATGCGGCGGCCGCGTCGCATCTCTGCCACCTCGGTCAGGCCGCCTCGGCCACGAGCCGCTCGACGGCCTCGATGGCCTCGGGCACGGCGGACGGGTTCTGGCCGCCGCCCTGGGCGACGTCGGGCTTGCCGCCGCCCCCGCCGCCGAGCGTCTTGGCGGCGGCGCGGACCAGGTCGCCGGCCTTGATGCCGCGCTCGCGGGCGGCCTCGTTGGTGGCGATGACGGTCACCGGGCGGCCGTTGGCCACCGCGAACAGCGCGACCACGGCGGGGCGGCCGCCCTGGATCCGGCCCCGCACGTCGAGGACCAGCTTGCGCAGGTCGTCGGCGGTGGTGCCGTCGGGGACCTGGCCGGCGGCCAGCGCCACCCCGCGGACGTCCTTGGCGCCCTCGGCCAGCCCGGCCGCGGCCGCCAGGACCTTCTCCGCGCGGAACTTCTCGATCTCCTTCTCGGCGTCCTTCAGCTTGGCCAGGACACCGGAGATCTTCTCCGGCAGCTCCTCCGGGCGGCCCTTGACCAGCTCGGTCAGCTGCGAGACGACGGTGTGCTCGCGGGCCAGGAACTTGTACGCGTCCACGCCGACCAGGGCCTCGACGCGGCGCACGCCGGAGCCGATGGAGGACTCGCCGAGCAGCTTCACCAGGCCCAGCTGGGCGGTGTTGTGGACGTGCGTACCGCCGCACAGCTCCTTGGAGAAGTCGCCGATGGTCACCACGCGGACCCGCTCGCCGTACTTCTCGCCGAACTCGGCGATGGCGCCCTGCTTCTTGGCCTCGTCCATGCTCATGACCTCGGCGTGCACGTCGAGTTCGCGGGCGAGGACGTCGTTGATCTTCTGCTCGACGTCGGTGAGGACCGAGCCGGGCACCGCGGTCGGCGAGCCGAAGTCGAAGCGGAAGCGGCCCGGGGAGTTCTCCGAACCGGCCTGGGCGGCGGTCGGGCCCAGGGCGTCGCGCAGCGCCTGGTGGGTGAGGTGGGTGGCGCTGTGCGCGCGGGCGATGGCCCGGCGGCGGTGCACGTCGATGGCGGCGTACGCGGCGGAGCCGAGCACCACCTCGCCGACCTGCACCACGCCCTTGTGGACGATGACGCCGGGGACCGGCTGCTGGACGTCGCGCACCTCGACGACGGCGCCGTTGTCGAGCCGGATCCGGCCGGTGTCGGCGAGCTGGCCGCCGCCCTCGGCGTAGAACGGCGTGCGGTCGAGCACCACCTCGACGTCGTCGCCCTCGTGGGCGGCCGGGGCGGAGACGCCGTTGACGACCAGGCCGGCGACGGTGGACTCGCCCTCGGTGTCGGTGTAGCCGGTGAAGACCGAGGAGCCGGACTTGTCGGCGATCTCGCGGTAGGCCGACATATCGGCGTGGCCGTGCTTCTTGGCCTGGGCGTCGGCCTTGGCGCGCTCCCGCTGCTCCTTCATCAGGCGGCGGAAGCCGTCCTCGTCCACCGACAGGCCCTGCTCGGCGGCCATTTCGAGGGTGAGGTCGATCGGGAAGCCCCAGGTGTCGTGGAGCAGGAACGCCTTGTCGCCGGGGAGGACCTTGCCGCCGGCGGCCTTGGTCTCGGTGACGGCGGTGTCGAGGATGTTGGTGCCGGCCTTCAGCGTCTTGAGGAAGGCGGCCTCCTCGGCGAGCGCGACCGTCTCGATCCGCCGGCGGTCCTCCAGCAGCTCCGGGTACTGCTGGCCCATCGTGCGGATGACCACGTCCAGCAGCTCGCCGACGACCGGGCCGGTGGCGCCCAGCAGCCGCATGTTGCGGATGGCGCGGCGCATGATGCGGCGCAGGACGTAGCCGCGGCCCTCGTTGCCGGGGGTGACGCCGTCGCCGATGAGCATGGTGGAGGTGCGCATGTGGTCGGCGACCACGCGCAGCGAGACGTCGGAGTCCTCGGCGGCGCCGTAGCGGACGCCGGTCAGCTCACCGGCCTTGTCGATCACGACGCGCAGGGTGTCGGTCTCGTACATGTTGCGGACGCCCTGGAGGATCATGGCGAGGCGTTCCAGGCCGAGGCCGGTGTCGATGTTCTTCGACGGCAGCTCGCCGAGGATCTCGAAGTCCTCCTTGCCGAGGCCGGCGCCGCGCTCGTACTGCATGAAGACCAGGTTCCAGATCTCCACGTAGCGCTCGTCGTTGACGGCCGGGCCGCCCTCGACGCCGAATTCCGGGCCGCGGTCGTAGTTGATCTCCGAGCACGGGCCGCAGGGGCCCGGGACGCCCATGGACCAGTAGTTCTCCTTCTTGCCCAGGCGCTGGATGCGCTCCTTGGGCACCCCGACGACCTCGTGCCAGATGCGCTCGGCCTCGTCGTCGTCGAGGTAGACGGTGATCCAGAGCTTCTCCGGCTCCAGGCCGTAGCCGCCGTCCGCCACGGGAGACGTCAGCAGCTCCCAGGCGTACTTGATGGCGCCTTCCTTGAAGTAGTCGCCGAAGGAGAAGTTGCCGCACATCTGGAAGAACGTGCCGTGCCGGGTGGTCTTGCCGACCTCTTCGATGTCCGGGGTGCGCACGCACTTCTGGACGCTGGTGGCCGTCTTGAAGGGCGGCTTGACCTCGCCGAGGAAGTACGGCTTGAAGGGGACCATGCCCGCGGGGACCAGCAGCAGCGTCGGGTCGTCCGCGATGAGCGACGCCGACGGCACGACGGTGTGCCCGCGCTCTTCGAAGAAGCGCAGCCAGCGGCGGCGGATTTCAGCCGACTCCATCAGTGGTCCTCATTTCCGGTCGGTCCGGTCGGTCCCGGGGTTCTCGTGGTGCGGTAGGGCATTTCGAGCACCGCGCGGCGCGGTGCGGGCAGCTCGGGCGCCCCGGCGGGCTCGGAGAGGCCGAGGGCGTCGTGCAGTTGTTCCTCACGGTCCGCCATTCCGGCCCGTACGTCCAATGCGAATCGGCGCAGCCGGTGCCCGGTCTCGACGGCCTTCTCCGCGGCCTGCGCGGCGAGGCTGTCGGGCTGGAGCTTGCGCAGCTTTTGGTGGACCTTGGTGGTGGCCCAGGCCCCGGCGGCGGCGCCGGTGGTGAACCAGAATGCGCGGCGGAACATCGCGGTGATCAGTCCTTGGAACGGCGGGGGCGGCGCGCGCCGCGGCGGGGGCCGGGCAGGCTGCGGCCGACGATGACGGTGGGGTCCGGCTCGGGCCGGCCCTTCCGGCCGATCGCGCGCCGTACGCCGTAGCCGAACGCGGCCACCTTGACCAGCGGTCCGCCGAAGGCGGAGGAGACGGTCGAGGAGAGCGCGGAGGCGTTGGCGGTGACCTCCTGGACGTCGGCGGCGATGGCGTCGACGCGGGCGAGCTGGGTGTGCGCGGAGCGGACGGTCGCGGAGGCGTCGGCGAGGAGCGGCACGGCCTGCTCGGAGATCTCGGTCACCATCTTGGTGGTCGCCTTGAGGGTCTGTGCGAGCCTCACCAGCACGAGGGCGAGGAACGACACGAGGATCGCCCAGAAGACGGCCACGAGGATCCCGGCCACCTCTCCACCGGACACGCTGGCACCACTCTCCGACTGGTCTGGTCTGGTTTCGTCCCGCTCGAACGGCAACCTTGACCTTATCGCGCCGAAGGGCCCCGTCCGTACCGCGTTTCGGCTCCCGTACGCGGCACCGGAGAGGGCGATTGTACGGTGCGTGCCGCCGCGGACACACACCGGCCGGGGACCGGCCCCGGAAACGCACCGGCCCGCCGCCTCCCCGTCCGTGGACAGCGGGGAGTCGGCGGGCGGAGCGGTGCGCCGGCCGGGTCGGTCAGCGGGCGTAGTACTCGACGACCAGCTGCTCGTCGCAGATGACCGGGATCTCCTTGCGGTTGGGGTCCCGGTCCAGGCGGAACGCCAGGGCCTGGAGGTTGACCTCCAGGTAGCGCGGGGTCTCGCCGTCGGGGGCGTAGCCGCCCTCGCGGGCCACCTGGAAGGGGTGCTTGTCGCGGCTGCGCTCGCGGACCGTCACGACGTCGCCGGGGCGGACGCGGAAGGACGGCTTGTCGACCTTGCGGTCGTTGACCGCGATGTGGCCGTGGACGACCATCTGGCGGGCCTGGTAGATGGTGCGGGCCATACCGGACCGCAGGACGAGCGCGTCCAGACGGCGCTCAAGCTCGACGATCAGGGCCTCGCCCGTCTTGCCTTCGACCTTCCGAGCGCGGTCGTAGGCACGGACCATCTGGCGCTCGCTGATGTCGTACTGGGCGCGCAGACGCTGCTTCTCCAGCAGGCGGACCTTGTAGTCGCTGCTCTGCTTGCGGCCTCGGCCGTGCTCGCCGGGCGGGTACGGGCGGGCCTCGAAGTACTTGACGGCCTTGGGGGTCAGCGCGATGCCGAGCGCGCGCGACTTCTTGACCTTGGGACGCGACTGGTTCACGGGGAACGTTCCTCCATGTAAGTTAGGTGAGGCTTACCTTAGCGCGAGGAGAACGCATGTTTCGACCTGGGATCCCCCTGCCCGATGCGGAGCGCACCGGGACGGGTCAGCCGCGTCCCGCGGAAGACGCCCAGCGGCCCTCGGCGGCTGAGCGCGTACGTACTCTCGTCGCCTCCCATGGTATGGCGTCGCTGGAAATCCCCGGCGTCGAGGACCCGGACCCCCTGGGCCTCTCCGCGCCCGTCTGCCGGACCGTCGCGCCCGAGGGCGACGTCCTGATGCTGCTTCCCGGGGACAGCGCGGCCGCCCGGGCCGCCGCGTACGCCCAGGACGACGACCTGCCCGCCGTGATGGAGATCACCGATGTGGCGCCGGTCTCCGTACCGCACCGGGTCCGCGGCCGCGCCTGGGTCGCCGGCTGGCTCACGCCCGTACGCACCGAGCAGCGCGCCCGGGCCGCGATGCTGCTGGCCGAGCGGCACCCGGTCGGCGAACTCCTCGGCATCGGCGAGGCGCTGGCCCCGGATGCCGGCCCGGACGCGGGCCACCAGGGCCGGCCCGCCTGGGCGCTGCTGCGGCTGGAGGTCGGCGAGGGCGCGGTGGACGACCTGTGGGGCGCGGAGCCGTTCGAACCGGACGACTTCGCCGCCGCCGCGCCCGATCCGCTCGTCGCCCACGAGGCCGAACTCCTCCAGCACCTGCACAGCGCGCACGCGGAGCAGGTGCGCGGGCTGTGCGCGCTGCTGGGCGAGCGCGGGGGCGCGGTCTGCGGACGGCGCGACCAGGCCGTCCCGCTGGGGCTGGACCGCTTCGGGCTGCGGGTCCGCTTCGTCCAGGGCGCCGGGGGCGGTACGCGCGGCGGGGACGGCGACGGCGGGCGGCGGGTCTTCGACGCGCGCTTCGACTTCCCCGAGCCCGTCCGGGACGTCGCCGAACTGCGCCGGGCGCTGCACGCCCTCTTCGACGCGGCCGCGAGCTGACCCGCCGCGCCGGGCTCACTCGCCCCGCTCGCCGCCCTCCCCGCGCAGCCGGGCCCGGACCCGCTCGGCGACGTCCGCGTAGCGCGCCTCGGCGCCGTGCCGGGTGGGGGTGTAATAGCGCGTGCCGTGCACCGCGTCCGGGGCGTACTGCTGGGCGGCGATACCGCCGGGAATGTCGTGCGGGTACTGATAGCCCTGGCCGTGGCCGAGCTTCTGGGCACCCTTGTAGTGGCTGTCGCGCAGATGCGGGGGCACCGGCCCGGCCTTGCCGGCCCGGACGTCCGCCAGCGCGGCGTCTATCGCCAGATACGCGGCGTTGGACTTCGGCGCCAGGGCGAGCGCGATGGTGGCCTGGCTCAGCGTGATCCGGGCCTCGGGGAAGCCGATCATCGCCACCGCCTGGGCCGCGGCCACCGCCGTCTGGAGCGCCGTGGGATCGGCCAGGCCGATGTCCTCGCTCGCCGAGATCATCAGCCGGCGGGCGATGAACCGCGGGTCCTCCCCCGCCTCGATCATCCGGGCGAGATAGTGCAGCGCGGCGTCCACGTCCGAGCCGCGGATCGACTTGATCAGCGCGCTGGCGACGTCGTAGTGCTGGTCGCCGGCCCGGTCGTACTTCACCGCCGCCCGGTCGACCGCCTCCTCCAGAGTCTGGAGGGTGATCTCCTTCTCCCCCTTGGCCAGCGCGGATCCGGCGCCGGCCTCCAGCGCCGTCAGCGCCCGCCGGGCGTCCCCGCCGGCGATCCGCAGCAGATGCGCCTCGGTGTCCTCGGGGAGGGTGACCGCCCCGGCCAGCCCCCGCGCGTCGGTCAGCGCGCGCCGCAGCAGACCGCGCAGATCGTCGTCGGTCAGCGGCTCCAGCGTCAGCAGCAGGGAGCGGGAGAGCAGCGGGGAGATCACCGAGAAGTACGGATTCTCGGTCGTGGCGGCGATCAGGGTGACCCAGCGGTTCTCCACCGCGGGCAGCAGCGAGTCCTGCTGGGCCTTGCTGAAGCGGTGGATCTCGTCGAGGAAGAGGACGGTGTCCTTGCCGTAGCCGCCGGAGGCGCGGCGGGCGCCGTCGATGACCGCGCGGACCTCCTTGACCCCGGCGGTGATCGCCGACAGCTCCACGAAGCGCTTGTTGGTCGCCTGGCTGACGACGTACGCCAGGGTCGTCTTGCCGATGCCGGGCGGGCCCCACAGGAACACCGACGACGGACCGGCCGGCCCGCCGGCTCCCTCGCCCACCAGCCGCCGCAGCGGCGATCCGGGCTTGAGCAGATGCTGCTGGCCGACGACTTCGTCGAGGGTGCGCGGGCGCATGCGTACGGCGAGAGGGGACCTCGCCGGGTCCTTCTCCTGACGGTCTTCCGCGGCGGCGGTGAACAGGTCGGGCTCCACGCTTATGGAGCCTATGCCACCCCACTGACAACGCCCCGGCCGCCGGGGTCGGCGGGCCGGGGCGCGCACTCCGCGCGGCGGTCCGGGACGGTTCCCGGACCGCACGGCTCACAGCAGGCTGCTCCAGTACGACCACCAGCGGGTCAGGATCAGCAGCGCGATCACGCCGTACCAGAGCACCGGGACGACCCAGTGGAACTCCACGACCGCCTCGCGCAGGCCCCGGGGCGCCGGCAGGATGCCGTGCTTGACGTTGTGCGCCGTGGTGTACCAGAACATCAGGACCGTCACGCACCAGGTCAGCGTGCACCACAGGCACAGCGCGTTGATGTCGTACAGCGACTGGGTCATCAGCCACATGCAGAAGACCGAGGCGAGCAGCGTGCCGGCGTTCAGACCGAGCCAGTACCAGCGGCGGAAGCGGGCGCCCGCCAGCAGGGCCATGCCGATGGCGATCACCACCGCGAAGCCGAGCAGCCCGGCCATCGGGTTGGGGAAGTCGAACACCTCCGCCTGCTTGCTCTGCATCACGCTGCCGCAGGAGATGATCGGGTTGAGGCTGCAGGCCGGTTTGAAGTTCGGGTCCTTCAGCAGCTCGAACTTGTCCAGCGTGATGACCCAGGAGGCCAGCCCGCCCAGCAGACCGGTGATCACCAGCAGCAGGGCCAGGCCGCGGCCGGCGCCGATGGGCTGCCCCGCGGCGCTCGCGCGGTCGTCGTCGGTGGACACGTCGTCCAGCGCTGTCGTCGTCATAGGGCCGCTTCCGTCGCTCCGTGGGAGGTGGCTCGCCGTCAAGGCGTGGCACGGCCGGCGGACCCGGCCGCGTCCCTCATTGTGCCGTACGTCCCTGTGGACCCGGGCCGTCCTGACGGGGACGGGGGTGATTCCGCGGCCCGCGCGTTGACGCCGGGAACGCCCGGGGGCCCGGACGGCGCGCTGCCGTCCGGGCCCCGGGAAGCGGGCGGGCTTCTCAGCCCAGCGCCCGCCGGACCTCCTCGACCACCGCGTCCAGCGCGACCGGCGTCTGCTCACCGCTCCGCAGGTCCTTGAGCTGGACCACGCCGTCGGCCAGATCCCGCTCCCCGGCCACCAGCGCCAGCCGGGCGCCGGAGCGGTTGGCGGACTTCATGGCGTTCTTCAGGCCCTTGCCGCCGTACGCGAAGTCGGTGGCGACCCCGGCCCGGCGCAACTCGGTGACCTTGCCGAACAGCACCCGGCGGGCTTCCTCGCCCAGCGGCACGGCGTAGACGGCGGTGGCGGCCGGGATGTCGAGGGAGATGCCCTCGGCCTCCAGGGCCAGCACCGTGCGGTCCACGCCCAGCGCCCAGCCGACGGACGGCAGCGCGGGCCCGCCGATCATCTCGGACAGGCCGTCGTAGCGGCCGCCGCCGCCCACCGCGGACTGCGAGCCCAGGCCGTCGTGGACGAACTCGAAGGTGGTGCGGGTGTAGTAGTCCAGGCCGCGGACCAGCTTCGGGTCGTCCTCGAAGGCCACGCCCGCCGCGGTCAGCAGCTCGCGGACCTGCTCGTGGTAGGTCTTGCACGCCTCGCACAGGTAGTCGCGCAGCATCGGCGCGCCGGCCAGCTGCTCCCGGACGGACTCGCGCTTGTCGTCCAGCACCCGCAGCGGGTTGATCTCGATGCGGCGGCGGGTGTCCTCGTCGAGCTCCAGCCCGCGCAGGAAGTCCTGGAGCGCGGCGCGGTAGACGGGGCGGCACTCCTTGTCGCCGAGGGAGTTCAGCAGGATCCGGAAGTCGCGCAGGCCCAGCGAGCGGTATGCCTGGTGGGCCAGGATGATCAGCTCGGCGTCCAGCGCCGGGTCCTCGGCGCCGATCGCCTCCGCGCCGACCTGTGAGAAGTGGCGGTAGCGGCCCTTCTGCGGGCGCTCGTAGCGGTAGTACGAGCCGGAGTACCAGAGCTTGACGGGGAGGTTGCCGGCCTTGTGGAGGTTGGCCTCCAGCGCGGCGCGCAGCACCGACGCGGTGCCCTCGGGGCGCAGTGCGAGCTGGTCGCCGCCCTTGGTCTCGAAGGAGTACATCTCCTTGGTGACGATGTCGGTGGACTCGCCGACGCCGCGGGCGAACAGCTCGACGTTCTCGAAGCCGGGCGTCTCGATGTAGCCGTAGCCGGAGTTGCGCAGCGGCGCGGCGATCGCCTCGCGGACCGCCAGATACGTCGCGGAGTTCGGCGGGATCAGGTCGTAGGTGCCCTTGGGGGCCTGAAAGGTGCTCACGGAAGTCTTGTCACATTCCTCGTCGCGGAGCGGCGGTCGCGTCGCCGTCTCCGAGGCCGGCGGCCACCTGCCGGAGGAAGGGGTTGGTGGCGCGCTCGCGGCCGATGGTGGTCTGGGGGCCGTGGCCGGAGAGGACCACGGTCGAGTCGTCCAGCGGGAGGCAGACGCGCTCCAGCGACCGGAGGATCTCGGCGTGGTCGCCGCCCGGCAGGTCGGTGCGTCCGATGGAGCCGGCGAACAGCAGGTCGCCCGAGAAGAACACCGGCGGGATGTCCGCCTGCTCGGGCAGCCGGAAGGTCACCGACCCCTTGGTATGGCCCGGCGCGTGCGCGACCGAGAACTCCATCCCGGCGAGCTGGAGGGCGCTGCCATCGGCGAGCTCCTTGACGTCGTCCGGCTCGCCCACGGTCAGCTCGCCCATGAGCTGCTGACCGATGGAGCGGCCGAGGGCCTTCTCCGGGTCGCTCATCATGTAGCGGTCCTCGGGGTGGATCCAGGCGGGGACGCCGTGCGCGCCGCACACCGGGACGACCGAGGCGACGTGGTCGAGGTGGCCGTGGGTGAGGATGACCGCGACGGGCTTGAGCCGATGCTTCCTGAGCGTCTCCTCGACGCCGGGGGCCGCTTCGTGGCCCGGGTCGATGATCACGCACTCCTCGCCGGCGGCGGGGGCGACCAGATAGCAGTTGGTCCCCCAGGCCCCGGCGGGGAACCCGGCAATCAGCACGTTCGTCCTTAAGGATCGGCGGGGGGCGGTCCGGCGGGACCGCGCCCGGAACATCTCGGCAGCTCCAGAGCCTACCGGCGGGACTCCCGGCAGGGCGAACCCGTATACGGTACGGCCACGGCAGACGTCAGCGACGGATTGCGGCAGAGAGGGGACGACGGGTGGTCAGCAAGGACCGGCGGCGGCGCGAGCTCGCCCGGCAGAAGTACGCCCGCCAGCAGCAGCGGCGGACCGAGGCCGCCCGGCGGGCCAAGCGCCGCAACGTCCTCCTCGCCGGCGTGGTGGCGCTCGCGCTGGCCGCCGGCGCCGCGGCCTACGCCTCCGCGTCCCTGGTCGGCGGCGACCGCAAGGACGACGGCGCCGCCCCGCCGGCCGATCCGTGCGCCCGCCCCGCCAAGGGCACTCCGGCGGCGAAGACCTGGCCGAAGGAGCCCGCGATGACGGTCGACACCTCGGCCGCGTACACCGCCGAGCTGTCGACCACCTGCGGCCGGATCACCTTCGCCATGGACGCGGCCAAGGCGCCGCACACGGTCAACTCCTTCGCGTTCCTGGCCGGGCAGGGCTACTTCGACCACACCCGCTGCCACCGCCTGGTCGACGAGGGGATCCACATCCTCCAGTGCGGCGACCCGAAGGGCACCGGCGCGGGCACGCCCGGCTACACCCTCCCCGACGAGGATCTGCGCGACCCGCGGATCAAGGGCGGGGTCTATCCGGCGGGCACGGTCGCCATGGCCAACCGCTACGACGGCAAGGACCCCAAGACCCGGAATTCCGGCGGGAGTCAGTTCTTCCTCGTCTACGAGGACAGCCGGCTGCCCGCGGACTACACGCCGTTCGGCCGGATCACCGGCGGCCTGGACGTCCTGACGAAGATCGCCGCCGCCGGGTCGCACCCCGACCCGGCGCACGGCAGCACCGCGCCCAACGCCACGGTCGTCATCGACCGGGCGGCGGTGCGCAAGACCTGATCCGGGCGGCCGGCCCGGGGGCGTCTTCCGGCGCCCCCACCGCGATTACGGTCGTGCTGGATGCGGACAGCCGACCGCCGGTCGCCTAGATTGGCGTTGTGTAGGGTGCCTGCTCCGACGGCCTGCCACCCGCACCGCACATCCAGCCCGTCGGCCGCCGGGGCGCTGCCCCGCCGGACAGAAACTGTGGACGATGCCGGGGGGCCGCACGCCCGCGCCGGCATCATGTGGAGGAGGCGCTGTGAGCAGCGACCCATGGGGCCGCGTCGATGAGACGGGGACCGTGTACGTGCGTACCGCCGACGGCGAGCAGGTCGTCGGATCGTGGCAGGCGGGCACTCCCGAGGAGGCCCTCGCCTACTTCGAGCGCAAGTATGAGGGCCTGGTCGTGGAGATCGGCCTCCTGGAGCGGCGGGTCCGTACCACCGACCTCTCGGCGAAGGACGCCCTGACCGCGATCGAGCACCTGCGGACGCAGGTGGACGAGCACCACGCGGTGGGCGATCTGGAGGCGCTGCGCAAGCGCCTGGACGCCCTGGTCGGTACGGTCGAGTCGCGGCGCGAGGAGCGCAAGGCGGCCAAGGCCCGGCAGGCCGACGAGGCCCGGCAGGCCAAGGAGAAGCTGGTCGCCGAGGCCGAGGAGCTGGCGGCCAGCGAGCAGTGGCGGGTGGCCGGTGAGCGGCTGCGGGCCCTGGTGGACACCTGGAAGGGCCTGCCCCGCCTGGACCGCAAGACCGACGACGAGCTGTGGCACCGCTTCTCGCACGCCCGGTCGGCGTTCTCCAAGCGGCGCAAGGCGCACTTCGCGTCGCTGGACGCGCAGCGCGAGGAGGCCCGCAAGGCCAAGGAGAAGCTGGTCGCCGAGGCCGAGGCGCTGTCCGGCTCCACGGACTGGGCCGCGACCGCCGCCCGCTACCGCGAGCTGATGCAGGAGTGGAAGGCCGCCGGCCGCGCCCAGCGCGAGTACGAGGACGACCTGTGGAACCGTTTCCGCGGCGCCCAGGACGTCTTCTTCCAGGCGCGCGGCGAGGTCTTCGCGGAGCGCGACGCCGAGCAGCGGGAGAACCTCACCCGCAAGGAGGAGCTGGCCGCCGAGGCGGAGAAGCTGCTGCCGGTCACCGATCTGAAGGCGGCCCGGGCCGCGTTCCGGGCGATCAACGAGCGGTGGGAGGCCATCGGCCACGTACCGCGCGATGCCCGCCCGAAGATCGAGGGCCGGATGCACGCCGTCGAGCGGGCCATCCAGGAGGCCGAGGAGGCCGAGTGGCGGCGGACCAACCCCGAGGCGCGGGCGCGCGCGGCGGGGCTGACCGGCCAGCTCCAGGACGCCGTCGACAAGCTGCGCCGGCAGATCGACGCGGCCCGGGCGGCCGGCAACACCGCCAAGGCCGACAAGCTCGCCCGTGAGCTGGAGGGCCGCCAGGCGCTGCTGGACCAGGCGCTCAAGGGCCTGGAGGAGTTCGGCGGCTGACGCTCGCCGCGCGTACGCGCGACGGCCCGCCGGGGTGTCCCGGCGGGCCGTTACGCGTTCCGGGGGCGGGCCCGGGGTCAGCGGCGGCTGCGGTGGCCCGTCTCCAGCAGGTCCAGGGCGTGTTTGAGGACCTCGCACGCCTGGATGTGGTTGCCGGACTCCTGGAGCAGATCGGCCAGCCGCCGGCAGACCAGCACCGCCTCCGGGCCGTAGACCTGGCGGGCCTGGTGGAACGCCTGCTCCAGGACCTCGATGGCCTCCTTGATCTGCCCGGTCTCCGCGAGGAGTTCGGAAAGTTCGAGCTGGACCGGCAGCAGCCCGTCGCCGCCGCCCGGGCCGCGCTCCTGGAGGGCGAGCCGGAGCACCGGCAGCGCGTCGCGGTGGTCGCCGTTCGCGCGCAGCATCCGGGCCAGGCCGAGGCCGGACGCCACCATCGCGGCGCGGACCTCGGAGTCCAGGACCGGCCCGGCGGGCTCCCGGTGGCGCCGGGCCAGGGCGCGGTTGCGGGCCAGCGGCAGCCGTCCGACGCCGTTCTCCTGGGCGCGCTGCGGCAGCGGGCGGTTCTTGGCCCGCAGCCGCTCGTCCAGCGCCCGGTAGAGGGTGTCCAGGTCGATCAGCTCGGGGCCGTCGGCGATCCCGTGCCGCAGGATGGCGAGGAGTTCGCCGGTGAAGGCGGTGTGGCGTTCGCCGTCGGGGGCCAGCGCGACCCGGTCGCGCGGTGAGGCGGTCAGCACGTACGCGCCGTCCACCGCGGCCTGGGCGGCCAGCACGTCCTCGCGGCCGGCCAGCGTACGGACCGCCCGGCCGCTGAAGCAGCAGTCCAGGACGACGATCTTGCGGCGGGCGCGGGCGCCGCGCAGGGCGCCGCGCAGGTGCTGGTAGGCGACCGCGGTGTAACCGACGCTGTCCCGGGAGCCGGTCAGCGCGAGGTAGAGGTCGGCGGATTCCGAATCCCGCATGCCGTGGCCCGCGTAGTAGACGAGGAGGGTGTCGGTGGCCTCGTCGCCGGCGCGGTGGACGGGATCGAGCATCGCGGCGGCGTTCGCCGGGTCGAGCACCACCTCGCAGTGGTGCTCGGGCAGGCCCCAGACCGTGGCGTCGCCGAGCAGCCCGGCCAGATCGCGGAGGTTGGCGGCGACGGCCGGGAGGGCTTCGAGGTGGCGGTAGGCGGCGGTGCCGAGCAGGACGGCCCGGGAGGCGGCCGGATCAGGGAGTTGGGCCATCGCCCCCGGGCTCCCCGGTGCCCGCGCCGTCCGCCGCGCCCGTACCGCCGCCGTCCGCAAGCCCGGCGGCGCCGTCCAGCAGCGCGATGATCCGGCGCACGGTCTCCTCGTCGCCGGCCGCACCGCGCTCCACGCGGACCTCCACGCCCCCGGAGCGCAGGGTGAGCCCGGGGGCGCGGCGGCGGGTGTCGCGCCACTGAAGGATCGAGACCGCCAGCGAACCGGCCGACACCGCGGTGCCCACGGCGAGTTGGAGCAGGTCGAAGCCGAGGCCCATCTCGCCGGGCCGGGGCGCGCGTCCGGCGCCCAGGGTGCCGCGCACCTGCCGGCGCAGCTCCTCGTCGTCCTGCAACCACCGCAGCAGGGAACGGAGTTCGGCCTCCGCGTCGCCCCCCGGCCCGGTCTCCGCCCGTACGTCGAGATCAGTCATGATCCCGCCCCCTCCTGTGCTCGGTCCCGGCGTTGACCCGGGAGAACAGTTCCAGTGCTTCCGCGCCGGCGCCCAGCCGCGCCAGGCAGACCGCCTGCCAGTACTGGCTGGTCAGCGTGGTCGGATGGTCAGGGCCCAGCGCCGAGGCGCACACCTGGGCGACGGCGGTGAGCATCCGCACCGCCTCCTGGAGGTCGCCGCGCAGGACGAGGTTGACCGCCTCGCGCTGCCGGGACCGGGCGCTCTCCGGCGTCATGCTGCTCAGCAGCAACTGGCGGGTGCCGTCGCTGAGGGTCAGCGGCCGCCGCTCGTCGCCGGTCGCGGCCCGGTACTCCGGGATCGCCGCCCAGTCCAGCAGCTCCCGGCCGGACGCCTCCAGGACCGGCGGGCTGTAGACGAACTCCACGGCCTCCTCGCGGACGCAGGCGGCCACCAGCTCGCGCAGCGCGCCCTCGCCGTCCGCGTCCGGCAGCGCGGCCAGCACCGCTTCGACGGCGGCGGTGTCCGGGCGGGCGGCCGCCTCCTGCCGGCACAGCCCGTCCACGAGGTCCGCCAGGGCGCGCGGGACGCCGGTGCCCTCGCCCCCGGCCAGCCGCGGGACGCCCGGCCCGACCGCCCGCTCCACCAGGAGGCCGACGTCGTCGGCGTCCGACCCCAGGGGCGGCGTACCGGTCAGCATCAGATACAGGCAGGCGCCGAGACCGTACAAGTCGGCCGCCGGGCCCGGGAGTTCACCGCGCATCAGCTCCGGGGCCATGTACTGCGGGGTGCCGATCAGCGCCCCGGCGCGGGTGATGGCCGGCTCCTCGGCGATCCGGGCGAGCCCGAAGTCCTGGAGCACCACCCGGCCGGACCGGGTGACCATGACATTGGTCGGTTTGACGTCCCGGTGCAGCACCCCGGCGGAGTGCGCGGCGGCCAGCGCCCGGCACATCCCCAGCCCCACCGCGGCGGCCACCGGCGGCGGCAGCGGGCCGTGCGCCGCCACCAGCTTGGCGAGGTCCACCCCGTCCAGCAGCTCCATGACGAGATACGGGCGGTCCTCGTGCCGGCCGCTGTCATGGACCTGGACGACGCCGGGGTGGCTGATCCGGGCCAGCGCCTGGGCCTCCCGGCGCAGCCGGGCCAGGGCCACCGCGGCGGCGTCCGGCCCGCCCGCGCCGTACAGCCGCTTGACCGCCACCCGGCGGTCCAGCTCGGTGTCCACCGCCTCGTGGACCGCGCCCATCCCGCCCCGCCCGATCAGCCGGACCAGGCGGTACCGGCCGCCGAGCACGTCCTCCCCCATCGTCTGCTCCCCCTCGCCCGTGCCGGGCCGCGTACCGTCAGGGCCGGCGGGCCGAGGTCACACGGTAGACGTCGTAGACCCCTTCCACGCCCCGCACCGCCTTCAGGACGTGCCCCAGATGCTTGGGATCGCCCATCTCGAAGGTGAAGCGCGAGGTGGCGACCCGGTCCCGGGAGGTCTGCACGGCCGCCGAGAGGATGTTGACGTGCTGGTCGGACAGGACCCGGGTGACGTCCGACAGCAGCCGGGAGCGGTCCAGCGCCTCCACCTGGATGGCGACCAGGAAGACCGACGACTGGGTGGGCGCCCACTCGACCTCGAGGATCCGCTCGGGCTGACGCGAGAGCGAATCGACGTTGACGCAGTCGGCGCGGTGCACCGAGACGCCGCTGCCGCGGGTGACGAACCCGATGATCGGGTCGCCCGGCACCGGCGTGCAGCAGCGCGCCAGCTTGACCCACACATCGTCCACGCCCTTGACGACCACGCCCGGGTCGGCGCTGGACCGGCGCTTGGAGCGCGGCCGGATCGGAGTGGACTCGGCGATGTCCTCGGTGGCCTCGTCCTGCCCGCCGAGCGCCTGCACCAGCTTCTGGACGACGCCCTGCGCGGCGACATGGCCCTCGCCGATGGCCGCGTAGAGCGAGGAGATGTCCGGATAGCGCATCTCGTGCGCGAGGGTGACCAGCGAATCACCGGTCAGGATGCGCTGGATGGGCAGGTTCTGCTTGCGCATCGCGCGGGCGATGGCGTCCTTGCCCTGCTCGATGGCCTCGTCGCGGCGCTCCTTGGAGAACCACGCGCGGATCTTGTTGCGGGCCCGGGGGGACTTCACGAAGCTCAGCCAGTCGCGGGACGGGCCCGCGCCGGGCGCCTTGGAGGTGAAGACCTCGACGAGGTCGCCGTTGTCCAGCGTCGATTCCAGCGGGACGAGCCGGCCGTTGACCCGCGCGCCTATCGTGCGGTGGCCCACCTCGGTGTGCACCGCGTACGCGAAGTCGACCGGGGTGGCGCCGGCCGGCAGCGCTATCACATCGCCCTTGGGCGTGAAGACGAAGACCTCGTTGCGGGAGAGGTCGAAGCGCAGCGACTCCAGGAACTCGCCCGGGTCCTCGGTCTCCTTCTGCCAGTCCAGCAGCTGCCGCAGCCAGGCCATGTCGTTGACGGTGTCCTGGCCGACGCCCTTGCCGGCGCCGCGCGGCGCGTCGGTGCGCACCTTGGACGCGCCGGCCACCGCCTCCTGCTTGTACTTCCAGTGCGCGGCGATGCCGTACTCGGCGCGCCGGTGCATGTCGAAGGTGCGGATCTGCAGCTCGACGGGCTTGCCGTTGGGGCCGATCACCGTCGTGTGCAGCGACTGGTACATGTTGAACTTCGGCATCGCGATGTAGTCCTTGAACCGGCCGGGGACCGGATTCCACCGCGCGTGGATGGTGCCGAGCGCCGCGTAGCAGTCCCGGACGGTGTCGACGAGGACGCGGATGCCCACCAGGTCGTAGATCTCGGCGAAGTCGCGGCCGCGCACGATCATCTTCTGGTAGACGCTGTAGTAGTGCTTGGGCCGGCCGGTGACGGTGGCCTTGATGCGGGCGGCGCGCAGATCGGCCTGGACCTCGTCGGTCACTATCGCGAGGTACTCGTCCCGCTTGGGCGCGCGCTCGGCGACCAGCCGGACGATCTCGTCGTACATCTTGGGGTAGAGGATCGCGAAGGCGAGGTCCTCCAGCTCCCACTTGATGGTGTTCATGCCCAGCCGGTGCGCCAGCGGGGCGTAGATCTCCAGCGTCTCGCGGGCCTTCTTCTCCTGCTTCTCCCGCTTGAGGTAGCGCATGGTGCGCATGTTGTGGAGCCGGTCGGCGAGCTTGATGACCAGGACGCGCGGGTCCTTGGCCATCGCCACGACCATCTTGCGGACCGTCTCGGCCTGCGCGGCCTCGCCGAACTTGACCTTGTCGAGCTTGGTGACGCCGTCCACCAGCAGCGCGACCTGGTCGCCGAAGTCCCGGCGCAGGGTGTCCAGGCCGTATTCGGTGTCCTCGACGGTGTCGTGCAGCAGCCCCGCCATCAGCGTCGCCGGGTCCATGCCCAGCTCGGCGAGGATGGTGGTGACGGCGAGCGGGTGGGTGATGTACGGGTCGCCGCTCTTGCGCTTCTGGCCGCGGTGCCAGCGCTCGGCGACCTGGTAGGCCCGCTCGACCTGGCGCAGCGTGGCGGTCTCGATCTTGGGGTCGTTGGCGCGCACCGCGCGCAGCAGCGGCTCCAGGACCGGGTTGTACGGGCTGGAGCGCTGGACGCCCAGCCGGGCGAGGCGGGCCCGGACGCGGTTGGGCGAGCCGGAGCGGCCGGCCGGGGCGGGCGGCAGCGGCTTGGCCGGCGGCTGCGGTGCGGGGGCCGGGCGGGGCCGGCCGGCGGGCGCGGCGGGGCCGGCGGGCGCGCCCGGCCGCTCGGGCTTCGGCGCGTCGGAGGAAACCGCGGGCTGCGGCTTCGGCTCGTCCGGGCGCACGGCGGGGGTGCCCGCCGGACGCGGTCCGGGGGAGAGCGGCTGGGCCTCGTCTGGCAAGGGCACTCCTCATGCGGGTACGGACCCCGTGGCCTAGAAGCGGCCGGGGTGCCATGGTATCGAGCCGATGGCCAGGGCTGCCGGGTGGCCATGGGTCCGTACATGACACAGCGGCGGGGGCACCCGGTTTGTTCCGGATGCCCCCGCCGTCCGCGGAGGTGCCGGGCGGTGCCCGGCGGCGCCCTCAGATCGTGATCAGCGCCTCCAGCGGAGCGCCCTTCAGACCCGGCTCCAGCCGCTCCCGGCCGGCCAGGAAACCCAGCTCCAGCAGCACCGCCAGACCGGCCACCTCGGCGCCGGCCCGGCGGATGAGCTGCAGCGACGCGTCCGCGGTGCCGCCGGTGGCGAGCACGTCGTCGATCACCAGCACCCGGTCGCCGGGCGCCAGCGCGTCGGCGTGCATCTCGATCTCGGCGGTGCCGTACTCCAGCTCGTACGCCTGGCCGAGCGTCGCGCCGGGCAGCTTGCCGGCCTTGCGGACCGGTACGAAACCGATACCGGCGGCCACCGCGACCGGCGCGGCCAGGATGAAGCCTCGGGCCTCCAGGCCCACGACCTTGTCCGCCCGGAAGCGCGTGCACAGGTCCGTGAAGGCGGCGGTCAGCGCACGGAACGCGGCCGGGTCGGCGAGCAGCGGGGTGATGTCCTTGAACACCACACCGGGCTCCGGGTAATCCGGGACGTCCGTGATCCGGCTGAGCAGCAGCTCGCGGAGTTCGGCGGGGGCGGTCACCGGCGCCTCCCGGACGGGCGGCCGCGGCCGCCGCGGTCGCGGGCGGCCGGCTGCGGGCCGACCACCGCGGCGGCGCCGTCCTCGGGGTCGTCCGCGTCCTCCTGGCGGGCGGCCTCCTTGGCGGCGGCCGAGGCGCGCTTGGCGGCGACCCGCTTGGCCAGCGCCTTCATCTGCGGCTCGCTGTTCTTCAGGTCGGCGACCAGCGGCGTCGCGATGAAGATCGACGAGTATGCGCCGGCGGCCAGACCCACGAACAGGGCCAGCGAGATGTCGTTGAGCATGCCCGCGCCCAGCACGCCGCCGCCGACGAACAGCAGCCCGGCGACCGGCAGCAGCGCCACCACCGTGGTGTTGATCGACCGGACCAGGGTGCCGTTGATGCTGCGGTTGGCGATCTCGCTGTACGTGAAGCGGGTCTGCTTGGTGATGTCCTTGGAGGCTTCCTTGAGGCTGTCGAAGACCACGACGGTGTCGTAGAGCGAGTAGCCGAGGATGGTCAGCAGGCCGATGACCGTGCCGGGGGTGACCTCGAAGCCGACCAGGGCGTAGACGCCGACGGTGATCGTCAGGTCGTGGATCAGCGCGACGAGCGCCGCGACCGCCATCCGCCACTCGAAGGCGACGGCGAGGTAGAGGACCACCAGGACCATGAAGATGCCCAGGCCCAGCCACGCCTTGTCGGCGATCTGCTCGCCCCAGCTCGGGCCGACCAGCTGGGTGTTGACGTCCTTGACCGGGACCTTGAGGTCCTTGGCGATCTCCTCCTGGACGGGGAGCGACTGCTTGGTGTCCAGACCGCTGATCTGGATGCGCAGCGCGCCGCCGCCGAGCTGCTGCACCATGGCCTGGTGGCCTGGCGCCGCGGACTCGGCGTGGTGCTGGGCCTCGGTGGTGGAGACCGAGGTCTTCGGGGTGGTGAAGACCGCGCCGCCGGAGAACTCGATGCCCATGTTCAGGCCGCGCACCGCCAGGCCGACGATGGCCGTGATGGTGATGAGGATCGAGATGCCGTACCAGATCTTCCGCTTGCCGATGAAGTCGTAGCCGACCTCACCGCGGTAGAGCCGGGCGCCGAGGTTGCCGAGCTTGGACATCTCACGCCTCCTTCGTCTGGGTGGGGGCGGTGCGGCGGCGGCGCAGCGGCGGCCTGGCGCCCAGGCGCTGCGGATCCAGGCCGGACCAGGAGTGGCCGTCGTGGAAGAACTTCCGCCGGGCCAGCAGCGTCATCAGGGGCTTGGTGAAGAGGAAGACCACGACCACGTCGAGCAGGGTGGTCAGGCCCAGCGTGAACGCGAAGCCCTGGACCTTGCCGACGGTGACGATGAACAGCACCGCGGCGGCCAGGAACGACACGAAGTCGGAGACCAGGATCGTGCGGCGGGCCCGCGGCCAGCCGCGCTCCACCGCCGGGCGCAGCGTGCGGCCCTCGCGGATCTCGTCCCGGATGCGCTCGAAGTAGACGATGAACGAGTCGGCGGTGATACCGATGGCGACGATGGCGCCGCAGACCGCCGGGAGGTTCAGCGCGAAGCCGATGGCCGGGCCGAGCAGCGTCATGATCGTGTACGTCAGGACCGCCGAGACGCCCAGGCTCGCCAGGGCGACCAGCGCCAGCCCGCGGTAGTAGGCGACGAGGTAGATGACGACCAGCGCCAGGCCGATGGCGCCGGCGATCAGACCGGCCTGCAGCTGCTCGCCGCCGAGCGCCGCGGTGACCGTGGTCTCGTCGTCGATCTTGAAGGACAGCGGCAGCGCGCCGTACGACAGCATGTTGCCGAGGTCCTCGGCGGACTGCTGGGTGAAACCGCCGGAGATGGTGGCGTTGCCGCCGTTCAGCCGCTCGCTGACGCGCGGGTCGGAGACCACCGCGCCGTCCAGCACGATCGCGAACTGGTTCTGCGGCTGCGTCTTGGCGGCGAGCTTGCCGGTGACGTCGGCGAACTTCTTGCCGCCGTCGGAGGTGAAGTCCATCTGGACGATCCAGCCCTGGCCCTGCTGGCTGTCGAAGACCGCCTTGGCGTCCTTGACGTCCGTGCCCTCGACGCCGACCGGGCCGAGGACGTACTTCTGCGTGCCGTCGTCCTTGCAGGCCACGACGGGGTCGCTGGGCTTGGCGGCGGCGGCCTGCTCATTGGCCTTGGCCAGGCTCGTCTTCGTCGAGCAGTCCAGCGCGGCGAACTGCTTCTGCAGGGCCGGGGGAACGTCGGCGCCGCCGGGGACCGGCGGGGTGGGCGGTACGGACGGCTTGTCCGACGCGGAGGCGGACGGCGTGGCGGACGGCTTCTTCAGCGCGTCGGTGACCGCGCGGCCCTGGGTGGTCGCACTGGCGGTGGGCGTCGGCGAACCGCTCTGCTGGGAGCTGCCCTTGCCGCCGGTGGCCTTCTCGCCGCCCTTGCCGCTCTTGGACGGGCTGGGGGAGGGCTCGGGGGCCTTGGCGCCCGGACCGGTGGTCAGCACCGGGCGGAAGCCGAGCTGGGCGGTCGTCCCGACCTGCTGGCGGGCCTGCTTCGCGTCCGTCCCCTTGGGGATGTTCACGATGATGTGGTTGCTGCCCTGCGTCTGGACCTCGGACTCGGTCACACCGAGACCGTTGACCCGCCGCTCCATGATGCCGGCGGCGGTGTTCATATTGGTCTCGTTGATCGCGTTGGGCTTGCCCGGCTGGTTCTGCGCCGCCAGCGTGAAGCTGGTGCCGCCCGCGAGGTCGATGCCCAGTCTCGGGGTCAGCGTGCCGGAGTAGAACATGCCTCCGACCAGCGCCGCCATCGCGATCAGGACCAGGATCAGGGTGCGCCCCGGATGCCCCTGGCTCGCGGGCGCCCGCCGGCCCTTTTTCGCTGCTGCCACCTTGTCGTTTCTCCCTGTCCAACCCCTCGGCCTGGGGTGTCTGCCGAGCGGCCACGAAGTGTTGTGGGGACGTGCCCCCGCCGGAGCCTAAACCGTCCGGGAACCGCGGTGCGCCCGATCGGGGGGTGCGCCGCGGTTCCCCGCTACGGAATGACTACTTCGCGTCGGCGCCGCCGGCCTTCTTGCCGTCCTTGTCGGCGCCGGTCTCGCCGGCGGCCTCCTCGGCCCCGGCGTCCTTGGCCTCCTTGGCGTCCTTGGCCTCGTCGGCGGCGGGCTCGGCGGCGGCCTCACCGGAACCGGCCTTGCCCAGGTCGATCTTGCCGGCCGCGTCACCCTTTTCGGTGGCCTCGTCGGCGGCGGTCAGCGACGAGAGGTCGTCCGGCACGACCGGGTGGTCCTCGGCGACCGGGTCGGCACCGTCCAGGATGCGGTTGTACTCCTCATCCGCGAGCACCGCGCCGATGGCGTTCTTGGCGTAGATGGCGTGCACGCCGGGGGCGACCTCCAGGAGGACGGTGTCCTCGTGGATTTCCTTGACGGTGGCGTACATGCCGCCGATCGTCCGGACGCCGGTGCCGGGCTGCATCTCATTGCGCATCTGCTGGGCCGCCTGCTGCTTCTTCTTGGCGGACCGCGTCATCAGGAACATGGCCCCGATGAGGACGATGAAGGGGAGGAGAGTCACGATATTGGGCACGGGACGGAAATCCTTCGCACGACCGCGCTCTCGCGGTCTCATATAGCGGGGTGGAAATACCGTCCATAGGGACGGCATCGGCGGAGTCTAAGCGAGTCCGCACCACAGGAACAACGCCCAGCATCCCACCGCAGTTCCTGACCGGGCGAGTCTCCGCGCCGTCACGCCGGGAACAGGCCGGGCTGCCCGGCCCCGCCCGCCTGCTGCGGCGGCACCAGCCCCAGGTGCGCCCAGGCCGCGGGGGTCGCGATCCGCCCGCGCGGCGTCCGGGCCAGCAGGCCCTCGCGCACCAGGAACGGCTCGGCGACCTCCTCGACCGTCTCCCGCTCCTCCCCCACCGCGACCGCCAGGGTGGACAGGCCCACCGGGCCGCCGCCGAAGAGCTTGAGCAGCGCGGTGAGCACCGCGCGGTCGAGGCGGTCCAGCCCGCGGGCGTCGACCTCGTAGACGCCCAGCGCCCGCGCGGCGACCTCGCGGGTGATCACGCCGTCGGCCTTGACCTGGGCGTAGTCGCGGACCCGGCGCAGCAGGCGGTTGGCGATCCGGGGCGTGCCCCGGGAGCGGCCGGCGATCTCCGCGGCGCCCTCGGGCTCTATCGCCACGTCCAGCAGACCGGCGGAGCGGTGGATGACGCGCTCCAGCTCGGCGGGGGCGTAGAACTCCATGTGGCCGGTGAAGCCGAACCGGTCGCGCAGCGGCGGCGGCAGCAGACCGGCCCGGGTCGTCGCCCCGACCAGGGTGAACGGCGGCAGCTCCAGCGGGATGGCGGTGGCGCCCGGGCCCTTGCCGACGATCACGTCGACCCGGAAGTCCTCCATCGCCATGTAGAGCATCTCCTCGGCCGGCCGGGACATCCGGTGGATCTCGTCGAGGAAGAGCACCTCGCCCTCCTGGAGGGAGGAGAGGATGGCCGCCAGATCGCCGGCGTGCTGGATGGCCGGGCCGGAGGTGATCCGGATCGGGGCGCCCATCTCGGCCGCGATGATCATGGAGAGGGTGGTCTTGCCCAGACCGGGGGCGCCGGAGAGCAGGACGTGGTCGGCGGTGGCGCCGCGCGCGCGGGCCGCCTTCAGCACCAGGTCGAGCTGTTCGCGGACCCGCTCCTGGCCGACGAACTCCCCGAGGTCCTTGGGCCGCAGCGCGGCCTCGACGGCGGTCTCCTCACCGTCGGCGTCGGCCGCCACCAGCCGGTCGGCCGGGGCGCCGGCGGTCTCCTCGGCGGACGGTGCGGTGTCGTCCCAGTTCACTGCGGATTGCCTCGCGGGGTCGGGGCGGCCGGGCCGCCTGCGTGGTCGTACGGTCGGGGGCGAAGGCGCGGGGCGGCGGCGCTCACCGGGCGCGGTTGAGCGTCTGCAGCGCCGCCTTCAGCAGCTGCGGGACCTGCGGGGTGCCGCCCGCGGCGGCGGCCGCCTCGGCCTGCGGCGCCACCGCGGCCACCGCCTCGTCGGCCTCCCGGGCGGCGTAGCCCAGGCCGACCAGCGCGGCCTGGAGCTGATCCTGCCAGCCGGCCGGCGCGGCGGCCCGCGCGGCCGGGCGGGCGCCGCCGGTGGGCGCGCCGAGCCGGTCCTTCAGCTCCAGCAGCAGCTTCTGGGCGCCCTTCTTGCCGATACCGGGCACGGCCGTCAGCGCCTTCTCGTCGCCGGTGGACACCGCCCGCCGCAGCGCGTCCGGGGAGTGCACCGCGAGCATCGCCTGGGCCAGCCGGGGGCCGACGCCGCTGGCGGTCTGCAGCAGCTCGAAGGTCTGCCGCTCGTCGTCGTCGGCGAAGCCGTAGAGGGTGAGCGAGTCCTCGCGCACGACGAGGGAGGTGGCCAGCCGGGCGGGCTCGCCGACCCGGAGGCCGGAGAGGGTGTCCGGGGTGCACTGGACGGCCATGCCGATGCCGCCGACCTCGATGACGGCGGTGTCCGGTGCCAGGGCCGCGACCGGGCCGGAGACGAAGGCGATCATCGGGTGCCCTTCAGGGTGCGTACGGGTACGGGGGTGCGGCGGGCGGCGGCCTGGGCCTGCTGAAGGCGGTTGACCGCGGGGGCGCGCCAGATGTGGCAGATGGCCAGGGCCAGGGCGTCGGCGGCGTCGGCGGGCCTGGGCGGGGCGGAGAGCCGCAGCAGGCGGGTGACCATCGCGCCGACCTGCGCCTTGTCGGCCCGGCCCGAGCCGGTGACGGCGGCCTTGACCTCGCTGGGGGTGTGCAGGGCGACCGGCAGTCCGCGGCGGGCGGCGCACAGCATGGCGACCGCGCTGGCCTGGGCGGTGCCCATGACCGTGCGGACGTTGTGCTGGCTGAAGACCCGCTCGACGGCGACGTACTCGGGGCGGTGGGTGTCCAGCCACTCCTCTATGCCGCGCTCGATCAGCACCAGGCGGTGCGCGGTGTCGGCGTCCGCCGGGGTCCGCACGACGCCGACGCCGGCCATCGTCAGCGGCCGCCCGGCCACCCCGTCCACCACGCCGATTCCGCACCGGGTCAGTCCCGGGTCCACCCCCAGCACCTTCATCGGCCCCGCCCCTACCGTCGTTCGGTCGTGTGTTCCTTACGTTCCCGCAGGTTAGTCCCTGCCACTGACAAACCGACGGGCCGGCGGGGTGTGTCCCCGCCGGCCCGTCACGACCGCGCGCCCGAAGCGCCGATCAGGCGTCGACCTTGGCCATGACCTCGTCCGACACGTCGAAGTTGGCGAAGACGTTCTGCACGTCGTCGCTGTCCTCCAGCGCGTCGATCAGCTTGAAGATCTTGCGCGCGGCCTCTTCGTCCAGCTGGACCTGCATGGTCGGGACGAAGTTGGCCTCGGCGGAGTCGTAGTCGATCCCGGCCTCCTGGAGCGCGGTGCGGACCGCGACCAGGTCGGTGGCCTCGCTCAGCACCTCGAAGGACTCACCGAGGTCGTTGACCTCCTCGGCACCGGCGTCCAGCACCGCGCCCAGCACGTCGTCCTCGGTCAGCTCGCCCTTGGGGACGATCACCACGCCCTTGCGGTTGAAGAGGTACGACACCGAGCCCGGGTCGGCCATCGAGCCGCCGTTGCGGGTCATGGCGACCCGGACGTCGGACGCGGCGCGGTTGCGGTTGTCGGTCAGGCACTCGATGAGCACCGCGACGCCGTTGGGGCCGTAGCCCTCGTACATGATCGTCTCGTAGTCGGCGCCACCGGCCTCCAGGCCGGCGCCGCGCTTGACCGCGGAGTCGATGTTCTTGTTCGGGACCGACTGCTTCTTCGCCTTCTGGATGGCGTCGTACAGCGTCGGGTTGCCCTCCGGGTCGGCTCCGCCCATCCGGGCCGCGACCTCGATGTTCTTGATCAGCTTCGCGAAGAGCTTGCCGCGCTTGGCATCGATCACGGCCTTCTTGTGCTTCGTCGTAGCCCATTTAGAGTGGCCGGACATCCGCCTGTCTCCTTCGCGTAACCAACTTCAGAAAACGATCGCCCCAGATCCTACCGGGACGGCCGGCGCTCCCCCGAACTCCACCCCTTCGGGCAGGGCTTACGCCCGCTCGTCCGCGGCCGCGCGGACCATCTCCACGAAGAGCCCGTGGATGCGGTGGTCGCCGGTCAGCTCCGGGTGGAACGACGTGGCCAGGACGTTACCCTGCCGCACGGCCACCGTGTGACCACCGTACGTCGCCAGGACCTCGGCGGCGGCGCCGACCGACTCGACCCAGGGGGCGCGGATGAAGACGCCCTCCACCGGGCCGCCGCCGATCCCCGCGACCTCGATGGCCGCCTCGAACGACTCGTTCTGCCGCCCGAAGGCGTTGCGGCGCACGATCATGTCGATGCCGCCGAGGGTCTCCTGGTCGTCGCGGCCGTCCAGCAGCTTGTCGGCGACCATGATCATGCCGGCGCAGGTGCCGTAGACCGGCCGGCCGGCCCGGACGAACGCCCGCAGCGGCTCCAGCATGCCGAAGGCGACCGCCAGCTTGGACATCGTGGTGGACTCGCCGCCCGGGATCACCAGGCCGCCGATCTCCGCGAGCTCCTCGGGGCGGCGCACCGGGAGGGCCCGGGCGCCGGCGTCCGCGAGCGCCTTGACGTGCTCGCGGACGTCGCCCTGGAGCGCCAGCACACCGATGGTGGGAGTGGTGCTCATCTCGTCGTCGCGTCCTTACCAGCCGCGGTTGGCGTAGCGCTCGGCCTCGGGCAGGGTGTCGCAGTTGATGCCGACCATGGCCTCGCCGAGGTTGCGGGAGACGTCCGCGATGACCTTCGGGTCGTCGTAGAAGGTGGTGGCCTTCACGATCGCGGCGGCGCGCTTGGCCGGGTCACCGGACTTGAAGATGCCGGAGCCGACGAACACGCCCTCGGCGCCGAGCTGCCGCATCAGGGCCGCGTCGGCCGGGGTGGCCACACCGCCGGCGGAGAACAGCACGACCGGCAGCTTGCCCAGCTCGGCGACCTCCTTGACCAGCTCGAACGGGGCGCGCAGCTCCTTGGCGGCGGCGTACAGCTCGTTGTTGTCGCAGCCGCGCAGCTTGGCGATCTCGCCCTTGATCTGGCGCAGGTGGCGGACCGCCTCGACGACGTTGCCGGTGCCGGCCTCGCCCTTCGAACGGATCATGGCCGCGCCCTCGGCGATCCGGCGCAGGGCCTCGCCCAGGTTGGTGGCACCGCACACGAACGGGGTGGTGAAGGCCCACTTGTCGGAGTGGTTGACCTCGTCGGCCGGGGTCAGGACCTCGGACTCGTCGATGTAGTCCACACCGAGGGACTGCAGGACCTGCGCCTCGACGAAGTGGCCGATACGGGACTTCGCCATGACCGGGATGGAGACGGCGTTGATGATGCCGTCGATCATGTCCGGGTCGGACATCCGGGCCACGCCGCCGTCCTTGCGGATGTCGGCCGGGACCCGCTCCAGGGCCATGACGGCGACGGCACCGGCGTCCTCGGCGATCTTCGCCTCTTCCGGCGTGACGACGTCCATGATCACGCCGCCCTTGAGCTGCTCGGCCATACCGCGCTTGACGCGTGCGGTACCGGTCTCGGGGGACTGGGGCGTGGTGGGCGTGGTGGACACGTTGACCTCACTCAATGCGGGTGGTTGCGCTTCGGCGCCTACATAACCGCTGGTGAGCGGCCCGGGGAAAGGGCCAATTGCAGGCCGGTGGCTTGTCCGGGACGCCGTCCCATCATCCGGACGCCGCTCTTCCGGTTCCCGTCCGGTCAGCTCCCTGAGGAGCGGTCGTCCAGCACCGCCGGCGGCTCGTCGTCCATCTCGAACGCCATCGGGAACGGCGCGTGCCCGGCCAGCCGCAGATAGCGGACCACCCGGTGGCGCCGGACCGCGCGCGCGGCCCGCACCGCGTCGTTGTGGAACCGCCGCGCCATCGGCACCCGCCGCACCGCCGCGGTCAGCTCCGCCACCGCCCGCTCCCCGCCCGGCGCCGCCCGCACCGCCGCCAGCTGCGCCTCCTCCGCGAACACCGCCCGCAGCGCCTGGCTCAGCTCGCTCTCCGCGACCTCGCGGTGGTCCTCCTCCGCCTCCCGCGCGTCGTGCGCGGCCTGGTAGAGCACGATGGACGCCGCCGGGTCCAGCACCCCCGACGTCCCCACCTCCTGCGCGACGGAGGCCCGCCGCAGCAGCTGGGCGTCGAGGGACGCCCTGGCGGCGTCGATCCGCGCGTGCAAACGGTCCAGGCGGCCGGCCGTCCAACTGAGGTAGACCCCGACGAGGACGATCGCCGCGACGATCCAGAAAACGGTTGCGCTCACGCTCGGCGAGACTACCCGTACGTTGTTGGCTGTCCCGCCGCGCGGGTTGCTGTTTCTTCGCGCCTGCGGCGCGTTGGGCCTCGCGCCTGCGGCGCGTTGGGTTGCGCCTTCGGCGCACCGGGTCCGCTGCGCGGGGCTGGTCGGCAGCGGTGCCGGGCCTGCGGGGCAGGGGGTGTCCGGACTGCTGTCGCTTTACGTCCGGACACCCCCTGCCCCGCAGACCCGTCCCCTCCCGAGGGGGTCAATTCTCCTGTCCATTGGGGCCGTTCACGGTGGGCCGGTGCGGCCAGTGATCATTCACGGGCGCTCACCCTCAACGAGACGAGCAGCACCAACCCACTCACGCCAGCCCCCACGCACCTGGAAACTGACCCCAACGGGAGAGGTCGGGTCTGCGGGGTGGGGGTATGCCGGACGTAAAGCGAAGCAGTCCGGCATACCCCCACCCCGCAGACCCGGCACCGCTGCCGAAAAGCCCCGCGCAGCGGAATCAAGCAATGCGCCGCAAGGCGCACACGAAACGCCCCCCGCGGCGGGAAACCCAACAACGTGGGAAGCGAGCCAAGCGCAGCGAACCGTCAGCCCGCAGCCGCGCCGGCGCCGGCGGTAACCGTCTCGTAGACGGCCAGAATGTCGGCCCCGACCGTCGCCCAGTCAAACCTCCGCACGTGCCGGGCGCCCAGCCCACGCAGCTCGGCGAGCCGGGAAGGAGCCCCCAGAAGACGCACGGCCGCAGCGGCGAGCGCCTCCGCGCTCTCGTTGGCGAAGAGTTCGCCGGCCTCCCCTTGGTCGAGGACCTGAGCGAACGCGTCAAGGTCGCTGGCGAGGACGGCCGCGCCGGCGGACATCGCCTCGACGAGGATGATGCCGAAGGACTCGCCGCCGGTGTTGGGGGCGACGTAGAGGTCGACGCTGCGCAGCAGGCGGGCCTTGTCCTCGTCGGAGACCATGCCGAGGAATTCGACCCGGGAGCGCAGCTCGGGGGGCAGGCCGGCGACCGCCTCGTCCTGGTCGCCGCGGCCGGCGACCAGGAGCCGGGCGTCGGGGACGGCGGCGAGGATCGCGGGGAGCGCCTTCATCAGGACCGGCAGGCCCTTGCGCGGTTCGTCGATCCGGCCGATGAAGCCGAGGGTGCGGCCCTGCCACTCGGGGCGGGGTTCGGCGCGGGCGAAGAAGTCGACGTCCACGCCGTTGGGGATGACCACCGCGTCGCCGCCGAGGTGCTCGACCAGGGTGCGGCGGGCGTACTCGCTGACCGCGATCCGGGCGCTGATCTTCTCCAGCGCGGGCTGGAGGATCGGGTACGCGGCGATCATGGCGCGGGAGCGCGGGTTGGAGGTGTGGAAGGTCGCCACGATCGGGCCCTGCGCCGCCCAGCAGGCCAGCAGGCCCAGGGACGGCGAGGCCGGCTCGTGGATGTGCAGGACGTCGAAGGCGCCGTTCTGGAGCCAGCGGCGGACCCGGGCGGCGGACAGGAAGCCGAAGTTCAGGCGGGCGACCGAGCCGTTGTACGGGACGGGGACGGCGCGGCCGGCCGGGACGACGTACGGGGGCAGCGGGGTCTCGTCGTCGGCGGGCGCCAGGACGGAGACCTCGTGGCCGAGGCGGATCAGGTGCTCGGCCAGGTCGCGGATGTGGAACTGCACGCCACCGGGGACGTCCCAGGAGTACGGGCAGACGATGCCGATCTTCACGCGCGGTCCCTTCCGGCCGCCGCGGCGCGGGGCTCCAGGTCGGCGAGCCAGAGGCGCTGGAGCATGTGCCAGTCCTCGGGGTGGTCGGCGATGCCGGAGGCGAAAGCGTCGGCGAGTGCCTGGGTCATCCCGGCGGCCTTCTCGGCGCGGGTGCCGTTCTCGGGGACCGGGATCTCGGGGTGGACGCGGCCGCGCAGATACGGGCTGTCGTCGTACCAGAGGGTGACCGGCAGCAGCAGCGCGCCGGTGTGCAGCGCGAGCATGGCCGGGCCGGCCGGCATCTTGGCGGTCTCGCCGAAGAATTTCACCGGGATCCCGGAGTCGGACAGGTCGCGGTCGGCGACCAGGCAGACCAGGCCGCCGGCCCGCAGCCGCCGGGCCAGGGTGCCGAACGCGGCGCCGCCGGTGTGCGGCAGCACCTCCATGCCCAGGCCCTCGCGGTAGGCGACGAACCGGTCGTAGAGCGACTCGGGCTTGAGGCGTTCGGCGACGGTGGTGAACGGGACGCCGAGCTTGGTGGTGACCCAGACGCCGGCCAGGTCGTAGTTGCCCATGTGCGGCAGGGCCAGGACCACGCCGCGGCCGCTCGCCAGGCCCTCCTCCAGGTAGTGCACGTCCTGGGGGGTGAAACCGGCCTTTATCCGCTCCGGGCTCCACGCGGGCAGCCGGAAGGACTCCATCCAGTACCGCAGGTACGAGCGCATACCGGCCCGGGAGAGCGCGGCCAGCCGCTGCGGGGAGGCGTCCGGGACGACCCGGGCGAGATTGGCCTCCAGGCGCTCGATGCCCTTGCCGCGGCGCCGCCAGGCGGCGTCCGCGAGCTGCCGGCCGAGCTGTGCGGCGACGCCCTCGGGCAGCCGTTTCACGGCGCTCCAGCCCAGGCCGTACAGCCCGTCGGTCAGCTTGCCGGGGTCGATCAGTGTGCCCATCAGCCGTTCCCCCCTTGTGCGACGGCGTCGGCCTCGGCCGACTCCCGGCGTACCGTCACCACGCGCTGGCCCAGGGTGACGGCGCTGCCCACCGCGACCACCCACAGGGCGATCGGCAGCAGGATCTGGATGCCCGGTACGCCGAACTTGTGCAGACCGGCGAAACCGCAGGCCACCAGCGAGATCACCAGCCGCTCGGCGCGTTCCACCAGCCCGTTGACGTTCACCGGCAGCCCGATGGCCTCACCGCGCGCCTTGGTGTACGAGACCACCTGGCCGCTGGCCAGGCAGAAGATCGCGACCGCGCAGAGCGCCAGGCTGTCGCCGCGCCCGGCGTACCACAGCGCCAGGCCGCCGAAGATCGCGGAGTCGGCGACCCGGTCGAGGGTGGAGTCCAGGAAGGCCCCCCACCGGCTGGAGCGGCCCAGCTGCCGCGCCATGTTGCCGTCGACCAGGTCGGAGAAGACGAACAGCGTGATCACGACCGTGCCCCAGAAGAACTCGCCCTGGGGATAGAAGACCAGGGCGCCGGCCACCACACCGCCGGTCCCGACGAGGGTGACCGCGTCCGGGCTGACCCCCAGGCGGATGAGCAGGGCGGCGAACGGTGTGAGAACACGCGTGAAGAACGCACGCGCGTACGTGTTCAGCATGACCTTCCCGGAAAGTCGTTACGGGCCGCGCGGTCAAGGGGCCACCGGCTGGCCCATCGTAGCCAGGCGGCCGCGGGGCACCGCGAACGCATCGCGGCGGCGGGGTGCAACCGGCGGCGCGGGAAGGTGGCCGGCGGGCCCCTTGGGAGCGCTGGGCGCGTGTGCCACGTATGGACGCATCCTGAACCCGGTGGAAAGCTCGAATCACCGCAAAGTGTCGACCTGGAGGCGAGACACATGAGCGAGAAGTCGAGTACGAACCCAGGAGCCGCCGGAAGGGCACCGGCGGCCGACCGGCCCCAGGCCGTGCGCAATGTGGTGCTGGTCGGCCACAGCGGATCGGGGAAGACCACCCTGGTCGAGGCGCTCGCGCTGGCGTCCGGCGCGGTGAACCGCGCGGGCCGGGTCGAGGACGGGGCCACCCTGTCCGACCACGACGAGATCGAGCACCGCCAGCAGCGGTCGGTGCAGCTCTCGCTCGTCCCGGTCGACTGGGGCGGAATCAAGATCAATCTGCTGGACACCCCCGGATACGCGGATTTCGTCGGGGAGCTCAGGGCCGGTCTGCGCGCGGCGGACGCGGCCCTTTTCGTCGTCTCGGCGAGCGACGGCGTGGCCGGCGCGACCCGGATGGTCTGGGACGAGTGCGCCGCCGTCGGCATGCCCCGGGCCCTGGTCGTCACGCACCTGGAGGCGGCCCGCGCGGACTTCGACGAGATGACCCGGCACTGCGCGCTGGCCTTCGGCGGCGCGGACGCCGACGCCGTGCTGCCCCTGTACCTCCCGCTGTACGGCCCCCCGGGCCCCGATGGCCACTCCCCCGTCCACGGCCTGATCGGCCTGCTCTCCCAGGCGGTGTTCGACTACTCCTCGGGGGAACGCACCGAGCGCCCGCCCACCGGGGAGGAGCTGCCGCTGATCGAGGCGGCCCGCAACCGCCTCATCGAGGGGATCATCGCCGGCAGCGAGGACGAGACCCTCATGGACCGCTACCTCGCCGGCGAGGAGATCGACGTCAAAACGCTGATCGGCGATCTGGAGACCGCGGTGGCGCGCGGCTCCTTCCACCCCGTCCTGGCCGCCGCCCCGGCCGCGGACGGCGCCCGGCAGGGCCTGGGCACCGTCGAGCTGCTGGAGCTGATCACCGGCGGCTTCCCCACCCCGGCCGAGCGCGAGGCGCCCGCCGTGACCGCCCCGGACGGCTCCCCGCGGCCCGCCCTGGCCTGCGACCCGGACGGCCCGCTGGCCGCCGAGGTGGTCAAGACCTCCTCGGACCCGTACGTGGGCCGGATCTCCCTGGTCCGGGTCTTCTCCGGCACCCTGCGCCCCGACGAGACGGTGCACGTCTCCGGCCACGGCCTGACCGACCGGGGCCACGAGGACCACGACGTCGAGGAGCGGATCGGCGCGCTGTCCGCCCCGTTCGGCAAACAGCAGCGCCCGCTGCCGCGGGCCATCGCCGGCGATCTGGCGTGCGTCGCCAAGCTGACCCGGGCCGAGACCGGCGACACCCTCTCCGGCCGCTCCGAGCCGCTGCTGATGGAGCCCTGGGCGATGCCCGACCCGCTGCTCCCGGTCGCCATCCGGGCGCACAGCAAGGCCGACGAGGACAAGCTCTCCCAGGGCCTGGCCCGGCTGGCCGCCGAGGACCCCACGATGCGCCTGGAGCACAACCAGGACACCCGCCAGGTCGTCCTGTGGTGCATGGGCGAGGCGCACGCCGACGTGGCGCTGGAGCGGCTGCGCTCCCGTTACGGCGTCCAGGTCGACACCGTCGCGCACAAGGTCGCGCTGCGGGAGACCTTCGGCGGGTCCGCCGCGGGCCGCGGCCGGCACGTCAAGCAGTCCGGCGGCCACGGCCAGTTCGCGATCTGCGAGATCCAGGTGGAACCGCTGCCGGCCGGCTCCGGCATCGAGTTCGCCGACAAGGTCGTCGGCGGCGCGGTCCCCCGCCAGTTCATCCCGTCCGTGGAGAAGGGCGTCCGCGCCCAGGCCTCGCGCGGGATCGCCGCCGGGTACCCGCTCACCGGCATCCGCGTCACGCTGCTCGACGGCAAGGCGCACTCGGTGGACTCCTCGGACGCCGCGTTCCAGACGGCGGGCGCGCTGGCGCTGCGGGAGGCCGCCGCGCAGACCGCGATCGACCTGCTGGAGCCGGTCGCCGAGGTCCGGGTGCTGGTGCCGGACGAGTTCGTCGGGCCGGTGCTCAGCGACCTGTCGAGCCGGCGCGGCCGGGTGGTGGGCACCGAGCAGTCCGGCGCCGGCCGCACCCTCGTCCGCGCCGAGGTCCCCGAGCTGGAGATCAGCCGCTACGCCGTCGACCTGCGGTCGCTCTCGCACGGCACCGGCCGCTTCAGCCGCGGCTATCTGCGGCATGAGCCGATGCCCGGTCAGCTCGCCGCGAGAATGCGCCAGGAGGCCGCCGTCGGCGCCTGACGCACCGCCCGGCGAAGCGTCAGCCGCCGTCCACAACCGCCCACTTGGGCCGGGGCGGCGGCTGTACGCTGGGACTCCGCCGCTGCGCCGACCGTTCCGGGCCAACCTGCGAGGACGCCGGGTCGGCAGGTGTGCGCGGAAGCGTAGTCGGGTAGAGCGCATCAGCGGATACGCGCGGTGATGGGGGCGGTAGTGGCAGACGGTTTTGACTTCAGTCCGGGGGCGCAGGTCCCCATCTCCGGGGGCGCCGGGCAGACCGCGGCCACCCAGGCGCTGGCCTCGGCCGCCTACCGCGACAGCCCGCTCGCCGACATCACCAAGGCCGACTCCGAGGCCGGCACCTCCGAGATCAAAAAGCCCAAGCTGTCGCTGTTCGCGCCCAATCTCGGCGAGGCGTTCTCCCGCGCCGTCCAGGTGCGGATGCTCGGCGGCGGCCGCAAACCGCTCATCCAGTCCTTCGGTACGGAACCGCAGACGGTCGTCGAGCACTGCCTGGCCGCCACCAACATCCGCAAGCAGCGCGACACCCGCCTCACCGTCCTGATGGTGGTCTGCGGACTGGTCTTCCTGCCCGGGGTGCTGCTCTGGCTGGGCGCCTTCCAGCTCCGCAAGGTCTTCTCCAAGGACGGCGAGGGCAACGGCCTCTCCCTGCTCGGCGGCATCATGCTGGTCGTGCTCGCCGCCGGCGGCCTGTTCCTGATGGTCAAGCTGCCGCTGACGGGCTTCTGGCCGCTGTACGCGCGCGGCGCGCTGGTCGTCCCGGTGCTCGGCTGGTGGCTGGCCAAGCAGATCTGCGAGCGCACCGCCGTCACCCTCCGGGAGGCGTGGAAGGGGCTGCTGGAGGGCGGCGGCGTCGCCGCGAAGATCCCCGAGGCGGTCCCGCTGGACCCCAACCACACCTCCGCCGAGACGCTCCGCCAGAATCTCGCCAAGGTCTCCGCCGAGCAGCGCAGCAACGTCGTCTTCTACGCCGGCCCCAAGGGCATACTCGGCATGGGCACCCGCTGGGGCAGCTGGCAGCTGGCCGAGGAGCTGCGCCCCGCCCAGGAGGGCACCGAGATCCACCCGTTCCGCAGCTGGGACGTCATCCGCGCGATCCACGACCGGCTGCGCCTGCTGGAGCGCAGCCCGCTGCACACCGGCGGCTTCCAGCAGCCGCCCTCGGTCCGGCACTGGATCGTCTCCCCGGTCGGCGAGAAGGCCAAGGCCGTGGCCCGCCCGGAGGGCACCCACGTCGACGGGTTCGAGGTCCGCGGCCACGAGATAGAGCGGATCTGCAACGAGCAGCAGTTCGGCAGCGGCGACCGCCACTACCTCGGCGTCCAGTTCGTGCTGTGGGACGGCCAGTTGGTGCTCACGCTGATGATCACCGTCACGGTGCTGCACGAGACGCTGCGCATCGAGGTCAGCGGGCACGCCCTGGGACCGGTCAACTCCCTGTTCACCACGAAGCCGGAGCCCAAGACCAAGGAGGTCGCCAAGGTCGTCCGGTTCTGGGAGACCAGGACGCAGACGCTGCCGCTGATCGAGCCGTCCGAGGTGGTCCGGCTCGCCGCCCGCGCCCCGCTGACGTGGTTCCCGCCGGTGCTGGACTTCCTCGGCGGCAAGCTCGTCCTCCCCGAGCCGTTCGGTCTGCGCCACGTCTGGGCCGACAAGCCCTGGCGCCACCGCTTCATGGCCGATGACGCGCTGCGCGCCGCGACGCCCGTGCTGCGGGCGGTGCACACCGCCGCGATGAGCGTCCTGAAGGAGAACGGCGTGGACACCGAGCGCTTCGACAACCGCTCGCTGGTCCTCAGCGGCATGGTCCAGGGCGCCGAGCCGAAGAACGCCGACGAGTACAACGCGTAGACGAACGGCACGCCCGGGCACCGCCGGGCGGACGGGGACGGGCGCGCGCCCGGCGGGAAGCCGGACGCGCGCCCGTCGCGTACGTCAGGCCGTCAGCGGAAGATCCCGGTGTGCCCGAGCGAGTACCGCCCCGGCTGCGGATAGACCGCCAGCCCGTGCGGCCCCTCCCCCACCTTGATCTTCGCCAGCGTCTTCCCCGTACGGGTGTCCAGGGCGTAGACCTCGGAGTTGTAGCGGCCGGAGAGCCAGAGCACCTGGCCGTCCGCGGAGAGGCCGCCCATGTCCGGGCTGCCGCCGCCGCGGATGTGCCACTTGTCCGTCAGCTCGCCGGTGCGGAAGTCCAGCAGGGAGATGGAGCCCTCACCGCGGTTGGAGATGTACATGGTGCGGGAGTCCCGGCTCACGTAGAGGCCGTGCGCGCCCTTGCCGGTCGGCAGCAGCCGCGGCCGGGTGAAGGTGTCGCCGTTCAGGACCCATACGCCGTCGGCCATCATGTCGGCGATGTACCACGTCCGGCCGTCCGGCGAGATCTTCACGTCCTGCGGCATCGCGCCCTGGAACGGCAGCTTCTCCTGGGCGATCACCTCCATTTTGGCGGTGTCGACCTTCAGCAGCTCGCCGGAGAACTCGCAGGAGACGATGAAGTACTTCCCGTCCGGCGAGAAGTCGGCGTGGTTGACGCCGGCGCAGCTGACCGGGAGCGTCTTGCGGATCTCCATGGTGTGCGGGTCCCTGAAGACCAGCTGCCGGTCCATCGAGGCCATCACCACCGCGTACTTCCCGTCCGGCGTGAAGTAGAGGTTGTACGGGTCGTGGACCTTGACCGGCTTGCCGGCCTTGCCGGTCGCCGGGTCGATCGGGGTGAGGTCGTGCCCCCGGTTGTTGTTGACCCACAGCGTCTTCATGTCCCACGACGGCACCACGTGCTGCGGCTGGACGCCCACCGGGATGGTCTCGATGACCTTGTACGTCTTGGGGTCGATCACGCTGACCGTGTCGGAGCCGGTGTTGGGCACGTAGATCCGCGCCGGGTAGCTCCGCACCTGCGGTGCGAGCCGGTTGGGGCGGTCCGCGGCGTACAGATCGTGCTCGTCCAGCACCGGCGGCATGCCCGGCAGGCCCTGGACGACGGCCTTGTGCGGCGAGGCCGGGGCGGACCGCGGCGCGGAGGCGGACTCCCCGCCGCCGGCGCAGCCGGCCGCCACCAGGGCGCAGGCCGCGGCGAGCAGCGCGGCCCGGCGGGCGGGACGGGCGGGGCGGGAGCCGGTCGGACGGAGGTGGATGCGGTTCCGGTCAGCCATCAGGTCACTAGCTCCGTTGTCGTCACCGCGCGCAGACCGCGCCGGCGGAGGCCGTCGAGGATCGGGGGCAGCGCGGCCACCGTGCCCGCGTGCCCGAGGTGGAGACTGACGACCGAGCCCGGCCGGACACCGTCCAGGACCGTGCGCCGGACGGCCGGGGCGCCGGGGTCGTTCGCGTCGAGGGAGTCCAGGTCGTAGGAGAGGACGTGCGGGTAGCCGGCCCGGCGCGCCAGCTGGATCAGCTGGGGGGTGGCGCGCTGCGTCTGGGAGGGGCGGAACCAGCTGCCGATGCTGCCGGTGAGCGCGCGCAGCCGGTCGGCGCACCGGCTGATCTCGGCGTACGCGGCGTCGGTGGGCAGCGCGGAGATATTGCGGTGGTGCATGGTGTGGTTGCCCAGCTCATGGCCGCCGTCGAGGACGCGGCGGGCCATCTCCGGGTGCGCGTCGAGCCAGTCGCCGACGGCGAGCACGGTGATCCGGGCGCCGGCCCGCTCGGCCTCGGCGAGCAGCGCCCGGCCCAGCGCCGGGTCGCCCCGCCCGTGGAAGGTCAGCGCGACCGCGTGGCCGTCGCGCGGCCCGTGCGCGATCTCGGCCGGGAGGCCGGGCGCGCGGGTCGGCGGCCGGGCGGCGGGGTGCCGGGCGGACCGGCCCGGGGCGTGCGGGTCCGGTCCGCCGGAGGCCCGTACGGGGGAGGAGGCGTCCGCCGAGCGGTGCGGGTCGCAGCCCGCCGCGAACGCACCGGCGGCCGCGGCGGAGGCGGCCGCGCGCAGCACGGTGCGACGATCCAGGGAAGTCACCACCCCATTAGAGGGGCAAAGCCTCCCCATGGGTGCGATATATCCGATTCATCCGGGTGCGTGTCGCCCCGTTCACCCGGCGCGCCGCATCCTCACTCGGGCCAGGCGGAGGCGAGCATCGCCCGGGTGTCGGCGAGGAGTTGGGGCAGCACCTTGGTGTGCCCGACCACCGGCATGAAGTTGGTGTCGCCGCCCCAGCGGGGCACGACGTGCTGGTGGAGGTGGGCGGCGATACCGGCCCCGGCGACCGCGCCCTGGTTCATCCCGATGTTGAAGCCGTGCGCCCCGGACGCCGTGCGCAGCGCCACCATCGCCCGCTTGGTGAAGTCGGCCAGCTCCGCGGTCTCCGACGCGTCCAGCTCGGTGTAGTCCGCGACGTGCCGGAACGGCACCACCATGAGGTGCCCGCCGTTGTACGGGTAAAGATTCAGCACCGCGTAGACGTGCCTGCCGCGGGCGATCACCAGACCGTCCACGTCCGATTTCGCGGGAATGGCGCAGAACGGACAGCCGTCGCCGGCCCCCGGGCCGCTCGGCTTGTTCTCCCCCTGGATGTACGCCATCCGGTGGGGCGTCCACAGGCGCTGGAAGGCGTCCTGCGTCCCGACTCCGATCTGCTGTTCCGGCTCACTCGTCATGGTCCGAAGCATATTCTCCCGGCCCGGACGGTGAAGCGGCGAGGGGCGGCCCCGGCGGGACCGCCCCTCGCACACCGTCCGTGTCAGACCTGGACCCGGCGCTCCACCACATCGACCAGCTTCGCGATGGCCTGGTCGCGCGGGATGCCGTTCTCCTGCGAACCGTCGCGGTAGCGGAACGACACCGTGCCCGCGTTCATGTCGTCGTCCCCGACGATGATCATGAACGGCACCTTGGACTTCTGGGCGTTGCGGATCTTCTTCTGCATGCGGTCCGAGGAGGCGTCGACCTCCACCCGCAGGCCCTTCTTCTTCGCGTCCGCCGCGAAGTCCTGGAGGTACTCCACGTGCGCGTCGCCGATCGGGATGCAGGTGGCCTGCACCGGCGCCAGCCACGCCGGGAAGGCGCCCGCGTAGTGCTCCAGCAGCACCGCGAAGAACCGCTCGATCGACCCGAACAGCGCGCGGTGGATCATGACCGGCCGCTGCTTGCTGCCGTCCGCCGCGGTGTATTCGAGGTCGAAGCGCTCCGGGAGGTTGAAGTCGAGCTGGATCGTCGACATCTGCCAGGTGCGGCCGATCGCGTCCTTGGTCTGGACGGAGATCTTCGGGCCGTAGAAGGCCGCGCCGCCCGGGTCCGGGACGAGCGGGAGGCCCTGCTTGTCCGCGACCTGGCGCAGCGTCTCGGTGGCCTCCTCCCACACCTCGTCCGAGCCGACGAACTTGGTCTCGTCCTTGGTGGACAGCTCCAGGTAGAAGTCGTCCAGACCGTAGTCGCGCAGCAGATTGAGCACGAAGGTGAGCGTCTTGTCGAGCTCGTCGGCCATCTGCTCGCGGGTGCAGTAGATGTGCGCGTCGTCCTGCGTGAAGCCGCGGGCGCGGGTCAGGCCGTGCACCACACCCGACTTCTCGTACCGGTACACCGTCCCGAACTCGAAGAGGCGCAGCGGCAGTTCGCGGTACGAGCGGCCGCGCGCGTCGAAGATCAGGTTGTGCATCGGGCAGTTCATGGGCTTGAGGTAGTAGTCCACGCCCTCGTCGAGCTGCATGGGCGGGTACATGCCGTCGGCGTACCAGTCCAGGTGGCCCGAGGTCTCGAAGAGCTTCCCCTTCGTCGCGTGCGGGGTGTAGACGAACTCGTAGCCCTCCTCCTCGTGGCGGCGGCGCGAGTAGTCCTCCATCACGCGGCGGACCACACCGCCCTTGGGGTGGAAGACGGCCAGGCCGGAGCCGATCTGCTCGGGGACGGAGAAGAGGTCCAGCTCGGCGCCGAGCTTGCGGTGGTCGCGCTTCTCGGCCTCGGCGAGGAAGTCCAGGTACGCCTTCAGCTCGTCCTTGGTCGGCCAGGCGGTGCCGTAGATCCGCTGGAGCTGGGGGTTCTTCTCGCTGCCGCGCCAGTACGCGGCGGCCGACCGCATCAGCTTGAAGACCGGGATGTGCCGGGTGCTGGGCAGGTGCGGGCCGCGGCAGAGGTCCTTCCAGCACAGCTCGCCGGTCTTGGCGTCGAGGTTGTCGTAGATCGTCAGCTCGCCGGCGCCGACCTCGGCGGAGGCGCCCTCGGCGGCGTCCGCGGCGGAGCCCTTGAGGCCGATCAGTTCGAGCTTGTACGGCTCGCCGGCCAGCTCGGCGCGGGCCTCCTCGTCGGTCACCGGGCGGCGGGCGAACTTCTGGCCGCGCTTCTGGATCTCCTGCATCTTCTTCTCGATGCGCTTGAGATCGTCGGGGTGGAAGGGCTTCTCGACGTCGAAGTCGTAGTAGAAGCCGTCCTTGATCGGCGGGCCGATGCCGAGCTTGGCCTCCGGGAAGAGCTCCTGGACCGCCTGCGCCATGACGTGCGCGGCGGAGTGGCGCAGGATGTTCAGGCCGTCCTCGGAGGTGATCTCGACGGGCTCGACCTCGTCGCCGTCGGCCAGCTCGTAGGCGAGGTCCTTCAGTTCGCCGGCCACCTTCGCGGCCACGACGCTGCGCTCCCCCTGGAAGAGGTCGGCGGCCGTAGTGCCCGTGGTCACCACGCGTTCTTCCCGCTCGGAATCGCGTTGGACGGTCACACGGACGTCTGACACCGGTCTCTCCTGACTCATGTCTTCCTCGCGGCAGCGTTTGCTGCGCCCCCGAATCGTACCGAGCCGCGGGACCGCACCGCGAAACGCGTTCCCGGCTCCCGCTCAGACGTCCGGCGGCGCGGTGCCGCAGCCGTGCCCGCCGTCCCCGAATCCGCCCTCCCCCGCCTCCCCCGAGCCGTCCCACAGGGCCTTCAGCAGCCGGTCCCGGTCGGCCGGATCGGCCGCGACGGGCGCGACGTCCCGGGCGCCGGTGATCCGCCGGAAGCCGCCCCGGCTCTCCAGCCGGCCGCTGACCCGCACCGGCAGCCCGGCCAGATGCGCCTGGCCGGCCGTGCGGTAGTCCCCGTCCCCCAGCGCGACCCGGACCTGCCCCACATCGGCCCCGGCGAGCACCCGCAGCCGCACCACCCCGGGCCCGTCCGGCCGCTCCCGGCGCAGCCGTACGACGGTGCCGGTGACCCGGACCGGCAGCGACGGCTCGGCCCGGACGTAGCGCCGCGCGGCCTGCTGGAGCGCGGGCAGGTCGCCGGGCGAGAAGGCGACCGGTTCGGGGCGGGCGGCGCAGCCGGGCGGCGGGCCGGCCGCGGGCGCCCAGGCCAGGGAGATCCGCACGCTCTCCGCGCCGCGCACCAGCGCGATCAGCGCCTGCGCCAGCTCGTGGCAGACGCCGAGCCCGACGGCCGCGTCGAACGCGTCCAGCCCGCCGGTGGCGCGCTGGTAGTCGGTGGCGTCCCGGGCCGCGTGCAGCGCCCGCTGGAGCCCGGCGGCCACCGGGCGCCCGGCCGCTACGGGGACGAACGCGGCCAGGTGCCGCCCGGACGGCGCCGGCCCGACCAGCACCTGCCCCAGGAACGCCTCGGCCCGCCGCTGGTAGCGGGCGCCGTAGTAGCCGGCCCGCGCGCAGCGGCCCAGCGCCCCGGCGGTCAGCAGCGCCCGGGCCGCCGCGCGCAGCTGCTCCTGGGCGTCCCAGCGCGCGCCGCCGGGGCCGCCCTCGGGCACCTCGCGCTCCAGGCGGACCTCGTCGCTGGGCACCGCGAGCGCCACCAGCACCTCGCGGGCCGAGGGCGTACCGCTGCGCTCCAGCGCCGCCACCGCCTCGGCCAGCAGCTCGGCACTGTCGGGGAAGCGGCGGTCGTGCGGCACCAGCAGGCTGGTGCCGGCCGCGCCGTCGGGCGGGGTCCAGCGGGCGTACCGGCCGGCCGCGCCGCCGCGCCGGCGCCAGCCGTGCCGGGCCAGCAGGGCGCCGAGCACCGCCGGGTCGAGCCGGGCGGGGTCCGGCGGCCGGGTGCCGTAGTCGTCGGTCGGCCGGTCCATCAGGGTCTCCCTCCGGCGCCGACCCGCGCCATGATGGCGCGCAGCGCCCGGTCGTCGAAGATCCGCGTGGTCGGGATCCGCACGGTGGTCCTGCGCCGGCCGGTCACCGGGTGGCCGGCGAGGTTGATCCAGTAGCAGCAGTGCCGGAGTTCGAGGCGGTCGGGGCCGGCCCGCAGCCAGTCGTCGGGGTCCCTCGGGACGAGCATCACCACGAGGATCTTGTGCACCGCCACCGGCGTACGGGCGAGCTTCACCAGGTGGTCGTTGTCGAGGGTGAAGCCGAAGGTCGGGCCGGGCGGCCGCGGGGCGGTCTGGTACGTGCACTTGAGCTGCACCTTGATGGTCACCTCGTCGTCGACGGTGTGGCCGGGCGCGGCGTGGCTGAGGTGCCAGTCGATGCCGTTGTCCGGGAAGGGCTGGGCCAGCGAGCAGCCGGAGGCGGCGGCCACCGCGTGCAGATAGCCGACCTGGAGGGTCTCCATGCAGGCGGTGGTGGCCAGTCCGCCGCGCTGCGGGGTGGCGGCGGGCTGGGGACGGCCGCGGTGCGCCGGGGGCAGCCCGCCCGGTTCGGGCTGCGCGAGCGTCATCGCGGTGCCTTCCGGGCCGTGCCGATCGATGCGTCCGGGCGACGGGGGGCGGTGGACGCGGCCGCCGGACCGGGCGCTGCACCGGCCCGTCCCTGTGGTTGTCTCCCCGTCAAGTCCCCCGCAAACAAGGGCGGTTCGAGCCGTCCCCGGGTCGGGTATCACCAGCTCGGGTGACGCGTGCCGTCATCCTCCGTACGACCGCGAGGAGTTGGGATGCCGCGCTGGTATGAGGGTCCGCTGGCCGCCTTCGACACCGAGACGACGGGCGTCGACGTCGAGCGGGACCGCATCGTCTCCGCCGCGCTGGTGGTCCAGGAGACCCCGCGCGCCGCCCCCAGGGTCACCCGCTGGCTGGTCAATCCCGGGGTGGAGATACCGGAGGCGGCGACCGCGGTGCACGGTCTGACCGCCGAGCACCTCGCGCTGCACGGCCGCTGGCCGGCGCCGGTGATGGAGGAGGTGGCGCGCGCCCTGGCGGCCCAGGCGGTGGCCGGCCGCCCGCTGGTGGTGATGAACGCGCCGTTCGATCTCACGCTGCTGGACCGCGAGTTGAAGCGCCACCGCGCCCGCTCGCTGGACGCGTATCTGGCCGCCGGCCCGCTGCACGTCCTCGACCCGCGCGTCCTGGACAAGCACCTGGACCGCTACCGCAAGGGCCGCCGCACCCTGACGGACCTGTGCGCGCACTACGAGGTCGAGCTGGCCGACGCGCACGAGGCGGCCGCCGACGCGCTGGCCGCGCTGCGGGTGGTGCGGGAGCTGGGCCACCGCTTCGCCGACCGGCTGGCGGGCCTGCGGCCGGCCGAACTCCACACCCGCCAGGCGGTCTGGTACGCGGCCCAGGCGCGCGGGCTCCAGGCGTGGTTCGCCCGCAGCGGCACCCCCGAGCCCGTCGACCCGCACTGGCCGCTGCGGCCGGAACTCCCCGCCGCCGCCTGATTCCCCGCGGTATCCCCCGTCCGGCATTCCGCCGGCGCTTTCCAGGCCGCCACCCCGGAAAAGGAAACGAAATTCCCTTTCCACGCCCCGTGCCCTTGCGGCCCCCAACTCCCCCGCACCGCCAACGAAAAGGACCGGGCCGCCTTTTCAGCGGCCCGGTCCGTGATCCCGGTGGGCGATACTGGGTTCGAACCAGTGACCTCTTCGGTGTGAACGAAGCGCTCTCCCACTGAGCTAATCGCCCGGGTTCCGGCGGGGTTTCCCCCGCGAACGACGTGAACGATACAGGCCGCCGGGCCCTTCCATCAAATTCCTGTCCCGGCCGCCGTCAGCCGCGGGCCAGCCAGGCCGCCAGCCCGCGCCGCCCGGCCCGCATCATCAGCGCGTGATTGAGCCGGAACAGCGGCCGCGCGGGCAGCGCCCACCGCCGCAGCGCGGGCTTGCACAGTTCCACGTCCTGCTCGAAGACGGCCCGGGTGCCGCCGGCCCCCGGCCGCACCGTCCAGCGCGCCCAGCCCTCCAGATCGCCGCGCAGCGCGGTCTCCAGCACCCCGGCCCCCGGGTCCCGCCGGGTCTCGGTCGCCACCACGGCCAGCTCGTACGGCAGGACGGAGCGGAACCGCGCGGCACCGCTGCGATCATCGAGCGGGGTGACCTCGCGCACCTGCGGCCACCAGCACGGATACGCCTCGCCCCGCTCCAGTACGGCGTAGACGACGGCGGGCGGGGCGGGCAGGAGCCAGACGCTGCGGAAGCGGTAGCGGTGCAGGCGGCCCGTGCGGCCGGTCGGGGCGGGCATGATCCCAGTGTGCGCCGCGGCGGGCCGGGACATGCCCCAACAAACGCGGCGGCCCGGAGACTTGGGTCTCCGGGCCGCCGTCCGGGGTGGGCGATACTGGGTTCGAACCAGTGACCTCTTCGGTGTGAACGAAGCGCTCTCCCACTGAGCTAATCGCCCGGGCGCACCGCCAACATTACCGCACGTCGGAGGCGCTCCCGACCACGGCGGCGGGACCCGGGCCGGATCCCGCGACCGGATTCCGCGCCTCCGCCCCGGCACGAACGGCCGGGCCCGAACGATCTCCGCGTCCGCGGCCCCCGCGCACCGTGCGCTCGGCGTCCCGGCCCGGCACGCCGAGCGCACGGAGATCACCGCCAACCCCTCCCACCTCCCTTACTCTGCGTATTCATAGCGACCGCGCAGCGGATGGATCCCGTTGGCCGGAATACCGCCGGGGACGATCTCGCAATCCGCCGTAAGAGGTACCTGAAGCCACCCAAAACCGTCAGAGGGGTTTACAACGGCACCGTAGGTGGCATGTCGATTTCGCCGACGTGCGAATCCCCGAGCGCACACTGAGCGAAAGGCCCTGGCGCTTATGAACACCACGGTCAGCTGCGAGCTGCACCTGCGCCTCGTTGTGTCGAGCGAGTCCTCACTGCCTGTACCCGCGGGCCTGCGGTATGACACGGCCGATCCCTACGCCGTGCATGCCACCTTCCACACCGGAGCCGAGGAAACGGTTGAGTGGGTCTTCGCCCGCGACCTCCTCGCCGAGGGTCTGCACCGGCCCACGGGCACCGGAGACGTCCGCGTCTGGCCGTCCCGGAGCCATGGGCAGGGCGTGGTCTGCATCGCCCTGAGCTCCCCGGAGGGGGAAGCCCTCCTGGAAGCCCCGGCGCGGGCACTGGAATCGTTCCTGAAGCGGACGGATGCCGCCGTACCGCCCGGTACGGAGCACCGGCACTTCGATCTCGACACCGAGCTGTCCCACATCCTGGCGGAGAGCTGAGACGCAGTACGCACACCCACCGCATCAACCCGCTCACACTTGCGACCGTCCGACTCGGGGAGACGGCGCAGGACCGACAAGTTCACACGGCACGCTCCGGCGCCGCCGCCGCGGACCCATCGCGGAGGCGGCGCCGAGGCGTGTCCCAGGCGCCATGGGGTGTCCGCGAAGTCCCGCCGTCCGCCCGGAAGGCGGGCCGGGCGCCGGACGGCGGGCGGGAATTTGCGGACACCCCTTAGAGTCGGCGACCATGCGCCAACGACTCCGGGGCGGCCGCGGCCGGCCCCGACCCGGCCAGGGAGCGGAACCGTGATGATCACCCATGACACCCGGTGCGCGCTGGACTCGGTCGTCGACCTGCTGAACAGCGCGCCCGAGGGCGAGGCCCCGGGCGCCCCGGACACCCTGACCGACCTCGCGGCCCTGGCGGACTTCGTCCGGCGCAACGAGATCAGCGGCGTCGGCGACCTCGGGCCGGGCGACCTCGCGGCCGTCCGGGCCCTGCGCGCGCGGTTCGCCGAGATCTTCGCGGCCGGCGACGACCGCACCGCGGCCGCGCGGCTGAACGCGCTGGTCGCCTCGGCGGGCACCACTCCGCAGCTCACCGACCACGACGGCTACGACTGGCACGTCCACTACTTCGCGCCCGGCGCCTCGGTGGCCGACCACCTGGCCGCCGACGGCGGGATGGCGCTGGCCTTCCTGCTCGTCGCCGGGGAGCGCGAGCGGCTGCGGCGCTGCGAGGCGCCGGACTGCCGGTACGCCTTCGTGGACCTCTCCCGCAACCGCTCGCGGCGCTACTGCGACAGCCGGACCTGCGGGAACCGGCTGCACGTCGCGGCGTACCGCGCCCGGCGGCGGGAGGCCGCGGGCTGACCGGCCGGCGGGCGGCAGGGGCCGCGCCGGCGGCGGTCACAGGATGTAGAGGTCGTGTACCGCGCCTAGGAGGAGCAGCAGGCCGATGATGGTCAGGAAGAGCATCAGGGGCGGCTGGGACAGCGCGAACAGGCAGCCGCGCGGTTCGGGGGACGGGGCGTCGTCCTGGGCGAGGGCGCACTCATCGTTCATCTCGCGCGCATCATCGCGCGGATGATCGTCCCGGAGGACGCAATACGCCTCTCAGCAGCGGGAGTTCATCAGATCCCGTGCTTTTTCAGGATCGCTTCGATGTCCGAGAAGTCATCCTTGGGGGCAACCTCCGCACCCGGGGCCGGCGTGCTCTTCGGGGCCTTCCGGCCGGCGCCGAGGGACGGCGCGGAGGCGGCCGGGGCCACCGCCTGCGTCCCCGGGCCCGACGCGGCCCGGCGCTCCCGGCGGCCGGATATCCCGCGGCGGCGCTCCGCGAACCGGCCGATGGCGAACAGCAGCGCGGAGAGCGCCAGCACCCCGAAGCCGGCCCAGACGGTGGGCTTGAAGACGATGCTCGTCACCCAGTCGACCACGCCGGTCATCACCAGCCCGACCGGGATCAGCGCGAAGGCGGCGATCCGCGTCGCGGCCAGGAAGCGCTTGCGGTAGGCGGTCAGCGCGGCGATGCCCAGGCCCGCTGCCGACACCGCGGCACAGACTGTCGAGGTCAGCATCCGGTCCTCCTGCCGGTCGAAGGGAACGAGCGGCCGTCGCGCTCTCCTCCTCCATCCTGCCCGCTCCGGCCCCGCCGGACCACGCTCCGGCCGCGACATCAGGGAGATCTCCGGGTCGCCCTCCTCCCCAGGTCCGGGTTCGTCCCCGGTACGGCGGGCTGGAAGACTTGGCCCCATGAACGCATCCGCCGCCCCCGGCCCCACCGGTCCCGCCCGCCCCGTCCTCGACGTGTGGTGCGATCTGCAGTGTTCCGACTGCGCCACCGCCCTGACGGACGTCCGGGCGCTGCGCGAGCGCTACGGCGACCGGCTGGAGATCCGGCTGCGGCACTTCCCGCTGGCCAAGCACAAGCACGCCTACGCGGCCGCCCAGGCCGCCGAGGAGGCCGCCGGGCAGGGGCAGGGCTGGCCGTACGCCGAAGCCGTGCTGGCCCGCGCCGAGGAGCTGGGCAAGGGCGGCGAGAAGGTGCTGCTGGACGTCGCCGGGAAGCTGGGGCTGGACGCCGAGGAGATCGACACCGCGCTGATCGACGGGCGGCACCTGCTGGCGGTGGACGCGGACGAGGCCGAGGGCAAGGCGATCGGGGTGACCGGCACCCCGACGTATGTGATCGGCGGCGAGCGGCTGGACGGCGGCAAGAGCCAGGAGGGCCTGCGGGCCCGGATCGAGGAGATCACCGACCGGCTGCTGGCCGGCGACGGCTCCACGGCGGGCTGACGGCCCCGCACCCCGCGTCCCCGTACCGCCCCGCGCGCCGGTCCGTCCGCGCCCGGTCCCGGACGTCAGCCGGCGGTCACAGGATCGGCTTCCACAGCCGGTACGCGCTGATTTGGTAGCCCAGCGAGCGGTACAGGCCGAGCGCCGGGGCGTTGTCCGGAGAGACGTTGAGCGCCAGGGAGGCGCGGCCCGCGGCCAGGGTCTCGCGCTCCGCGACCAGCATCAGGCTCCGGCCGTGCCCCGCGCCCCGGTACTCGGGCGCCACCCGCACATCCATGGCGTAGCCGCCGGGCTGCCCCGGGAGCCGCAGGGCGAGCCAGAGGGTGCCGACGTCGGCGCCCTCGTGGGCGAGCACCCGCAGGACGTGTCCCGGGGTGGCCGCGCCATCGGGCAGCAGCGCGTCGTGCTTCGCCGGGCAGGACCACTCGGCGCGTTCCCGGGGCATCCCCTGGGCGGTCTCCCGCCGGATGTGCTCGGCGATCGCGGCGTCCCGCCAGGCCGGGTACGCCTCCGCGGCCATCGGCCGGTCGGCGCTGCCGTCGGGGAGGGGCCCGGGGCGGGTCAGGGCCCGGGCCAGGACGCGGCTGCGTTCGGTGTAGCCCAGGGCCGCCGCGAGCCGTACCGCGGCCTCCGCGTCCGCCGGCACGGTCAGTTCGATCTGCCGGCAGCCCCAGCCGCGCAGCACCTCCTCGGCGGCCAGCGCGGCGACCGTGGCGCGGCCGCGGTGCCGGTCGGGCGCGTCCACCGCCAGGGCCTCGATCCGGCCCGCGGCGGGCCCGAAGCGGGCGTCCGTGGCCAGCTGGATCCCGCCGACCCGGCGGCTGTTGACGCAGATGTCGTAGGGGCGGGACCGGCGGCCGTCGGCGTGGCGTACCTCGGGGCCCGCGGGGCGCAGCGTAGTGGTCACGAGGACTTTCTACTCGCCCGCCGCGGGCCCGTCATCACCAGCGCGGGTCGAAGTCCGCATCGTCAGCGCGGGTCGGAGTCCGCGGCCGCTTCCCGTTCGAAGATCCGCATCGCCTCGGCGGTCACCGGGCCCGGCGCGTCCGGGAGTTGGCGGCCGTCGATCCGCGTGACGGCCTGGACGTCGCGCAGGGTGGAGGTCAGGAAGATCTCCTCGGCGCTCTCCAGGGCCGCCAGCGGCAGGTCGGTCTCCTTGGCGCCGGCCCAGGCGATGGTCAGGGCGCGGGTGATCCCGGCCAGGCAGCCGGAGGCCAGCGGCGGCGTGTGCAGTTCCCCGTCCAGGACGACGAAGACGTTGGAGCCGGTGCCCTCGCACAGCGCGCCGGCGGTGTTGGCGAACAGCGCCTCGGAGGCGCCCTGTTCGCGGGCGCGGGCCAGCGCGACGACGTTCTCGCCGTACGAGGTGGTCTTCAGGCCGGCCAGCGCGCCGCGCTCGTTGCGGGTCCAGGGGACGGTGACGGCGGCGGTGGTGTCCGGGCGGCGGGTGGTCGCGGAGACGGCGATGACCAGGGTGGGGCCGGCGTCGCCGCGGTCCGAGCCGAGCGGGGAGACCCCGCCGGTGTACGTGATCCGCAGCCGGCCCAGCTCCATCGGGTTGGCGTCCAGGACGGCCGCGCAGCCGCGCCGCACCTCGTCGAGGTCGGGCTCGGGCAGGCCCAGGCCGCGCGCGGAGGTGGCCAGCCGCTCCAGGTGGCGGGTGAGGGCGAAGGCCCGTCCGCGGTCGGCCTTGACGGTCTCGAAGACCCCGTCGCCGACCGTCAGGCCGTGGTCGAAGACCGAGACGCGGGCGTCCTCGGTGTCCCGCAGTGCCCCGTCCAGCCAGATCTTCATCGCTTGGTTCCTCCGCTCACTTCGTGCTCTCCGGACGCTACCGCGAGCAGTCGGCGCGCCTTCAACTCGGTCTCCGCCCACTCCCGCTCCGGGTCGGAGTCCCAGATGATCCCGGCCCCGGCACCGAAGCGGAGCTCCGGTCCGCCGGGGGCGGTCCGGTCGATCCAGAAGGTGCGGATGCCGACGTTGAGCCAGCCGGTGCGGCGGTCGGCGTCGACCCAGCCGATGCCGCCGCAGTACGGGCCGCGCGGCGCGGTCTCCAGTTCCCCGATGATCCGCAGGGCGCTGGACTTGGGGGCGCCGGTGACCGAGCCGGGCGGGAAGGTGGCGCCGAGCAGCTCCGCCCAGGCAGTCTCCTCGTGGGTCCCGTCCAGTTCACCGCGCACGGTGGAGACGAGGTGGACGAGGCCGGGGTGCTCCTCGACGGCGCACAGCGCGGGGACGGTGACCGAGCCGGTGGCGCAGACCCGGCCGAGGTCGTTGCGTACGAGGTCCACGATCATCACGTTCTCCGCCCGGTCCTTCGCCGAGAGGTCCGCGGCGGTGCGCCCGGTGCCCTTGATCGGGCCTGACTCGACGGTGCGGCCGTCCCGGCGCAGGAACAGCTCCGGTGAGGCGGTGGCGATCTCGACGCCGTGCGCGGGCAGGCGAATCGTTCCGGCATAAGGCGCGGGGTTGCCGCGGGCCAGTACGGCGGAGAGGGCCGCCACGTCGGCGCGGCCGGGGTCGGGCAGCGGCGCGGACAGGACCCGGCAGAGGTTGACCTGGTAGACCGTGCCGGCCGCGATGTGCGCCCGGATACGGCGCACGCCGTCCGTATAGGCGGCGCGGTCCAGCGAGCTGCGCCAGTCGCCCGGGGCGGGGCCGCGCCAGGCGCCGGGCCCCGGGCCGTCCGCCGGGGTCGCGGGGCGTACGTCGCCGAAGCGGGCGCACACCAGACCGCCCTCGAAATCGGCGGTCACCGCCCACCAGCCCGCGGAATCCAGGGCCGCGGGATCACTGGTCACATCCCGCAGGTCGGTGGCTATGAGGCCCCCGAAGCGGGCCATCGGAGCGAAATCGTGCACGTCAGTGAGTCTATGGCGGGGCACCGCCCGGCGCCCGGGCCGAGCGGGCACCGCAGCACGCTGCACAAACGCGTTTTTGTACTGGCCCGGGAATCCGCTAGAGTTCAACACGTCGCCGGGACGCGGAAGCGCCCCGGAGGCCAGGGAGCTTCCCGGAGCAGTCCGGGAGAGCCGCCCGCGGACGTAGCTCAGTTGGTAGAGCACCACCTTGCCAAGGTGGATGTCGCGAGTTCGAGTCTCGTCGTCCGCTCGATGTGGGGGATCATCCCGAGCCCCCCGCACACTCCTGGTGGAGTGGCCGAGAGGCGAGGCAACGGCCTGCAAAGCCGTCTACACGGGTTCAAATCCCGTCTCCACCTCCAAGGACGATTAGCTCAGCGGGAGAGCGCTTCCCTGACACGGAAGAGGTCACTGGTTCAATCCCAGTATCGTCCACTGACCCGGGCAGCCGGGTCCCAGCGCGATTAGCTCAGCGGGAGAGCGCTTCCCTGACACGGAAGAGGTCACTGGTTCAATCCCAGTATCGCGCACGCAGTGCCCGCGGTGATCATGCGAGATCCGCGGTCCCGAGGACGATTAGCTCAGCGGGAGAGCGCTTCCCTGACACGGAAGAGGTCACTGGTTCAATCCCAGTATCGTCCACACGCAAGGCCGAGGGCCGGAGCCGATGCTCCGGCCCTCGGTCGTTTCCGTGCCCGCGGCCAACTGCTGAGCGCGGCCGGGCACTTCGGCCGGGCGCCTCCCGTAAAAGCCCGATGGCCGGGCACTTCCCCGTAAACGCCCGATGGCCGGGCATCTCCCCAGATGCCCGGCCACTCGTGCCGTCCGCCGCACCCCCGTCCCCACGGGGTTTCCGGCCGGAGGTCCCCCGTCCCGGGCCGCTCTCCCGGGACCGGGGCGCCCGCTCAGCGCCCCAGCATTCCGGCCACGGACGACGCCTGTGTGACGACGGCCTCCCAGCCGCCGAAGACCACGGCCAGGAGGAACGCCAGCGGCACCGCCATGGCCACCGCTATGAGGGGATGGCGGGTGCCGGAGGGGCGGCGGCCGAGCGCCGCGGTGGCCCTGCGGCCCCGCGCCCCGAACGCCGTCCTTTCCATGCTGCGCGCCATCGCCCCTGCTCCTGTCGTGGTCCAGGGCGGCGGGCGTCTGACCTCGGGGGACGAGTGCTGCGCCCGCCGCTTGACCTCAAGGCTAGGCGGACCGGGGGCGGTCGGGCGTCATGCCGTCGTACCGCCTTGCGGCCTCCGGGAGGATGACGGGCGGGGCCCGGCCTACTCCCCTGGGTGGAGAGAGCGGGCTCCGAACCCAGGGAGATCCCTGACAGGGGCGCGCGGAGTCCGGGGCGGGCGCGCGGGGCTGTGCTGGGGACCGCGTACGGGGCGGAGCACGCGGGCGGCGGGGCGTTATCCGGTGCGAGGTGCCGAAACGGTGACTTCGATCACTTGGGGTGCTCCGCCACCGGACGGGAGCCTGCGGGCGGCGGCCCGGTCGCGGGCGCGGGGCACCGGGCCGGAGCGGCCGCACCTTTCGCAGCGTCAAAGTCCGCTGGGGGCAGGATCTTTGGGGTTCGGTGCGGGTATCCGGTGCGGTGGGCGGGGCGATTTGCCTCCGTGCGGCGGGGATCGGGGCGGCCGCCGGTAATCCGGTTGCCGACGCATGCGCGGCCTCTCAGCACAGCGAGCCGGCAATCCGTAAGCTGTGCCACGTCAGACGGTTGAGCGGAGTGGGGCCTCCCCACCGCAGGCAGGGGACGGACATGGCGATGATGCGGCTCCGACGCGAGGACCCGCGTGTCGTCGGCTCGTTCCGGCTGCACCGCCGGCTCGGCGCGGGCGGGATGGGCGTGGTCTATCTCGGCTCCGACAAGCGCGGCCAGCGGGTCGCGCTGAAGGTGATCCGGCCGGACCTGGCGGAGGATCAGGAGTTCCGGTCGCGGTTCGCCCGCGAGGTCTCGGCCGCCCGGCGGATCCGCGGCGGCTGCACGGCGCGCCTGGTGGCGGCCGATCTGGACGCCGACCGCCCGTGGTTCGCGACCCAGTACGTCCCCGGCCCGTCGCTGCACGACAAGGTGAACGAGGAGGGCCCGCTCTCCCCCGCGCAGGTGGCCGCCATCGGGGCCGCGCTGTCCGAGGGGCTGCTGGCCGTCCACGACGCGGGTGTGGTGCACCGGGACCTGAAGCCGTCCAACATCCTGCTGTCCCCCAAGGGGCCGCGGATCATCGACTTCGGGATCGCCTGGGCGACCGGCGCCAGCACGCTGACGCACGTCGGGACGGCCGTGGGCTCGCCCGGCTTCCTGGCGCCGGAGCAGGTGCGCGGCGCGGCGGTGACGCCGGCCACCGACATCTTCTCGCTGGGCGCCACGCTGGCGTACGCCTGTACCGCGGACTCGCCGTTCGGGCAGGGCAGTTCGGAGGTCATGCTCTACCGCGTCGTCCACGAGGAGGCGCAGCTGGCCGGGGTGCCGGACGCGCTGGCGCCGCTGCTCGCGGCGTGCCTGGCCAAGGATCCGGCGGACCGGCCGAGCACGCTGTCGCTGTCGCTGCGGCTGAAGGAGATCGCGGCCCGGGAGGCGCACGGCCTGTCGGGCGGGGCGTGGGAGGACGGCTCCGGGGGCTGGGGGCGCGCCGAGCGCGGGCCGGGGGGCCGGCCGACCGGGGAGCGGGCCGAGGAGTACGCGCGCCAGCGCACCGAGCGGGGGGCGGCGGGTACGCCCGCGCCGCGTCCCCGGCCGGCCCGGCCGCCGGCGGCGCGGGACGCGGCGCGGCCGCAGGGCCCGGCGTCGGGGGCGAACCCGCGGACCGGCGGGCGAGCGGGCGGCCGGGGCCCGGCGTCCCGGCCCACGGGGCGAAACGGTTCGCGCGGCCCGGTGCGTACGGGCTCCGGTGCCCGGCGGCCGGGCCCGGACCGGCGGCTGCTGCGGCAGCGGGTGGTGGTGTTCGTGGTGGTGACGCTGCTGGTGGCGCTGGGCATCGCGGCGGCCCAGGGCTGCCAGGGCCCGGCCCGGGGGCTGGGCGGGGGCGGCTCGGTGAGCGTTACGTCGTCGTACGGGCCGGAGGATGCGGGGCGCGGCGGCGGGGGGCTGTGAGGGGTGTGAG